>JAGMCR010000009.1 GCA_023129115.1 Candidatus Iainarchaeum sp. | reverse complement strand
CTGCGGCGAGCACGGCGGCGAGCCGGAGTCCGTTGGCTTCTGCCACGACGCGGGACTGGCGTACGTGAGCTGCTCCCCGTACCGCGTGCCGATTGCCCGTTTGGCCGCTGCACAGGCTGCAATCCGCGCGAACGGGAGATAACCCTTTTATTCTAGTAGCCCCTTCTTCCCAGCATATGGCCATGAGGAAGAAGCACACCACTCTCCAGCTATTGGCAGTCCTGGCAGTGGTGACAGTGCTGTTCCTCGTGCTGCTCGCCCTGCTCCTCCCCTCTTTCCCGCTCTACACAAAAGTCGGCGTGGTCGATGTCAAGGGCGAGCTGGCCATTGACGGCGAGGACAACTATGTATACTTTTCTTCGGGGGTGCGCAAGACAATTGACTTTGTGAGGGAGGCGGACGCCGACCCCGAGGTCTCGGTAATACTCCTGGACATAAACTCTGGCGGCGGCTCAATCGTGGCGTCAAAAGAACTGATGCGCGTGGTACGCGACACAGAGAAGCCAGTGGTGGCATACATCAATGAGGTCGGCGCCTCGGGCGCGTACCTTGTGGCCACTGGCGCGGACGAAATTGTGGCGGACGCGGACTCGCTGACCGGGAGCATTGGCGCGGTCAGTGAAATACACAACTACATGGGCTTGCTGGAAAAGCTTGGGCTGAACGTGACCCTGCTGGCGTCGGGCGACTACAAGGCCATGGGCAGCCCGTTCGAAGAGCTCACTGACGAAGAAAGGGAAATGATTCTCACGATTGTCGAGGACGCGCACGCCCAGTTCCGCTCCGATGTATTGGCGAACCGCCCGGGCCTCGACCCCACAGGGTTCGATTCAATCGCGGACGGCCGCCTTTTGTCCGGCCGCCAGGCGTTCTCGCACGGCCTCATCGACCACATCGGCTCGCGGGACTTTGCCCTGGGGCGCGCCGCTGCATTGGGCGGCATCGAGGGAGAGCCGGAAGAAAAGTATTTTTTTGAGGAAGAGTTTTCGTTTGCCAGCCTGCTCGGGAGCATGGGCCGCTCGTTCGGCGAGGGCTTCATGAGCTCTACAACCGCAAAGGTGACATTAAAATGAAAAAGAAATTGTGGAACTTGTTCAAGGCCTTTATGACGGGCTTCATCGTGGTGGCGGCTGTGCTGTTGCTGCTGCAGATACTCGCCCCCGTGCTCGGCTTCGAGCTGCAGGTTGGGTGGAAAGCCACTTTTGAGCTAGAGAAGTCGGCGAAGGGCGTGGTGCACGCGTCGTGGCTAGCCCCAATCACCGTTGGGCTGATTTTCGCGGCCATCCAATTGGTCGACGACTTTGAGTCTTCAATCAGCAGGCAATACAAGAAGCGCGTGAAGAGCCGCACCGCGCGCGAGGCAGTCACAATCCTGTGGCACGGCTTCTGGGGCCTGACCATCGGCTTCGTGATGTCCATGTTCTTGCTCGCCGTCCTGTCGGGCTCTTCTGGCACTTACTCAATCCCGTTCTTCTTCACGGCGACGGCCCAGGGCAATGCAGTGACTGCCACGACTTCGATAATCACCATATGCACGGTACTCGGCATTGTCTGGGGCGTGTGGAAGGCAGAGCACCTGCCGAAAGAAAAAAAGAAGGCAAAGCCCAGGAAGCAGAAAAAGAAGTAGCTTTTTAACTCCCTTCTTCGTTTATTTTGGACATGAAGGCGCTTCTCGACACTGTTGTTAGCGGCATAGTCATGCTTGTGATTCTGGGGGCGGTGCTCGTGCTGCTGCAGCAGCCTGCCCTGCCCTTTGCTGGCTACGTGGCTGCCGCGGCGCCCGAGTGCGTGCCGGCGTGGCAGTGTGCCTCCTGGGCGCCGTGCGCCAAACTCAACGAGTCGATTGGCCGGCAGGAGAGGCAGTGCACTGATGGCTGCGGCTCGCTCCGCAACGAGTCCCAGTTCTGTGACCTCCCTCTTGTGAAGGTCCCGCTGCCGGCCGAGACCGAGCCGACCATGCCAAGAACCCATGCCCCGAAGTGGGAGACGTACCACTTGACGTGCGAGCAGTACTACGACAGCCCCCTCGAGGACCTCATAAAAATCCGCGCCTCGTGCGTCCAGCACTGCGAAGAGCAGGACGGCTTCCCGTCCTGGGGCTGCGACGAAATAATGGGCGTCCTGGACTGCAGGTGCACTTAGCAGGTCTTGGCGCCGTTGACCTTGAGCGTGCCCGGCCCAGCAATCGTGTTGCAGTGGTACCACGTGCCCGCACCGATTGTGAGGTTGGCGCCCGCGGCAATGTAAGTATAGTCAGCAGTAGCGTTGTCCAGCGTGATTGACGTGCCCGCCGAAACGGTGACGTTGTTGAACGCGCTGATTCCCGAAGTGATGTACCCGTTCGAGTCGAACTCAACAAGCCCGTTGCCGTGGGTGAAGTTCCCGTTGTTCGTCCAGTTGCCGCTCACCACAATCTTCCCGGCAGTGTGTGTCAGGTTGGCGCCCGCGGAAATAGTCAAATCACTGAAGTTGCAGTCCCCGAGCACGATAATGTCTGCCCCACCACCGGTTACAGTGGCAGGGACAACATTCACATTGTCGAGCCGGTATTGCTTTATTGTTTGTGCCCCATATCGGAAGTTCCAGTCCATGACATCAGAAGTAATCTGTACCGGGTGTGCCTGGCTTGCGGCCTGGATTATTGTTGAAGAGCGGTGCCGGAACCTCGAGCTTGTCCCACTCAGGCTCCCGGACTGCTGGCTATTCCCGAGCGTTACTGTCCGAAGCGTACTGATTGACGTGAATAATCCAGTTACGACCAACTGGTTTTCAACGTTTAAGTCCTCGTACATGCGCTGGATATTGCCCGCCACATTCAGGTTCCAGAATGTATTGTTCGCGAAGTAGTGGTTTAGGTTTATCCCCTTCCAATTAAGGGTTACTGTCCCATTGTTGTGGTTGAACGTCCCGTCGAAATTACAGGTCCCATAGATGCTTGTCGTCCCGCTCGTCGCGTCGTACGTGCCGCCAGCGTTGAGTGCGAGCGAGCCAAACGAGTGCGTCCCGTCGTTCCCATCTATTGTCCCGGTGTTCTGGATTACGACGTCGTTCGTGACTGTGATGTCCTTGTCATTTCCCGCATACGCGTTGTCGAGCTCGCCGGCCTCAACCGTCAGGTCGTTGTCCACGCGCAGGTTGCCCTGCCAGTGCGTCGTGAGGGTTTTGCCGGGATAATTAACAACCATGTTGTGCAGGTTGTCGTTCGCGTTCCCCAGCGCCATTAACGAGCCGAACCCGCTGGACTCGAACCGAATCGCCCCGTCCGCGTTGTCAAAGCCAGTCCTGCCGACGTCCACCCTGAAGCAGAAGCCGCCCTGCACGCTGGAGTCGATTGTTGTCGTGGCGTTCGTCATTGTGTAGCTGCCGCCGGAATAAACAGTAAGCGCGCCGTAAGTGTGGTTCCCGGTCCCGGCCTCGAACAAGCCCCCGTTCTTGACCTGGACTGCATAGCTCTGGATTACCCCGCCGGGGTTGCTGCCAAGCGATACTGTGGAGTCGTGCGTCCTCAACGTGCCTGAAACCGTAGTCGTCCCGTTCACTGTCAGGTCCCTGGCCACGCCGCCGCCTGTCTCCATTGTGCTGAACGTGCCTGACTCAATCGTCAAGTCGTTCTCGACCGTGAGGTGGAATCCGGAGCTAAGATAATATTGGACAGTGTTCCCGCTGCCCGTGTCCACCACCATGTTGTAAAAGCTTATGGGCGTCTTGTACACGTTGTACATGGTCTGGATTCCGTTCCTGGTGAACTTAATCGTGCCGTTGTTGTTGTCAAACGTGCCGCCCCAGAACCGAAGTGTATATCCCCACGTATTGCTCGTGAACTCCGTCGTGCCGTTCGTCAGCTTCACGTTCCCAAACTTGAACTGCGCGTTCGCGACAGTGTGGTTCCCGGTCCCACCGTCAAAAGTCCCACCGTCTACGTAAAGCGAGAAGCGGGTGTAGTTCACATAGTCCCGCGCGCCGAACTTGTGGTTCCCGCTCCTGCACATCAGCGTCGCCCCACCCATAATAATCGTCCGCTGGTCCACGTCCAGGCCATAGCCGTTCGCGTCGAACTCGCCACCGTAAATCCAGAGCTGCCCGCCATAAATCCCCGAGTCATCCGCCTCGAGGTCTCCGCCGAGAGTGATTTTTCCTGTGTAGCCGCTCTTGATGTATATCTTCCCGACCGTCAGGCCGCCGTTGGTCGTGCAGTTGGATGTGCTCGTCCCGTTGAAGACTGCCATGTGGTTTTGGGTCTGTGGGTAGAGGCGGCGGTCGGCGTTCCCCCAGTTCCTGCCGTCCTCCCACTTGCCGTCGCCCATGGCGTTCGTCCAGACGTATTCGCACGTGTCGTCCGCGTCGCAGGCCCGGGGGTCAAACACCGAGGCGCTCTCCAGCACCACGGAAGCCGAGCCCGGGCCGTAGAGCACGAAAGTGGACTGGTTCGTGTAGCCCGTAACGTTGCACACCCCCTGCTCCCCCGCAGGAATGGCGGGGCAGTCCACGGTGAGGGCGGGGTCTGTGGAGTAAAGCGTGTCAGTGAAGTCAAACTGCCCGAGGTTCGCCACCAGGATGTCGCCGTTGCCGAGCGGCACAATCGTGAGCGGCACCGGCGAGTCTACCTCAGGCTCGCTGGTGGCGAGGCCGCCGCTGAAGAAGTAGACCGCGGCACTGCCAACAATAGCCACGCCTATCATCAAAACAATGGCCACGACTGGGGTCAATCCTCTTCTCACGCGGCTAAATAGCCAACTATTCTATAAAAATGCCTCGGCAACCCCTATCACCATGCTTTTTAATGAAAGCCGCGCATAATAGCCGCTGGTGTTCACGCGAGGAGAGCTGCAGTTCTCGGTAAAGTACCCTTTTTCCAGCGCCACGAAGGGGCTGGCCAAGTGGATAAACTTCGACTTCTCGAGCGTCGAGCCCCGCCTCCTCGACCGCGCGAAGCAGCGCGCCATCGAGGGAATAGAGACCGGCCGCACCACTGTCGAGACAAACACGAGCAGCGAGCGCATCATGATAGCAGAAATCCTTTCGTACCCGCTCGCCAAAATCATCGTGGGCAAGACCCGCGACAAGTTCTTGATAAGCCGATACGCCCGCGCCGAGGCCAGGGCATTCCAAAAATTCCTGTTGCACGAGTCGCCAGCCAACCTCGGCGCGCTCGCCAGGGACTTCGGCTTCTCAATCAGCGACGCCGTGATACCCTTCACCGACTACCTCAAGTACCTCCCGCGCGAGGAAGAGTACAAGCTCGTCAACGCGCCGCTCAAGGACGGCCAGGTACAAGTCGACAACGAGTCCATCGCGCACCTCCTGCCCGAAAAGCTCCGCGACCAAATCGAGAAAGACCTCTACCAGCCAATGGACGTGCCAACAGTCTTCGACACTTACGCTGCGGAGGTCGCAAAAGAGACGAACCGCGACAAGGCGTTCAAAATAACCGAGGAGTTCGGCAAGGTCGAGGCAGGAATTTTCCCGCCCTGCATAAAGCTATTAATCCAGGAGGCGGAGAGCGGCCAGCCAATGGCGCACCAGCCCCGCTTCGTGCTAGCGACCTTTTTGGTCAACGTCGGCATGCCTGTCGAGCAGGTCACAGAGCTGTTCCGCAACACCCCCAACTTCAACGAAAAAAAGACGCGGTACTATATAGAATACTCTTTAGGCAAGCGCGGCTCCGGAACGAAGTACTCCCCGCCGAGTTGCGAAAAAATGGTCTTCTACGGCCTCTGCCGCAACAAGGACGCGCTCTGCGAGCGCGTGAAGCACCCGCTGAAGTATTACTCCAAGAAAAAAGAGGTGAAGCCCAATGCCTGAGCGGCTTGGCATCAAGATAACGCCGCACGGCGAGTACCACGAGCTGCACGCCTGCAGCGAAAAAGACGCGCACGTCCGCTCCGACAAGATTGCCACGGCTTTCACAGGGCTGCCCAAGCCCGTAAAGCCCGGGGACAAGATTGGCGACTTCTATATGGGCGTGTCCGTCCACAAGAAGACTGTGCAGTTCAGCAACATCTTCCCCACTTATTCGCTGAGCCTCAAGATGAGGGGCCCGTCGAGGCACGGGAAGGTCGGCTACGAGCCCCTGGAGCGCAAGGGCATAATGAAGGGCGTCTTCCTGCACATGCTCGGGCCGATGCTCGAGAAAAAAGGCAAGTACACGGTCAAAATCGAGAGCACCGAGGGCATGCTGCCCGGGCTGAAGGGCTTCTTCGGCAGGCACTCTATCAATGTCGACGACTTCCGCAACGGCAAGTACACGGTCAAGCAGTTCCACGACTTGTTGCTAGGAGAAGAGCATGGAAAAAATTGAGTTCATCAGGGACACGCTTCGAAAGTACTACGATTCGCATACCGTGCCGGCCCCGCCGTCCATCGAGCGGCGCGAGTTCGGCGCGGGCAACGACAAAAAAATCGACTGGAGGCACATGTCCTTCCCCGCCGAGCAGCAGCTCAACGCGTACCTCCGCAGCGAAACGCCGTTGTACATATCCTATTCCGCTGGCTACTACGAGTTCCCCGAGGGAAGGCCCATGCCCAAGAAAAACTGGCTCGGCGCAGACCTCGTGTTCGACCTCGACGCGGACGAGTACGAGGTCGACTGCTCCCACTCCAAGGACTTGGTGTGCGACAAGTGCATGAACCGCGTCAAAGAAGAATGCATAAAGCTCATCGAAGAATTTTTAATCCCCGACTTCGGGTTCGCGCACGACGACTTGCACGTGGTCTTTAGCGGCAACCGCGGGTACCACATCCACATCCGCCGCGAGGACGTGCACGGCCTCTCACAAAACGCAAGAAAAGAAATACTCGACTTCATCACCGCGAGCGGGCTTAAGCCGGCGCGGCACATCCGCCGCAGGGGCAAGCACCTGCTTGGGCCGAGGCCCGACGACTGGGGCTGGCCCGGGAGAATCACGCGCGCAATCGTGGACGAAATCGGCACAGGCAACGAAAAGTCCATCGCGAGGCGAATGGGCATGTCCACCTCGACAGCCAAAAAGATACTCGCCAAGAAAGGGCTGGTTTTGGGCGGCATCGGGCAAGGCGACTGGGACCAGGTCAACCTCGACCCCAAGACGTGGCGCCGCGCATTCGGCTTGCTGGCGATTGAGATGAACGCCGAGGTCGACAAGGGCGTTACCATGGACGTGTCACGCCTGATGCGCCTCCCGAACAGCATCCACGGCGGCACGGGCTTCATCGCGTGCGAGGTGCCGAGCCTCGACAAGTTCGTCTACTACAATGACCCGGTCGTGCTCGGCGACGGGGACGTGCGGTGCATCGCCCGCGCGACCATGGACGTCGTGCTCAAGGACAAGGTTTTTGAACTAGAAGAAGAAAAACAATTGGCGCTGCCGGAGTACGCGGCGTTCTACTGCGCGGCAAAGGGCCTAGTGAGCATATGGGGATAACTTTCGAATACCTAAGGGAAATCCAGCGCAAGGAGCGCAACTCGAGCCGAATCGCAGAGATTGAGCCAAAGTTCTATTCCGAGCTCGCCGCCTACGTAAAGACGTGCACCAAGGAGTGCAAGGACTCAGGGGACGGCTTCCGCGAGCTCGAGAACTCGATGAAGCTGGCGCGGGACGTGTTCGACAAGCGCGAGCAGAAGCTCGTGATGAAGGCGCTCCGGTCTGTCCGCACCAAGGAGTACGACGACGAGCACATGACTGCAGAGGAAAAAAAGCTGTTCAAGGCGCTTGTCGACGCCATCCGCGGCAACAAAAAATTCTTCGACAGGGTGATGCTGGGGGACTATTCCCTTAAAGTGGCGGATGAAGATACACTTATAAAGGAAAACGGGAATAATGTAGTTCTCGCCCGGGTACGCAAGGAAATACCTGTTTTTGTCGGCTCTGACACCAAGGAGTACGGGCCATACAAATCAGGTGACATAGTGAAGCTGCCCAGGGCGGAGGCCGAGCTTCTCGCCAAGCAGGACTTGGTCGAAGTTATGTGAACGGTGATTCACAATGAAGATGCCAGACAAAATCAGGACGTATTGCCCGCATTGCAAGAAGAACACGGAGCACAAGGTCAAGCTCTACAAGAAGGGCAAGACACGCAAGGACGCCGTGGGGCAAAAGCGGCACGTGCTCAAGGGCAAGGGCTACACCAGCAAGATAGCCGGCAAGGTCACTGTCTACAAGCAGGCCAAGAACCCGACCGTCATACTCACGTGCACGGTCTGCAACAAGAAGCGGCCCAAAACAATCGGCACCCGCACGAAAAAGGTCCTCGAGCTAACGAAGTGATTCACATGGAGCCAAAGTCAAAATACATGACAGTCAAGTGCGCGTCGTGCGACAACGAGCAGACGATGTTCAGCCACTCCACGAAGCGCGTCGAGTGCAGCAAGTGCAGGACCATCCTGGCCGAGCCCAAGGGCGGCAAGGCCGAGCTCACCAAGGAAGCACAGGTCGTGAAGGTATACTGAAAATGAGTGAATATCCCGAGCCCAACGAGCTCGTCGTGTGCAGGATAAAGAACATCAAGGGCTACGGCGCCTTTGTCGACCTCCTGGAATACCCAAAGGAGGGCTTCATCCACATCTCGCAAATCGCTTCGGGCTGGATAAAAAACATCCGGAGCCACGTCAGCGAGGGCCAGATACGCGTCGCCCTGGTCACGAACGTGGACCGCGAGAAGGGCATGATTGACGTCTCGCTGAGGAAGGTCAACGACAACCAGGAAAAGCGGCGCATGAGCCAGTACAAGCGCGCCAAGCGCGCGGACAAGCTCTTCGAGCGCGCGGCCAATGAGCTCAAGGAGGACCCCAAGGAGTCGTACAAGAAAGTCGCGGAGCCGCTCAAGGAAGAGTTCGGCGACCTCTACACCGGGTTCGAGGCCATCAGCGCAAGCGGCGCCGAGGCCATAAAGCAATTGAAGCTCCCCAAGAAGTGGGTGGACCACCTGGTAAAGCTCGCCGAGGAAAACGTCACGGCCCCCGAAGTCACAATCACGCGCAAGCTCACGCTAATGTCGTACGAGCCGGACGGCGTCAAGACGCTCCGCTCCGCGCTCCAGACCCTCGAAAAAGAGGGCATCTCGGTCACCTACCTCAGCGCGCCGGGGTACACTCTCTCCGTGACCGCGGGGGACTACCCTGACGCCGAGAAGGTGCTGCGCAACGGCCTCGAAAAAATCGAGAAGCAGTTCAAGAAGCACGGCGAAATGTCTGTAGAGCGTGCGCAGAAATGAAGAAGCTCCGGAAGCGCCCCAGCGGCGAATACACCTTTTCCGAGGAGGGGACTGTCACGGCGTACCCGCCAAAGTACTCCCCCGCGGACAAGTACGGAGACTACCGCCGCAAGGCAAAAGAGGAATCGAAATGATCTCAACCGAAGTCGTTCTTGAGACGGAAGCCCGGCTCGACAAGCCAATACTTATCGAGGGCCTTCCTGGCCTGGGCCTGGTCGGCAAGCTCGCGGCAGACCACATGATTAAGGAGCTGAAGGCAGAAAAGCTCGGGACCATGCACTCGCCGCACTTCCCGCCACAGGTAATCATCCAGGACGACGGGACCGTGCGCCTGATGCAGAACGAGTTCTACTACTGGCAGGCAGAGAAAAAAACACAGAAGGACCTGCTGTTCATCGTCGGCGACCACCAGGGCGCAACGCCCACCAGCCACTACGAAATCACGGGCAAGACGCTCGACATCGCGGAGATGTACGACACCAAGATGCTCTACACGCTCGGCGGGTTCGCGACCGGGCACCTCCCGCGCAAGCCCAAGGTATTCGGCGCAGTGACGAACAAGAAGCACCAGAAAATGCTGCGCGAGGCGGGGGTCTCGTTCGAGAAGACGGGCGGCGGGATTGTCGGCGCGGCCGGCCTCTTGCTCGGCCTCGGCCAGCTCCGGGGCATGGACGGCGTCTGCCTCATGGGCGAGACGCACGGCCAAATAATTGACGCGCGCTCCGCGAAGTCAGTGCTCGAGGTCCTGCAGAAGCTGCTCAAGGTCGACGTCAACCTCTCCAGGCTCGAGAAGCGCGCCAAGGACACGGAGAAAATGATTGAGAAGGCCAGAAAAGCGGAGCAGCAGCAGAAGGCAGCGTTCAGCGCACTCCCGGCCGAGGGCCCGACCTACATCAGGTGACGGCGCCGCCCATCCTGGCAACTTTTTGTATCTCGACAGTGAGCTCGTGGAGCTCGTCCTGCTTCTTTTTCAGCTGGCCGGACAGCGCACGCCTTGGCTTTCCACTGGCGACGGCGAGCAGCATCTTTTTCTGCAGCTCTTCCTCGTCAGAAATAATCTTTATCCGCTCCTCGAGCAGGCCCGCAAGCTCGGGCATTGACTCAATCGGCGGGCCGGGCAACGCCTCGCCCCGCACAGCCCTCACGAGCGCTAGGCCCTGGCACTCGCGCGTGAAGATGTTGAGCGCCCGCAGGGACATCAGGAAAAACAGCTTGTCCATTTCCCCAAGCGCCTTCTTGGAGAGGCCGCCGGCCAGCTCTTCCCTCCGCGCCAAGTTCATCAGGTGCCCTGCCGCAATGTCGTTGAGCCGGCCCTCCAGCGCGTTCCCCGCGATGAACGGATAGCTGCTGTTGAGGAACTCGACGGTCTCGGCGACGAGCTCGTCCCGCCGCTTCCTGCTGAACACCTTCCTGAAGTCCACGCCTGGCTTTAGTGCCCCAGCGTTTTTATAGCTGTGTCATCAAATAAACTCACGAGGAAATTAGATGAGCCTAACATACGCTGATTTGCATATCCACAGCAGGTTTTCAAGAGCGACGTCTCGTTCGATTACTGTCCCCAACCTTGAGAAGTACGCGAGAATGAAGGGACTAAGCCTGCTCGGCTCTGCTGATTTCACGCACCCTGAATGGCTGGCAGAGCTAAAGCGGGAGCTTTCGCCAGAGGGGGATACAGGCATTTACAAGACAAAAACAGGGTTCGATTTCTTGCTTTCTACGGAAATATCGTTGATGTACTCGCAAGGCGGAAAGTCCCGGAAGGTGCATCACGTTGTCCTCGCCCCGTCGTTTGAAGTCGTCGACCAAATAAACGAAGAGCTGGACAAGTGGGGGCGGAGGGATTATGACGGGCGCCCAATTTTTGGGAAGTCCTCAATAGAGTTTCTGGACATGCTCTTGTCCATATCCAAGGGCATCGAAGTCATTCCCGCACACGCCTGGACTCCATATTTTGGTGTGTTTGGCTCGAAATCCGGGTTTGACAGCCTGGAGGAATGTTTCAAAGAAAAAACAAGGCACATTCACGCGATTGAGACAGGGCTTTCTTCTGACCCCGCTATGAACTGGAGGCTTTCGGAATTGGACGGCATTGCATTGGTCTCTTTTTCTGACGCCCATTCCTACTGGCCTTGGCGGCTGGGCCGCGAGTGCACTGTTTTTGACTTAAAGGATGTCACGTACGCAAACGTGATTAGCGCAATAAGGAAAAAGAATATTCATTCAACAATTGAATACTTCCCGGAACAGGGAAAGTACCACTGGGACGGCCACCGCAATTGCGGCGTGTCTTTTCCCCCAGAGGAAACGCGAAAGCACAAAGGGATTTGCCCGGTCTGCAATCGCCCGCTTACTCTTGGAGTGGAGTACCGTGTTGAGCAGTTAGCGAATCAGCCAGAAGGAGCCGCTCCCAAGAATGCAGCCCCATTCAAAAAATTGGTCCCCCTGTCAGAACTCCTTGCAGGGGTCTTGAAAAAAGGCGTTGCGACTAATACAGTTTGGAAGGAATACAACAAGCTGCTCGGGCTGGGCAGCGAGTTCGATGTTTTGCTTAATGTGCCTTCTATAAAACTTGCTGAGGCCACTGACCGGCGCATCGTGAATGCCATCATGAAAAACCGCGAGGGAAAAATCAAAATCCGGCCAGGTTATGATGGAGTATACGGCGTTCCTGTGTTCGGCACGGAACCCCCTACCCACAAAGCACAACAGCAGGATTCACAGAAAAAGCTTGGTGACTATTGATGATTGACGGCCGGCTCGCGTTCGTCCTGGACAGGCCAAAGAAAAAGACCAACAAGTGCGTCGTGCTCGCGCACGGGTTCACCGGCAGCAAGGACGAGGACCACAACTTCTTCGTGAAGCTATCGAAGGCCCTTGTAAAGGAGGGGTTTGCCGTGCTCCGCTTTGACTTCACCGGCCAGGGCGAGAGCCCGGGCCTGCACCCAAAAATTTCTTTGGGCAGCATCAGCTCTCAAGCCCGCGACCTCACCACCGCACTTGATTTCGCGGCCACGAAGTACAGCCGCATTGGATTGCTTGGCCTCTCGTTCGGCGCGTGCACTGCTGTGCACACCCATCACCCGTGGGTGCGTGCGCTTGTCCTGATGAGCGGCTTCTCGTACCCCTACTCATTGTTCCCGCTGCAGTTCCCGCTCGACTGGTGGGCCGGCAGAAAAATCAAGGCCCCGGTCCTCGTCGTCACAGCCGAAAAGGACAAGACAGTGCCCCCACTCTCACAAAAGATGATGTACTGGATGCTCCCAGAGCCAAAAAAGTTCGTCCTCGTCGAGGGCGGGGGGCACACGTTTGCGCCCGCGTCGAAAGAAGACGAGCCAAAGAGGCCCGAGGAAAAAGCGATTGCTGTGTCGGTCGAGTGGCTCAAGAAGTGGCTGTAAGAATTCGCTCAATGCAGTATTTTTATAGAGCAAATCCCCTAATACCAGTAATGGCGCGAGCGCATGAGGTTCGGAAGAAGCATGGCAAAAAGCCAAAAGTCGGGTGGGAGGAGCCCGCGGGCTCAAAGATTCGGTCCGCACCGCTGATGAAAGATATTATCAGAAGCATAAAAGAGCTCCAGGGGCCACAGCCCCCGAGGCCTCCGGCGAAGCGTGGCGCAAAGCCAAAAGTCGAGTGGGACAAGGAAAAGCCCAAAGTGGGGTGGGACAAAAAGGCGCCAGAAGTGGAGTGGGACAAACAAAAGCCCTTAGTGGAATGGGGCGAGGAGAAGCCCAAATGGGACGAGCAGGAGTGGCTCGATGAGGCCCCTGAGCCTCGCGAAAAGCTAATGTTCAAGTGGAAAGAGAAAGAGGACGAAGAAGAGGAGTATGATCCCCCAGAAACTAATGAAAAACGCTTTTATTTTCCTTGGGGCGGCAACTTCCATGAGTATTCCATCAAAAACGATGTCGATCAGGGATACAAGCTGCACATCACTGCGAACGAAAACAACTCGAGGGATGTCCTAGACACGGTGCTCCCGATTCTGCAGAAGAGGGAGGTACTCCACAAGTATGTCAGCCCAGAGTATTTCGATGAACTGAAGGACAGCCCGGGGCACAACCTGCACGGCAAGCTAATCACGATTTATCCAGAGACGCCAGAAGAGGCGGCCGAGCTTGCACTGGAAATCGATAACGCCCTCCACAAAGAGGGATTGACAGAGGGCAGGCCCGTCAGGAAGGGAACCGAGCTAAAGGTCCCCGGAAAGTCGGGCATGGTGCACTACCGCTATGGAATTTTTACTGGGAAGGATTTGGTTCATCCCGATACCGGGGAAGTGCTCCCAAAAGATTATTTAGTTCATCCCGATACTCGAGAAGCGATTCCAGACAACCGAGACATTCCGATTCCAGAAGGCATGAAAGACGAACTTGCGGTGTACCTGCGCCGCCTGAAGCGCAAAAAACGCTAGACCCTGAACACATCCTCAAAGCTCAAGTGATAGTCACTCGGCTTGAACGTGACAGTCTTTTGCTCGTTCCCGTCGAACTGCTTCGACAAAAACTCAATCGGGTAAAGGCACAATTTTTTCCTCCGCTTGTCTGTGTCATGCCTCAGCTTCCGCCAGTGGATTGCGACGTATACTTCCGCCCCGCCGATGAATCCCTTGCGCACCAAATCCACCACTTGTTCGCGCGCGATTGAAAACGTCAACTGGTCCGTGTTCTTGCACTCGAGGAACACGGTCTTGTAGTGCTTCTTCGAGCAGGCGAGCACATCGATTCCCTTGCTCGAGGGACCGCGCTGGCACAGCCACTCGCCAGACTTGTTTAGCCTGTCCACAATCATCTTCTCTAGCATGTAGCCCTGCTTGTAGCGCGTGCCCATTAGCTCCCCGCCCCCCTTTCCTTCTTGAACTGCAGCTTGTTCGCCTTTTTCACGAGCGCGAGGAGCTCCCCCGCCTCGAACTCCGTGGCGGCGTGGTAGGCGCGCAGCTGCTTCGCGTCCTCCCCGCTGTTCAAGTACGCCACCAGGTTCCGGGCGCTTTCCTCGGGCGCCTCGGAGTCAGGCGACATGTTTTCCCTCAGGCTCTCTGTGACCAGCTTGATGAGGCTCTCCCTGTGGCTCGGCTTCGTGTTTTGCATGATGCCGTTCACGACTATGTCGACATGCCCCTTCTCTTTCTTGTTCAGGAGAGTGTAGTCGACAAGCGCGAGGCCCTCGCTCTCCTTTATGGAGTCTATAATAGACCAAATGATTTCCTTGAAGACGGGCGCGTGCCGTTTATGCCTCTCCCTCATCTGGTCGCTCATCCATTGCTTGCCCCTCTTTTTTTTGGTGTTGGGGCTCGCGCGCAGCGCCATCTCCACTCCAACGTGCGCCTTCAGGTAGCGGCCGAACAGCTTGTCCGTAATCGCATTGAACATTT
The DNA here is from genome assembly GCA_023129115.1 of Candidatus Iainarchaeum sp. Classification (GTDB taxonomy): domain Archaea; phylum B1Sed10-29; class B1Sed10-29; order WALL01; family WALL01; genus WALL01. The sequence continues at coordinate 76,506 of JAGMCR010000009.1, read as the reverse complement.
TGGTCGTGATTTTTACGTTGACGTGCTTCCTTTCCCTGTCTATCTCAATCTGCTCGTTTTTGAGCAGCTCCTTGATGAACGGGTCTTCGGGGTCGGCGTAAAACACGGGGTAGGCCCACCGCTTTTCCCCGTACTGCCTTTTGATTTCCTGGATGAACGGCAAAGAGTTCTTGGCCTCTTCCCTTGACATGAGCATCCTTTCTTCCGCGTCGTGGTAAGTCATGGTAATAACGAAGGGCGCCGGCTGGCCTGACTTGACCAGCTCGCTCCTTATCCCAATTGCGCCCGCCTTTTCGGCCTTCGCTTTGCTCATGGGCAAAAGATTCAGGCTGTAGAACATGTGCTCGGGCTTCAATTCTTCCTCTCGCAGGCCCGGGGGCGTGTAGAGCTCCCATCCCTTGGCAGGCGTCTCGACGCCCGCCTCTTTGGCAATCTTTTCCACTACCGCGGCTACCCTCTGTTTTTCCCTTCGGCTCCTCTTCCACTCTGCGCCTTTCTTCTTTGCCACAATTAGTTATTCGCGCCAGCGCTTATATTATTTGAGGAAAGAAGCGCTGCCCTCTGACCTAAAGGCCTTGAAGAACCCGAGCGCCTCCTTGTAAGAAACACTGTCAATCCTCTCCCTCGCCTCGTCCCCAACAGCATAAATCTCGCCGAAGAATTCCTTGACCGCCTTCTTGCCCATCTTGCCGAACACTTCCTCGTCGCCCTTGCCCGGCATTTTCTCCCGGTAGTTCTCCAGAGTCCAGTCGCGAATCTTCTTGTACAGCTCCGGCTCGAGCTCCTCGAACGCGTCAAAGCAAACGTTCTGCCAAAAAGTCCCGACATTGCCCTTGATAATGTCGCCGTGCGGGAACTTCTCGTAAATCAGTTCCCTCGGCGTCCCAGTAATCCCGTGCTGCGCAATCCGCGTGCCCGACCCCATCGCCGCCAGCGCCTTCGCCACGGCAACGGTCTGCGGAATGTCAATCGACACCTGCTCCATCAGCCTGCCCTCGGAATCATAAATATTCCCGTGCGTCGAGCCGTTCGCAATCGCGAGCGCGTCCGGGAAAATATCGTTCTTGTTCAGCGCGGAAATGAACGCAGTCGCCTCCTCCGGAGTAGTCACGACCAGCCCCGCGTCGCTCTTTTTCCCAATCTCGCCGACCTCGACCTCCAAACCGAACGAGTCGCCGTTATAGTTGTCCTTAATATAATTCACCAGCTCGGTAGTGACCTCAACGTTCCGCGCCAATTGCTCTGCCGGCGCCGCACCGGACTCGTCGAACAAAAACGACGCGTCAATCGCAAAGCTGTTGAACCCCGCATCAATCTGCGCCTTAATCAGCTTCTTCGTGTCCGCAATCTCTTCTGGCGTGCCTTTCTTCACCGTCAAGTGGTCCGCGTGCAGGGACCACGCGTCGAACCCGACTGCCTCGGCCGCCTCTTTCGACCGCTTCGCGAGCTCCGCAGGAGTCAATCCCGTGTATCCGCCGCTCAAGTTGCTCTCGCTCTTCGCGAGCTCAACCATAACAACAGAGTCCGCGTCCTTCGCAGCGCGGAAAATCCCTTCGGTAACAAGGGTCATCCGCGTGTTGGCCGCCATGACTATGCAGCCCTTGTCCCGCACTGCGCCAAACAGTTCTTTTCCATCAATCATTCAAAGCACCTTCTCAACAAAGTTTTTGCTCCCCACGAAGACAGGCGTCCGCTGCTGGAGCTTCCCGGGGACAATATCGAGAATATTCTGCTTGCCGTCCGTCCCCATCCCCCCGGCCTGCGCCGCGATGAAGCTCAGGGGATTGGCCTCGAACAAGAGCCTGATTTTTCCTTCGGGCGCGCCCTTGATTCCGGGGTAAGTATACATCCCGCCTTTTTTCAAAGCGAGGTGAAAGTCCGCGGCCATCGAGCCCTGGTTCCGAATCTTCACGCCGCTCTCGCACAATGAGTCAATGAGTGCCTTGTAATCATCTGTCCAGATGTCCCTCGAAGCGCCCGGCACCACAAACTTGCCCTCGGGCATTTTCAGGCCAGTCTCCCGCAGCAAATACTCGCCGCCCTCCAGCACGTATTCGTCCACGCCATTCCCGGTGGTCACGACCAGCGTTGTCACCGGCCCGTACAGCGCGTACAGCGCGGCCTTCAGTTCCTTCCCCGGCTTCACGACAGTGTCGCCCTCGTAGACCCCGAAAATGCTTCCCACAAGAAGCCCCGCCCCGAGGTTTCCCGAGCCGTCCAGCGGGTCCACCGCGACAGCGTACTTGCCTTGCCCGGTCTTGACTTCTTCGGGCTGCTCCTCGCTCCCGATGCACGCCACCAGCCCGCTCGCCTTCAGGGCCTCAATCACTTTCCCGTCGGCCCAGACGTCCATTTTCTGCTGCTCGTCGCCGTACACGTTCTCGGTGCCGGCAGAGCCGCCGTCCTTGTCGAAAAAGCCGGCGCTGATTTCCTTTGTAACGCCTGCAATAGCCAGAATCAGCTCTTTTAGCTCGCCTTCCCCGAGATTTTGGGCTAGCGTAGTGGTCATGGTGTTGTTTTTAGCCCCGAAACTATATAAAAGTCACTTCAGCTTGCCGGCGAGCGAGGCGAGGTTGACCTTCTCCTCTTTGCCAGTCCCCATGTCCCGCAATACCACCTGCTTGTCTTTCAGCTCCTTGGGCCCGGCAATCACGCAGTAGGGGATGCCCCGGGAATTGCAGTAGTCGAACTGCTTGCGGAGGGCTCTTCCCGCCAAGTCGGTCTCGGCTGAAACCCCCTCTTTTCTCAGCCCCGCAGCTATCTCAGCCGCCTTTAAACGCACCGAGTCGTTCACCGCGGCCACGAAGCACTTCGTGCCCCCCAGCTCTGGAAACAGGCCCGCCTCGCCCATTAACTGAATCACGCGGTCCACGCCGTACGAAATCCCCACTGCGGGCGTGTCCTGCCCCCCAACCAGTTTTATCAAGTCGTCGTACCTCCCCCCGCCGCCGCACGACCACTTTCCGCCGGCCATGACCTCGTAAGTAATCCCAGTGTAATACTCCAGTCCCCGCACGAGAGACAAGTCGACTTTGACGTACTTCTCCATTTTCGCGGCCTTGCACAAGGCAAGGAACGCGTCCATTTCTTCCTTGCCTTTTGCGCCCGCTTCCGAGGCAGTAATCTCTTTCGTGATTTTGTTGCCCTTGATCAGCGCAATCACTTTCTTTCCGTTGGGGACTTTCCTTTTCTTCAGTTCTTCCTCGACGCCGCCCCACCCAATTTTGTCCTGCTTGTCAATCGCGCGCCACGCGTCAAGCTTTTTGTCGTCCTTGATTCCCGCAGCGTCCATCAGCCCCGCCAGCAACTTCTTGTTGTTCACGCGGATGAAAAATTTCTTGAACCCGAGCGCGAGGAACGCGTCGACAGTCGCCGCAAAGATTTCAAAGTCCGCAGCGGGCGTCGCAATCCCAAAGATATCGATATCACACTGCGTGAACTCGCGGTAGCGCCCGGCCTGCGGCCGGTCGTACCTCCACACCTGGCCGTAGCAATACCGCTTGAACGGCTTCGGCAGCGACGCGTCGCTCGCGACGTAGCGCGCGGTTGGGACGGTCATGTCGAACCGCAGCCCCAATTCCCTGTCGCCCTGGTCCTTGAAGTAATAGATTTCTTTCTTGATTTCCTGGCCGCCGCCTCCCTTGGCAGACAACAAGTCAAAGCTTTCCACGGCAGGCGTCTCGAGCCGCGCAAACCCGTAGCTCTCGTAAACCTTCCTGACCTTGTCCCAGAAGAACTGCCTCTTCCGCATTTCCTCGGGCTCGAGGTCCCTCATGCCGCGCACTGTTTGAAACATGCCAATCACCTTTTGAATGCGTTGTTTTTATTCTTTCCCTATGCCACAACCCTCCGCAGCTCAAATTCCAGTATGTCGGTCGCTCCCGCCTGCTTTAGCTTTGGGATTAATGCAGGCACGTCGTTTTTCTTTACCGCCGCTTTTATCGCATAGCCCTCGTCGCTGTACAGCTTGCTTATTGTTGGGGACTTCATTGCCGGCAAGAGCTTGCAAACAGCCTCCAGCTTTTCTTCCGACACGTTCATCTCAAGGAAAACCCGTTCCCTCGCAATCAGCGCACTGTTAATCAGCATGGTTATGTCTTCTATCTTCTTCTTTTTCCTGCCGTCTTCCAAACTTTCTTTGTTCGCTATCAGCCTCGCACTCGATTCCATGAGCGTGCCTATCACGGCCAGGTTGTTCTGCTTGAGCGTCTCGCCGGTCTCTATGTTCTCAATTATTATGTCGGCATCTTCCGGCGGAAATACTTCTGTCGCGCCAAACGACTGGATGAACTCGTATTCAATGCCGTTCTCTTCAAGGTATTGCTCTGTGATGCTCCGGTACTCCGATGCAGCCACAACCTTTTTCCCTTTGAGGCCCTGAATGCTTTTGCACCCGTTTTTTGGGACAGCAGCGACCAGCCGCACCCGCCCATAGCCAAGGTCCAGAAGCTCGGCTACGTCTGCCTTGTTTTCCACAACCCAATCGTATCCCGTGATGCCCAAGTCATGCGAGCCAAGCTCCACAAGCTTCGGGATGTTCCGGGCCTTCATTATCTTGACTTCTATCTCCGGGTCATTGATGGCAGGCCGGTAAGACCTTTCCGTCCCCTTGAGCGTGTAGCCAGCTTCCCCCAGGAGCTTAACCACTTCCTTGAAAAGCCTGCCCTTTGGCAGAACAACCTTAATCATTTTCTTCGCCTCCTCAGTTCACTCCATACATCGCCCAGCCCTACGTTATTCACCGCGAGAAGCACAAGCACGAAGTAAAGAAGGTCAGCTGTTTCCCACACGATTTCTTTTTTGTTCCCTTCCTTTGCGGCCAGCACCAGCTCGTACGCCTCCTCGTTTATCTTCCGAAGGATTTTTTCTTTGTCCCGGATTAGCTTGCAAGTATATGAGTCAGGCGTCGGGTTCCTCGCCCTGTCCTGGATTACACCGTAGACTTCGTCAAGGATTGTCCTGAAGCACGAGTAATTCCCCAAATGACACGCAACGCCATTTTGTTTCACCCGGTAAATCAGTGCATCGCTGTCGCAGTCACTCAGTATGTCCACAACCGCTTGAGTGTTGCCACTGCCCTCGCCTTTCCTCCAGAGCTGTTTCCTGCTCCTGCTCCAGTACCACGCGTCCCGAGTTTGCACTGTCTTGTCCAGCGCTTCCTTGTTGGCGTATGCCAGCATCAGCACCTTGTTCGTCTCGCAGTCCTGTGCAATCACGGGCACCAGGCCCTTCTCATCAAACTTTACCTTCATAATCTCACCTGCATTCCTTTTTTCCTCAAGTAGTCCTTCACTTCCTGAATGGAGTAAGCGCCATAGTGAAAGATGCCCGCGGCCAGCGCAGCATCCGCATATTCCAAAACATTGTAAATATCCCGGGGCGTCCCCGCCCCTCCCGACGCGATTACGGGTATGTTCACCGCCCCTGCCACGGCCCTCGTCAATTCCTGGTCAAACCCTTTTCTCGTGCCATCGGCGTCCATGCTCGTCAAGAGGATTTCCCCTGCCCCAAGCGCTTCGGCCCGCCTCGCCCACTGCACTGCATCCATGCCAGTGTCCTCCCGCCCGCCGTACTTGTAGACACTGCCCCGTTTCGCGTCTATCGCGACCACGATGCACTGCGAGCCAAACTCTTCTGAAGCGCTTTTCACCAAAGCAGGGTCCTCAATCGCGGCAGTGTTCAGGGAAACCTTGTCCGCACCGTTCCGCAGTATCTCCCTGATTTCCTCAATTGTTTTTATGCCGCCCCCAACAGTGAACGGTATGAACACTTGCTCGGAAACCCTTTTCACGACGTCAAGCATAATCCCCCGCTTGTCAGAGGATGCGGTTATGTCCAGGAAAACCAGCTCGTCCGCCCCTTCTTTATCATACCTTCTGGCCAGTTCCACGGGGTCGCCCGCGTCCTTCAGCTCAACAAACTTTGTTCCCTTCACCACTCTTCCGCAGTCAACGTCCAGGCAAGGAATGATTCTTTTAGCGAGCACTCTCAATCGCCTCCTCCAGGCCAAACTTTTTCTCGTACAAGGCTTTCCCGATTATCACAGCCGCCGCCCCTGTCTCTTTAATCTTTCTTATGTCCCCCAGGCAACTGATTCCACCAGCGATTGTCACAGGCACTTCCACCGAACGCACGACCCTTTTGATTAACTCCATGTTCGGCCCCTCCAGCGTCCCGTCCGAATCAATGTCCGTAACTATGAGTTCTTTGCAGCCCCGTGACTCCAGGCGCCTCGCGCACTCGACCACGTCCACATCCGTCCTTTCCTTCCATCCCCTGGTGAAGACCACCCCGTCCCGCACGTCGAGCGAGACAACTACCCGGCTGAGTTCCTTTGGCACCCACGTGCTTACGACTGCCTTCGCTGCGCACTCCAGGATTTCCGCCAATGCTTTTTCAGAGCGTATTCCGCCGCCCACCTGCACGCGCACGATTCCCGACAGCTTCTTGATTGTGCCCGTGTTCACCGGCCTGCCCTCGAACGCGCCGTCAAGGTCAACCACATGCACCAAGTCAACGCATTCCGCAAAGGCTTCCGCTACCTCTGCAGGCTCTCCGTAAACCCTCTTTTTGTTTGGGTCTCCCTGCACAAGCCTCACTGCTTTTCCGTCCATGATGTCTATTGCCGGAATCACTTTCATTCAACCAACTCCACAAAGTTCTTGAGCATCTTCAGCCCGGCTTCGCCGCTTTTTTCGGGGTGGAACTGCGTCGCCAGCACGTTCTTTTTCCATATCGCCGAGCAGAACATTGTACCGTACTCTGTTTTGCTTGCAATCACCTGCTCGCCCGGGACCGCGTAATAGGAGTGCACGAAGTAAACCCGGCTCTCCTGGGGAATCCCCTTGAACAGCGGGCAGCCAGGCTCCATCTCCAGCTGGTTCCACCCAACATGCGGCGTCTTCACGCCACGGAACCTCACGACCCTTCCTTTCACAACCCCCAGCCCGGGCTCCTTTCCCTCCTCGCTTTTTTCGACCAGCACCTGCATCCCGAGGCAAATGCCGAGGAAAGGCTTTCCGTCTTCTATCGAGCCAAGGATTGCTTCCCTGAACGGGCCCAGCCTCTTCATCGCGCTGTCGAACGCACCCACGCCCGGCACCACGACGCCATCCGCCTCCCGAATTGCTTCGGCATCGCTGGTTACCACTACTTCTGCCCCGGCTTTCTGCAGAGCCTTTTCAACACTCCTAATGTTTCCCATGCCATAGTCAACTATTGCAATCATAGCATCCCCTTCGTGCTCGGAATCCCTCCGCCTTCAATTTCGCAGGCCATGCGCATCGCTTTTGCGAACGCCTTGAAGATTGCCTCTATCTTGTGGTGCTCGTTCCGCCCGTAGAACACTTTCACGTGCACGCTTGCGCCACAGTTGTCCGCGAACGCCTTGAAAAAGTCATAGACCAATTCAGTGCTCAAGTCGCCGACCCGCTCCCTCTCGAATTCTGCGTTGAACACAAGCGAGCCCCTCCCGCAAAGGTCAATGGCGCACATTGCAAGCGATTCGTCCATTGGCAGGACAAAGTAGCCGTACCTCCCAATGCCTATCTTGTCGCCAATCGCTTTCCTGAACGCCTGGCCCAGCACAATCCCGACGTCCTCGACAGTGTGGTGGTCGTCGACCCTTAGGTCCCCAGTGGCCTTCACCTCCAGGTCAAAAAGCCCTTGCTTCGCGAACAACTCAAGCATGTGGTCCAGGAACCCAACGCCCGTGTCTATCCTCCTTTCTCCTGTCCCATTGATGTCCAGCTTTACTTCAACCTGCGTTTCCGTTGTGTTCCTTTCCACTTCAACTTTCATCCCATTGCCTCCGGTAATTCGTTAACGTCCTCGATGTCCCTGCCAACAATGATGCAGGGCATGTTCGCTGCCTTTGCCGCGAGCTCATCACTTGCAGTGTCCCCGACATACACTGGCGCCTTGCACCCCAGTGCTTTCTTTGCCTTGAGCAGCGGTGTGGGGTCCGGCTTTTCTTTCCCACAGTCCTCGAGCGCCACTATACACCCCTCTCTGAAGTATTTCGGGATGAAGCCCTTCAGGCAGTAGAGTGCCTCGGCTCTTGGCCTGCCGGTGGCGATGCCAAGCCTATAACCCACTAACCTGTCCAGCATCTCCGGCTTGACAATCTTTTTTTCTTTGTCTATGAGCCCACCGAGGTAGAGTTCCTGAAACTTTTGCTTCAGCAGGGAGTAATCCGGGTCGCCCCGGTCCACGCCCGTAGTTTTTTTCGCGAGCGCATACGTGACGTCCCAATCGTTATTGAATCCCAAGCCCTTGAGCCGGCTGATGTCGCCATTCGTTGCCTGTCCCCCCCACCACTCCACTGTCCGCAGGATTGCTTCCCTGTAAGAGCTGGACACATCAACAAGCACGCCGTCAATATCGAAGATGACTGCATCGGCGACAGCCAACCCAAGCCGCTTCAGGAACTCATCGTTTTCACTTTTTCCCCCGACAGTCACCCTCAGGCAATTCCCTGTTCTTGGCAGCCCTGACCTGTCCCTTATCACGATGCCCTTGCGTGCAAGCCTTTCCTGTATCTGCCTGGCATTCTTGTTAAACCTGAACAAAACAAAGTTCGCTTCTGACGCAAAGGCCTCGCCCCCCATCCGGCGAATCTCCTGCGCCATCCTCTCCCGCTCCCTGGTTATTTCTTCCACCATCGCGAGCATTTTGCCTTTGTTCTTGAGCGCGCCCAGCGCAAGCCGCTGCGAGACAGCGCTGACGTTGTAAGGGAGCTTGGCCTTGTCCAGGCACTCGACAATCCTTTTGGCGGCAACCAAGTAGCCGACCCTCGCGCCAGCAAGCCCCCACGCCTTTGAAAAGGTCCGGAGCACAACCAGGTTGTCATAGCCCACGGCGTCAGCGGCCAGGCCCTTTCCCGAGAACTCGGCGTATGCCTCGTCCACCACGACAATCGCGTCAAGCCTCTTCGCCACCTCAAGCACACTCTCCAAACTATTGCCGGTCGGGTTGTTCGGGGAACAGCAGAAGACCAGCTTGGTCTTGCGGTCAACAATCCCTTCCAATTCCGCGAAGTCTATCTGGAAGCCCTCGTCAAGCAAACAACTCCGGTACTCAACGCCATAGGACTCTGCGGCGACCCGGTACATTGCATACGTCGGCTCGAGGACCACCACGTTCTCGTCCGCCTCCACAAAGCACTTGACCAAGAGGTCAATGCATTCGTCCGAGCCGTTCCCCACAAATATGTTTTCAGCGGGAACACCAACGTATTCCGACAAAGCATTCTTCAGTTCACTGCATGCCGGGTCCGGGTACCTGTTTAGCCCATTGCTTACGGCTGAGCCTATCGAGTTCTCGTTTGCGTCCATCATCACGCCTTTTTTGAAAAGGCTTCTGGCGCATACGTACGGCTTCAACGCCTCAATGCACTTTCTTGGTTTCTTACCCATCGAACCTCACCTCCACTGATTTTTTGTGGGCCTCCAATCCCTCCATGTCCGCCAGTGTCCCAACGGTTTCCCTCAAGTTCTCCAGCCCTTCTTTGGAAACAATCTGGACGCTTGGCATTTTCACGAAGTCCATGACCGAAAGGCCCGCCCTTGCTTTTGCAAAGCCGCCAGTCGGCAGAACGTGGTTGGGGCCAGTGGCGTAATCGCCCCCAGCCTCCACACTGTACTCGCCGATGAAGACTGCCCCAGCGTTCCTCACTTTTTCCAGCAGCCCCTCATCCGGAATCATTATCTCGAGGTGCTCCGGCGCACGCTCGTTCGCCAGCTCAAACGCCTCGCCCAGGTTCCCAACAACGATTATCTCTTTTTTTGCCTCGCTCGCTATCCCGCTTGTCGAAAGCGTTTCCAGCTGCCTTTCGAGCTGCTTCTCCACTTCTGCAGCAACTTCCTTTGATGTCGTGACCAGAATCGCTTCCGCATTCGTGTCGTGCTCCATCTGCGCGAGCATGTCGGCTGCGATGTACTTTGGGTTCGCGTTTTCGTCGGCAATTATCATGACCTCGGTCGGCCCCGCGAGCATGTCAATCCCGACCTCGCCGAACAACAGTTTTTTGGCTGCGGTCACGTAGGCGTTCCCAGGCCCAACAATCTTGCTTACCTTTGGAACGCTTTCTGTGCCATACGCCATTGCAGCTATTGCCTGGACTCCCCCTATCCTGAATATCCTGTCAGCGCCGGCAATGTCGGCCGCCACCAGGACCGCCGGCCTTGCCTTTGGAGAGCACACGACAATTTCCCCTACGCCAGCCACCTTCGCCGGTATCACGCCCATGAGGGCCGAGGACGGCAGTGGATAATTCCCGCCGGGCACGTACACGCCCACAGAGTCAAGCGGCTTCACTATCTGGCCGAGGAGCATCCCCTCCCTCTCTTCCATCCACTCCTTTGGCTTCTGCTTCTCTGCAAACCACTTGATGTTTGACGCGGCTTTTTTTATCGCAGCCAATTCTTTCTCGCTTAAGGCGGCGTACGCTTCCCGGATTTCTTTTTTTGTTACCTCCAGACAGTCCATCTCAACGCCGTCGAATTGCCTGGCATACTTGCGAATAGCTGCGTCGCCGTTCTCCCGAACATCCAGGATAATTCCCTGAACTTTTTCATTCATGAAAAACTCACCTCTGCTTTGCCCCGCATTGAACCATTAACAATAATCTCTACATTGCAAACAATGCCATTCCTGAGAATGACTGCTTCAGCTATGAGGGCTGCCGAGCCTTGCGTCTCCAGAAAGTAGGCTTTGGTGAAGTGAAACACCCTTAATCATCTTCACCACCTCGTTTAGGGCTCGGGGCGGGAGTCGAACCCGCTCTAGCAGGACCACAACCTACTGTGCCAGCCGTTACACTACCCGAGCCGCACTCAACAACATTCTTTGAAATAGCTCTCCCGCTCTCGCCCTTCGAATTGGTTATGGCTACCGCTTTGCCGTCAAAAACAACAAGAACCTCGTCCGTGATTCCAAGCGACTCCCTCGCTTCCAAAGGCAGAACTAGCCTGAACTTCTTGTCCAGCCTAACTTTCCATGCCCTTGTGAAGTGAATCGCCTTTCATCGCTATCACGTAGCTACTATTGCGGCTTTCCCACTATATAAAACCCTTGCATTATTTTTGCACAAAACCTTTATATCGGCGGGGCGCTTTGTCTCTCGCGTGAAAGAAGCGTACCTATACAAAAAGCTCAAGGACAAGGCCGTCCAGTGCAGCCTGTGCAACCGGCGGTGCAAAATCCCCGAGGGCGGCAGGGGCAACTGCCAGGTGCGCGAGAACATCCGCGGCACCCTGTACGCAATGACGTACGCCAAGCCATGCTCGGTCAACACGGACCCCATCGAAAAAAAGCCGCTGTTTCATTTTTTGCCGGGCACCGAAACCCTCAGCATCGCGACTGTGGGATGCAACCTGCATTGCCAGCACTGCCAGAACTGGGAAATCAGCCAGGCCGCGTGGGAGGCCGGGCCGCAGCGCGAGGTCCCGCCAAGTGAAGTCGTGCGATTGGCGGGCGAGTACAAAACACCAAGCATCAGCTACACTTATACGGAGCCAACGATTTTCTACGAGTACGCCAAGGACACCAGCGTGCTCGCGCACAAACAAAAAATCAAGAACGTCTTCGTCACGAACGGCTACATGACCAAAGAAATGCTCAAGGACTACAAGGAATTGGACGCCGCCAACGTCGACGTAAAGGGCAACGAAGAGTTCTACAAAAAAGTGTGCGGCGGCGTCGAGATGCAGCACGTCCTCGACTCAATAAAAAGAATGAAGCGGAACAAGACCTGGGTCGAGGTGACCAACCTCATCATCCCCGGCCAGAACGACGACAACGCGTCCATACTACAAATCTCGGAGTTCGTGCACGACCTCGACCCAAACATGCCCCTCCACTTCTCCGCGTTCTTTCCCGCGTACAAGATGCGGAACACCAACCCCACCCCGCGCGAGACGCTCGTAAAGGCAAGGGAAATCGCGCTCGAGAGCGGCGTGAAGTACGTGTACTGCGGCAACACTTATCCCGGCGACCCGTTCGAGAACACGCACTGCCCCAACTGCGGCGAGGCATTGATAAAGCGGCACGGCTTCGCGCTGCTGGAAAGCCACGTGGACAAGGGGAAGTGCCACAGCTGCGGGCAGAAGATTGCCGGCGTTTTTAAGTAACTGCCTCTGGGGGGCTTTGTGCCCCCCAAGTCTACCTCGCCAGCTCAGGTTTGGGCTGCGGCACGGCTTCGCGCTGCTGGAAAGCCACGTGGACAAGGGGAAGTGCCCGTCGTGCAGCGCGAAGATTGCTGGAGTATTCAAATAACTTAATTCAAACCAGCCTAGGGGGGGCGTCAGTTGACGCCCCCCTAGTCTACTGAGCTAGGCTATAGCCCAAGAGCCGAGAAAACGACTATTATGGCCAGTCCCGGCAATCCGCCGAGGATGGCGATTACGATGTTTATCAAGTCGATGGGCACGCTGACGCCGATGTGTGGGCCGGCGAAGTGCAGCACTATCAAGCCGATTCCGCCGATTATGGCGTTTGCGATGACGTCCTTGATTATGCGGAAGAATATGTAGAACGCGGCAACGACGACGACTGCGCCCACGGCGAGCACTATGAGCCCGCTCGGCTCGTTAAATGCAATGGGCAGCGCCGTGAAGTTGGCGGGATTGACCATAAGCGTTTTTAAACAAACCCAATTATAAAAAGCCCTATGCCCGGGTTTAGCCGCAATCAGGCACTGATTGCCAAGGCGCTTGTCGATGGCGAGAAGACGGCGAAAGAGCTCAGGGACGAGCTTGGGATGCCGCTCCACGAGCTCGAGGGCGACCTGGCCAAGCTGATTAAGCTAAGGACAGTGGAAAAGCTGGGCGGCTACCCAACCAAGTACAGGGCTGTAGAGGCAGTGAGGCGAGGAGTTATGGGTGAAAAACCAACAGAAGCACACATTTTCAGGGCGCACGTCATTATTGAGGGCCAGGCCAAGAAAAAAAAGGATTTGGAGGACGCCACGAAGCACATGGTGGGAGAAATGGCCAAGGACCAGATTGTGGCAGTGAGCAACACGCTCCAGGACGAGATTATAAAGGAAGACGCGTTCTATACCAACCTGATAGAAGCTGATGTGGCGGCAAAGCGGCTCGAGGACATCGTTTACTTCGTTTTGACGTATGGGCCCTCTTCAATAGAGCTGGAGCCCATGGAAGAGTACACAATCAGCCCCAATGAGGCCCAGGGCATCCTCATGGATATAGCCTCAGTCCTCCAGGCCTATGCAGCCAATTTGGTCCAGAAAGACCTCGCAATCAAGGAATACCGCAAGCAAAGCAAGGAAATCTTCATAAAATGAGGGCTTTTAAATAGGCTTATATAGGTCTGAATCCATCAAACAGGCAACACCCCTTTAAACCCAAATATTCGCAAAATGACGATAATAAAGCGATATGTTTATAAATGGAGTGTGATTTATGCTCACCAAGGGTAGGGCTCTTGCTCTATCCTTGATGTAAATCTTTTTACAGATGCATGAGGTGAAAAAACAAATGAAGTCTCTAAACATAAAGAAAGCAGCTGCTGTGGCGGCAGGTACTGCTTTGCTTGTCGGTGCGGCTCTAGCTGCGCTGCCAGCAAAGGACTTCTATTGGGACGTAAGTGGCAACACCAATGTTCAGATTGTTGTCGGTTCCCTTGACGACGCTGTTTTGGCGGGCAACTTGGCCGCTAGGATTGGTCGCAAGGCATACGTCGAGACCGGCGGGGCAGTTACCCCCGACGCGACCGGAACCGTCAAGCTGAAGGTTAGTGGCGCCTCCGCTGTTCCGACAGAAGGCACCTATATGGATCAGGATGTTACCGGAACCATTGTCAACGAAGCAATTGACTCCTTGACCCTGGGTGAAGCCCACGGCATGCACAAGGGCACGTTTACCTTCAACAACCTGGAATACGACTACAAGGAAAGCGTGGACGTGAGCAATGCCGTGACCCTGCAGTACGAGGAGGACAAGGACCACCACGGTGTCTACTTTGAGGACACCGGCAGCCCGGCGGTAAAGTACAGGTTTGACTTTATCAAGAACTTCCCGTACTCGGACAACAAGCTGAACCAGACTCTCGAGATTGTGTTCCTCGGCGAGACGTATGTCGTGAACAAGATGACGTCCAACGAGATGCACCTGGTCAAGGGCGAGAAAGTCAGCCTCGGTATCGGACAGAGCACTGACGTGACTGTCGGCGACCTGACCTACACGGTCACGCTCGACAGCGCGAGCCTGGACGAAACCGGCGTGGTCAACGTTGGTTATGCAACAGTGACCGTGAGCGGCGGCGACCTTACCAGCCCGGTGAGCACGCAGCTCGACACAGGCAACAACCAGGACGCGACCCAGGGTGGTTTCTACACCTACCTGCAGTCGGTCCAGAAGTCCTACACGCCTGGACAGGGCGGCTCGGCAACCCTCCGCGTTGGCGGCGAGCTGCTGAAGCTAATTGACAACGACAAGTTCCCCGGCAGCGACATCTGGAAGGTCGACATTGTTAACGCACCACCCAACACCAACTACGTAGACCTCTACTTGAACAAGAACTACGGGAAGAACGATATGGTGACCGAGATTGTCGGCCCGAAGGGGTACTTCACCCTGAAGTACGCCGGAACAAACGCAGACCGCAACGAGATTGAGGTGGACAAGTTTACCATCCATGGCACTGAGTCGAGCGACAGGTACATCATTGACGAGCTGACGTACTCGGACACCTACGAGAACCAGTACACCGTCGACATGTGGGACGACTCTGACTACCGCGGCCAGACGTTCTTGGCAGAGAATGCCAGCGCCTATGTTGGTTATGCGGACAACTTCACCAACCACACCATCAACCAGATTGGTTACTTCCCGCTCAGGTCGGGCGACTACTTTATAGCAAATGAACAGCCAATCAAGATTGACACCATTTACTATAGGTCGGCCCCCAACCAGGCGAAGAGTTACGTGAAGCTGAACGACATCAAGTACACCCTCTCAAACTACGGCAACATAACAGCTGCCAACGCGAAGGGTGACAACGAGATGGCGGCAGTCAATGCAGTTGGACCGTTCTTCCTTGGCTACGACAACACAACGGCTGGCGCACAGCTTATCTGGGAAGAAATAGCCGTCAGCACCAACCAGGGAACACAGAACGTCAACATCTCTCTGACCTCGGGCGACTACATGGACTACGGCAGTGAAGACGTCATCTACGTGATGAGTGGTGCAGACCAGAACATCACGAGTGACTACTATGACCTGTGGTGGCCCGGCCCAATGTGGAACTGGACCAACTATACCAACATCACCACTGGGGGCCATGAGTATGTCTACGAGAACAACACCTTAGTGGCGGCCATCTATCGCGCGCCTGGAAGCGCGGTACACGGCTTCGTCTACGACGTGACTGCAAGTGGCGACTACGAGGGCATCAGGGAAGTCTTCAGCGACTACATCAGGCAGAGCGTTGACAAGTCTGGTGAAGACAGGTTCTTGTACGAAGAGCTTGCCTACGCGAACCTTGAGGCTACCGACTCCTCAACTGTTGAGGTCGAGGTCTTCAAGGAAAACGCGAAGCTCAGGGCAACCCTGACACCTGGCGTGAGCGAGACAACCGGCGTGAGCGAGAGTGCGTTCACCGTCGACACAACCAAGACGTTCCCGTACGACGTGACCTCTGATGTGACTGTGACCGAGCTCACCTGTGACGTGGAGTCTGTTGCGACCGGAGTTACCTTCGGTACTGTCTCCAGCAACCTCGTTGTGAGTGACTCGACCAGCCCAACCGGCAACGCCATCGTTATCGGCGGCCACTACGTCAACAAGCTCGCGGTCGGCAAGACCGAGGGCACGCTGACTGGTGCCGGCACCACGATGACTGAGCTGGACGGAAGCACACTGTACGTCGCGGGTTACACCGCTTCGGACACTGCTTCGGCTGTGAACAGTCTCATATCTGCGATTGAGGCACTTTAAAAACCCGGAGAAGGGACCATAAGGTCCCTTTCCCCTTTCTTTTTTATTCTAAAAAGCCCTTAGCTGATACCATGAAAGCACAAAAGCAATGGATATTCCTCGCCCTTATAGTCGTCATTTCAATAGGCATCACTTCGTACTTCGGCACGTCCCACAGCGAGCGCGCCGAGCTCAATGTCTCCGCCCATCCCCAGCCCGCAGCCATAGGCTACGCCACGATACGCGTGGACTCCAGCATTCCGCTCAACCAGATATCAGTTCTCCTCCCGGACCGCGAGGCCACCCTTGACAGGCAGGAGGGCAACAGCTACTTCTTCAGCTACTTCGTCTCGCCGTACGACGACGTCGGCCTTAAGCAAATAAGCGTCTACGCCACTGACGAGAACGGCCACAAGCTCCTGCACAACTCGGAAGGCCTCTACGTAGACTACAACGCCGCCGGCGACAAGCAGGCAGGCATAATCTTTTACTCGTACCACTGGAACCCCCTGCTCAAGGCGGCATTGCTGGGCTACTCCCCCGAAGTGAACTTCTTTTTCGAGGTAAAGCCCGGCGAAGACCCCCAGGGAGCAGTCGACGCGTTCGTGCCGCTCGTCTTCCACCTCGCGTCAGAGGGGGTGAACGTGAGCGTCTACGGCGTGCAGGCGGACGGCGACTGGCTCTCGTGCACCAACAGCTCAAACGCGCAAGTCCCGGTCGAAAAGTGCCGCCAGGCCCTCGAGGAGCCGTCCATAATCCTGCGCTACCCGTCCTACCCCACGACACAGGTGCACGTGGGCAACTCGACCATAGACATACAGCCCGCCCCCGGCGACTCGCAAAAAGCGGTCAACGCGACAATAGGGCTCCTGAGGGAAGGCCTGCCGTACTTCTTGGCCATTCCTGCCGAGCCGGGAAACCTTACTGAAGGTAATCTAACAGCTTAGGATAACTTCGCGTTAGACTACCAAGCCATCGCAATGGACTAGGGGGGCGCCAGTCGGCGCCCCCCTAAGCCGGTGGCAGTTGACGCCCCCCAGAGGCATCTACTTCAGGTAATCTAACGCAGTAGTCGCGTAGCACCCCTTCGGCAGCGAAAACCTTACTTTTATCCAGCTCCCGCCCCCCTCCAACACCTCGAAGCCCTTCGGCTCAATCCAGAGCCTCCGCCTCATGCCCTTGCTCGTCAGGTCAGGCATGCCGTGGATTTCGAAGTCCCTCAGCCCCAGCCACTCGCCCTCAAGCACGCGGCGCTCAATCTCGCCCGCCTCCCCGGCGGCGAGCGGGCACTCCATGCCAAACAGCGGGCCCGTGGGCACTCCCTCCTCAAGGACGTCCCCTTTCCTCGGCTCAATGCCCCGCTCCTCGAGCACGCGGTTGAACAAGTGCGACTGGTAAGCATGAACGAACATCACCAGCAATTTCCGCGGCAATGCCCGCAGCGCACCCACCCAGTCGCCCGGGCTCTTCGCGAGCCAGCCAAGCATCGACCGCTCGTACTTAAGGTGCATCGGGAATTCCTTGAGGGCGCGGGCGTAGTCGCCCCTGCATTTCTCCCGCACTTCCCTCTCCGGGTCGCCCTCCATCGTCTCAAAAAGGTATATGTCGGCGGCGTCGTGGAACTGGCCGTTCACAATCGCCTTGCCGACGAGGTGGGTTATCGGCCTCTGCCCCCCAAACCGCTGCGGCCCGAAAAAATTCGGGATTTTCTCCGGCATTTTTCCCTCGCCGTCGAACTCCCGCACTGTTATCGTGAACCTGTTCCCCCACAGGTCGCCGAGCCCCACGCGCTCGCCATAGCAGAGCGGCTTCAGCGTTATGTCTTTTATATTTACTTTGTCAAGCTCTTCCTTCTTCACGTTCCACGCAGAGCACCTCTGCGTTGTCACGGCGCGCCGGTCCTTGGTGCCCGCGAACCCCAAGCGCTTTTCCGAGCAATGCAAGCGCTTTCCCAATTCCTTCATCGCGCCCATAGTCGCCCAGTTTGTCTTCTCCAGCACAAAAACAAGGTGCTCTCCCTCCCCACCAGAAAAAGAATATTCTTTCCCGACCTCCAGCACTTCCCCGTCAAGAGTTATTTCTTCGACAACAAAATCTTGCGGCGACTGCTTGATTATCATTTAAGTAGCCCAGTTGTCCATTCATAAACCCGTTTTGTTTGCTTGACTATCATGCCAGCTTCTTTCTCAGAAAATACTTCTGCGTGGTACTCCACTCGTGTTTTGGACCTCAGCACATCAAGAATCTGCACAATCCTCTGCTTTATTACTTTTTCATCGACGTCCTTTATTTGCTGTAGCAGTTTGACCACTTCTTCGTGTCGCTCTCCAGCACTTCGTTTGCCGAGAAAGTAAACTGTCACCGCGTCGCAGCAGCTGATTGCACAGTGAATACCGTTTAATCCAACAGCATTCCAGCGCTTTGCTGCATGGGCCTCATTCATCTCGTCATAAAACTCTCTAGCCTTTTGAAGAAAATTATTGTACTTGAATTTTTCCACTATCCTCGTTCGCATATTGCCTCTCCCCCCTCGATTATTTTTGATGTTTTGTATTCTTTCGGCGAATAAATTACTGACGAAACAACTATATTATACTTTCTGGCAATTTCTGCCCCCAAATCCAAGAGTGCTTTTTTGGCTAGTTTCTTGTTCTTTGTGACAACACACAAGTCCAAGTCACTTGACGACCCGCCCCCCTCCCGGGCAATGCTCCCAAATAAAATGACTTTTTCCGAGAATGGCTCGAGAGTCCGGGCAAGTTCTTTTTTCAAATCCCTTAGCACCATTTTTTCATTCGTGAACAAAGGCAGCAGCAATTCTTTGTAAATATAGTTTTTTTTATTTAGTCTCCACACGATTGCCCGCCCCACGGTCCTGCTCCCAACCACCCCATAAGTCTCCAACACCCCCAGCGCTTCCTTGGCTTGTGGTTGAGATATTTCCGCAATCAGGGCAAGTTCCCTCCCGGTGTGCTCCAGCCGGGGGTTAGTGACAACCACCCTTGTAATCCTTACTTTGGCTTGAGAACCAAGCAGTTCGTTTAAAACTCTGTCGAGCCGCATGCAGGTATTAGGAATTACTTACATATATAAGCTTTTCCTTATATATTATTTAAACCTCAGGAGCGCACCTATCCCACCAAACCCCTCTTTAAATTGTTCCCCTTCCGGCGTGTCCGTCGAAATCATCTCGATTTTGCTGGCCATCTGCTCCGCGAGCTCGGCCAATTCTTCCACGAAGTCCTTCTCGACGTGCGGCGCCATGTTCATGTGGTCCTTGTCGCACTTCACGAGTGGCATGTGCTCCTTCACCGTCATCTCCTTGATTGCGCCGCACTGGGGGCACTTGAACTCGACGCGCTTCCACATCAATTCCTCGCTCAAGAGCAGTGTGTCCACTTTGCCCATCGTGAGCGCCTCGCGCACCTCTTTCTCGCCGTACGCCGCCAGGCCGCCTAGCGCCGCCTCGCTCAAAAACTTTTCGAGGAGCTTCTTTTCCTTGATTATCTCGAGGTCGTGCATCACGTCGCCAGACTTCTGCATCAGCTCGCGTATGCCGAACTCGTCGGTGTAGCTCGTGTCCACAGTGGCGACAATTTTTTTCTTGGTTTTGTTGCTGAGGTAGTCCGCGTTCAGGAACCCGTGCTTGGTCGGGCCCGGCCCACCCAAAATAACGCCCTTGACCTCTTCGGGCTCGAAGTTCTTGTTCGCCAGGTCGCCGACTTTCTTGAACCACTCGTGCGCGGCGATTTCAATAAGCCTTTCAAAACGCACGCTGCTTTGCCCGCCGGCGCGGTGCTTTCCGGGGACCTGCGACCCCATGGACTTTATTAGCTCGATGCGCTTGCCCTTCAGCAGCGCGAGCGTGGCCTCGCGCCTGTCAACAATAATCAGGCCGTACGCCTCCTTGGCCTCGAGCATGTCCCACAGCGGGTCCAAAAAGAACTGTGAGTCGCACCTGTACGTCTGGATATTCAGTGGCTCGGGCGGCTCAATCGAGAACAACTCGACCTTGTCGTCGATGTTTCCCGAAAAAATCGCGAGCCCGTTCTCGGGCGGCTTCTTCATGTTCTTCAGCGCGTGCAGGAGCCGCTCAATCGCGGCACTCACGTTTTTCCGCGTCTGCTTGCTCTTGATGTTCATGGCCTGGCCAGCTTCTTCGCGGAGCTTGTTCGTGACCTCGCTGACGTTGTAGCCGGGCGTAATGTAGATACTAATCAATTCTGTCCCCTGTCCCTTCATTTCGGACAGTTCCTTCAGCTTCTTGCGGAAGAGGTACCTCTCTTTCGAGTGCGCCATTTCGAGTCACGTTTTTATAATAGTCCCGCGTATTTAATGCCTGAGGTGTTGATTTGGCCATAGTCCTGAAGATTGGAGGCTCTCTGGTGTTTCCCGGCAAAACAGACGCGGGTTACGTCAAGGAAGTCAGTTCTATATTGCAGCGCTTAAAAAGGCGCACGGTCGTCGGTGTGGTCGTCGGCATGGGGAAGCGCGGCGAAAAAGCACTCCTCGCCGCCAGGAAAAGGCGCGTGAGCGAGTACGACCTCGACGCAGTCGCAATCAGGCAAACCCGCAAGAACGCGATGCTCCTCCGCAAGGCGCTCGGCCTCCGCGGCAAAGTCCCGGCAACAATCGACGAGGCCCGCAGGGAAGCGAAGCGCAAGGGCATCACGGTCATGGGTGGCACTGTCCCGGGCCACACCACGAACACCGTCGCAGCCCTCCTCGCCGAGGCAATCGGCGCCAAAAAGCTTGTCAACGCCACCAACGTGGACGGAGTGTACACCAAGGACCCGCGCAAGCACAAGTCCGCCAAAAAATTCCGGAAAATGAAGTTCGCCAGACTAATATCTCTCTCGGCGGAGCAGGACGCGCGCGGCGCGAGGACGCACTTCGTGTTCGACCTCCTCGCGGCCAAGCTAATCGCTCGCTCCAAAATAAGGACCTTCATAATCAACGGCACTCCCGGCGAGATAGAGTCGACGCTCAAGGGAAGAACGCGTGGGACGGTGGTGCAATGAACAGCCCCCCACCCCCGCCGCTGGACCCGGCAATGGACATTGAAGAAGACGAGGACCTGCTTTTGGAGCCCGAAGAAGAAACCGGGGAGGAAAAACAAGAAACTGAAGAAGAGCCAGAAACCGTCGAAGAGGAGCCACAACCGGGGGAGGAAGAAGCTGAAACCGGGGGGCTGGCAGTTGCCAGCCCCCCCAGTGGCGAAGAAGCCGGCTCCTCCAGTGCTGCCACTCCTTCCAGCTCCCTGGAGCACATCCGCCTCCCGGACGCTTCGGCAGAGAAGGGCGACATGGTCTGTGTTGGCGGGACCTTCAGCGCTATCCACAAGGGCCACGAGTACTTGTTCAGCATGGCGTTCGCGCTTGGGAAGATAGTGGAAATCGGCTTGACGAGCGACGAGTTCGCGTCTTCCAAGCACTCCAACGTGCCTTCGTTCGCGGAGAGGCAGGCAGGCCTCGAGCGGTTCCTCTCGGAAATGGGCTGGGGCGCAGTGATTTGCGAGATAGATGACGTCTACGGCTTTGCGCTTGAGCCGCGGTTCAGCACCATCGTGGTCAGCGACGAGACGAGGCCCAGCGCCGACCTAATCAATGAAAAGCGCATCGAGCTCGGGCTCCAGCCACTGGAAGTCGTGGCCGTGCCTATCATTAAAAACGAGAAGGGCGAAAAGCTAACGTCGAGTGGTTGAATGGCTTATTCCAGGGAGATACAGGGTGCCCTGAAGGCGGCGAAGGCAGCCGTAGGCGACAGAATTGTTGTTGGGAGTGAGGAAGGCCTGTTAATGCCGTCGCCCGAAATCACTGCTTCACCGGACCACATCGTGCTCAAGCTGGACAACGGCTACAACATTGGCATAAAGTACGAGGGCCAAACCATCAGCAAGTCTTCCACTCCCGAGCCCAAGAGAATCACCAAGGAATACAAGTACGAGACCGGCGGCCACGCAAAGGCAAAGCAGTCGTGCAAGGGAAAGAAGCACATCGCGCTCCTCGGTGCGGGTGGCACCATCACTTCGCGCGTTGACTATTCCACGGGCGCGGTCTATACTGACATGACGGGCGACGACTTGATTGCACTCGTGCCCGAGCTCGGCGACATTGCGTGCATCAAGACCAAGACAGTCCTCGAGAAAATGAGTGAGGACCTTGACCCGCTTGACTGGGTGGACCTTGCCAAGGCCACTGCAAAAGCGCTTGACAAGGCAGAGGGCGTCATAATTACCCAAGGGACGGACACCATGCACTACACCTCAGCCGCCTTGTCCTTCATGCTCAACACCACGAAGCCAGTCATAATCACGGGCGCGCAGCGCTCGAGCGACCGCGGCTCTGCGGACGCGGTGCTGAACCTTACTTGTTCCGCCTACGCCGCGCTGTCCGACATAGCTGAAGTCGGGACTTGTATGCACGCTACCTTTTCTGATGATTACTGCTATTTCTTGAGGGGAACGAAAGTGAGGAAAATGAGTAGTACTGTCAGGCCTGCTTTTAAGCCTATTAATGACTACCCCCTCGCCAAGATTTACCCTGACGGGAAAATCGAGCCCATTTCTAAATTTAAGAAGCGCGGCACTGGTAAAACCGAGGTAGACACGAAATTCGAGCGCCACATCGCCCTGCTGAAGGCGTATCCCGGCTCGGACCCAAAAATAATCGACTACCACGTGGACAGCGGCGCCAAGGGCCTCGTCATCGAGGGCACTGCGCTCGGCCACGTGCCGACAAAGGCGCGCAAGAGCTGGATTCCCCGCATAAAGTCCGCCGTCAAAAGCGGTGTCCCCATTGTCGTCGCGACGCAGTGCATCTACGGCACGGTGAACCCGAATGTTTACACCAACCTGCGCATTTTGTACCACGACGCGGGCGCAATCCCGGCGTACGACATGACCGCCGAGACGGCGTACGTAAAGCTCGGCTGGGTGCTGGCGCATGCCAAGGGTGACAAAGTAAAAGAACTCATGACATCGAATCTTAAGGGCGAGCTCAACCCCCAGCTCGAGCCAGATATGTTTTTGTATAAGTAAATTTTTTGAAAGGCTTTTCTCTGTTTTCTATTTTGTTGTTTAGTGTCTTCAATTCTTTTCCAATTTTTTCTTTGTCATCCCCAGTTAATAGGGTATAATTTAGTAATTTTGAAAGCAAGTTAGCCTTTTTGTATGGATGAAGCCTGAACACGTCTAACTTGTATAGCTTCATGAAAGAATCAAAATTGGTAACAATAATGCGTGGTGGCGACGTGCTTGTTGCTTTACTCATGGATGCTTTAACCCCTATAACATCAAAGCATTTTCCAAGATAAGCAAGTTCTTCTTTTCTTGTTGAGGCTGTTTGTATCGCCCTGTCGTTTGCTCCAACGTATGCTTCTGCAGCGAGGTAGCCCCTAAGATACCCCGCGACCAGCTGCGGATCCTGTAGTATCATTGGTTTTAAGTTTTCCATAATTGAGGCTAGCACGCTCCGCAGTATCACACTATTGTAAAAAATACTCAAAGCCCCCCACGGAGGGCCTCGTCTGATTTTGCCTATGCGGGTACCCAAAAACTGTGGGGAGCTAGCAGTCTCGTTTTCAGCGGATATCTTTGTGCTCTTGACCCAATACTCTCTTGCCTTCTTAATAGCCTTTACACTCAACTTGTCCTTCAGTTTAATATTGAATGTTAATCTCCACTTCCAGTCTTTTTTCCGAATGCCAAAAATCCCAAAAAACTCCAGTAGGCATTTAATCACCAGTGGCTCGTTGTTCACAATCTCCAACGTAGTAATTTTTGTTTTGCTGCCCTCACCATCAAATATGCCAATAGCAGACGCGATGTTGTCTGTTAGCCCTATCTCTTTCGGCAAAAAACAGTAATGACGGGTAGAGTAATTAGTGTGCTTGGTGGAGTACCAGACACATACCCTGTCTTTTGGGGGTTTATTTGGGATGCCACTTATCTTGCCAACAATTCTCCATGAATCAGCGAAACGAAAAGAGTTGTTAATGCGATTGCCTTCTGTCCTCACAATTTTTTCTTCAATCTCGAGCTCATTTAAAAATTTTCTGGTCGTCCTTTTCTGGATCCCTAGCAATTCCGTGACTTGGGTTGTTTTTAAGGCTTTCTTAGAGAGTAGGCGCAATATCCTGAGTTTTATGGGCAGAAGGGAGCTGATGGAACCTTCTTTCAAGACGAGCAGCCGCTTTTTACCAGCTTTTGTTCTCACCTGACGGGGCAACACGTCCAAGGTGTGAATTTTCATATACTTTAATACCTCTTCATGCTTTTATAAAGCTTTCTTGTATAACTTTCCGAGGTTCCTTTACTAACGTGGTTACTATGATTATCGGTTTGACCGGCCCGGCGAGGAGCGGCAAGGACACTGTCGCGCATTACTTGATGAAGGAGTACGGCTTCAAGCAGTTTGACTTTTACCATGACGTCTTCCTCAAGGAACTTGAGAAGCGCGGCCTCGAGCCGACCAAGGACAACGCAAGCCGCTTAGGCGACGAGCTCCGCAAGGAAGGTGGAATGGGCGTAATGGCCAACATGCTCTTCCCAATCATAGACGCCGAGGACGCCGTCATAACGGGATTCCGAAGCCCCCAAGAAGTTGAGTTCTTCCGTGCCAAGACCGCCCACTTCTTCCTCCTAATGGCGTCAGCCCCGCGCGAAATGCGCTACACCCGCCGCGACGACAGTGACCCCCAGGACAAGAAAGCGTTCTTCGGGAGGGACGAGCGCGACCTCAAGAACAAGGGCATGGAGACTGTGTTCATGATGGCGGACCACATCATCCGCAACGAGGGCACTCTTAAAGAGCTCCACGAAAGAATCGACGAAGTGATGGAAGAGATACAGGGCGGAGAAGAAAGTGACTGACGGCTTCAAGGCAGGCCTCGAAATCATCTTTCCTGTGACCTGACTCACAGCGAAACACTGTTGGCTCCCACTAGAAAATAAGAAGTTGCCACGCCGTTCCCGTACTCTGTTATAATACTCTCCAAGTCCTTCGCTGTTTTCTTTACTGCTTCCTCGCTTATGCCACCGATTCCATCGACGAACAAGACAGCTTTTTTGGTTTCCTTGGTAAACTTGGCGGCATCACAATCTTTTTGGTTCCAATTCCTGCACAACACTTTTTCATCGTCGGCGTAAACCACTTCACCGGGGGTTGTCTTTTCTTCTTTCCCGCCAATCCCCACAAACCTTTCGCCGCCCGGTGAAATCCTCAAGACTATGTCCCCACAAATCCTGTCGAGGTCCTGCCCGCCGATTGGCATGGCGTTCTTGGCTGACACGAGGTTGTAGATGTCGACGAGCTTGTTTATCTTCGGCAGTGCTTTCTTCTCCAATATACGCTTGACCAGCCACTCAGCAGAACACCCGCCATCGCAGCCAAACTTCTTGTAGGCCTCTCTCCAGGCCAACAAGTGGGGATGCACAAGGCCCCGGAAATTGAACTTGGTGTATTCTTCCGCGTTTTGCTTCAAGAGCCTTATCGAGTCGGGGTAATCGCTGTTGTCAAGCCTTTTCACAACCACAATCCCAATCTTCAGTCCAGGGTATTTTCTGGCCACTTCCCTCGAGATTGCAAATTTCATGCGATAATTGGGCTTAGTTACATATATATACATAATGTTACAAATATAACATTATGGAGAAGAGTAGCCTGGCGGGGCTAGTGCGGCAGAGGGTGGACCGATTGGTCTTTGTCCGCGATTCCCTGCGGCTGGGCGTGCTGAATTGCTCTGCTTTTGCCAACTCCATAAAGACGGAGGTGGAAGCGGAGTTCGGCAGGAAGGTGACGCGGGAAGCAATTGTGCTGGCCTTGAAGAGGTATGAGGACAAGCTGGCGAAGGAAGTCGTTTCCGAGGAAGTCCTGGACGTGCTGAAGGGCTGCCGTTTTTCTTTGAAGTCCGGGATGTGTGACGTTGCGCTGGAGCGGGACGAAGAAGTCGAGAAAGCGATTTTCAGGGTGATGAAAGAAGTCGAGTGGGGGAAGGGCGAGAATTTTTACTTGATACTTAGCACAAGCGAGATAGAAGTCGTCCTTGAGGAAAAACGCTTCGACCGGCTTGTCTCCCTCGTCCCAAAGAAAAAGCTCTTGGGGACAATGAGGGGGTTATCTGCCCTTGAGTTCAGCGAAGCGCGGTCCATCAGCACCCCTGGCTTCCTTTACTTTTTGAGTGGGGTGCTGGCACGCAACTCAATAAACGTCTTGCAAATGGTGTCCAGCTACACGGAGATAACTTTCACTCTCACAGACGACGATGCGATAACAGCCTTCCGCCTGTTCAAGGAACTCCAGGGCCAAGTCTCTTGAAGAAGACCAGAACGCCTTTATACTTCCAACTCGCTCCTTAGGTAAGCCAGTCCAGCCAGTGTCAGGGAGACCACCCTGCCTGACTTGCCATGGTCACTTACAACGCCCTTCCGGGCAAGTCCCTGCAGGACTTTCTTGAAAGACTTCTTTACATCGTACTTCCTGGCAATCCCACCCCAGTTAATTTTACGAGCAGCCTTTTCAATTGGCTTATAGCTAGAGCCAATTATTTTCTCATCAAAAAGAGCAATAAGCACAGCTTCTTCGTAGTCTCTCATTCTACTCTCCCCAGGAAAACTTTCTCTGCCGAGCCATATAAGGTTATTTACTATTGTAATAGTAATATTTATATACTACAATAGCTATAAATCACCCAATGAGAAAGGACGCGCTTGAAATCGTAACTGAGATGATGGACTACATCGAGAAGCATAATGATGTAGCCCTTTCAAAACACCGGATTTCCCAAGAAACGGGGCTGAGGCCGGAAACCGTCGGCCGCTACTTAAGGGTAATAGAAGAAGCCCAGCGAGGCCCCAAGATAATTGAAGTGAAGACAGGGAATAGAGTTCTTTACAAGGCGCATGGGCTGCTCACAATGCCCGGCATGGGCTTCCAGTACGCAAAACAAAAGTATTTCCCACAGCCAGATGAGTCAGCGGAATTGTATGCACAGCTCTTAAAATCAGGCGCTTTTTCCCCACAGAATGCGGTAAAGATAAAGCAAACAAAAGAGGTAAAGCAGGGGATGCAGTTCACCCACCTCAAGAAAACAAAGGACGGCAGAGTCTACTTGACAAGGCTCGGAAAAAAGATTGCAGAAGGCACGATTGAGCTGTATCCAGGGCTCTCTGACTAGGAAGTTTTTTTAAGCATGCGATAGAAGGTTAGGGTACAAATCACAAGGCAGTTGGTATGGACTACGAAAAGATGGGTTTCCGCAGCGGCTTGGAGCTTCACGTACAATTAGATACTGCTACCAAGCTATTCTGTGAGTGTCCCACCCACAGGAGCCAAGATTTTCCGTTCAAGATAAGGCGCAAACTACGGGCAGTGGCAGGCGAACTGGGCGAAATCGACTTGGCTGCCCGCCACGAGCAAGCACGCGACATCACCTTCGTTTATTGCTACAACCCGGCCACGAGCTGCCTTGTGGAAACAGACTCCGAGCCCCCGCATCCAATGAATGAGGAGGCCTTGGAAACTACTCTCCAGGTCTGCAAGATGATTGGGGCAGATGTAATCGGGGAAATACACGTCATGAGGAAGACAGTAGTTGACGGCTCAAATACAACTGGATTTCAAAGAACCTCTCTCGTGGGGAGGGGGGGGAGAATTGACACTTCATTGGGGCCGGTACGCATGGTCAACACCCAGCTTGAGGAAGATGCAGCAACAGTAGTTGACCGGAAGCCCGGAGAAGTGTGGTACCGGCTTGACCGGCTTGGGATACCTCTGATTGAATTGAGTACAGAGCCCGACATAAAGTCACCGGAGCATGTATACGAGACCGCTTTGGCTATCGGCTCATTATTGAGGGCGACCCGGAAGGTAAAGCGCGGCATAGGGACAATCCGCCAGGACATCAACATCAGCATCAAAGGCGGAGCAAGAGTTGAAATCAAAGGAGCACAAGACCTCAAAATGTTCCCAGAGATAGCCCGCCGAGAAGTAGCTCGGCAACAAGTATTGATTGAGGTAGCTGAAGAGCTAGAAAAGAGAAAAGCCAAAGTAGGAAAAATCATAGACGTCACGAATCTATTCAAAAATACTAAATGTAAGTTTATTCGTGGAAAAACTGTTCTCGCGTTACCTCTGATTGGCTTTGAAGGAATTCTGGGGAAAGAAGTGCAGCCCAACCGAAGGGTGGGCACAGAACTATCCGACCATGCCAAGAAAGCAGGGGTTGGCGGCATAATCCACAGCGACGAAGACATGCGCAACTACCAGATTGAGAAAGACATTATTGTTAACCTCAAGCTGGAGGGTGAGGCGTTCGTCCTTGTCGCGGCTGACGAAAAACGAGCCAAAAACGCTCTGAAACTGGTAGCAGCAAGAGCCAATCAGCTAATCGTAGGGGTTCCTTCTGAAGTAAGGAGGGCATTGCCTGATGGAAACAGTGAGTTCCTGCGGCCCATGCCTGGGGCAGCAAGGCTTTACATCGAAACAGATATTCCCCCCGTTGTTGTTGAGCAAAAACGGCTCGACGCGATTCCCTTGCCGGAGCTCCCCGGCGCAACGCTCGCGCGGCTGAAAAAACTGATGAGCAACGACCTCGCGGAAAAGCTCGCGTCGTCAAACAACCTAATCCTGTTCGACCACCTCAAGTGGAAGCACCCCGAGATTGTGGCGCACGTGCTCGAGGACACGCTCACCGAGCTGCGGCGCGAGGGCATTGACGTGGACATGCTCCCCGACCAAAAGCTAATCGAGATGTTCATGCTCTACGACAAGGGCGCGTTCGCCAAGGAAGGCTTCCCCGAGATTATCCGCGCAATCGTGTTCAACCCGACGAGGACAGTGGTCGACATTGTTGAGGACAACTTCTCGAAAATGAACGAGAAGCAGGTCCGCAAGGCAGTCAAGAAAATCGTTGCAAAGAACAAGGGCGCGCTCGGCGACCCACGCGCGTTCCAGAAAATCATGGGCGAAGTAATGAAAGAATTGCGCGGAAAAGCCGATGGCCAATTGATTGCAAGGGCAGTCAAAGAGAGTATATAGCCTAAATCATTCCCAAAAAGTATTTGTGCAGCCTAGTGTCCGCGGTGAGCTCTGGGTGGAACGACAGCGCCAACAGGCTGCCCTGCCGCGCCGCCACAATCCTGTCTTCGAAGCGGGAAATCACTTCCACTCCCTCGCCCGCCTTTTCTATCGTGGGCGCCCTTATGAATACCCCGCGGAACTTCTTCCTGCCAATCACGGGAATCTCTAGCATGGCCTCAAAAGACTCGCGCTGCCCCCCGAACGCGTTCCTCGCTATCCTCGTGTCCATCAGCCCGAGCAGCTTTTGGTTTGTCCTCTGGACGTCCTTGTCTCCCTCTTTCGCGAGCAGGATTAGCCCGGCGCACGTCCCCATTATCGGCATGCCCGCGGCTGCCCTTTTCCTGATTGCAGTGTATAGCCCATACTCCCCGATGAGCCTGCCTATTGTGGTGCTCTCCCCGCCGGGTATCACGAGCGCGTCAACCCGCTCGAGCGCCTGCCTGTTCTCCACCTTAAGGGCAGAAGCCCCCGCTTTCTCGAGCGCCTGCACGTGCTCTGCTATCGCGCCCTGGACCGCCAGAACACCTACAAGCATCTAGCTGCTCCTGGCCTGCATCTTGTCGCTTTCCTGAAGCTTCTTTGCCTCAGTGCCCTTCATTGCCTCGCCAAGGTTTCTTGAGACCCGCGCAACGACTTCGGGCTGGTTGTAGTTCATGGTCGCTTCCACGATTGCCTTCGCCATTTTCTGTGGGTTGTTTGACTTGAAGATTCCGGAGCCGACAAACACGCCGTCCGCGCCGAGCTGCATCATCAATGCCGCGTCGGCAGGCGTCGCAATCCCACCGGCAGCAAAGTTGACGACGGGGAGCCTCTGGAGCCTTGCCACTTCCTTGACCAGCCTTACGCTCACACGGTATTCCTTCGCCTTCTTCTTCAGGAAAGCCGCGCCCTTCCCCTTGAGTGCGGCAATCTGTTTGTTCATCAGCTTCATGTGCCTGACCGCTTCTGCCACGTCGCCCGTGCCGGGCTCGCCCTTGGTCCTTATCATGGCGGCGCCTTCGCTGATTCTCCTCAATGCCTCGCCCAGGTTTCTCGCGCCGCACACAAACGGTATTGTGAACTTGGCCTTGTCGATGTGCTCTTCGTCCACCGGGGTCAGGACCTCGCTTTCGTCAATCATGTCAACGCCGCATGTTTCCAGGACCTGGGCCTCTGCCAGGTGCCCAATCCGGGCCTTCGCCATTACTGGAATCGTGACGGCCCTCACTATCTTGCCCACGATTGCGGGGTCGGCCATCCTCGCCACTCCCCCGGCGGCCCGGATGTCCGCAGGGACTTTTTCCAGCGCCATCACTGCGACTGCGCCCGCTTTTTCTGCGAGCTTTGCCTGTTCCGGCGTTGTGACGTCCATTATCACGCCGTTCTTGACCATTTTCGCGAAGCCGCGCTTCAGGCCCTGTGTCCCATGTTTAGTGTTAGGCATTGTTATCCCTCGCGGGGCTTTATCGACTCCCCACTTTATAAAACCCGGACTCCAAAACAAGACCGATGCTGTTCCTCGTCCGCTACGGCGAGCTGTTCCTGAAGTCCGAGCCGGTGAAGAAGCGATTCGAGCAGCGGCTAATCGCGAACCTCCAGGCCGGAATGCCCGGCGCGAAAATAACGCGGCGCCGCGGCAGGATACTTGTCGAAGACAAAAGCGGCGAGGCCATCGGAAAGATATTCGGCATCGTTTCCTATTCCCCTGTGACAACGTGCGAGCCAACACTCGAAGAAATGAAGAAAGCAGTCGTGCCCCTGGTGCACGAGGGAACTTTCGCGCTGCGCGTCAACCGGCCGTTCAAGGGCTTTCCCAAGACAAGCCAGGAAATCGCGGTGGAGCTCGGCAGCGCGGTCGTCGAGGCGAAGGGAAACAAGGTAAACTTGTCCAAGCCCGACCAGGAAGTATTCGTGGAAGTCTTCGAGGACGTAGTCTATGTATTCACGGAAACCATTCGCGGCCCCGGCGGCCTGCCGCTCGGCACCTCCGGGAGGCTTTTGCTCTTGAACGACTCCAAAGACGCACAGCGCGCGGGGTGGATGATGATGAAGCGCGGCTGCACGCTCGACATCCTCGGGGAAAAAAGCCCGCTCATTGAGGAGTGGAGCATCGGCCACGAAGTGAACTACGCCGACGGCGGCGTGGAAGAACTAATGGAAAACTATCCCGCACTCGTCACTGGAGGCAAGGAGCCCCCAACAGCGAAAAAGCCGTATCCAGTGTTCCAACCACTGCTTGGCATCTAACCTTTTATTCCAACCTGCACAATAGTGTAGCATGGCCAAGGGAGAAAGACACCAAGAGTTCTTGCGCGGGCGTTTTCCTGGTTTCCCAAAGGAAGCTACGCCAAAGGAGCTACGCAAGCTCATTATTGGTGAGATGGGTAAGCCCAAAAATGAAGTGGATCGAGACATCCTTCGTCAGCTCGTTGGCTTAGCTGGCAAAAAGGTAGTCTTGCAGTATGGCGTTCACCTTAATGAGAAAATTGGTAAGCTTACCGCTATGCTCGCACGCAAGAATCTTGAGGACAAAAAAGAAGTGGGTTTCATTGAGCTGAACGGTGTTTGTGATATCCACAGAGACGCATTAATCAATTCAAGAGCACGCAAGTACAGTAAGCCAGTTCCGACCGACGAGGTCCTGAAGCAGTTGGGGTATGGTGAGTCAGAAGAAAAATACCAAAGATGGGTGGACAAAGGGCTAATGAGTGCCACGCCAAGAGAGTTAGTGGAAAAAGGAGTGATTGGGCTTAAGCCAGACGCGGAAGCGATGACACGGGCTGAGGAAGAGCTGATAAAAGAAAATATCATCCCGTCTGAGGGGTACGACCGCCCTGAAATTCATCACGTCGTGTATTACCTTATGAGGCCTGAACACTACATTGATGTTCACGGGGACCCTAGATTCTCTTTTGATGAAAACAAGCCACCGTTTGAGTTACTTACAGATAAAGAAGAACACCGCAAGGTTGCGAAGTCACTAAAAGACTCGTTGGAGATAAAGCCCGCGGAGAACTTAGCGCCGTGTCCGCCTGCGGATATGTTTATGGAAGTGCTCACGCGGCCATCAAAGGTAGAGCAATCAGAGTTTACGCCGAAAGAAGTTGAGGAATACTACAATGGACTGGAGCGGAGTGGCTGTTTCTGCAGCAGTTGCTCGCTTGGCTACGCTGGAGCCCAAAAGTTAAACAAAGAAAACCGTGAAACAGCCCGTCAAGCCTCAGAATTCCTCGTTAAGTTTGTAAATAAGCTCCTTGAGGAGTAAGTCTCAACCCCGTTTATCCCAGCAACTCCCAGTCGCTGATTGGCACCTACTCTTTTATTCCACCCCGTGGTGAACTAACGCATGAACCGCCACGTGCGCGAAGTCATCGACGAGTGCGACGTAATAATCGAGGTAGTGGACGCCAGGGACGTCGAGGGCACGCGCTCGAGAAAGCTCGAGGGCCTCGTCCGCCGCAAGGGCAAAGTACTCCTGCTCGTCGTCAACAAAATGGACCTCGTGAAGGAGACCAAAGTCCCGAGCGGCCGCGTCGTCCTGATGAGCGCCAAGAAGCGCCAGGGCACGCGCGAGCTCCGCTCGCTAATCCACTTGTGCCTCCCGGGCAAAGAAAAAATAAAAGCTGGGCTGGTGGGCTACGCCAACACCGGCAAAAGCACCGTAATAAACGCGCTGGGCGGCAAGGCAAAGACGTCCAGCAAGCCAGGCTTCACGCGCGGAAAGCAGTGGCTCCGCGTCACGAAGCGCGTGGTCCTGCTCGACTCGCCCGGCATAATCCCGCGCGACGAGGACGAGGCAAAGCTCGCCATCAAGGGCGCCTATGACGTCACGAAGCTGAAGGACCCAATCGGCGCAGCCATGAAGCTCATCAGAACGCTTGGCCCCCAAAAAATCGCGAAGGCCTACACGGCCGAGCCGTTCGACGAGCCCTACGAGCAGCTCGAAGAGCTTGCCGGCAAGTGGATGATGCTGCGCAAGGGCGCAGAGCTCGACCTTGACCGCGCCGCAAAGCGCCTTATCCGGGACTGGCAGACCGGAAAAATAGCATAGCCGTGGCCCCGACCACAACCGCCAGCGACAAAGCACTCAGCCCGACGAATGACGCCAGCAAAAAGCTCTCCACGAGCACGACTCCGGCGCTTATTGCAAACGCCCTCGCGGCCAGTTCCGGCAGCGCGTATTTTTTCTTCCGCAGTAAAGCATAACCCGGCGCGAGGAACAAAAACGCGAACGCCGCGGCGAACGAGGCGAACTCCAGCACACCAATGTTCACTTTGCCTCACCCCACATCTTCCCCAGCTCTGCGAGGCCGACGCCCCCAAGCACAACGACCGCAAGCGCGAGGAAAGTAAAGAGCCGGTCGTTGAATATCCCGATGCCTAGCCACTCGTTCTTCGCCAGCAGCAGCGCCGCGATTGCGAACGACGCGAGCAGCCAATGCCTTTTCTTCACCGCTTTTATCGCGCCGATTGGCGCGGCCAGCAATGCAAACAACCCAATCCGCTCGACGTGCATCAGCGTGATTTTCCCGCTTTCCTTGAGAGCAATCTGCCTCATGCTAAATATGTCTAGGCTGTTGAGCGCGTAGAGCTGCCACGCAAAGTACGCCACGAACATCGAGAGCAATGCCACCGCAGCTTTTTTGTCCCTCGCCAGCACGGAATAGACGAGCAGCACCGAGCCGAGGACCGCCGCGCTGGTTTGGTGCGTGAGTGCGGTCAATACCGAGGCAAGCACGGCCATCCCGAGGTCCTGCTTCTTCACGAAGTAAAGCGCCAGCAAGAGCATGGGCACGCCAAGCACTTCGGGGAACGGCCTTATCGTGTATATCGTTAATTCGGGCGACAGCACGAAC
Source organism: Candidatus Iainarchaeum sp. (assembly GCA_023129115.1). Classification (GTDB taxonomy): domain Archaea; phylum B1Sed10-29; class B1Sed10-29; order WALL01; family WALL01; genus WALL01. The sequence goes on along the minus strand of JAGMCR010000009.1, from coordinate 42,651 downwards.
AGTATTGCACAGCAAGCCCCTGCCCACGGCCCGCCGAACTCCTTCCCGAGCAGGTAAATTGCGCATATCGATACTGCGCCGAGCGCGACGACCATCAGCCCCGCCGAGACAATTGGGTCGGTGCCGGAAAGGCTCGAGACCGACGCTGTGAACAGCCGGTACGCCGGCACGTAAAAGCTCTTGGTAAACCCGCCGTACGACAGGTCATACACGGGCATAAAACCGGTCTCGACGATTGCCCTGATGATGCCGGTGTGGTACATCGTGTTGCCGTACGTCGGGTGCACCAGCCCCTCGAGCGCCTTAAGCCGGTACCAGATGCCGAACAGCATTGCGGCGGCGAGTGCTATGTGCTCTCGCTTAATTTGTATACCCTCACCTCCGGGTTTGTGTACACGACCTCGAACCGCGGGTCACTCATCTTTTCCTCGTTGGCGCCTATCCACCCGTAGCCGGCGTAGACCTGGCGCGCCGGGAACCAGGCGTAGCTCGCGTTGTAGTTGCGCCAGATTTCTTCTGCTTTATCCGCAGAATCCGTCTTATAAAACTCGTCCATGTCGCTCATTTGCTTGGGCGAATTAATGTTAGCGGCCCAGTCGCCGCCGACGAGCGACGGCTGGCTTGCGATGCCCATTACGAGCTCCCCGCCGAAGATTCCCGCGAGAAACAGGCCGTCGACATTGTTTTTCACCCAGCGCGCTGCCTCGACTTCGCCCGGAAGCACCACGGTGTCGAGCCACGGCTCAACGTGGTGGTCCAGCTGGGGCATGCTGAGCCATGCCATGGCCAGCAGCACAAGCACTGCGATGATTTCTTTTTTCACGAAAACAAAAAGGGGCGGCTCGGTTTAAATTACTACATGCTCATCAGCACGAGCACGGCGACCGCGAGCAGCACCCCGACGATGCGGTTCACCGTGAGCTTTTCCTTGTAGAACACAACACTCAGCGCCCCCGCGAGCGGGACGGCGAGCGCAGTAATCGGGAACACTATGGACAGCGGCCCATCCATTAGTGACGTGAGCAATGCAGTAATCGCGAAAAAGTTCACCACGCCAATCGCCACGCCCCACTTCAGCGTCGTCTCGAGCGAGGCGCTCCTGTCCTTGCCAAGCCTCTTCTGCAGCAGGAGGGACGGCAAAAGCATCAGGCCGTACGCCACCACAATGAACATGTAGATACTCCCCTCGCTCGCGGCAGGCTTCAGCACGACATCGGTAACTGTAAAAAAGAGTATCGCAATCCCGACCAGCACGATTCCCTTCCTGAAGTCCTTTGGCTTTTCGGCTTTTTTGTCCATGGCGAGGACCCAGATTACCGCAATCGCCAGCACCACCCCAATGCCCTGGGCCAGCGACAAGGCCTCGCCGAAAAACAGCAGCCCCACCACAGCGATGATGGCGACGTCCATTTTTTTCATGGGATAGACCATGATGAGCGGCAGGTACTTCAGCGCCTCAAGCCGGGCTATCGAGCCCATGAGAAAGCAGGAGCCGTTGATGACGGCCAAAGCGAGGAACACGGTCCAGCTGTTGGCCCACGCCTCTCCCGTGACGAGCATTGCCCCGGCGGCCAACAGCCCCGCAGTGGCGAAGAAGATGGACATGACAGTGGCCGAGTTGCACTTCTTTTCCATCGCGCCCTTGGAGAGAAAGTTCTGGATTGCGTAGAGCGACATCGCCAGGACGGCGAACCCGAACCAGCCAAGCATTACACTTCCTCCGGGAGCAGCACTGCCTTCTTGTAGCTCTTCCAGTCGTCGACAACGATGCGGGGGCACGCAGTAACAACGAAGGCGTCCACGCCGTACGGCAGCAAAGTGTCTGGAGTAATGTTCTCAAGATAAATGACGAGCGTTTCCTTTCCAGCCGACTCAAGCTTTTTCTTTATTGTTTCCGCGAGGTTCCAGTTCTTCTGGCCGGGCTTGGAAGAAACAAGTATTCCGTAACTACTTGCGTTCATGGCCTTGGTCTGCCGCAGCGCGCGGTCTTTTTCCCAAACCGCGGAATCGATTTCCTGCAGCTCGAGGGAAAACGGGTCAATTGCAACCACGGGCTTCCCAGTGTAATATGCAATCGCAATCGGGTGGAACCTTCCGCCGCCGATGTAAAGGAAAGAGTCGACCCCGCCCTTTATCTTCACCGCGCCCGCGGCGTCGCACCCGAGTATCTGGTAGTCGCGCGTCGTTTTTCCTGCGGCGGTGAGCACGGTTTTTCCTTTTCCCTCAAGAAACTTTTTCGCCTCTCCAATCTTCTTGAGGTGCTGCACCGTGGTGAACAATCCGACCCGCTCCCCCAACAGCGGCAATGCCTTCTCGGCCGCGGGGACCAGGCCCTGGCCGTAATCGTATTCCCAGTAGACAACATTTTCCTGCCTCACGAACTCGGAGTGGCCGACGTGCAGCGTCGTCGCGCCCTTCAGTGTCTTCAGGTCACAGGCGCCGAAGCACAGGTCCCCGGAAACAATGGGCTCGAAGCCCTTTTGCCGCAGCTCACCAGCAATCTCGACTGCTTTTGTCTTGAGGCCCTCGGGGAGCTGGACCAGAACGCGCGCGTTCTTTTTTCCCTTCAGCTCCCTGACGACTTCTTCGGGAATCATTTCTTGAGCTCTTCCACCACGATTGCGCACGCCGTCGGCAGCTTGGCGACGATTTTCTTGAACGCCTGCCTCGCCTTCTCGGTGTTGGCTTTCGTGTTGACCTTGATGGTCATCATGGCCTGGTTGCGCTTGACGCGCGCCGCCTTGCCGATTGGCTTGCCGAACGCGTGCTTCATCCCGGTCTGGAGCCGGTCTGCCCCTGCCCCGGAGATAATCGCGTTTTCCCTCATGACGTGGTGGGGATAAATCCTTATCTGGAAGTGGTAGTTCTCCAGGCCGATGGTCTTCTGGAGGGTCCTGTTCACCACAATCCTCGTGGCCTCGAGCGCGTTGTGCCTGACCTGGACAGCGTTCTTGGAAATGAGCTTCACGACGTACTTGTACTTCTTGCCCGAGCTCCCCATGTCAAAGTGGAAAATGGTGACGTTGGGCACACCACGCACGAACGCTTTCTTCACAACTTTTTTGGCTGTCCGCGTGTAGGCGTGCTTGGGCGGCTTCTTGTAGCAGCTTGCCGGCCTTTTGCTCTTCTTTGCCATTCAAATCACTTCCCCTTCCTCTCTTTGCTCCTGATGCTCGGCCGGGTCTTCTCCGTGCCCTTGCCGCGCTTGGTGATGCCCCTTCCTTTCCTGCCGGCAGAAGTCTTTCCGCGGTACACCCTGCCGCGCTGGCTAGCGGTCCACGACACTTTGGGGTCATTGGCGATGCTCGGGTGCGAGGGGTCGACCATGACTATCTCGAACCACTTGTGCTGCCCGTCTTCTGCAATCCAGTACGAGTTCAGCACCTCGAGGTTCTTGAACTTCCTCTGTGCCTTCTCTTCAGCCATCGACTGCTTGCTCTTGCCGCGCGTGAGCTTGTTCACGCCCATGCGCTTCGGGCGCCTTCCCTTGTTGGGGCGGGTCTGCATCCCGCTCCCGCGCGTGACGCGGACGCGCGCCACCACAAAGCCCTGCTTGGCCTTGTAGCCGATGCTCCGGGCGCTGGCAAGGTTGGTCGGCTTCTCGAGCCGGGTCACGGTCGGCTCGCGCCTCATCGCGATGAGCCTCTGCTTGTAGTTCTCGTCGCGCTTGGCGTACTCCTGCTGCATAGTCTTTTGAATGTACTTATAAGCTCCCATTATTGGTCACTTCCCCCGCGTTCAGGCATTGCGCCCACATTCACGGCACTCTAAGCGAGTAGCATCCATTCTGCGTGCTGGGCTTTATAAGCGTACCCCTTTATATTGCCGCCTTTGCCCATTAAACAGCGTGTATTACGACTTGTTCGCCTTCAGGAAAGAAGAAGGGTTTTCGCCAGCGAAGCCCGTGAAGTCCACGAAGGGCGGGACCGAGGAAGCCAACAAAAAAATCGCGCGCTCGCGCACCCAGGTCCTCCTCGACCCCATGGACAGCGGCAAGATGACAATCGACACCGCCACTTTGCAAGTGGCGAAGGACAACGACATAGCCATCGCAGTCACTTTCCGCCAGTTTTTGAACGCAAGTAAATTCAAGAGAATTCGCTTGATTGTGGCTTACCGCAAGTTGATTCAGCTCTGCCTCAAAAAGAAAAACAGGATTATACTTGCTTCCGGCGCGGAAGACGAGTTCGAGCTCCGCTCGCCCGAGCAACTGATTGCATTCGGCGTATTCCTCGGCCTGACGCGCCAGCAGGCCAAGTGGGCGATTTCAAAGGCGCCTGAGTACGTGATGGAGGCACAGCAATGAAGCCGTTCCCCCCGACTCTCCGCGAGAAGCGCCGCTACATAGAGTTCAAGGTCCACGGCCCCACCACTGAAAAAGACGTTTCCCAGGCCATCAGCAACTCGGTCCTCTCGCTGTTCGGCGAGGACGGCTACGCACGCGCCAACTTCTCGATAATCGAGTACGAAAAGGGTGTTGGAATCTGCAGGTGCACCCACGAATGGCTCGACAATATCCTCATCGCCCTGGCCTTCGTGGGCCAAATAAAGGGAGAAAAGGCGAGAATCACGGTTTTAAGCGTGTCCGGCACGCTCAAGACAATCCGGAAAGCCAAAGGTATTTAAAGGGCTTGAATTGTAATATACGCCGAATTAAGAGAAAAAAGGAAAATGGGGTGTTTTAGTAATGTATCCAGCTTCTTCAGCATATGATAGGGCAATCACTGTATTCTCACCTGACGGCAGGCTGTTCCAGGTAGAGTACGCCCGCGAGGCAGTCAAGCGCGGCACGACCGCAATCGGCATTGTTTACGGCGACGGCGTGCTCCTCGCGACAGACAAGAACCTTAAGACGCGCCTCGTCAAGGCAGCGTCCATAGAAAAAATATTCAAGATTGACGAGCACGTCGGCGCAGCCACTTCGGGCCTGGTCGCCGACGCGCGCAGGCTAATCCATTACGCCCGCGTCGAGGCGCAGCGCGAGAAAGTCGCGTACAACGAGCCGGTGCGCATCGAGGTGCTCACCAAGGACGTGTGCGACCTCAAGCAGATGTACACGCAGTACGGCGGCACGAGGCCGTTCGGGACGTCTCTCCTCATAATGGGCGTCGACGACTCGGGGGCAAAGCTCTTCGAGACAGACCCCAGCGGCGCGTTCAGCGAAGTATTTGCCGTGGCCATCGGCTCCAACAAGAAAGAGGTCGAGGCATTGTTCGAGAAGGAGTACAGCGCCCAGGCGTCGCGCGACGACGCGATAAAGCTGGCGCTCAAGGCGCTCAAGAGGGCGGGCGGCAAGTCCGCGTCGGCGGACACAATCGCGATTTCCTATGTTTCTGCGGCGGACAGGAAGTTCGTCAAGATGACGCAGGACGAGATAAAGAAGGCATTGAAGGGAAAGTAATGATTTCACTGGACGACGCTGTCATCGCAAGGCTCACGACGCACGGCCACCACTTCGAGATACTCGTGGACCCCGAGATGGCGGCAGAGGCAAAGGAGAAAGACCTCCCGGTCAGGGACTGGGTGGCCTCGGACGAGGTCTACCGCGACGCGTCCAAGGCGGAGAAGGCCAGCGAAGAGGCCCTGAAGGAGTCGTTCGGCACCACGGACTTCGACAAGGTCGCGAAGAGGATAATCGCGAAAGGCGAAATCCAGATGACGACGGAGCAGCGGAAGGAGCTCATCAAGGCCAAGAAAAAGCAGATAATCAATGCAATCGCCCAGAACGCGATTGACCCGAGGAGCAACACGCCGCACCCGCCCGCCCGAATCGAGAAGGCGATGGACGAGGCGAAGGTGCACATCGACCCCGTAAAGGCCACGTCGCGGCAGGTCGACGAAGTCGTCGAGAAGCTGCGGCCCGTGCTGCCAATCAAGTTCGCGCTGGTCCGCGTCGAAATCCGCGTGCCGCCGCAGTACACGGGCAAGGTCTACGGGCTCTTGCACGACCTGAAGAGGGTGAAAGAGGAGTGGAAGAACGACGGCTCACTCGTGGCAGTCGTCGAAATGCCGGCGGGAATGCAGTCGGCTGTTTATGATAAGCTTAATTCATCAACCCATGGCTCGGTAGAAACCAAGCTAATAGAAACAATCTAAGTTTTGTTGGGAAGGAAGAGAGAAATGCGTGAAGTAGTTATTCCCGGCGAAAAAATCGCTGGAGGAAAAGAGCTGAGGGCTGGACACGGGACCTTCAAGAAAAAGGACGGCGTTTATGCGGACGTCATGGGCCTTGTGGACACGTCCAAGGGATTCGCCAAAGTAGTCCCGCTCAACGGCAGGTACATGCCGCGCGAGGGCGACCACGTGATTGGCATCATCGAGGGCCTCATGGGCAAGGGCTGCTTCGTCGACATAAACTCGGCATACACCGGCTACCTATCGTTTTTCGGCGACAGGGAGTACAAAATCGGCGACCTCATGATAATGGAAATCAAGCACGTCAACGAAATCAACAAGATGGACCTTGACTTCGCGAAGCCGCTGTACGGCGGCAAGCTGATTAACGTTTCCCCGGTCAAGATACCCCGCATCGTCGGCAGGCAGGCGTCCATGGTCGAGACCCTGGCGGCGGGGAGCAACTGCAGGATATTCGTCGGCCGCAACGGCCGGATATACATCAAGGGAGAAGAAGAGGACATCGCTCGCGCCGAGGCGGCCATCCGCCTCATAGAGCGCGAGGCTCACACTAAAGGACTTACAGACAGGATAAAGAAACTATTGGAGACAGGTGGAAAAGATGGGAATGAAAAGTGATTTGAAACTAATAAAAAACGGAAAGCGCTTGGACGGGAGAAAGCCCGACGAGCTCAGGCCGATAACAATCAAGGCAGGAGTGCTCGACAACGCTAATGGCTCCGCTTATTTGGAGTGGGGTGGGAACAAGGTAATCGCAGGCGTCTACGGCCCGCGCGAGTGCCTCCCGAGGCACAGGTCCAGCCCCTACAAGGCATACCTCACCTACCGCTACAACATGGCGCCATTTTCTGTGGACGACCGGAAGAGGCCGGGCCCCGACCGCAGGTCCACCGAGATAAGCAAAATCTCGGCAGAGGCGCTCGAGAGAGTCATCGAGGTAGAGAAGTTCCCCAACACAATGATTAACGTGTTCGTGGAAGTCCTCCAGGCAGATGCGGGCACGCGCTGCGCCGCGCTTACCGCGGCCGCGGTCGCCGCAGCCGACGCCGGGCTCCCCATGAGGGACCTGATTGTGTCATGCGCCGCAGGCAAAATCGACGACACCGTCGTGCTTGACCTGGGCAAAAAAGAGGACAACTTCGGCCAGGCCGACGTGCCAATCGCCATCCTGCCGCACAGCGAGGAAATCGTTCTGCTGCAGATGGACGGTGACCTGACAAAGGAAGAGTTCAAGGAGGCAATTGACATGTCTGTCAAGGCAGCCAAGCAAATCTATGAGCTGCAGAAGAAGGCACTTACTGAGCGCTTCAAGAAAGGGGGTGGCAAGGAATGACTGTTGAAGACATTTCATGGGAAATAAAGACTGACTACACCCGCCACTTGGCGAAGAAAAAGATGAGGGAAGACAAGCGCAAGCCGTTCGAGTACAGGAAAATAGAGCTCGAGAACGGCTACATACCCAACGCCCTCGGCTCGACCCGCGTGAGGCTCGGGAAGACGGAAGTCATCGCGGGCGTAAGCCTCGTGATGGGCACGCCCTACCCCGACAAGCTGAACGCAGGAACGCTGATGACGAGCGTTGAGCTGACGCCAATCGCGTCGCCGATGTTCGAGTCCGGCCCGCCTAGGCCGAACGCCGTAGAGTACGCGAGAGTCGTGGACCGCGGAATCCGTGAGTCCGGGACCCTTGACTTCGAAAAGCTCTGCGTCACAGAAGGCGAAGAGGTCTGGATGGTGATACTTGACCTGCATGTCCTGGACTACAACGGCAACTTGTTCGACGCGTTCGCATTGGCCGCGATTTCGGCCCTGCTGAACACGAAGATGCCGAAGTACGAGGACGGCAAAGTCATCCGCGAGGAGACGAAGGGCAAGCTGTCGGTGCAGAAGAAGCCAGTGGAGTGCACTTTCTTCAAGATTGGCGACATGCTGATGCTCGACCCGTCGCTCGGCGAGGACAAGGCGCTTGACGCCAGGCTCACCGTGGCAACGGTCGGCGACAGGATATGCGCCATGCAGAAGGGCGGGAACGGCTCTTTCACAATGAAGGAAATCGACGAGCTCGTCGACATGTCCTTCAAGAAGTCAAAGGAACTGACAAAGCTATTGTGAGGCGGTTTGGCATGGCCACAAGGAAGAGGCTGAGGAAGACCAAGAAGGTCGGCATAGCCGGAAGGTACGGCGCGCGCTACGGAAGGAAAATCCGCGAGAACGTGCGAAAGGCGGAGGCTAAGGCCAAGTCCAAGCACAAGTGCCCGCAGTGCGGCAAGGTCTCGCTGAAGCGCGTCTCGACCGGCATCTGGGAGTGCACCAAGTGCAGGACCAAGCTGGCCGGCGGCGCGTACGCCCCCCAAACAGACGTCGGCAGGATAAGCCAGCGCGCTGTCCAGGGCGCGGCCAAGGAAGAAATCATCGCTGCCTACGAGGCAGTCGAAGAAAAAGAAGAGCCGAAGAAAGCGGCGGCTCCGAAGAAGAAGACAGCCAAGAAGAAAGCCAAGAAGAAAGCCAAGAAGAAAGCCAAGAAGGCAGCCGAGCCAACCGAAGCCACAGCCGAAAAGGCAGAAGACTCTCCAACCGAAGAGCCGGAGAACGTTCCAACCGGGGAGTCGCCAACTGGCGACTCTCCCAGTTCTTCTGGTGAGGAAAACCCTGAAGAAGAGGAAGAGCCAGCCGAAGAGGAGGCGAAGTAGATGTACACGTGCCAGAACTGCGGAAAAAAGATTGACGACGTGGAAAAGTTCGTGACGTGCCCTTACTGCGGCCACAAGATAATCACAAAGGAGCGCCCCCCACTCGCAAAGAAAGTGCAGGCTGTGTGAATGCCACTGTTCACGACTTCACGGAAGCCATGTGCCCGGGTGCGCTCGCTCGTGAAAGAGATGGCCCGGCTAATCCCCGGCTCTGTCTCGCTCACGAGGGGCAAGCAGCCCATCGACTCCGTAGCCGAAAAGGCCCGCCAGGAGGGCTATTCGGTTGTGGCGGTCGTCACGGGGCGGCACGGCAACCCCAGCTCCATACGCGTCCTTGAAGTGGACGAGGCCGGCTGGGAGTGGGGCAAGGAGTTCCCCATCAAGGGCGTGAGGCTCGGGCGCGAGTTCGGCCGATCCAAGAGGCCGGACGCGCTTGCAGTGGAAGACGAAATCGGGTTCGCCGAGGCGCTCGGCGTCGAGCCAGGGGAAAGCGACACAGTGCTTTCCGCGAACAAGGACGCAATAACATTCATCCAGGGCGGCGCGGAAGTCGGGCCGCGGCTTCACCTCAGGAAGGAAAAAGCATGAGGCTCGAAATCGAGGTCGACACGGGCGAAGAAAAAAAGGCCAGGGCCATCGCGAAGGCCCTCGCGGCAGACGCGAAGCCAAAGCGGGGCACGATTGCCTTCGCCCCGCAAGGGAAAAAAATAAGGATTGACATTCACGGCGACGACAATGTCGCCATCCGCGCGTCGGCAAACAGCAGCCTCCGGCTGCTCGACGCGTGCCTGTCAGTAATGAGGTGAAACAATATGCCAACCGAAGAAGAGATGCAAGAGTACCGGGCCTACAGCCAGCAATACCAAATGGTGGCGCTGCAGAAGCAGGCCCTTGAAGCAAGGAACGCTGAAATGGACGCGACTCTCAAGGAGCTCGAGAACGCCACCGGCAAGGTCTACTTCGCCACCGGCGCCGTGCTCATCGAGAGCACCAAGGACGATGTCACAAAGCGCCTCGAGGAGCAGAAGAAGCAGGCGACCGAGGATCTGGCGAAGCTGGCCCCACAGGAAGAAAAGCTGAAGAAGCGCCTCGAAGAGCTGCAGAAGAAGCTCCGCGAGTCTGAAAAGAATGAGTAAGAAAGCAGTTTCCTTAATCAAGGAATCCAACTCATTTCTTTTGCTGCCGCACCGTTCTCCCGACATAGACAGCATCGCGTCAGCGGCCGCACTCGCACTCGCCCTCAAGCGCAGGAAAAAGAAAGTAACTATATCGGCCGAGGGCGCGGTCAACGGCCAGATAGCCGACTTTGCCAGTGTGTTCGGCCTTGAAATCACGGAGCCCGACTTCTCTGTGGACTGCATAATCGTGCTGGACACAAACTCGCCGTCCCTCTTCGACCTGGACTCAGTCAAGAAGTCCAAGGCCAAGAAAATCTTGATTGACCACCACTCGCCCAAAGACGGCGTGATGAAGGGGTTCGACGAGTGCATAATCGACGAGGCTGCAGTCTCCACCACACAAATCATTTATTCCCTCCTGAAGGAAATGGATGAGCCGCTGACCAAAGAAACTGCACTCGCGGTGTGCGCGGGCATAGTGACGGACTCCGCGAACTTCATCGCGGCAACGCCAGAGGCCTTCGGCGTGCTCGCCGAGTCGCTCACCGAGACAAAAGCTTCTTTTCAGGAAGTCCTGAAGCTGATTGCCGCCCCCCGCGAGCAGGCAGAGAAAATCGCGCGGCTCAAGGGCGCGCAGCGCCTCAAGATAACGCGCGAGGGCGGCTACATAATCGTGGCCAGCCACGTAAGCTCGTTCGAGGGCAGCGTGGCCCGCTCACTGCTTCGCCTTGGCGCCGACGTCTCGTTCGTCGCGGCGGCAAAAGAGGGCGAGGCCCGCATAAGCGCGCGTGCCAGGGACGACCTAGTCAAAAAAGGCCTGCACCTGGGGCGCGACATCCTACCCTCAATAGCCGAACTAATAGGCGGCGACGCGGGCGGCCACGCAGCAGCCGCCGGGGCCAACGGCGTGAACCCAGACGCGCTCGACGACGCCCTTTCCATTTGCGTCTCCAAGACACAGAAGTTCATCAAAACCCTTTAATACTCTCTTCTGCCTAACTCTTCTCGATGAAAATAGCCATCGCCAGTGACATGCACTTCGGCTACGCGTGGGGCACCGAGCGCCAGGAAGACTCTTTTGTCCAGGGCCGCGAGGCAATCGCCAAGTGCCTTGACGCCGACGCCATAATCCTCCCGGGCGACATCTTCGACTCCCGCGTGCCCAAGCCAGAGGTCATGGACAAGGCCATGCGCGTCCTGCGTCTTGTGCACTCGTCCCACAGCCCCGCCGCAATCACCGGCTTCCGCTCGGGCAGGGAAGTCCCGGCCAGCATGGGCACTCCAGTCGTCGCAATACACGGCACGCACGAGCGGCGCGCCAGGGGGCTCACGAACCCTGTCCAGCTCCTCGAGGCCGCGGGCTTGTGCGTGGCCGCACACAACGACGCTGTCATCATCTCCAGGCAGGGCGAAAGCGTCGCCATCCACGGCATGGGCGGCGTGCCCGAACAGTACGCGCCCCTCGCACTCAAAGAATGCAGCTTCAAGCCGCTGCCCGGCGCCGTCAACATACTCGTCCTGCACCAGAGCTTTAGGGAATACGTCTACGAAGACGCCGCCTTCCTCTCGATGGGCGACCTCCCAGACGGCTTCGACCTATACATAAATGGCCACGTCCACACCGGCGACGTGAAGCAGAAGGACGGCAAGACTTTGCTCCACCCGGGCAGCACCATAATCACACAGATGATAAAGTCCGAGTCAGAGCACCCGAAGCGCGTCTGGTTCTACGACACCGCTACAGGTGAGCTCTCGTCCGAATCGCTCGACACGCCGAGGAAGCTCTACTGCCTCGAGCTCAAGGCGACCGGCGATGCCGCAGAAACTGTGCGCAAGGCCCGCGAGCTCCTCGAGGGCATCAGGCCGCACAACCCGCACCCCCTCGTCAAGCTGAAGGTCACGGGCTCGCTCCCGCCCGGCTCTTTCCTGAGCACTGCAGACATCACGCGCGGCTTCGACTCCCTTGTCATCAGCGTCGACAGCACGGCCGAGTCCGAGCACTTCAAGAAAAAAATAGAGATACTCCGCGAGGCCCAGGCAAAGAAAAGCATTGACGAAATCGGCCTCTCCATCCTCGAGAAAAACCTTGAGCAGGCCGGCTACTCCGGCCCCCGCGCCCCTGACCTGCTGCCGCTGCTCGTGGAAGGAAAGGAAGAGGAAGCGCGGAAAATTATTTCCGGACAGACTTCCTGAACTCATCGTAATAAGTTATTGCTGCCAGCGTGTCAGCCGCCGCCTTGAGGCTGCTGAACGTTGGGACTCCGGCCTCCTCAAGCAATTGGCTGTGCAGCCTCGAGTACTCGCCGCCGGCTGCGCAGCAGACTATCGGCTTCTTCGCCAAGTCGCTCGCCTCTGAAATCACGCTTATCACTCTCGAGTCTATGTCGGCGGTCTGGAACAGCACGATGCAGAGTATCGAGTCGATTGACTTGTCCTTCAGCAGGGCGTTGATGGCGGCCTCATACCTCAAATAGTCCGAGTCGCCCACTAGGTCAATCGGGTTCTTCACGGTCGCGTACGAAGGCACTTTTTTCCGGATTTCCTGCGCGGTCTTCTTGGCCAGCGGCGGGACTTCCAGGCCATTCTCTATGCACGCGTCGGTCGCGAGCACGCCGAACCCTCCCCCATTAGTGATTATGCCGACCCTGCCGCCCTTCGGCAGCGGCTGCTCCGCGAACGCGCGCGCGTAGTTGAACACTTCGGGCATGCTCCTCGCCTCGACCACGCCCGCTTGGCGGAACGCGGCCTCCCACACCCTGGCTGTGCCGGCAAGTGAGCCCGTATGCGACGCAACCGCCTTCGCACCCTCGTCGCTCTTCCCCGCCTTCAGGCCAATGATGGGCTTTTTGAGGCTGACGCGCTTCGCGGCCTTGATGAAGTCCTTGCCCCTGCGCGTGCCCTCGAGGTACATGCATATTACCTTGGTGCTCGGGTCCTTGCCGAGGTAGTCCAGCAGGTCGACCTCGTCAATGTTCAGCGCGTTGCCGTACGAGATGAATTTGCTGAACCCGAACCCTTCTGCGCCGGCCCAGTCCATTACGACCGCTCCGACCGCTCCGGACTGCGATATAAATGATATGCCGCCCTCCCTCGGTCGCTCCATCTTGTACCGCGGGTTGAACAGTGTGTCCATCTTGCTGTACGAGTCGTAGACGCCGAGGCAGTTCGGCCCGATGACTGCAATTTTGTTCTTGTTCGCTATGCGCCGCACTTCGTCTTCCAGCGCCTTGTTGCCAATCTCGCTGAACCCGCCCGAGATTATTATCGCGCCCCTCATGCCCTTTTTCCCGCAGTCCCTCATCACCTGTGGCACAAGCTTGGCGGGCACCGCGATGACCGCGAGATCCACCTGCTTCGGGATTGCCGCCACTTTCGGGTAGCACTTGAGCCCGAGTATCTCTTCCTCGTGCGGGTTCACGGGATAAACCCTCCCCTCGAACCCCTTCATAAGCCCCTGCAGGATTACGTGCCCGATTTTTCCAGGAGTCGCTGACGCGCCGACCATCGCCACGCTCTTAGGCTTGAACACGACATCGAGGCTCAGTATGTTATCACTCTCACGTCAGCCGCCTTAACCCCTTTTTCATCTACGAACAGCGGGTTGATGTCAAGCTCCTTTATCTTCGGCTCTCTCTCGAGCATTCTTGACGCCTTGATAATTGTGTTCACGATGGTGGGGATTGCCACGGGCTTCTCCCCCCTCGTCCCGGCAAGAAGTGGATAGCCACGGATTTCCTTCACCATCGATTTGGCGTCCCTCCTGGTGATGGGCGTTACGCGGACAGAAAAGTCCTTCAGCACCTCGACGAAGATTCCGCCGAGGCCGAACAGCACCACGTCGCCGAACTGCGCGTCGCACGTCCCGCCAATAATGACTTCCTTCCCCGAGCAGTGTTCCTGGACAATGATGCCCCTCACCCTCGCCTTGCCAGCGCGCTTCAGCACCCTCTTGACCCCGGCGCGCAGCTCGGCCTCGTCTTTCAGGTTCGCCGCCACGACGCCACGCTCTGTCTTGTGCACAATGTCCGGCGAGTCAATCTTCACCGCCACGGGGTAGCCGATTTTTTTCGCCGCCTTTGCCGCCGCGTCAACTCTCTTCACGACGGCGAACTTCGCGGTGGGGATTCCGTACTTGTCGAGAAGCGCAAACCCCGCCTTCATGCTCAGCATTGTAGCGTAAGAGGCACCGTAGCTTTATAAATCTTCCCGGGTTTAACTAGCGCAATGCAGCTGTCATTTTTGGGCGCCGCGCGTGAAGTTGGGAGGAGCGCGGTACTGCTCGAGACCAACAAGAGCAAAGTCGTTTTTGACTACGGAATGAAGATGAGCGACGAGGAAAACCGCGAGCCACAGTTCCCCCTCCCGGTCCATGGCTTCCTTGACGCGGCCGTGCTGTCGCACGCGCACCTCGACCACAGCGGCGCACTCCCGTTCCTCTTCCAGGCCGGCGAGCCACAGGTCCTGACGCACACCGCGTCCGTCCCCATAGTGCAGCTACTGCTCCAGGACTCCATGAAAATCGCCGCCAGCAACAAGACACGCTGTTTCCGCAAGCCCCAGTTCAAGCGCATGCTCCGGAACACGGACGGCATGAGCTACGGCAAGACCTACCACGCCACTTCCGACGTGTCCGTCACCCCGAGGGACGCTGGCCACATACTCGGCGCCGCAATAGTCGAGGCCGAGGCCGAGGGCCGCACAATCGTTTACAGCGGCGACTTCAAGACCGAGGACACTTGCCTGCACAAGGGCGCCGACCTGCCAAAAAACGCAGACGCACTAATCATCGAGGCCACGTACGGCGACCGCGACCACCCGCCGCGCAAGCAGCTGGAAGACGAGTTTCTGGAGGCAATCAAGGGCGTCACCGACAACGGCGGCTCCGTCCTCCTGCCGTGCTTTGCCGTCGGCCGAACCCAGGAAATAATCACGATGCTTTATGCCCACAAGCTTGACGTGCCGGTCTACATGGACGGCATGTCGAGGGCGGTCACCGAAATCTACCTCGACTTCCCCGAGCTCCTGAAGGACTACGAGCAGTTCTACAACGCCATGAAGTGGGTGAACTGGATTGTCGCGCCGCCACAGCGCAACGACGTCTTCAACGAGCCCTCCGTAATCGTCTCGACCGCTGGCATGCTCTCCGGCGGGCCGGCCGTGCGCTACGTCCAGGACATAAGAGACGTCGACAGGTCCGCGGTCTTCTTCACGGGATTCCAGGTGCCCGGCACTCCCGGCCGCCAGCTCCTCGAGGAAAAAAGGTTCGAGACAGAAAGGGTCTCGGCAGACTGCTCTGGGCTGGACGTCCGGCACTTCGACTTCTCGGCGCACGCGGGGAAGGATGGCCTGCACAAGATGCTGAAAAAGGCGAGCCCCTCCGTCGTGTTTGTGAACCACGGCGAGGAAGAGCAGTGCGAGCTGCTGCGCCAGTGGGCCGAGGGCGAGCTCGGCTGCTACGCCTTCGCGCCAAAGCTCGGCGAAAAGTACAAGCTGGAGGACTACCTGTGAAGGGAAAGTTCTGCCCCAAGTGCGGTGCAACGGACAGGCCCTTCCACGGCGGGTTCTGCATCGACTGCTACCTCAAGGACCACCCCGGCCTCGCCGAGACAGAGGACATTACAATCAAGCGGTGCACCCACTGCCTGCGCGTCAAGACGCGGGGCGTTTGGGAGAGTGGGGCGCCGGCGTCCATGGGCGAAATCGTGCGCGCCCACGTCAAGACCTCGCTCGAGTCGCCCGAGGTCACGGTCGAGCTCGTCGAGCCCGGCGAAAAAAAGGAAGTGTACGAAGTGACCGTGAAGGGCGCGCTCGGAGCTGAGCCCGTGTCGCTCACCCAGCTCGTCACGGTGAAGTACGAGAAGCAGACGTGCGACGTCTGCTCGCGCAAGAGCGGCAACTACTACGAGGCAATCCTGCAGCTCAGGCCCGCGGGCAGGGAAATCGACCTACAGCGCATGCGCTCCGCGCTCATGTTCCTGCGCAACGAGGCCCGCGCCATGGTAAAAAAAGACCGCAAGGCCGAAATCTTCAGGTACGAAATGGTCAAGAACGGAGTCGACGTCTACTTCGGCTCGGCCCGCGCCGCCAAAGTCGCGCTGCAGCACCTGCAGGCGACCTACCGCCCAACAGTTAAGGAGTCTTATACCCTGAAGGGCGTCGACAAGGAGACAGGCAAAAAGAGGTATTCCGTCACTTATTCTGTCCGCTTATAGGCGTGAACTTGTACGCATAATGGATTATGCCGCCGCCCTTGCCCTCACTGATTCTCCTGAACGTGACCTCGACCGGCATCCCAATCTTCAGGTCCTCGAGGTCGACGTCGCACAATTGTGCAGTCAGCTTTGCCCCCTCGTCCAGCTCGACCACTGCCAGCACGTAAGGGATTTCCAGCTCGAACCCCTCCTGCGGCACATGGATTACTGTATAGGAATAAACCTTCCCCGTGCCCTTGGCGGCATAATGCTTTATCTTGCTCTTGCGCCTGCAGGTCGGGCAGAAATTCCTCGGCGGGAAGAAATAGGTCCCGCACGTCTCGCACATTGTGCTCTCCATGCGGTACCTCTGCGGGATGCGCCTCCATACCGATGCAAGGCTCTTCCGGTGCGGCATCTACCTCACCTCCCTCGAGAACACGTGCACTACTGCAGTTGCCCCCGAGCCCCCTACGTTGTGCGCCAGCCCGATGTTCGCGTCCTTGACCTGGCGCTTGTCCGCCTCGCCGCGGAGCTGCCACGAGATTTCGACCGCCTGCTTTATGCCCGTCGCGCCCACAGGGTGGCCGCACGCCTTCAGGCCGCCGGAAGTGTTCACTGGAATATCAGAGTTCAGGTCGAACATGCCGTCCGCCTCTGCCTTGCCGCCCTCCCCCTTCTTGACGAACCCTATGTCCTCGACCGCACAAATCTCTGCAATGGTAAAGCAGTCGTGCACCTCCGCGAGGTCGACCTGCTTTGGCGTGATGCCCGCCTGCTTCATCGCCACCTTGGTGGCGAGCTTGGTCGCGTCGAGCGTGGTCATGCTCCGCCTGTCGTCGAGCGCCAGCGTGTCCGTGGCGTGGCCGCTGCCGGTTATCCACACTGGATTGTCGCAAACCTTCTTGGCAAAGCTTTCCTTCGCGAGAATCACGGCGGCCGCGCCGTCCGTGATTGGCGAGCAGTCCAGCAGCTTCA
Organism: Candidatus Iainarchaeum sp.; assembly: GCA_023129115.1. Lineage (GTDB taxonomy): Archaea > B1Sed10-29 > B1Sed10-29 > WALL01 > WALL01 > WALL01. The sequence continues at coordinate 25,539 of JAGMCR010000009.1, read as the reverse complement.
GCGGCTCGGCCACCTTGCTGGACTTCATGACCTGCTCTAGAGTGATTTCGAACGGGAACTGCGCGAGCGGGTTCTTCGCGCCGTTGGAATGGTTCTTCACTGCCACCGCGGCGAGCTGCTCTTCGGTCGTGCCGTAGTCGTGCATGTGCCTCCTGGCCATCATGGCGTAGAGCGACGGGAACGTTGCGCCGTGGAAGACCTCCCACTCCTGGTCGCCCGCGCCGCCGAGCGTGAGCGACACCTGCTCTGTGTAGACGTCAGTCATTTTTTCGACACCGCCCGCGACGACGACGTCGTATATCCCCCCAGCGATTGACAGGTATGCCTCCCTTAGTGCCAGGCCCCCGGACGCGCACGCCGCCTCCACGCGGGTCGACGGAATCGGGCTGAGGCCGATTGCGTCTGCAATCAGTGCCCCAACGTGCTCCTGGCCGATGAACCTCCCGGCGCTCATGTTGCCGCCGTAAATCGCCTGGATGTCCTTCCCATCGATTCCGGCGCTGGTGACGGCCTTGGCGCCGGCCTCGGCTATCAAGTCCCTCAAGCCCTTGTCCCAGCATTCCCCGAACTTGGTCATGCCCATTCCAATGATTGCAACTTTTTCCATGGAAATCACATCCTGATTTTCTTCCTGTGCTTGATGTACTCGCCGTAGGTGAGGTAGCTCCTCCGCTCGACGTAGTCCTTCACGGGCCGTGGGTTCTTGTGGATTTTGTCCGTGACCTTTATCGCGAACGAGTCGCCGCCCGCGCCCGAGCCGAAGCTCGTCGCGAGAATCAGCTGCCCTGGCCTTGCCACGTCCAGGACGGCGGCAAGCCCGAGCGGCGTCGAGCCGGAGTAAGTGTTCCCTATCATCGGCGTCAGGAGGCCCACCTCGATCTTTTCCTTTGGGATGCCGAACTTCTTGGCCATGCGCATGGGGAACTTCCCGTTGGGCTGGTGGAACACGACGTAGTCGAAGTCGTCGAACTTGTAACCCGTCTTCTCCAGCAGGCCCTCGGTCGCGCCGCGGACGTGCCTGAAGTAGCCGGGCTCTCCCGTGAACCTCGCGCCGTGGCTGGGGTACGGCTCTCCCTCGCGCCTCCAGAAGTCCGGGGTGTCCGTGGTGAACGAGTAAGTCGCCTCGATGTCGGCGACAGTGTCCTTCTTGCCGATTATGTACGCGGCCCCGCCGGCAGCGGTGGTGTACTCGAGCGGGTCGCCTGGCCTGCCCTGGCTTGTGTCCGTGCCGATTGCAAGCCCGTAGTCGACCATGCCGCTGTCCACGAAGGCCATGCACGTCTGCATCGCCGCGGTGCCGGCCTTGCACGCGAACTCGTAGTCCGCCGCCATCAGCTCTGGCGTGGCGCCGATTGCCTCGGCGACCACGGTGGCGGACGGCTTGACTGCGTATGGGTGGGACTCGCTGCCGACGTACACCGCACCGATTTTTTGCGGGTCAATGCCGCAGTACTCGAGCGCGTTGCGCGCGGCCTGCGTAGAAATTGTGATAGTGTCCTCGTCGAGCGATGGCACGCTTTTTTCCTTGACGCCGAGGCCTCCGCTGATTGCCCTCGCGTCCTTGCCCCAGACGTGCGCGATTTCCTCGACTTTTATCCTGTAGCGGGGGATGTATGCCCCGTACCCGACTATTCCTGCCATTCCTAAAACCTTCCCAGCTTTTCCTTTATCGTGTCGATGTCTAGGTTGGTGAGGATTATTGGTATTCTCTCGACCTCGCTGATTTTCTTGGCGATTGGGTCGTCCATCTTGTCGAGCCCGTGGTAGACGACGAGGCTCGGCTTTGGGTTGGTCACGCGGATTGCGACCATCGGCGACCTCCCAACCCCGACGTGGGTGAAGACGACCGCGCGGTTGCTGCTCCTGCCGTAAATGTTCGCGAAGTTGTCCACGGGAAGCTCCAGTATCGCCCGCAGCGAGTCCACGAGTGAGTACCCCGAGAGCTGGATGTCCGCCAGCTTCCGCTTGTTCGTGACGACCCGGCCGCTTATCGCGTTAACGAAAGACTTCGCCGGGATTGGCTTCTCGAAGTCCACGACGCTGAACACGTCCGGCTTCTTCTCCCCCGCGAGCTTTTTGTGCACCCAGCCGCCCTTCTTGCTGTCGATGTCGACGAGCGCGTCGACGAACCGGCGGATGACGCCGATGCCCGGGCTCTTGCGCCTGTTGCTCTCGTAGTCGCTTATGGTCGACGGTGTTATGCCTAGGTAGTCCGCAAGCTCGGTCTGGGTTATCCCGAAGATTTCCCGCCACTTCTTTATGGTGGCCCCAGGGTTCCTGGCAAGGGCTATCTCACCAGCTATCTGTTGCTTAAGAGGATCCATAAGAATGGGTTTAGAACGGAAATGTTTAAATAATTATCGTATATATCTTCGTCAATCGTCTGATTCACGGGTTATGAGTATAGGCATCTCGTAGGCCTTCGATGGCTCGTCGCCGACCTTCACAGCGACTTGCGCAGTCCCCTCGCCCTCGAACGCGGCCGCCCGTATCCTCGCGTCCAGAACGAACTCTTCCATCTGCTTGGGCCCGATGGAGGGGATGAAGTATTCGGCGCCCTCTATGTTGCTGTCCGAGACCAGCCGGATGGTTATGTTGTTCAGCCTCTCGGCGCTGGGGTTCCTGAGGGTGCCATTGACCTGCCACTCCTCGCCGGGCGAGACAGCCCTAAGGTAAGTAAAGTTCGCCTTGAGCTCGCCGGCAGGGTTCAATATTATTTCTTCTTCCAGAAAAGTTGGAAGGAACTGCCACAGCAAAACGATTGCGATGATGGCGGAAAGTGCTATGGCTGCGAGTACCGCGGAGTTGAAAACGACCGATTTCGGCAGTGACGGCAGCTCAAAATCCATCGAATAACTTTAAATACCCTCGCTTTATAATGGTTGGCGTTATGGCGGAAAAGCCAAAGATTCTGCAGATAGTCGCGGACATGAGGGCCGAGGGCTTCAGCGACGACAAGATTGTTGACAACCTGCGGCAGCTGGGCCTCACCGACGACCAGGTAAAAAGGATAATGCAGGTCGCGGACAAGGACGTCTACTCCAAATTCAAGCGCGAGATGAACACGTTCATCGCCGAGCGCATACAGAAGAGCCAGGACATCATCGACTCCATGGTGGCAAAAGCGCTCGAGAAAAAGATGGAGTCCGTGAAAAAGGACATGCTCGCCGGGTCCGAGACGAGATTCGGCGAGTTCGCCAAGACCGTCAACGAAAAGAGCACGGACATGACCCTCGCCGTAAAGAAAATGCGGGAGGAAAACCTCAGGCTCGCGGAGGCACAGAAGCTGAACCGCCTGGACATTGACTCACTCCTCGGCGGGCCGAGCCAGTGGAGGCTCATCGCGTCCATGTTCTTCCTCTTCTTCGGCATCGCTGTAATCCTCTACGTCCTCATCTCAATAGCGCCCCAGGTAATCTCCCTCGACTTCACGGACCTGAACCAGGGCGTCATCCTCCTGCTCCAAAGCCTCGGGCTAATCACTTTTGCCATAATATCAGTGGCCGTCGGCATCTATTTCACCGGCAGGCCCGGCAGGCAATAAGGGGAGAATCGGAATGGCAATACTCAAGGCGGACTCACCCGGCATAGTCGAGCGCGCAGTCTCCGTGCTAGACGGGGGAATGATGGCTGTATACCCAACAGACACGCTCTACGCCATCGGCGCGGACGCGACGCGCCACGACTGCGTCCGGCAAATATTCACCCTGAAAAAGCGCGACCCCGAGCAGCCCATAAGCGTTATGGTCTCGAGCTTCAGGATGCTAAAGGCCTACGCCGAAGTGACTCCCGAGCAGGAGGCCATCCTCAAGCAGCTCCTCCCCGGCAAGGTCACGGTTGTCCTCGAGGGCAGGGGCTTCGCGAAGAACCTCTCCCCAAGCGGCATTGGCTTCCGCCTGCCGCTGAACCCCCTCGCCGCCGAGATAGTTGAGTCGTTCAACAAGCCAATCACCGCCACTTCGGCCAACCCGGCGGGCGAAGAGGCCGCGACCACAGCAGAAGAAGCATACCGCTACTTCGGCGACCTGGTCGAGCTCTACATCGACGCCGGAGAAATAGCCGGCGCATCGTCGACCGTCCTCGACCTCCGGGACACCCCTGAGATTCTCCGCGAGGGCTCAGACCACGAAAAGGTTTTAAACGCCATTGCACAAAAATAGATACTGGAGATGCGCATGGGTGTGGTTCAATACTTCAACGAAAAATTTAACGACTTCAGGATGCTTCTTTTCCGGCCGCGGATGGGCGCGCGCCGGGTCGTCCGCAAGGCAAACCTAGGCTCAGGCGTCAAGCTGGTGACGCTTTTTGGGTTCATCGCTGGCTTAATCGGCGTAATGCTCATGGCGATTGGCAAGCTCCTGGGCTCGCTCGTCAACCTCTTCGTGAGTGGCACGACAGCAGACCTAATCACTGCAGCCATTGAATCGATTCTCGGGGTAATCATCTACGTCATCGTCTTCCTCCCGGCCATAATCGCACTCATCATCATCTTGATTGTCTGGTACGGCCTGATTTGGGGGACCGCGAAGCTGTTGGGCGGCCAGGCCGACTACGGCACCCACTTCGGCGTGATGGCCTACCCCCTCACGCTCTGCTTCATCCTGTCCTCACTCATTATAGGGCTGCTCACCCTCCTGGCCTCGGTGCTGATGCCGCTGGTCTCAATCCTCGCAGTCGTCCTACTCTGGATAGAGGCAATTGTCCTTCTCCTGCTCTGGTTGTATATCCTCTGGCTTCAGATAGCCGTGACGTCCGAGGTGCACCAGTTCGACCTGATGAGGGCCGGCGCCTCTGTCGTGCTGCCGTCACTCGTGCTCTCCCTCGGCGCGGTCATAGTGCTGGTGGTCTTCTCCGCCATCCTCGCGACGCTCGTCGGCACGATGGCCTTCGGCGCCCTCCCGTTTTAGCATGGTGTACGAGCCAAGGGAGGACTCGCTCCTCCTCAAGCAAGCAGTCAAGCGACACGCCCACGGCCGAGTCCTTGACGTCGGCACCGGGAGCGGCATCCAGGCCAAGGCCGCCCTGTCCAAGGGCCTCCCAACCCTCGCCTGTGACATCGACCCCGAGGCAGTCGCCGCAGCCAAAGCCCAGGGAGTCAACGCAATCCAGTCCGACCTCTTCGAAGACATCACCGGAAGGTTCGACACCATAGTCTTCAACCCCCCCTACCTGCCGGACGCCGAGCCCCGGGACCCAGCGCTGGACGGCGGCCCCACAGGCATTGAGCTGCTCACCCGCTTCCTCGCAGAGGCAAAACATTATTTAACCCCGGGCGGGCAAATACTCTTCGTCCAGAGCTCAATCACGAGCATTGAAAAGACGAAGCAACTGCTCTCGCAACTGGGCTACAGGCACGAAATAGTCTCTTCGACGTCAATAATGACCGAGGAACTAGTGGTGTTCAGGGCATGGGTACAATAGCAGAAAAAATCGCGGAGCTCGAGGAAGAGCTGCAGAAGACCAAGTACAACAAGCGCACGCAGCACCACATCGGCTTGGTCAAGGCAAAGATAGCGAAGCTCAAGGCGGGCCAGGAAGTCGCCGCCAAGAAGTCGAGCCACTCCGGCCCGTCATACGCCGTCAGAAAAACCGGCGACGCGACCGTGCTCTTCGTCGGCTTCCCATCAGTCGGCAAAAGCACCCTCCTCAACCAATTGACGAACGCCGAGTCCAAGGTCGCTGCCTACGAGTTCACCACCATTAACGTAATCCCCGGCCTCATGCAGTACAAGGGCGCAAAAATCCAGCTCCTTGACGTGCCCGGAATCATCAGCGGCGCGTCCGAGGGCAAGGGCCGCGGCAGGGAAATCCTTAGCGTGGTCCGCAACGCGGACCTGGTGCTCGCCATGATTGACAAGCCGGGCCAGCTCAAAGTGATTTTTGACGAGCTCTACACCGCGAACCTCCGCCTCAACGGGCGCCCCCCCAACGTCACGATAAGGAAAAAAATCAGCGGGGGAGTGCACTTTGTCGCGTCGTGCAAGCTCACCCACTTGACCGAGAAGTTCGCCAAGGACATCTTCCACGAGTACGGCATCCACAACGCGGACGTGGTCATGCGGCAGGACGTCACAGTCGACCAGCTCATCGACGCAATCACCGGCAACCGGAAGTACGTCCCGGCCCTGGTCGTCATCAACAAAATCGATTCACTCGGCAAGAAAGAAATCGCGGCACTGCAGAAGGAGGCCGCCGGCTCCCTCCCCATCTCGGCCGAGACGGCTGAAAATCTTGGTGCCCTCCGAGAGGAAATACTCAAGCGCCTTGGCATAATCCGCGTCTACATGAAAAGAATCGGTGCCGCGCCTGACTATGACGAGCCACTCATCCTCAAGAAGAACCACACCGTCCTCGGCGCCTGCAGAAAAATCCGCAGGGAGTGGGCAACGCGCTTCCAGTACGCCAAGGTCTGGGGCAAGAGCGCGAGGTTCGACGGGCAAACCGTCGGCGCGAACCACCTGCTCCTCGACAGCGACGTGCTGGAGCTCCACCTGAAGCGCTGATTTTATAAACTCCTTCCGCCTATCTGTGACCCTATGGGCGAGGTAGTGGACCTCAGCAAGTTCGGCGAGGTCGAAGAGTCATCAAAAAAGGAAATCAATGACGCGGCAATCGACAATGCCGCCGAGCTCCTGCGCACCGGCAAGAAGCGGGGCACCATAAAGTCCCTCCTCCGGGGCCAGGGCTACAGCTTCCAGGACACCGAAAAAATCGTTTCTCGCGCCGAAGCCATTGTTTACGCCAAGCCCAAGAAAAAAATAAACTTCCCCCTAATCTTCTTGGCCTTCGTCGCCGTGCTCGTCCTCATCGCGGCCGCCTCCTTCGCTGCCTTCGCGCTCTCGGGCGAGCAGGACTGCGGCGACGACACGTTCTGCGTCCAAAAGACGATTGACTGCGTGGAGGGCAGGCACAAAAGCTCTTACCGCGGCATGGCCTACTCCTACGAAATAACCAACCAGGGCACTTACTGCCAGGTCTTCGTCAAGGCACTTGAGTCCTCAAACCCGGCAATCAAACCTGGGCTGACCATGAACTGCCTCTACCCCCTGTCGGACGGGAAGGCAGACCTCAGCAGCCCGTCGTGCGACGGCTCACTCGCCGGCCTTCTTTGACTTTGAGAAAACGAGGAAGGCTGCAACCACGACCAGCACCCCGGCCACAATCATTCCCAAGTCCATTGAGGATACGCTGAGCGTTGCCCACTCTTCCCGCGTGTGCGTTTCGCCGTCGTACTCATAGCTCACGACGACCTGTATCCTGGCCTCGCCCCCGGCGTTTTGCCTCGCGCGGATTTCCTTGACCTGCCCTATTTGCTCGCCGGGCGCCATCGTGCTGAAGAGCTCCTGCTCGTCAGCGTTGTAGTCGAACCTGTCCGACGAGAGGCCGACGCGGCTCTTCACGTTGTAGACCGCCATGTCCCCATCATTCCGCACCGTGTACCCCAGCCTCGCCGCCTCGCCCGGCGACACGGACTCCGGGCTAATCCTCACGTCCTCGAGCACGAGCAGCGCGGGCTCCACTTCCACAACCGCTTTGGCCTCGCCGGACACGACTTCGTACGTTCCCTTCTGCGGCGCCGTGAACGTAATCGTGTTGGAGTAAGTCCCGGTCGGCGCCGTGGGCAGGGTGATGGTACGCGTCTGGTCCGCGAACGCAATCGATACCTCGTGCTGCGAGATTGGCGCGCTCGCGGAGTACACCACAGCGAATTCCTCTCCCTCAAAGACGTGCCTGCCCTGGACGTCCAATGACGCCGCGCAAGCCATCGCCATCAGCAGAATGCTACCAATCAGGAACATATTCGCCTTCATCGTACGTCTCCTCCTTTTTCCTGCTGTTCCACACGTAGAGCCCGACCAGCAGCAGCACCAGGACAATGAACGCGATGCCCCACCCAGACGTGAGGAAGTCCATGAGCGTGTCGCCGCCCGGGGGCTTCGGCGTGGCCCTGGGGCACTCGACGTCCCTGAGCCCGGCCTCCAGCTCGGCCGCGTCCTCGGCATAGCTCACGGCGTTGAGGTACGCGGTCCTGGCCTTCCCGTCCTCGCGCGCCCGCTCCCAGTCCGCGCCCTCGTTGTAGCTCTTCACCGCCCTCTCGTACGTCTCGTTCAGCTCGTGGAGGTCGGTCTGCTCCCTGGCGCTGAGGTCGTCCTCGCACTGCATCAGGTCGCCCACAATCAGCGGCACGGTGACCGCTAGGCCCTGCACCTTTTCGTAGGCCTGCTGCTGGAGCACGTCCACTGTCTCGCCGCTGTAGAACTCCTGGTAAATTATGTAAATCTCTCCCACGCTCTTGTTTATCTTCGCGTCCGTGAGGGTTACGTCGAGCCAGTTCACCTTCCACTGGCTGACCGTGCCCTCGAGCCCGGGCAGTGACCCTGGAATGTTGGATATCGAGATTCCGCTCGCGAACGCCTGCACGATTTGGTTCTCGGTGGCGTCAGTGCTCTGGTTCAGGAAGTCCTGCGCCGCCAAATTAAACGCGGTCCGCCCGTCGTCGTAGGCATAGCCCTTTGCCGCGACCTGCTGGAACGAACTCATCAGGGAGTTGAAGTCCCCGCGCCACGACTCGAACGCCGCGTAGTCCGCTGGGCTGTACAGCACTTCATTTTCCCTGGCGCGCAGCATGGTTATGGCGTTGATGGAGCCCTGTACCGAGGCCTTGAGCGCCTGCGCCGCCGCAACCAGTTCGTCGGCGTCGCCCTGCAGCTCTGTTGGGAGCTGGCTGCGGTACGACACGAGGTAGGTCTCCTTGCCCTCGATGTCGCCGAGCATAAGCGTGAGCGACATGTCCTTGGTGGTGGGGTACTGGTCGGAGTCGCGCTGCTCCACCACCTTCTTGAGCGCGTAGTGCACGCGGTACGCGGCCTTTATCTCTTCTTCCTCTTCCTTCAGCACCTCGCCCTCGCGCGTGACCGGCACCCACGTGCCGTCGAACTCGACTATCCAGTAGCTCCCGCTATCGGTGACGGCGAGCTGGCTGGGAATGCTCTGGGGCTGGGTCTCGAGGTTGGGGAATTCCACGACCGCGAGCGTGGCGGCGCGGTTCAGTGACACTTCTTCTGCCGCTGCCACAGCCAAAAGCAGCAAGAGCATTACCGCAATCCTTTTCATTGAGGTGGAATACAAGCTATGAGTATAAAAATCTAGGTGCTTTTGTGCCGCGTACTATGGGGGTTAATCCCCACAACTTGGGGGGCTACGCCAATTGGCGTAGCCCCCCTTAAGAGAGGCAGCTGGATGAGTTGGACAATCATACTTGTTGAACCAGAAAACCCCGGCACAATCGGATTCGTAGCCCGGGCCATGAACAACTTCTCCCTTTCCGACCTGGTCCTAGTGAACCCATGCGACATGACTGCCATGACCCGCGCCCGCGCCATGCACTCCACCAAAATACTCGAGAAGGCCCGCACCGTAAAAACATTTTCCGAAGCCGTCACCGGGTTCGACGAGGTAATCGCCACAACCGCGAAGCCAAGCACGGACAACAACACCACCCGCTCCTACCTCACTCCCCGCGAGCTCGCCTCTGCCCGCGCGAAAGGCCGTTACGCCCTCGTGTTCGGCCGCGAGTCCCGCGGCCTCACCAACAAAGAGCTCCGCGCGTGCGACACCGTGGTCCACATCGAGTGCCCGGGCTACCGCGTCATGAACATCACCCACGCCGCCGCCATCGTCTTCTACGAGCTCTTTTCCTCCAAAGCCAGCACGCGCCGCCAGTCCGACAGGATGGAGAAGAAAACCCTTGTCCGCCTGTTCACCGGGGCCGCCGAGTCAAGCGGCCTCCGCAACCCCGAGAATGCAGTCAAAATGTTCCGGAACGTGGTCTCCCGCGCCTTTATCTCTGGCGGAGAGGCCAAAGGCATCGCTGTGGTGCTCTCCCGCCTTAGAAAGTAAATATTTATAAACCCTCCGTGGTTATCTTACCCTGATTCGATGCCAGAAGACGTTTCTACGGCGCAAGTGATGCAGAAGCTCGCCATCTCCCTCAAGTCCATAAAGGACGAGCTGCAGGAGTGGCACGACGAGAGCAAGAGGAACCAGACCTCAATCGCGGCGCTGAACAAGCGGCTCGAGCTGCTTTCCCAGAAGACTGCAATCCCCCCCGAGCTCCAGCAGGAGATTGCGGGCCTGGCCACGAAGGTCCAGCAGATGGCGGCCAAGAAGCCCACGATGCCGCCGGAGACAAAGGCAGAGCTCGCCAGGCTCCAGGCCCAAATGGAGACACTCGCAAAGCTCCCGCTTTCGCAGGCAGCCCCCGAGGCGAGGGCCGCCATCGAGGAGCAGCTTTCCAAGCTGCAGACGGAAAAAGAACGCATAATCGAGCTGCAGAAAAAGCTCGAGGAGCTCTCTGCGTCGTCCGACAGCACCGACCAGCGGCACGACGAAGAGCTCACGTCACTCAAGGAAGAGGTCAAGGCCGCGCCGCGCAAGATGGCGGCCGAGACCAAAGAGGGAGAGGAATTCCTCCGGACCCTCAAGACCGAGCTCGAGGCGTGGCACAAGGAAAGCATGAGCAACGCCAAAGAGCTAAACGCGCTCCTGAAGCGCGTCGCCGCCATCGAGTCCCAGGCCCAGGTCGGCGAAAAGCTCAAGAAGGAAATGGAGCGCACCATGGGCCAGATGGGCCAGGTCGCGGGCTCCATCGACAAGTTCGAGGAGCTCAAGAAGACAATCGTCAAGCACAACGAGGAGTTCGAGGACCTTTACTCCGCGGTCGGGAAGGAGCGCGTGGAGCTGAACACCCTAAACGAGTCCGTCTTGGGCCTCCAGACAAAGCTCGTGGAGTGGGGGGAGCGCAACACCGAAAACCTACAAGAGGTCCACGACATCCGCACAGACCTCGCGGCGCTGGCAAAGGAAATCAAGTCAAGGGACTTCGGCAAAAGGATTGACGAGTTCAGCGGCACCATGGGCATGCTCGCGGACCGCGTGGAGTCGCTGCAGCGCCAGGAGCGCGACCTCCTAGAGACACAGCAGCAGCTCGTGGAATTCGACCGCGGGATGAAAGAACTGGTCCGCAAGGCCGTGCTCGCGACACTCTCCAGGCAGGACTTCGAGAAAGAGTTCGAGCAGCTTGAGGGCAAGGCCGCAAAGCCGAGGCGCGCCGCGGCGCCCGCCCAAAAAGACGTCAGGACCAAAATGCTGGAGCTCAGGAAGGCGCTGAAGGGAGGCGAGGCAGACAAGGCCGTGCTTGACACGTTCACCGGATTCGAGAAGAAGCTGAACACCGCGGCGTCGCCAGAGGACGCAAAAGCCCTCTGGCAAAAGCTTGGCAAGGACGTCGCCGACTTCCTGAAGGACACGCTCGCCAGCGCCAAAAGCAAAATCACCACAGGCAAGGCAGCGGGGCAGGACGTCTCCGCACTCAACCTGCTCGTCGCAAAAACAGACATCGGCCTGGTGTCGCTCGAGACCTCAGTCTCGCTGCAAAACCTCGCCAAGACCAAGGAAATAATCCAGAAGCTCGGCCAGCTAAAGTCACAGCTCGAGGCAGGGCTCTAGGGAAGAAGCATCAAGTCGACGCCGGCCTTCTCCTGCTTTTCCAGTTCTTTCCAGCCAGCCTTGACGCGCTCACTGACTTCCTTGATGTGCTCGGGCTTGATGTGCTTGTACCGCTTCTGGCCAGTGAAATATTCTTCCAGCGGCGCGAACGTCGGCCTCTGGCTTATCGTGAGCTTCCCGTTCTCTATCTCGTAAAGCGGCCACAGCCCGGTCTCGACAATCTTCTTGGCGTAGTAAACCGTCTTGCTCGAGTCATACCCCCACCCCACAGGGCACGGCGTGTAAATGTGCAGCAGCTTTGGGCCCTTGATGCCCTGGGCCTTCTTTACCTTGGCCACCAGGTCCTCGGGGAACCCAATGCTTGCCGTCGCGACGTACGGAATCCCGTGCGCAATCGCAATCCTCGAAATGCTCTTCTTCCACTCCCTCTTCCCAGGCACAACGCTGCCCGCCGGAGTAGTCGTAGTCGCCGCGTACTTCGGCGTGCCGCTCGACCGCTGTATCCCGGTGTTCATGTACGCCTCGTTATCGGTCACGACCAGCATCAGGTCGTGGCCCCGCTCCATCACCCCGCTCAAGGCGCGAACCCCGATGTCCATCATGCCGCCGTCGCCGCCGATGGCCACGACAGTGGTATTGCGGCCGAGCTTCCTGTCGGCCTCGACAATCCCGCTGGCGGCAGACGCCGCGTTCTCGAAAGTCACGTGCAGCCACGGCACCTTGAACGCGGTCCGCGGATAAGGCGTTGTAGTGATTTCCATGCACCCCGTCGCCTGGCAAACAATCACGTCCTTGCCCAGCGCCTCGAGCACCATGCGCTCGCCAATGATTTCGCCGCACCCGGCGCAAGCCGAGTGCCCAGACGAAATAACTTCACTACTCATCTCTGCCACCTCATCTCAGCCGAAACCTCAGCTGGCGCGGTAGACTTGGGGGCATCAACAGATGCCCCCAGAGGCATCATAGTCATCTCTGCCACCTCGTCTCGCCGTCATTCATGGCATCTATCTCCCCGCACATCTTCTCCAGTGCATTGATTGGGACGTCCAGCCCGCCGAGCCCGACGATGAAGTTCACTGCCTTGCCCGTCGTGCACGCCCGCACGTCGTTGTAGAGCGCGCCGTGGCCAGTGCCGTACGCAACGTCCTTCTCGAACACCGCAACCGCCTTCTTCCCCTCCAGCGCCTTCTTAACGTCTTCGGCCGGGAACGGCCGGTAGCACCTCACGCGCACCACCTGGAAGCCCAGCCTGTCGGCAAGGACCTTTAGGTTGGTGCACACGCTGCCCATGGACACAACGACAGTGTCGCCCTCGCCATAGACATCAATGGCCCCGCCCCCATAACTTCGGCCGAACACTTTCGCAAACTCGTCATGAACCTCTTTTATCACTGGCAGCGCCGCGCCCACCGCCTCCTCCAGCTCTTTCCTCAGCTCGAAGTAGGGCTCCTGCATGGCCCACGCGCCCTGCGTCTGCGGCCTCTTCGGGTCCAGGTACGCGTGCTCTGGCTTGTACGGAGGCACGAACCCCTTCAGGTCCTCGGGCACGTCAATCACGTCGTAGGTATGGCTCAAGAAAAAGCCGTCCATGCACACCATGACCGGCAGCAGCACCCTCTTGTCTTCCGCGATGCGGTACGCCTGCACCATCAGGTCCGCGACTTCCTGCGAGTCCTCTCCGTACATCTGTATCCATCCCGAGTCGCGCTCGCTAATCGAGTCCTGCCAGTCGTTAAAGATATTCAATGGCGCGCTAAGCGCGCGGTTCACGACCGTGATGACAATCGGCAGCCTCATCGCGGACGCGACGAACAAGACCTCGTGCATTAGTGCCAGCCCTTGGCTGCTCGTCGCCGTGTACGTCCTCACGCCAGTCGCGCTCGCGCCCACGAGCGCGGACATCGCCGAAAACTCTGAGTCGACACGGATTATCGTGCCATCCAATTCCCCGTCGGACTCGAAGTCGCTCAGCCGCTCAGGGATATGTGTCGACGGAGTGATTGGGTACATTGCCAGCACGTCCGGGTTCAGAAGCCGCACGACTTCTGCCACGGCGTGGCTCCCCTCGGCAATCTTTTTCACCATCTACTTCTCCTCCTCTTCCGACGATATCGCCTGGACAGGGCACACGCTCTTGCAAATCAGGCACCCCTTGCAGTAGTCGTAGTCGACCTCTGCCTTCTTGTCCTTGATTTCTATGCAGACGTCGGGGCAGAACTTCTTGCACAGCCCACATCCGATGCACTTTTCCCTGTCAATCACCGGCCTGAAGCTCCGCCAGCTCCCCGTTTTGTTGGAGTCCAGGCTCCCAACCTTTGTCACCACGCCACCGACCATCTTCACACCTCACAGCAGGCGCAGCCCTCGCTGGCCTTCACTATCGCTTTTGAATTGAGTTCCCCGATTTTCCCCGGGAACCTTTCCTTGATTGCCTCGGTGAGCGAGTCCAGCGTGACCGCGCACTCGCTGGCCTTGTTGAACGCGCCGAGCATCGCCGTGTTCACTATGGGCTTGCCGATTACGTCCATGGCGATTTGGGTGGCGTCGACGGCCCACGCGCCGGCGACTTCTTCGCCAGTGTTGATTATCAGGATGCCGCCTTCCTTGAGCCCTTCCCTGACGTCCACGACCTTCATGAGGCTCGCGTCCAGCACCACGACACAGTCTGGCTCGTAGACCTCCTGCCTAATCCTAATCGGCTCGTCGCTAATCCGCGTGAAGGACTGGACCGGCGCGCCGCGGCGCTCCGGCCCGAACTTGCCGAAGGCCTGCGCGTACTTGCCGTCCTTGAATGCTGCGACCGCAAGGACTTCTGCTGCCGTAACGGCGCCCTGCCCGCCGCGCCCGTGAAAGCGTATTTCCATCATGGTGTATCTTTAAAAACCAGCACCGGATATAAAGATAACCTCGTCATTTGTGGTGTTTAAGCGTGTCTCTGTTAATCGAAAACGGCAAAGTCCTCCAGCCCAACTACTCCCTGAGGGAGCAGTCCGTGGCGGTCGAGGACACTGTTATCACCGGCGTCGGCGGCAAGGAAAAGATGCGCAAGTCGCACAAGCGCTACGACCGGATTGACGCCACGGGCTGCCTCGTGATGCCCGGCTTCATCAACGCGCACACCCACATGGCGCTCGGCCTCGCCCAGGGCTTTGGTGTGGGCATGCCCCTCTTCGAGATGTTCGAAAACGTCTTGTTTCCCCTCGAGAAAAAAATGACGGACAACCACGCCTACCTCGGCGCGCTGGTCGCCGGCCTCGAGTTCCTGCACACCGGCACCACCACCATCAACAACATCAACGCGAGGTGGTCGAAGCCCGTGCTGAAGGCATTGGACCGCCTCGGCCTCCGCGGGACGATGGCGCTCGCGCTCAAGGACCGCGACATCAAGACCAGCGCAACTTTTGACTGCAAGTCCCTGCCGGAAAACGAGTGGCTGGTCAAGCGCCTCGAGGACCACCCTCTTTTGTCGGGAATGTTCGGCCTCGCGAACGAGGTCGAGGCGACCGAGAGCTTAATCAAGACCGTGAGGCAGCTCGCGGTCGAGAACCACACCGGCGTGCACCTGCACGTTGCGGAGTCGCTCGGCGAAAAAGGATTTGTATTACAACGAACTGGCAAGACAAGCGTGCGCTACCTGTACGACCTCGGCGTGTTGAGCGACCACTCCCTGGCAGTGCACGCGGTCAATGTCTCCAAGAAGGACGTGCTCCTCCTCTCCAAAAGCCGCGTGACTGTGGTGCACTGCCCGACGGCGAACCTGAACCTCGGCACGGGGATTGCGCCTGTGGCGGACATGCTTGAGGCGGGCGTCGCGGTGGGCCTTGGGGTCGACCACCCCGTGGCGAACATGAGCAATGACCTGCGGCGCGAATTGTCGAACGCCTTGCTGCTGCAGCAGACGCTTGGCAAGCAGTTGTCGCTGAAGCAATTGCTTTCGATGGCGTTCAACTCGCGGCTGTACGGCCACGCCACAGGAACTTTGGCCCCGGGCTCGCTCGCCGACCTTGTAGTGGTCTCGATGCGCGACCGCGTGGTGCCGCAGGACGACTCTTCGCTCTTGCAAAAGGCATTGTTCGCGGACTCTCCCGTCATCCACTCAATTATCAACGGCGAACTCGTGATGCGCGACCAGAAAATCCTGCGGCTAAACGAAAAAAACACTTTGAAGAAAGCGCAGAAGTTTTGTAAGTTCTAGTCCAGCGTCTGCAGGATAATTCTCGCGAACTTGATTGGCTCGTGCTGCTTGTACGCCTCCAGCGCCTGCTCGATTTTTCTCTCGCTCTTCGCGTACACTGTGAACAGCGGCTGGCCCTTCTTCACGCGGTCGCCCTCTTCCACATGCAAATACATGCCCGCCACCTTGTCTCTCGGCGCACCCGCGTTCCGCACCACCGCAGAAATCCCGCGGTTGTTCACCTGCTCAATCCGCCCCTCGCGCTGCGCGACCACGGTGTGGTCATATTCGCCAATTGGAATACTTTCTACCTTGATGCTGCCGTCGCCGCCCTGCTGCTCAATCATTTTCCTGAACTTCTCCCCCGCCTTGCCGCTCCGGATAAGGTTCAGCGCCATCTCCCGGCCCTGCCCCTGCGCAGCCTTCTCCCCAATCTCGAGCAATACTCCCGCAAGCTGCACGCTCTTCTCAATCAGCTCAGGCGAAACATTCTCGCCATTGAGAATCCGCAGCGTCTCCCGCGCCTCAATCGTCGGCCCGACCGCGAGCCCAATCGGGTGGTCGCCGTTCGTCAAAAGCGAGTGGATGTTCATCCCGAGCGAAGCCCCGAGCGCGTTGAACTGCTTCGCCAGGATAGTGGCCTCGTCTGGGCTCTTGATTTTCGCGCCCACGCCCACCGGAATGTCAATAATCACGTCCGTCGCGCCCACGGCCTTCTTCTTCGCCATGATTGACGCCAAAAGCATGCCGCGCGGGTCAAGCGACAACGGATGGCGAATTCGAATCAGCTTGTCGTCCGCCGCAGCCAAGTTCACTGCGCCTCCCCACACGATGCACGCGCCAATCTTGTTCACGACTTCCTCGATGTCGTCCTTGTTCAGGTTCACCGGCGCAAGCACTTCCATAGTGTCCGCAGTCCCCGCCGGCGAAGTAATCGCGCGGCTCGATGTCTTGGGGCACGTCAAACCCGCCGCGGCAATAATCGGCACCACAATCATCGTGGTCCTGTTCCCGGCGACTCCGCCGATGCAGTGCTTGTCAAAAACCCTTTTCTCCCGCAGGTCGAGCGTCGTCCCGGACGCGACAATGGCCTTCGTGAGGGCAATAGTCTCTTCCTTCTCAAGGCCCCGGATGTAAATAGACGAAATCCAGCCCGTGAGCTCCACGTCGCTGAGCTCCTCGTTCATCAGGTCATGGATGATGCCATTGATTTCCTCTTCGGTGTGGGGCTTCCCAGCCATTTTCTCCTTGATGTAGCGCAGGCTCGTCGGCTTCCCCTTCGGCGTGATGTAGACCTGGTCCCTGTCGCTGAGGCCGCCCCGCGTGTAGGCCTCCTTGAACAGCCCCACTATCCCCGGCGGGACGAACGTGTCCGTCAGGTCAACGATGCAGGTTACTGGCTGGCGCCCATCAGTCGACAGCTCCACGCGGTCCATCGCCTTCAGGTCCAAGTCCCGCGCGTCCTCCCTGTTGAGCACGACCACGCGCACCCCTGCCGTGGACAAGTCTACGCACTTGACTTTGAAAGCTGTTTTCATCCAATCCCACTAACGGAGCCGTTGTTTATAAAGATTCACCAGCGCGCCCTTTCGCGCAGGATATGCGCTACCTCTGACGGCGGGATGATTCCCTCTTCTGTTATAATATAGTCTATATATTCAGGCGGCGTCACATCAAAAGCAGGGTTCCTTATACTGAGTCCGCGCGGCGGCCTCGCCCACACTTCTTTCGGGCTCCTGTACTCAATTGGCTCGTCCTCGCCGCCCAGCGTAAGCGGGTCGAACTTGAACGTCTCGCACGCGGAGGCAAACTCTGTCCTCGCCTCGTGCGCCGCCAGCGCAATCATGCTCGTCCCAATCTTGTTCACGAGGCTGCCCTCTGCAGTCACGGCGTCCGCACCCACCAGCACAAGGTCTGCCTCGTTCATCACCCTCCTCGCCGCGGAGTCAACGATGTGCGTCACCGGAATCCCGGCGCCAACAAGCTCGCGGGCAGTAATCCTCCCCTGGAAGCGCGGGCGCGTTTCCGTGTTAATCACGTCGAACCGTTTTCCTTTTTTCCACGCCGCCACCAGTATCGCAGTGACCGTGGAAGAATGGCAGTGCGTGAACACGGTCATACCACTCCTTATCCGCTTCACGCCCACCTGCACAATTTTTTTCTTGGCCTCTTCCATCTGCTTGGCGTACTGCGTTGTCGCCTCTGCGACCGCCTCCTTTGCCCCGGGCAAAGAGCTCTCGATTGCGAGCGCGCTCTGCACGAGCGCGAGGCCGTTCCGCAGCGCTGGCTCGGTGGGCCGCGCGCCGGCGAGCAGAGCGCTGTTCTTCTCCACTTCCTTCCCGAACGCCGCCAGCGTCTTCGCCTTGCTCCGGCGCGCGTCAAAAGCCAGGGCCTCAAGCCCCTTGCGGGCAATATTCCTCGCGCCCTGGATTTCGAGCCGCTTTATGCGCTGGGCAGTGGTTTTCGACTTCATGGGTGCTAAAAAGCAGTCTTGGGATTTAAAGGTTAGGTTCTTCTATGAATCCTCTTGGAGCCAATACAACCCGCTCGTGGCAAGTGGAACAGTCAGTCAAGAACCTATTTAAACTCTCAGAGGCATAAATCGGATTCATGCCTATTGAAGTCAGGGCAGAGTGGGCTCGTGATAGGGTAAACAGGGTGAACAGTATACTCTCAACTCATTTTGAACTCCCTGAGAAGATAGTATTCCATGAGTCTGTGGGTGATGCAAAGGATTACGTTGCCAACCACCCCTCTGCATCAAAAGAATCGCAAGACAAAATCGCTAGTCATAGTTCCAACCTCGTTTCTAAGTTCACTACTGGTGTAGCCCTCCCCCTCGAAGTAAACGGCAAGTTCGAGTATCATCTTGGGGCAAATCAACGTGCAGGCATTTTCGGCGAGGTAGAACTCGCTAGGCGCACGATTCCGGAAGAATTGTCCCACGTTGTCCTCATGCATCTTGTCGGCAAAGATGGCAATGATCCTTCCACGCATTACTCAAAGTTCAAGACTTTTCATGAATCAGTCAGTAAAGCGTTAGCTTATTTTGTCTTGGGGGAAGAAAACCTGCACCCCTCGGTCAAAGAAGATGTACATGAGAACGCATATGGGTCTCCGCAAGAGTATCTTGAGATGTGCAAACGTTTGAAGGAAATCGATAAGGGGCTTAAGCCAGGCATACTGGCTCAGACTCCGCCAACTGCCATTACTGAAGCGATAATCTATCTGTCTGATTTGACTGGCGAACCAGTCCCTAACCTAGTCAAGAAAATTGTCAAAAAAGGCATTTTCGAAGAAAGGTCGTTAACTGATTACCTCGCCATGGAATTAGAGAAGGCCATGCAAGGATAACCAGTAAACAGCATAACCTATTTAAACCCCTTTCTGCACAATTACGCCGCTAATTGTGCTTACAGCGTGATAGGCAAGGTGATTCTTCTTGAGGAAAATAGTGAAAAAGGCCGCCAAGAGGGCTAAATCCAAGTCAAAGTCAAAGGCAAGGAAGCCGCGTGTGAGGGCTGCGCTCTCCAACAAGGAAATCGAGGACATTCTTTCGAGCTCGCAGGCCAGGATTCGTGTCGTCGGCACCGGCGGCTCCGGAAACAACACCATGCGCCGCCTCCACGAGGTCGGCGTCCAGGGCGCTGAATCCATCGCCATGAACACAGACGCCCAGCACCTGCTCATAACGCCTGCCGACAGAAAGCTCTTGCTCGGCAGGACCATCACCCGCGGCCTCGGCGCGGGAAGCGACCCCGAGCTCGGCGAAGCGGCCAGCAAGGAAAGCGTGAAAGCAATCGAAAAAGTCCTTGCCAGCAGCGACCTCGTGTTCATCACGTGCGGCCTCGGCGGCGGAACAGGGACAGGCTCAGCGCCAATCATTGCCCAGGTCGCCCGCGACATCGGCGCGCTCACGCTCGGCGTGGTCACCCTCCCATTCAGCGTCGAAGGGAGGAGGAGAATGGAGAACGCGCTCGCCGGGCTCAAGAAGCTCCGCAAGGAATCGGACACAGTAATCGTAATCCCAAACGACAAATTGCTCGAAATCGTGCCCGACCTGCCAATCAACGCGGCGTTCAAGGTCGCGGACGAGATTCTCGTGAACGCGGTAAAGGGCATCACCGAGCTAATCACCAAGCCCGGCCTCGTGAACCTGGACTTCGCCGACGTGCGTGCAGTCCTCGCCAACGGCGGGGCGGCAATGATTGGCCTCGGCGAGTCAGAAATCGAGGGCGACTCGGAGGGCCGTGCGTTGGAAGCGGTCGAGGACGCCTTGAACTCTCCGCTGCTGGACATCGACGTCTCGGAATCGACCCGCGCGCTCGTCAACGTGTGCGGCGGCACGGACATGACCCTGCGCGAGGCCGAGATGATTGTCGAGGCAGTCGCGAGCAAAATCCACTCGAACGCGCACATCATTTGGGGCGCCATGATTGACGACGATATGAAGAGGAGCAAGTTACAGGCCATGATTGTAATCGCGGGCGGGAGGTTCCCGTACCTCGACGAGGCCAGGCTGCTCCAGGAAGAAGTCGAGATTGACGTCGAGTACGTGGAGTGATTTTGGATGAGCTTCATCAACGAGGCAGTGCGCGTCCTAAGGCTAACGCGCAAGCCCCGCAAGGACGAGTTTATCATGATTTCCAAGATAACGGGGATTGGCATGATACTCATCGGCGTCCTGGGCGTCGCCGTGATTCTGTTCTCAAGGCTTATTGGGCTGACCTGAAAATGATTTACACGATTAGGACTACAGTTGGCCAAGAGCGAATAGTCGCTGACCTGCTTAGGTCCAAGCAGACCAAGGGCGAGCAGGAAATCTACTCCGTTGTGGTGGTGGACAACCTGCGCGGCTATATTTTTGCCGAGGCGCCGAACGAGGCCGAGGTCCGCAAGCTAATCTACAACGTCCCGCAGGTCAAGGGGCTCGTCTCCGGCGGCGTGGACTTGACGGAAGTCGGCCACTTCTTCGAGGAAAAGAGCCTCACCGTGGACATCCACAAGGGCGACCTAGTGGAGCTCACCGCTGGCCCGTTCAAGGGCGAGAAGGCCAAGGTCGTGCGGGTCGACGAGGCCAAGGACAAAATCACGCTCGAGCTCGTCGAGGCAACCGTGCCCATCCCCATCACAATGGACGCTGCGAGCATCCGCGTCATCAACCAAAAGCAGGACTAAAGCAGCCCCTTGGGGGGTTGCACCCCCCGCTGAGCTGGCGAGCACCCCCCTGCTTGAATATAACCATCCCGAAAAGACTAACTCTTTTATGCCTCAACTTACCCTAATCCTAGCCGGTGGCCTGAATGACTGAGCAAGAGCGAAAGGTTGAAGTACTCGAATCAGCATTTTATGATTACGAGACAGCTTCCAGCAACCTAGCCGACCTCATCGAAGAGAACAAGGGAGTCATGAAAGCCGAAGGGAAAGCCAAGAGAACCAACGATGACTACCATAATGCACTCGCCGACCATCTTGACTTGGCGAAGTATAAAACAGATGTAAAGAACTTTCTGCGGGCTAAGGGGGGGCTTGAGTTAGCCCTCAAAGACGTATATACCCTCACATCTGTTACCCGGTTCAGGCTTTCTTACGATAGGTTCAGGCTAGCACTGGGCAAGGCCCTGATGCACGACTTGTCAGACGAAGAGTTCAAAGACCCCAAAAAGTCCCACAAAGCCCACCGGGGTGATGTACGGAAGCTTGTCTTTAGGGAAATGAAAACAGTCTTGCCTTCAGGCCAAATGATTGAAAAGCCCCTGATTGAAAAGCCCATCCGCAAGAGAAAGGTCGTGAAAAGGTAACAGCAACCTTTTTTTAGTTTGAACTCCATTATCATAAGCCGGTGGCCTGAATGACTGAGCAAGAGCGCATTGAAGCAGACTTCAAGACAATGTACGGCGGCTACACGAACCTTCGGGACGAAGTAGTCAAGATTATCGAGGCAGGCCATGGGACTGTGGGCTCCGGCGACGACTACGAGGATATACTGGTGGACCACCTCAATAAGGAAGAGAACGCACACGTGGGATTCGAATTCCTTAGGCTAAGGGACAAGCTTATCGAGGCCTGCGACCACATGGAGGTGGTTGGCCTCACCACGAGATTTAAAAAGCTGCATAGCGAGCTGGAACAGAAGATGGGCAAAGCCCTCCGCGGGAAAATCACTCCCGACGAGTTCGCCACGTCCCACAAGGAGCTGAAGACACAAATGGACGACCTCGCCCGCCCAGACCGTAGGAAAGAACCCCCCGAGCTCAAGCCCTTCCCAGAGCTCCCAAAGCACGAAAAGCGCCCATAGGCTTTTTTAGCTGGAACTTCTTTATTTTATTAAGGGTGCTTTGTATGTCTGAATCGAAAGAGAAGCAGCTCACCGACCTGACGAAGGCGTACACTAAGTACCAGAACATTTTCAGTGCCATCGTGAGGGGGATGCGCTACAAGCACGGCAGCGTGAAGGAAGGCGACGACTACGACGTTGTACTGAGCGATTACCTGGACCACCCGGACAACAGCGCGCTTGGATCCTCTTTCCTGGAGAAAAAGAAGAATATTACAGAAACCCTTGAAGTCACATTCAGGAGGATGGACCTCGCCGACCAGTTTGAGGAACTGCACGACGACCTCACTGCAACGCTGGGCGCGTTCCTCCGCGGCCATACGCCAAAGGACCTCACCAAATTTGTCGAGGGGCGGGACACCGATATGCTGCGTGTCATCTCCAAGGTGGAAGAGTCCACTGCCGAGAAGCCGCCTGCCAAGAAAGGCACAGTTGACTGGGAGGAAGAAAAGCCCGCCGTGGACTGGGAAGGGAAACGGAAACCATCTATGGACCTGGAACCACCAACGCGCAAGCGAAGGCGCATAAAACGCGTTTCCTTCGCCGAGGGCCCGGTGGCCGAGAGGACCGCAATACTCGAAAAAATCGAGAGGGAGTCCCGCTTGGGAGTGCTCGTCAAGGAAAAGGAGTCCCCCGTAATCGAGCGCGACAAAAAGGAAGGCCCAATACTCAAGGCTTGGCCTGTGGAGGGAGAAAAGCGCAAGCGCAGACGGAGAAAAGTCCTCAAGAAATAGCAACGCTTTTAAACCCCATGCTTCAGAATAAGCGGGTTACGGACTTTTTCTGGGAAGCTAGGAAATAGTGATAATCATGCCGGAATCGACAATTGAGTCATTGGTTGAAGGCGGAAAGGCCAACGCAGGCCCGCCGCTTGGCCCCGCGCTGGGCCCCATGGGCATAAACATAGGCGACGTCGTCAACGCCATCAACGAAAAGACCAAGGACTTCGCTGGAATGCAGGTCCCGGTCAAAGTAATAATCAATTCTTCGGACAAGAGCTTCCGCATCGAGGTCGGCACACCACCCGTGTCCGCCCTCATCAAGAAAGAGCTCGGAATCGAAAAGGGCTCTGGCAGCCAGGCCACCCAAAAGGCAGGCGATTTCCCCATGAAGGGCGCGGTCAAGGTCGCCAGAATGAAGCAGGACAACATGCTCGCCAAGACCGTCAAGGCAGCCACCAAAGAAGTAATCGGCACCTGCGTAAGCATGGGCCTCCTGGTCGAGGGAATGGACCCCAGGGAAGCACAGAAAGCCATTGACGAGGGAAAGTTCGACGACCTCTTCGCGGAAGGCGCGAGCCTCGAGTACGACCGCGAGGCCGCCGCGGCAGCAGCCAAGGAGCACCAGGACAAGCTGGCCAAGACCAAGGCAGCAGCCAAGGAAGAGGCAGAGGCACAGGCAGCCGAAAAAGCGACCGCGGAAGCCGAAAAGCCCGCCGAGAAAGAAGAGCCCAAGAAGGACAACAAGGCTCCCGCAAAGAAGTAATGTTTATAAACCCCCACAAGCACAACCAAAGACCACTCCCTTAGACTAAGAGCGGCCACGGCTTAAACATGCTCTAGGAGGGGATTTTGCATGAAGCTGGCAGAAGCCATAGAGAAAGCAAAGGCAGACTCCAAAAAAAGGAACTTTGTCCAGTCGATGGACTTGTTCATCAACTTCAAGAGCATCGACTTCAACAAGCAGGACAACAAAATCAGCCTAGAGGTCCTGCTGCCCAAGGGCCGGGGCAAAGACCAAAAAATCTGCGTAATCTGCAGCGACGAAATGGCGTCCAGCGCCAAGGCAGCCGCCGACAAAGTAATACTCTCCAACGAGCTCGAGTCCATGGGCAAGGACCCCAAGAAGATAAAGTCCCTCGCCAACGACTACGACGCATTCATCGCCCAGGCCAACCTCATGCCGCTCGTCGGCAAGTTCCTCGGCCAGGCGCTCGGCCCGCGGGGCAAGATGCCCAAGCCAGTGCCCCCGAACGCGGACCTCAAGCCGCTCGTAGCGCGGCTCAAGAACACCCTCATAATCAAGACCACGGGAAAGAACCTCCCCGTACTGCACGTCCCGTTCGGCACAGAAGAAATGACGACCGAAGACCTAGTCGCCAACGCCACAGCCGTTCTCTCCGCAATCAAGGCCAAGATACCCAGCCCACAGAACATCGGCAGCGTCCGGGTAAAGACGACCATGGGCCCGACAGTGGCCATAACGGAGGGAATCTGATGGCACACGTCGCCGAGTGGAAGAAAAAGGCCGTGGCAGGCCTCGAAGAGCTCATAAAAGCACACCCAGTCATAGCCATCTCGAGCATCGAGTCGCTCCCCGCGTCGCAGTTCCAGGAAATCCGCGAAAAGCTCAGGGACCAGGCAGTCGTCAAGGTCGCCAAGCTCAAGCTGCTCAAGCTCGCGTTCGAGAACTCGGGCGTCAAGGGCCTCGGCCAGCTCGAGGGGCACATGGAAGGCCCCACCGCAGTCATCTTCAGCGACGTCAACCCCTTCAAGCTCTACAATTTCCTGAAGAAAAACAAGTCCATGGCCCCGGCACGCGCCGGCCAGGCCGCGCCGTACGACATCGTCGTCCCCAAGGGCGACACCGGCCTGCCGCCAGGCCCAGCCCTCGGAGAGCTCAAGGTCGCGGGCATCAACGCAAGGATAGACGGCGGCTCAATCAAGGTCATGAAGGACTCCACAGTGGCAAAAGAGGGCGACACCATCACCGAAGAGCAGGCAGCCGCGCTCTCCAAGCTCGGGCTCAAGCCCATGGAAGTCGGCATGACGCTCGAAGCCGCTTTGGAAAACGGCATGATATTCACTTCCGAAATACTCGACATCAGCGAAGAAGAGACCCTCTCCAACATCCAGAAGGCCTACATGAGCGGGTTCAACCTAGCCTTCAACGCAGGATACTTCATGAAGGAAAACATCGAGACGTTCCTGCAAAAGGCGTCCACCGAGGCCAGGAACCTCGGCGTAGAGGCCAGCATCCTCGACAAAGGGATTGTGGAAGACCTCCTCGCCAAGGGCGAAATGCAGGCCAAGGCGATTTCTTCGCTGGTCAAGGAAGCATAAATAATCCAAAGGTGATATGGAATGCAATATGTATACGCTGCTCTCCTGCTCAACGCAGAAGGCAAGGAGATCAACGAGGCAAACGTCAAGAAGGTCCTTGAAGCCGCAGGCAGCAAGGCCGACGACGCCCGAGTGAAGGCCCTCGTAGCCAGCCTCGATGGCGTGAACATCGAGGAAGCGGTCTCCAAGGCCGCTGTGGCCCCAGCAGTGGCTGCTCCCGCAGCTGCCGCCGCCCCGGCCGAGGAAAAGAAGGAAGAAGAGCCCGAGGAACAGGGCAAAACCGAGGAAGAGGCTGCAGCTGGCCTCGGAGCACTCTTCGGCTAAATCTACCTTCAAAATCAGGGGGCTGGAACAGCCCCCGCCCTCTCCCCCCCACAAGAAACCGGGGGGTCGCCAGTTCCGGCGACCCCCCCGTTCTATTCCTTTTTTTGTGCCCTAGCCCCGCCAAACCCCCCTTT
>JAGMCR010000008.1 GCA_023129115.1 Candidatus Iainarchaeum sp. | reverse complement strand
CCCCCCCCCCCCCCCCCCCCCACGGGGTGTTGATAGCCAAGCACGAAAAAACACTGAGAATCTAGCGAAAGTGCTGCCAGCCAGCGTCGCTAAGCGGCTCTTCTTTGCCGTTTTTTCGCACGAGGGAAACACCGCTGCCTTCCTCAACGCGGCCGATTACGATGCCTTTTTTCTCGGGCGTGGAATAAACGACCTGGTAGTCCTCGCCGCTGTGGAAAATAAGCTTGTCAGAGTCAAGGCCGTGCTCGGCGCAGTACGAGTAAAGGCGCGGGTTCACCGGGAGCTTTGCTTCGTGGATTATTATTTTCTTGTTCGACTGCTTCGCGAGCTCGTTCAGCTCGAAGCCAAGGCCGTCCGAAACATCAATCCCAGCGTTCGCGCCCGGGATTATTTTCTTGCACAACTCGAAGTCAATCGAAGGCGAAAGCTGTGCTTGCACGAACGGCTCCTCGGGCACGAGATTGTTCTTGAACATGGTGTAGCCCAGCGCGGCCGAGCCGACTTCGCCGGTCAAGACAATGTAGTCGCCGGCCTGCATGTTGCTCCGCAAAAGAGCTTTTTCTGTCCGGCCGATGAACGTGTTCGCGATTGTCAATTCCTTGGCTTCCACGGTGTCGCCGCCCACGAGGAAGGCGTCGAGCTCTTTCAGCTTGGAGTCCATTGCGGAATAAAGCTCTTCGACGAACTCGATGCCGTAGTCCGCGGGCAGGCCAATGGAGGTTAAGAGGTACTTGGGCAACGCGCCCTTCGCCAATAGGTCGGTCGCGGCCGAAACAACGTTCTTCGCGCCGATGACTTTTGGGTTGTCGGACTGGAAGTGGTTGCCCGCAACGTTCATGTCCACCGACACCGTAAGCAGGCCGGAAAAGTCGAAGACTTCCGCGTCCTCTTGCAGCGTTGTTAGTTTCTCGGGGGGGTTGCGGAGGAGGGAGCGCAGCCTCTCCACAATCGCACGCTCCCCGAGCTCGGTCAGCCGCATGGGTTTTATTAACATGAAAGGGGAATAAAACGGTTGTGGAAACAGACGACCTTGACCAGGCACTCAAGGAACTCAAGGCCGCGCCGAAGTCGGCCGGGCTGATTCCCGAGGTCGGGATGAACATCGCTTACGCCAAAGAAGGCGCCAAGGGGCTGGAGGACGTGGCCGCGTTCCCAGGGAGAATCAGGAAGGCGTTCGGCACGCCGAGCGTGGCGTTCAAGGCGGCGTTTGGCGTGGAGTCGCACATGGCAAAACTGGCCTTGCAGGCGATGAAGCGCGACGCGTCGAAGCGGTGCGCCATGAACATCAAGTACTCCGAGGCCAACGTGAAGGCGCTGGAGGGGCGGGGGGGGCTCAAGGTGGTGTTCGTGGACCGTGCCGGGGAGCCAAGCGGGAGCAAGGCGCTGGAGGGCAGGAGCGTCTCGTTCGTGCTCGAGGAAGCAATCAAGAAATTGGGGGGGGTGCCGGACGCGGTCTACGACAGGGGCGATGTCGGGAAGGAGCCCATGATTCGCCTGCTTTCGGAGTCCCCGGCCCAGGCGGTCCGCGCGGCGCTCGCCTGCGTGGCTCCTTTATAAAGCAATTAGCGGAAACCCCGTGGGAGTGGGCAAAACCTATAAATACTTCACCGTTAGAAAAATGGCGGGTGATTCCTCTTGGAAAATCTAGTGAAGACAGCAACTTCTTACTCAAGCGCACCGGCCCCAACCCCCAGTGATGACTTTGACGGCCCCAAGATTGTGGTCATTGGATGCGGTGGTGCAGGAAACAACTCCGTCAACCGGCTTGCCCGCATCGGCATCAGCGGCGCCGAGCTGGTGGCGCTGAACACCGACAAGCAGCACTTGACGCTTGTCCACGACTCTGTCAAGAAGCTTTTGATTGGGCAGAGCGTGACGCGAGGCCTGGGCGCAGGCGGCTACCCCGAGGTCGGGGCGAAGGCAGCCGAAGTCTCCAGGGCAGCGATTTCGCAGGCGCTTGAGGACGCCGACCTGGTGTTCCTCACGGCGGGCATGGGCGGCGGCACCGGCACTGGCAGCTCGCCAATCGTGGCGGACATCGCGAAGGAGCAGGGCGCCATCGTTGTTGCGATGGTCACGTTCCCGTTCCTGCTCGAGCGCGCGAGAATCCAGAAGGCGGAGGAAGGGATTGAGAAGCTGAGGAAGGTCACCGACACCGTTATTATAATCGACAACAACCGCCTCGTTGAATTGGTGCCGAACCTGCCGATTGAGCAGGCGTTCTCGGTCGCGGACGAAGTGATTGCCCGCGCCGTGAAGGGCATTACGGAGACGATTACCGTGCCGTCACTGATTAACCTGGACTATGCTGACGTCCGGGCAATCATGAGCACTGGCGGAGTCTCTGTTATCTCGGTCGGCGAGTCCAAGGGCCACAGGCGCGTGGACGAAGTCGTGAGCGACACCCTCAAGAATTCGCTGCTCGACGTCGACTACCGCGGCGCCAAGGGCGCGCTCATCCACATCAGTGGCGGGCCGGACCTGACGCTGGGCGAGGCCAACGAGATTGGCGAGCGCCTGACCGAGGCAATCGACCCGAGCGCGAGCGTGATTTGGGGCTCGAGAATCATCCCGGAGTACGAGGGCAAGATTGAGGTCATCGGCATCTTCACCGGCGTGCAGTCGCCGCACATCCGCGGCTCCAGCGGCACGGTCGGCATGGACGAGCAGCCAACGACCAGCAGCAAGACAGACCTCGGAATTGACTCCATAATGTGAAGGGCGGGAAGCCCTTCCAACACTTTTTTGTTGGCTAGCCATGGCAAAGAAAAAAGAGAAAAAGCAGGAAGAAGAAGGCGTTGACTGGATAGCCATGGCAGAAGAATCGATAAAGCCCGAGTACGAGGCGAACGCCAGCTAGGCAAAAGGCTTTTTATCTCCTCGGTACCTAATTCTGGGTATGCCACCACGGAAGCATGCGCTAACGGCTGAAGAAAGAAAGGTCATTAAAGGAATAAAAAGGAGTGCCAACAGGCGCGTTTGGACTCATGGAAGGATGCCTACAGGCGGGAGTGAGAGGCACGTCGCGGTTAAGGTTCGTGACGTGTCATCCTTGGTAGACGTGTGTAGTGTATTGAACACTGATTTTGTGGGACTAACCAAGGAAATGAAAAAAAGGTTTCCGAACGAAAAAATCAGAGTGCTTTTTGAGGGGTGTGGCATAAGCACCTTTCCTGAAGAACTTGTTAACAAGTGCAAGAAGAAGGGCGTTGACCTAGAAGTGATTCGCACCGACGTTTATTCACCAGGACGCTTCAAGGAGTTAATTGCCGAAGAAAACAAGAGGCTTGATGAAAAAGGGATTCAGTTAGAGGCAAACAACTACTATCAATTGAGTCCGGAAGAGCTGCTCGAAAAGTTCGGCAAGGAGAGCTTTCACTTGGTCGTGTCCCGCAGTGGTGGATTGACTTATACGCCACTGCCAAAAGTGAAAGGACTGCAC
Source organism: Candidatus Iainarchaeum sp. (assembly GCA_023129115.1). Lineage (GTDB taxonomy): Archaea > B1Sed10-29 > B1Sed10-29 > WALL01 > WALL01 > WALL01. The sequence continues at coordinate 58,843 of JAGMCR010000008.1, read as the reverse complement.
AATGTTGTAGAGATTCTCAAGCCAAAAGGCGAGGCCCATATATTTACTGAAGACGTGGGGTTCTCTGTTTTGGAGGGGGGGTATGCCAGAGGTGATAAAATCCAGCTCGTGGGCAGAGACGGAAAACCAACCCCTGAGGGAATGCTCCTTGAGGAAAACCCCCGGGTAGTGGCTGAAGGAAATGTGTTTCGTGGCGAGTCCATACTGAAGATAAGAAAAGACCTCGGTCACACCCAAGAGTGGCTGGACAAGATTAACTACGAAAAAGAACGGGGGGAAAAACCAGGCATGATTATGGCGCGTCGTGCCACTGAAGAAGAACAAAAGAACCACAAAACCATTTTCCATTCAATGAAAAAGCCACCCCTTGAGGACATGACTCCAGAGCAATTTGAGGAAGTTAAGTTGCTTGCAAGGACAATGGAAACAAGCCGCGGCTTCATTACGCCATGCCCCGGCCATACAATCGGACCGATTGGCGGGGAACTACATCTAGAATACCGTAATGGGCGGTATTATATAACAAAGTCAACAGAGAGTGGAGTAAACAAAACCGTGTGGCGCGAGGAAAAAGCATTCTGGGAATAGCTAGCTAACAAACAGCAGCATCTCCACTCAAACTAATACGCCTTGTCGTGATGGTGAACTAGGGGAAAAACAAGGGCAGCATGTTGATGAAAATTAGCGCGAGCACGAGGACTGTGGCTGCCTTTGCGATTCTGCGCGCCTTTTTCTTGCCGATTTTTGTGGACGTGAGCGCCTCGAGCATGAGCCCGCCGTCCAGTGGGTACATCGGGAGCAGGTTCATGACGCCCACGATGAAGTTAAAGAACACGACGAGCGCGGTGAAGCGGATGAGCCACGTCACCACGTCCATCTCAAGCGGCATGGGGTGGAACGTGTCCTGCAGGCCAGTGATGCCAATCATGGACTCGTTGCTTAGGCGCACGCCAAAAGTGCCCTGGTCCGTGGCTATGGACAGCAATGACCCCGGGCCTGCCCCGGAAGTTATGTTGTGCAGCACTGCGATGCTGGGGACATTCGTGCCGTTGATGGAAATGATTTTCATTCCGTCGGCGAGGCGGCCGTAGCCGTCAGACGTCTCCAGCACGCCGCCAATCGTGGGGTGGTCGTAGTAGGACTCAAAGCGGTCGTAGTAGCCGGCCGCGTCAAGCGCCGGCACCATCGCGAGGATGAAGAACGCCAGCACCGCGAAGCTCGTCAAGTAATTGGCGGTCGAGCCGACCGAATAAATGCGCAGGCGCTTCTGGGCGGGCGCTTTCTTCAATTGTTTCTCGTCCGGCTCCACGAACGCGCCCAACGGAAACACGCCGAACATCAAAAGGCCTGTGGCCTTGAGTCGGAGGCCCGTGGCCTTCACGAGTATTCCGTGGCTTAATTCATGGACGAATATGAGTATTGGGAACGCGAGCCAGCCGTACCACGGGATTTGGAACGGCGAGCCCTTGATAGCGATGCCCGGCAGTGCCGGCGCGACCGCGGCCTGGACCGCTGTGCCCGTCAGGTAGCCGAGCACTATGTCAAAGGCAGACTGCATGATTAGGTAGACGAGGGAGACGGAGTAGCCGAAGAACAACAGCAGTGCCTGCAGCGCGAGCTGGGACACCAGGTCTCCCGCGAACAGGGTGTTCGTGGTGAGGTACTGCTCGCCCGTCACCAGGTATATTACTGCATTTGAGATGGACGGCGACATGAGGAACAGCGACGCCGCGAGGGAGTACAGCCACTTGCGCCGGGACCTGCGGAATACGTAGAGCGCGCCCACAATGCCGAAGGCGAGGATGATGCCGAAGTCGCCGTAAATCTCCCAGAGCCTGTGGTGCTTTTTGGCGATTGCATTGATTTTCTTGAGCCCCCTGCGGCTCTTCCAGAGCACGACGGGCCCTGTTACCTTTAGGCCGGGCAGTGTGTTCGCCACTACGAGAGAAACGGCAAAGGCCTGGAGAAACCCCCAGAAAAGCAGCTCCCACATTGTGAGCTCTATCATGCCCGCTTCCTTACTCCCACAATGTTTAAAAGGGTGAGTGGTTTAGGTTAGCGCTATGAAGCTCAAGGACGTGTTACCGCCGGCAGTGATGGGCTCTTTGGGCACTGGCTTCATGCTCATTATACTGACTGCTTATGCCGCGGCGTCGCTGCAGAGCGGAGTGCAGGTCGATGTCGATGCCACGACCATATTGATGCTGATTTTGGCTGCGCTGGCGTTCACGGGGGGTGGGTTCATCGCCGCGTATCTCGCGGGAAAGAAGGCCAAGGACCGCGTGGACCGCGCGCTGTCCGCGTCGACGCTGAGTGGGATAATCACGGCGCTGGGCGTGTCCGTGCTGTTCTTCGCCTACATGCTCGTGGCAGGCACGTCCATTGGGCTGGTGGCGCTCAATACAACGGAAATGCTCATCACCCTGGGGGTCAGCGGGCTATTCCTCACGTCGTTGGGCGGAATTTTGTTCGCAAAGATGAGCGGCAAGGGAGGGGGGTCAGTGATTGGCTCATCGCTCAAGCGCGCGTGGAAGGCGTATGCCCGTGCGCCGGCGTCGCTCGTGCTGCCGTTCGGGTTCGTTCTCCTCATGCTTGGCCTGCGCGACGCCGTCGGTGGCATTGCGGCGCCAGAGGAACTGGTGCTGGCGGCCTCTGCAGTGGCGGGGCTGCTGATGTTTTTGCTGACTGCGTTCGCAGTCACGTCCATTGTGCTCGCGGTGAAGAAGAAGTGGGGGCTGCAGGAGCTGCTGAGGCAGTCCGTGAAGAAGAGCAAGCCCGTCTTCCTGGCGGCGCTGGCGGGGATGGTGCCGCTGGCGGCTGGGGCACTCGCTGTTGGGGCGGCGCTGGTTGGGCTGGGCGACGCTGCGGCGGCAGTGGCTGCGCTGCTTCCCTTGCTGGCACTGCTGGCAATAGCGTACCTTGTGGCCATATCCCTGTTGCCGCAGTCCATACTGCTGTCAAAAAAGAAGGTGCTCGAGGCCTTCGCGAACAGCTACCGCACAGTCAAGGCAAACCTGGCCCTGTTCATCGGGCTGTTTGGGGTCATTGTGGTGTCGACGACCTGTATAGAAGTGTCCCTTATGATCGTCGAGGGCGTGGTGGCTGTTGCCTCGGGAGCAGGGGTTGCGTTGCTGATGGAGTGGGTGGCTACGTCGATTAATGTTGTAATCCCGATGGCGTGCCTTACGGCGTTTTACTTAGAGGTGAAGAAATGAAGCATGGCATTAATCCGGTTGTTGCGACGGTGCTGCTGATTGCGGTTGCGGTGGTGGCCGCGATGGGGATTTATTTTTGGGCGGCGGGGCAGGACGTGTCCGCGCCACGGCAGGCCACTTTTGTCGATATAAGCGTGACGCCGGTGGACGTCGACGCGGGCAAGTTCCTCGTGACGAACATGGGCGAGGAATACATCGAGCTGGCGAGGCTGGACACTGTGTCGGGGATTACGTGCGACTTCCCGGTACTGACGACGCTGGCGCCGGGCGAGAGTGCGACGTGCACGACGAGCGCGCCGCCATTCTGCGAAATGCTGTTCTGGGGGGAGGGGACGGCGACTGCAATTACGCTGATGGGCGGCAACTGCACGGCGGTCGGGACCGGCCACGTCCCAATGATTACTTTCATCGGCGAGGACACTGGTGGGCTTGTGGACCCCTTGACGGACGTTAACTTCACTGCAACAGTGACCGACGCGGACGGCGACCTCGACACTGTCAAGCTCTTCACGAACATCACCGGCGGCATGGTGGGCTATGCAATGGCGCCGGCTGGTGGGGACAATTTCGCGGTCACAATTAACGCCACCGCTGGGGGGCTGGTGCAGTATTACGCGTGGGCGAACGACACGGCGGGCCACACCAACACGAACGGGACTTACTGGTTCCACGTGAGGGACAACCCGCCGGTCATCTGGAATGTGTTCGACAACAGCAGCGGCGAGATTATGTGCGGGCTGGCTGTGTCGGTGAACTCGACAATCACTGACGACATTGACGTCGACAGTGCGTGGGTGGACGACGGCTCGACGAACAGGTCCATGGCGGGCATCGGGGGGAACGTGTGGGAGACGACGTTCACTCCGGGCATGGCTGGGGTGTTCAGGTACTACGTCAAGGCGAACGACACTGCGGACCAGTGGTCCACGAGCGCGATGCAGGACTTTGACATGGTCCAGAACTTCATGAGGGAGTATGGCTTGAACGCTCAACTCGATGTGGCATATGCAATCCAGCAGATTGATGACGGGGGCTACATAGTCGCCGGCAGGTGGGGCAGCCCTGCAAACATATCGGTCGCTAAAATGACGAGCAACGGGACCGTTGTCTGGGCAAAGGAGTACGGCGGGGCAAGCGAGGACCGCGTAGAGTCCATAAAGCAAACGACGGACGGTGGGTACATACTCGCGGGGTACACCGCCAGCTACGGTGCCGGCAGTGGGGACGCTTTCCTCATAAAGCTGGACGAGGACGGCGCGGTAAGCTGGGCGAACGCGTACGGAAAGGTGGGGACTATAGAGCAGGCCCATGAAGTGATTGAGTACAGCGGCGGCGGGTACCTGCTGGTCGGCGAGGCGGTGGTTGCCGCGAGTGACTTCGACGTGTTCGCGGTCAAGGTGACCAGTGGGGGCGTCGTGTCGTGGGCGTACAGGTACGGCGAGCCCGACAACGGGGTGCCGGGCTGGAACAATTACGAGCGCGGGTGGGGCGTGGTCGAGACGCCGGGCGGCGACTTCATGATTGCCGGTGAGGCGGACAGCTACCCATACATGTCAAACACGACGCCGTCCATGTTCCTGCTGAGGCTCAACTGGAGCGGCGGGGTCGAGTGGAGCGCGATTTATGTGGACAACAATGACTTCGTGTCCCCCGGCGGGATTGCGAAGGACAGCAACAACGACTACGTGGTTTGCGGGTACATGGGGGCTGCTTCGGGGCCAGGCGGTGACGATGGCGGAATTGTCCTGAAGCTGAACGACTCCAACTTGATTGAGTGGGCGAACGCTTACTATAACTCATCAAACCGGCTTGACTTCGGGTCGGGCACTGGCTCGATTGACGTTTCGGGCACGGAGTACGTGGTGGCGGGCCAGCTTGGCACTGATGTCGACCCTGCGGTTTTGGGAATGAAAGTTGACTCAAGCGGAACCCTTCAGTGGGCAAACCAGTACGGCGATGGTGACCCAGAGGGCTACACGTATGACGTGGAGGCCACGGACGACGGGGGGATGATAATCGCTGCGGAGACTGGCGACTACGCCGACGCGTTCTACAACGGCTGGCTGATTAAGACGGACAGGAACGGCGACTGCGTGAACTGCAGCGAGTACAGCGACAGGACGAGTGACGTTAGCACGGCTGCGCTGACGACGTCGTGGAACATGACGTTCATCGCTAACTCCACTGACGTGACTGGGGTCACGACGACGACCGCCATCGCCTTGCCCACTGCGGATATTGGAATGGGCCAGTGGCCGATTTGCTGGCACGGCTCGTGCGCCCCGCCGCACCCGACGTGGAGCGTTATGCTCACGCCGAGCTCGATGGAGGACGCTGGCTGGGACATTGCCGAGGGGAGCATGGTCATTGCCGGGGAGAAAGTGATAGACAACACTCCCCCCATCGACACCGAGATGATTGTCTACAAGCTGGACGACGACGGCAACGAGGTGTGGAGCAGCACCTTCGACAAAGACATTTATGCCGACAGCGCGCGTGCCATCACCAAGACCAGTGACGGCGGCTATCTCGTCACCGGGTACGCGAAAGTGAACTTTGGGTTCGACACAAAAGTGTGGACCATCAAGCTGAACAGCACCGGCGGCAAGGAGTGGGAGTCACTGTTCTACAGTGGGTGGGACAACAACGTTGGGTGGGGCTCTGTCGAAGCGGCTGACGGGTACGTCGTCGGCGGGCACGTGTTCAACGCCGGCGGAGACGCAGACGTGCTGATTTTGAAGCTGAACAAGACCGACGGCACCCAGATGTGGAACGAGACCCACCACTTCGCGGGCCATGACTACTGCTACTCCATAATACTGGACGGGACTGACTTCATAATCGGGGGGATGAGCAACGACAAGTTCCTCGTCATGAAGGCCAACTCGGCGGGCGGCCACGTCTGGAACAGCACTTTCGACGGCGGCGCAGGCACAGACCATGGGTTTGACATAACGCACGCCAACGGCGGCGGCTACGTCATCACGGGGAGGACCAACTTTGACGTGTGGGCAATCAAGGTGGACACGAGTGGAAACGAGGTGTGGAACACGACGTTCGACAGCGGGGCCGGCACAGACATTGGGGCGGCCATCACCAACGTGAGTGACGGCTACGTGATAGTCGGCACCGCGGCGGCGGACGTCCTTGTCCTGAAGCTTGACCTGGGCGGCAACTACATGTGGGACCAAATTTACGATGGTGGTGGCTCTGACGAGGGCCAGGGCGTTGCCCAGACCAGCGACGGGGGCCTCGCCGTGGGCGGCACAAGGCGCAGGAGCGGCAGCAACTACGCGCTATGGGCCCTTAAGCTGAACAGCTGGGGAGAGTTCTGGTAAGTCAGCGCTTGCGGATTTTCACGATGTCGCCGAGTGTGACGGGGCCAGATTTTTCCTGCTGTACCTCTACGCGCTCGTCAGAAACAGCTTCTATTAGCTTTATGCCGAGTGTTTTCTCGAGCTTTTCGGCGAGCTTTTTTGATGGGGACAGCTTGCCTTTCTCGAGGTGGGTGACGACCGACGTGGTCTCGTTGATTTTGCGGGCGAGTTCTTCCTGCTTCCACCCGTGCTTGCCGCGCGCGTCCCTAATCAGCTTGTCGTAGTCCGCCGCGATGTCGAACTGCTCCTCGCGCTTGTAACGCGAGCGGCGGTAGACCCGGGCGGGGCCTTTCTGGTAGTTGCCGACGAGGGTGCCGTGGGACGTGCAGCGGCTGCACACAGTGATTCTCGAGCCCTCGACCATGATGACCTTGGGGTACTTGGTCTCCAAGCCGCATATCTCGCACTGCATCAAGGCAGTATTGAGGTGGAAGGAGTATAAAAAATGCGCCGAAGGCGCCAAGTGGGGGAGGGCTGGTAAGGGAGGGGGTGTCCCCCTCCTTTCCTCGGCAAGCCGTAGCTGTAGCTATTTAAAAGCCGTTCTCCCTAATTATTGGCGTGAAGTACCTCGACCACCCCTTTTTGAAGCCCGGGAAAATGGAGGCACGGCTCTATCAAGAGTTATTGGCCACGCGGGCGATTGAGCAGGGGAACACCCTGATTGTGGCTCCGACCGCGCTCGGGAAGACGCCAATCGCGCTAATGGTGTCGCTGCATTATCTCGCGCAGGAGCCAAAGAAAAAAATCCTCTTCCTCGCGCCCACCAAGCCACTTGTGGCGCAGCACTTGAAGTCGTTCGAAGACTTTACCAATATACTTGAGCTGGACATGATGACGGGCGAGACACCTGCCAAAAAAAGGAGGCAGAAGTGGGACGACGCACGCGTATTGTTCGCCACCCCGCAAACGATTGAGTCGTGCCTGTTCGCTGGCGACGTCTCGCTGGACGACATCTCGCTCATCGTGTTCGACGAGGCGCACAGGGCAGTTGGCGACTATGCCTATGTCTTCATCGCGGACCAGTACAAGCGCAAAACAAAGGGGCACATGCTGGCGCTTACTGCGTCGCCGGGCTCGTCCCGCGAAAAAATCCAGGAAGTGTGCGGGAACCTGTTCATCAAGAACGTCGAAGTCCGGACAGAAAAAGACGACGACGTCAAGCCGTACGTCCACGAGAAGGACTTTGAGTGGATTTACGTCGACTTGCCCGAGGAATACGCGGAAATAAAAGAGCTCATCGAAGGCGAGATGAAGGCGTCGCTGACGGTGCTGAAGAGCCTGGGCATGGCTAAGAACACGAGCATCAAGTGGTACAACCGCAGGAACCTCTTGAAGATGCAGCAGTACCTGATGAAAATCAAGGGAAAGAACCCGCAGGCGTGGAAAGCGATTTCGCACGTCGCCGCCTTGATGAAGCTGCACCACGCGCACGAATTGGTGGAGGCGCAGGGAATAGATCAGGTGCGCGAGTACTTCGAAAAGCTTTGGAAAGAAGAAACAAAGGCGTCGAAGCGCATGAGGGAAAGCGCGAAAATGCAGAAGGCAAAAGTGCTTGTGGAAAAAGCGGTTGCCGAAGAAATCCATCACCCAAAAATCGAGAAGCTGCTGGAGTTATTGGGCGGCAAGGAGCACCTGGCAAATCCCAAAGGATTGCCGGGGCAGGCGATTGTGTTTACTCACTACAGGACCAGCTCGAAGCGCGTCGCGAAGTTCTTGAACGACAACGGGATTACTGCGCGGCGGTTCGTCGGCCAGACCACGAGGGAAGGCGAGAAGGGGCTGCGGCAGAAAGAGCAAATCGAGATGATTAACGAGTTCAGGAACGGGTGCTTTCAGGTATTGGTGGCTACTTCGGTGGGGGAAGAGGGGCTGGACATCCCATCAGTGGACTTGGTTGTATTCTACGAGCCTGTGGCAAGTGAGATAAGGAAGATTCAGCGGGCCGGCCGCACTGGCAGGCACGGCACGGGGAGAGTGGTTGTACTTATCACGAAGGGAACGGTCGACGAGGCGTATTACTGGGCCTCGAAGAGGAAGGAGAAGAACATGAAGGAAGCGCTTGAAGAAATCAGCTCGACGCCAATCGCGGAGAAGCAGCAGACATTGAAAGAGTTTTCGACGCCGGGGAAAGTCACTATCTTTGTCGATAACCGGGAAAGGGCGAGTGGCATCACTAGGGAGCTGATGCGCAACGACGGGATTGCGATTAAGCCGATGCAGCTGCCGGTCGGGGACTTCCTGGTGAGCGAGCGCGTGGTTGTGGAGCGGAAGAGCGCGAACGATTTTGTTCAATCAATGATAGATGGGCGGCTGTTCGGGCAGGCGCAGGCATTGAAGGACAATTTCCGCAACCCCATTATTCTTATTGAGGGGGAAGACCTATACAGCGTGCGGAACGTGCACCCCAACGCAATCCGTGGGGCACTGGCGGCGATTGCGATTGACTTCCAGATACCGATTATTTGGTCGACTGGGGTGGAGGACTCGGCCGCGATTATAACTGTTCTTGCCAAGAGAGAGCAGGAGGACCAGAAGCGGAACGTTCGCCTGCGCGGCGACAAGCGCGCGATGACTGACAGGGACCAGCAGGAATTCCTGGTCGGCGGCTTGCCGGGCGTGGGGGGGCTGCTGGCGAAGGACTTGCTAAGCCATTTCGGCACGGTCGAGAAAGTGTTCAAGGCGGACGAGCGGAAGCTCAAGAAAGTCGGGAAAATCGGGCCGAAGAAAGCGAAAGAGATTCGGCGGGTTCTGACGAAAAAGTATTCAGAATAGGTATATTTATATACTTGTTAGGTATAAGTATATACCTATGCAGACTGTTGCTATCGAGAAAGTGGAGCATTCGCCCACGCTAAATACTGTGCTCATGATTGAAGAGACGTTGGAGGGGGCTGGCGAGCCACTTACTCTCGCAGAGCTGAAGAGGGAATTGCCACGGAAGGTCATGCACTCCACACTCTTGCAAGTGCTTGACTACCTCCAGGAAAGCGGGAAGGTACTCCTCACGACAAAAGGCATTGTTTGGGTGTTTGCCCCAAGGCAAGAAATAGAGGCAATGAAGAACAGAGGCATACAGCTGTGAGAAAAGTCAATCTTTTTATCATAGACGACGCACGTGAAGAGTTCGAGAAGCTAAACGCGGTTGTGGGCAGGCAAAGGAGCCGGGGCATCAAGAGCTCTGAAGAAATGCAATTGCTCGCCTCAATAAAGAAGAAGGGCGAGCTACTCAAGCTCAATCCCACGTACGGGGACAAGATACCCCGCGAGTACTGGCCGAAGGAACTCGCTGAGAGATACGCGCTGACGAACTTGTGGCGAGTGGGGCTCACAAATTATTGGCGGATGCTGTACACGCTAAGGGGCGACAAGATAGAAGTCGTGTGTTTTGTCATCGAACTGCTGGACCACAAGCAGTACGACAAGCTCTTCAAATACAAAAAGAAGTGATTCAAGGAAATTCGGCGGGTTCTGACGAAAAAGTATTCAGAATAGGTATATTTATATACTTGTTAGTTACATAAATGTAAATGATTGTTATGAGTATGCAAACAGTGCAGCAAATGCTTCACTCGCCGACGTTGAACACCGTGTTAATGGTGGAAGAAGCGATAAAGGGCTCGGACAAGTCAGTGCTAACAGTGGCTGAGCTGAAGAAGCTCCTCCCGCGCCAGGTGAACCACAACACCCTCATACAGATACTGGAGTACCTTGAGGAGAGCAATAAGATTGCTGTCAGCATTAAAGGCATTACGTGGATACACAACCGCAATGCAACGCTGTTGGCCGCGGCAACACACGGGCTTGAGCTATGAAAACAGTTAGGGTGAAGCTGTCCCCTGAAGCAGAAGAGGTGTACACTTATCTCAACAGGGAAGCAGGCAAAGCGCCTCCAGGCAAAAGAGTGGAGGAACCGCAGATGCTTGAGGCAATCAACAAAAAAGTGGAATTGATAAAAGCAAACTTTCATTATGGCCGGCCAATTGCAAAGCCAAAAATCCCGGCAGAATACAAGCGAAAGTACGGGATAACTAACTTGTTTTGGGTTGGGCTCCCACGCTTCTGGAGAATGTTTTATTCCTTGACAGAGGGGGAGCAGCAAATAGAAATAATCGCGTTTGTTGTGGATATACTCGACCACAAAGAATACATCAAAAAGTTCGGTTACAAGCGGAAGTGAATGTATGTGTTGGACACATGTTATTATTGAAGCGTACTGTGCCCGCAAGTGGAGCACTAAAAAAGGCAAATACGTATACCTGATGGAGGACGACGGCTCGTTCACAAAAGTCAAGAACACGAGCTATGACCCTAACTACCGGACCCCCCGAAAGCCCAGTTATTGTAAAGGCATTCCTAACTACATTTGCCTGGAAAAAAACTGCCCGCACCTGGCGTACGCCAATGCACAGCCGGCCGACTACAAGTTCCTTAACCGGAAATACAAAAAGAAAAAAGCGCCAAGGAAACCCGCCGCGTGCTGGTGAAGGAATACGAAAATGTTTAAACATTTTTAGCAAACAATTAAAAGAAACAAAAGAGTCCTATTGCTGCAATGGCCCCTGCATCAACTAGGATATCCAGTATACCGCCTTCTGGCATCAGGCGGCTTTTTGAGCTGAGCCAAGGAATTGAGGGCTTGATAAGCCTTGGGCTTGGCGAACCGGACTTCCCCACGCCAGGGCACGTGATAGAGGCATACAAGGATGCGCTTGACAAAGGCTTCACAAAGTATGCTCCAACAATGGGGATACCAGAGCTAAGGCAAGCAATCAGCGAGAAGTACGGGAATGAATACGGCGTGGACTATGACGCAAAGACACAGGTCATTGTGACGAGTGGTGCAAGTGAAGCAATTTTCGCATCAATTACTTCCATCGTTAACGCGGGTGACGAAGTAATCATTCCTGACCCCGGATTCCTGCTTTATGGGCCAATAGTGAGAATAGCCGGGGGAAAGCCCGTAATGCTGGAACTCAAAGAAAAAGAGAACTTCAATGTAATGGCCGACAGGCTTAATGAGCTCATCACTAACAGGACAAAAGTCTTGGTCTTGAACCTTCCTTCAAATCCGACGGGGACAACAATGGGCAAAAGAGGGCAACAGGCAATCGCAGATATTGTGAACGACAGGGACATTGTTGTAATCTCTGATGAAGTATACGAGAAGCTGGTTTACGGGAAAAAGCACACAAACTTTGCCTCGCTCGGCGTGGAAGACAAAGTGGTTACAGTAAACAGCTTTTCCAAGACGTATTCCATGACCGGAATGAGGCTCGGGTATGCAATCGGGCCAAAGGAAGTGATATCCAACGTGTTCAAGGCCCACCAGTTTTCTGTGGTATGCGTCAACACAGCGACGCAGAAGGCGGGCGTTGCAGCACTGACCGGGCCACAGGACTGTGTTGAAGAGATGAGAAAAGAATATGGACAGCGGAGAGACATCCTAACAAAGGGCCTGAATTCCCTTAAGGGCGTCTCCTGCATCGAGCCGCAGGGGGCGTTTTACTGCTTTGCCAACATAACAGAGACGGGCCTAAGCGCATTTGATTTGAGTGATGGGCTGCTGACAGACGCAAGAGTTGTTGGGGTCCCCGGGACAGCGTTTGGCGAGAACGGCGGGGGGTACATGCGGTTTGCGTATTCTGTTCCTAGGGAAAAGTTGCATGGGGCAATTGAGCGGATGGAGCCCTTTTTTGGGGGGTTATAATCTGTTTAAACGTAATTCCAAAAGGTTTAAATGTGTATAACCCCTCAACTAGCGTATGGCAGTTGTCCAGTCTTTTGACCTAACGGGTCGCCGGGCCTTGGTTACACTCAAGATCTCAAATGAGGAGTACGACATCCTGAAGCCCGAGAACCACCATCTCCTTTGTTTGCCTATTGGAGAAAAGACGTTAAACAATTCTTTGACAATTGGGAAGCTGGGAAACAGTTACCGTATAATGCTGCCAAAAAAGCTGCTTAAGCAGTACGGGATTGAGGAAGAGGAACTGCCACATAAAGCAATTGCGGGAGTTTTTGAACTAAACAAGGAAAAGTTCTTGGTGGTCCGCTTAGGTGAGTCAAGTATTGGCAAACCTAAATTCAAGGAGTGATTTAGATGAAAAGGATAACTACTGGCCTAACCGGATTAGACCGTCTCTTGGGGAGTGGATTTCCGGAAAAGACCTGTGTGCTTCTGTCCGGAGATGCTGGCACTGGCAAAACCCTCGTTGGCTTAAATTTTTTGGTTGATGGCGCCTCAAAAGGTGAAAAGTGCGTTTACATAACATTGAACGAAGGAAAAGATAATTTGCTGAGGGCATGCGATTCCATAAAATCCTTGAGTAAGACCAGGAAATATCTTGGAAAAACATTGGTGATTGAGGAAGTGCAAATAAAAGACATGGTCGACCTAGAGTTTTTCACAAAGATTTTTGCCTCTTATCCAGACGTGGACCGCATAGTAATCGACAACGTGAACAAGCTGCTTATCTTTGCCGAGAGTAAACGGGAGTACAGGGCAAACTTGTCTGAACTCATAAAGCATTTGCAGTCAAAAGCGTCCGCCTCCCTCCTAATTTGCGAGACCCTGGACCACGCACTCGACACGAAAAACGGCGAAGCCTATGAATGCGATGGGGTCGTGTACCTGAGCTTTATGGGTGTGGAGGAGAAGCCAATGCGCGCACTCTCAATCTATAAAATGAGGTACACCGGGTTTGACCCAAGAGTCCATCACAGATTAGACATAACGAGCAAGGGCATTAAATTTGGCAAGACAAAAGTGATTTAGGCCTCACTTGAGGTATCCAGATGAAGCTCTCTCACTCGCTGCACAGAGGTATACTGGAGACCACAGTTGGCAGCGTAATAAATAAATTCAAAGTAAAAAAGAGGAGAAACACTCTTTTCTTTGAGGAACTAATCGCCAGATACGCCCAAGCTTGTGAGAGAAGAGGCAAAGGCGATAAATTAAGAGAGATATGCGACGAGTGGGGCAGGCTAACGTCGCACATACTTATTCCCGCCCCAATAAAATCCTCCCCCCCGAGACTCATATTTTTGATGTCTGGAGAGGTATGGAAAAATTTGGGGCTTCTTACAGATGTACACACCCGCATTTCCGGAACTGAGATAAAGCTTATTACTGAAAATGAGTTTTTAAGTGAGTTGATAGGCCCAAACGCTGCGATGACCGGCTTTTTTGTGGGCACAACCAAAGTTGTTTTCAATTCAAATGCCGAGATTGTCAAAGTAGTGGGGAAGAACAAAAAAATCATTTACACCATTCGGTTAACCAAAGGGAAACCAATTTTCAATGCAAAAGACAAAGAAAAATATAATAAGCTAAATAAACTTTCGCCAATAGATGGGTTTACACTAAATGACGCCATTAAGAAAGGGATTTTTAGAGTAAGGGACAGTAGGATTTACTTCAGGGGGAAAAGGATATGCATCATAGAAAATACGATTTTTCATCTCCTATCAAACAATAATCTGCTGCTTGACGAGGTCCCAGACATAAGCCAGGGGTTCTTCAGCGAAATAATTGAAAAAACGGCTTCTGCCAGCGAAAAACTTAATCTGCTAAAAACCTTGCTCCAGGTGATGGGATGGGGGAGGGTTACGATACAAATGGAAACAAATAAGGTTATTCTTTCAATATACAAGCCACCTTATGGCCTGCAACTTGAGAACGAGAACTGGGCGTTTTTGTCTAGCGTAATCCTGGGCTACATACGCCTAATAAACAAAAAATTCCAGTTTGTGAGCTCAACAAAAAAAGGCGAGGCCCTGGCCCTTATCTTCCAAATCTCTTAGCACGCTTTCCGTATTCTTCCATGATTTTCTTGAAATCATCTTGCCCTAATTCTGGGAAAAGCTTGTCCAAGAAAAATAGTTCTGCGTAACACAGTTGGTGTAATGGGCAATCCGATAGCCTGTAGGCACTTCCGGTTCTTATCATTGCGTCAATAGCATTATCAACTTGCATGTAACTCATTATATCAGGATTTTCTCCTTCCCCAACATTGTTTATTGCTTTTTGGATATCGCGTGTTCCGCTATACCCAATCAAGATGTTCACCTGTTTTTTACTGTTTTTCTTGGTCTTATTCTCAACCGATTCTTTTGCCGAACAGAAGTAGGCCGGGAATTCAAAATTGCTCGTCTTTATCTTGACATTCACATCGTTTTCGGAAATGGGCTTGTAGCCACACCATTTTATAAATTCGTTTGCCCACGCTTTCAGGATTGGGTCTAACTCCTCTTCCCCCCTTTTTTGGATATTATCGTATGATAGCCCGTACACAGTTAATTCTTTTACCCCGTCTTCTTCAGCAAACCAATTGATTACATCGCTTATCTTTTCCGCTGCTACTGTGTAAGCTTCTTCGAGACAAAGCTTATTCTTTTTGGCAAACCTACGATTCCCATCTGGTATTACCAGTATATGTCTCGGCTTCATACTGGCCCCCCCAGCAACGCAATTAGGAATATAGCCACAAAAGAATATCCTGTCATTGTGTGCGCTTTGTGATACCTCTCTTTTGCAACAAGCGCTGCGCTAAGCGGCAAGAAGATATACAAAATCTTGACAGTTGAGTGGAGAACGAAAAGCAGTACAAGCAATAATAGCACTAGCGAATAAATAACTCCCTTTGTTTGCTCGACGCCACATCGAACAGGGAGAGTATTAAATCCTGCTTTTTCATCCCCCAAAACGTCCCTTAAGTCCGATATTATGCTGCCAATGAGTATTACACCACAGAAGAGTAAGGCGTATTGTATACTTTGCACTGGAAAAGCATTTCCCGAAGCCCCCATCAGGAAAATGAAGGTTATCCCAACTGCAGAATAAACATTTTTGAGGGTGGTGTATTTCTTCAGCTTAAGGAATGAGTACACTACACCCGAAAGTACGCTTAAGATATAAAAAATAGTTGATTCGAACGCCAGAAAAAAAGTGGGGACAAGCCCCACACCAAACAACAGTGCGGGGAGCCATTTGCCACTGCCTTCAGTGCAGTGTCTATTGATATGGCCCCGGTTTATGCTGTCCTCTTTCACGTCTTGTGTATTATTATACGAATATGCGGCTGCAGTGCCAAAAAATGCGGCCAGTACAACAAAAGAAAGCTTTGGCCCAAGTGGATTAAACAAAAGGAATCCGGTCCCGGCAAAAAATACCAGGAACACGCAAATTTTGAATCGGATGAATTCCAAAAGGTCTTTGGTCATCCAAGCTCGCCCCGTGCGAGAGACAAAACTTCTTCTTCAGTCAATGCCCTTTTTCTTTCAATTGACAGTTCTTTGATTCTATCGAGCAGAACAGCAAGCTGGCCCTCATCTGGTTTTATGTCATGTGGCTGCAGCGCATACCTGAGCGCCCCCTTCCCAGAATGCTTACCAAACACAAACCTTCTTTTCTGGCCGACAAGTTCGGGCTCAAGATTCTCATAGGTTTTTGGATTCGCTATTACCCCGTGTACATGCACCCCAGCCTCATGTGCAAATGCATTTTCCCCAACCCATGGCTTATGTGGGTGTATCTTTAGATTGGAATATCTCTCGACAAGCTTGCAAAGCTTGGTGAGGTCGTTGAATTTGACTTTGAGATTCGCATCCTCAAATGTGTCTAGGGCAACACACACTTCTTCTATGGGGGCATTCCCAGCCCTTTCACCCAAACCACAAAAAGTTCCAGAGAATAGACCTACCCCCGCCTTTATCCCGGCAAGAGTGTTGGCCGTGGCCATGCCAAAATCGTTGTGGCAATGGCTTCCAATTTTGGCGTTGCAACGACTAGAAAGCTCCCTGAAAAAATCATATGTTTGAAAGGGAGTTAAACAACCCAATGTGTCACAGGCAATGAAGTAACCTATTTTCCCCCTCAAAGAATTGATGAATTCTACAACATAATCCAAGTCTGCCCTGGTGGCGTCTTCGCCAACAAAATCTACAGTAAGGCCATGCTCTCTTGCAAAGTCGATATACTCAAGTGCCCGCTGGAGGTTTGTTTGTCTGTCAATTTTGAGCTTATACTTTAAGTGAATGTCAGAAAGGGGGGTGAACAAGGTTACCCTCTGAGCACCGCAGTCAGCAGCCAGCTCGATGTCCTCTTTTTTGAGTCTTGCGGTAGCGCCTATATCAGCGGTCAGCCCCATGTTCGAGATTTTTTTCGTGACCTCTGCTTCGGACTTGGATACGGCTGGCATAATATCGATAATGTCAACGCCGAAATCAGATATTTCCTGGGCCAAGTGGATTTTCTGCTCTGGGCTGAAATAGACCCCTGGCATCTGCTCCCCATCCCTCAGCGTCGTGTCCTCAATTGTTATATTTCTCGATAAGATGGTTAATACATGACCCCGCTTGTTTAAATAAATAGCCTATCCACATAACGCTTTATACCGAATATATAAACATTTATGCATATTTGTTTATAAATTGGCGGTAGTTTTAAAAGAAACAAGGGGGTTATAAGGCATATGGACGAACGCATCAAAACAGGCATCCCGGGCATGGATGGGCTGGTGGGCGGCGGGTTCGTGCTTGGTTCCTCCATACTTGTCTCCGGGCCCCCGGGCTCGGGCAAGTCCACCTATTGCCGGGAACTGGTGAACCAACTCTTTAAGAAGGGCCTTGGCTCCCTGATTGTGCTTACGAATATGGAGCCCAAGCAACTGCATGAGATGTTAGAAAAAAAGGGCATTACGGATGTCGCGGTGCTCAATGGTTATTCTTGGAGAAAGGGCAAGCCCAGCTCGGACGCGGTTCACTCTTTGAGCGATTTGAATGACTTCAAAATCAGGCTCGAGAAAAAGATAGAGCATAACAAACTCGTGATTATCGACAGCGTAAGTGATTTGCTAATGAAAAATGAGCCAACTTCGGTTTACAAACTTTTGCAGTTGCTTGTGGGCGTCGTAAAAGAAAAGAAGCTTTTGATGGTTGTTTGCCTGGAGTCGGGCATTCATGCACCTGCAATAGAGAATGCCCTGAACTACATAACAGATGGGACTATTGAAATGCGTGTAGATGGAGAGAAACGCCTGATGCGGATTACACGCATGATTGGGACGGAACATCCATTGGTGTGGATTCCGTTTGTTATAACAAAACAAGCGTTCGAGATAAAAGTCGAGGAATTTCTAAAGTGATACAATGGATATAATCTGGCTTGCCGTACTGGCCTTGAATGTGCTTATTGCCCAGAGAGCTTTGGAGGCGGGGGTATTCAAATGAAACTTTGCGAAACCGGCACGAGATTGGATGAGATAGTGGGGGGGATTCCAGAGGGGTACGTGGTCTTAGTTGAGGGCTCACCAGGAACGGGCAAGACCATTTTTTGTACGCAGTTTCTTGCGCACGGGGCCAAGAAAGGTGAAAAAGGCTTGCTCATCACTACAAGCGCCCCTACGTTCAAAAACGTGGATTACTTCTCGGGCTTTGATTTTTATGAAAAATCGATTATAAAAAAGAAGCTTATTGAATTCTTCGACTTCAACGAACTGGCCAAAGAGGCCCGCTCAACAGGCGTTAAGAACGCTGACTGGAAACTGATTGACAATATCACGACGCTGGTGCGTGACAACAATGTGCAGAGGCTTGTAATAGACTCGATAAGGGGGGTAAGCAAGGTCTTGGAGATGGATACTTACTCATTCTTATTCGAACTCAGTACACAACTCGCAATTGTGGGGTGCACAACACTGGTTACAGATGAGTCTTCCCCCGGAGAAGGGACATACATGCCGTTCTCTGACCAGAAGTTCATTGCCGATGCTGTGATTACCCTGGAACAGGTCCAGGAAAATGGCAGAAAAAACCGCTTCCTCCAGTTGAAAAAGATGCGTGGGCGGGCCATCCCGCGCGAGCCAATCTACTTCAGGATAAATGCCAAGGGCATCGATATTATCCCCCCGATTACCCCCCACTTGGATTACAAGTCATTTGACAAGAGGATTAGCACGGGAGTGGCGGGATTAGACGCAGTGGTTGGGGGGGGATTGTTCAAAGCGTCTTGCGTGTTTGTCTCGGGGAGTTCGGGCACAGGAAAAACGGTTTTTTCCCTGCACTTCGCCCGGGGGGGACTGGACAAAAACGAGCCCGTGGTGTTCGTGTCTTTTGAAGAACCAGTAGATGAGATATACCGGCAAGCATCTGCATTTGGGTGGGACCTAAAAAAATATGGGAAAGAAAACAAGCTAAAGATTCGCAGCAAAACCCCGGAGGAAGCAGATGTGCAGGAACACATCGAGGCAATAGTCCAACTGATTGATGAGACAAAAGCCGAACGCCTCGTCATAGACTCGCTCTCGGCAATAGCCAACGTATTCGGGGATAAGGAAACCAGGCGTATGTTGAGAGCGCTGAACAACGAGTGCAAGCGCCGTGGCACCACACTCTTTGTGACATTCACTGCGGCTGATTTGCTCAAGACAGACAGCATTTCAGAAGGCCACCTGTCCACACTCTCGGACGCCATCATACTGCTTAAGTACGTGGAAATGGCGAGTGAAATCAAGCGCTCCCTGGTCGTGCTGAAAATCCGCGGCAGCAAGCAGGACACGAAAATACGCGAGTTTGAGATAACTGACAAGGGCATGGTCCTGAAGGACAAATTCATGGGACTCGAGGGAATAATGTCGGGGAGAACGACGAAGACAGCGGAAGAAAAGTTTGTTGAGGCATTCAAGTTGTAGGCGATGAATAATGTACTGGTGGTTTGTTGAATCAATTTACGTCCTCGATGTACTGATTTTTGCTTATTTGGCGTGGTACTTCTGGAGAAAGCGCAAGACAGCGACCGGCGACACGCGCGTGGTCGTGACGACGCTCGCGGCGTTGACGGCAATCCTGACGCTTCAGGAGTTTTACTTTGGCGTGAACACGTTGACTGACCCGAACAAGGTCGCGATAATGAGCTCGCTGTTCCCGCTTGTCCAGCCCCAGTGGATTTATGCAAAGCTCATCCTAACGGTTGGCGGGCTCTTGATTGTTTACACGCTCTACAAAGTGAGGGGTAAGTGATTCCATGGTTGATACCGGTCTTGCTCCGCTTGCCGTGGCACAGATAGTGGTGCAGCTGGGCGCCGCGTTCCTGGCGTGGAAGATAACGAGGTATACTGACGGGATTCGGGCGTGGGGCTTCATCATAATTGCGCTGCTGCTCATGACTTTGAGGCGGGTGACGGCGCTGCTGCTAATGTTCGGGCTGATGCCCGAGATTGAGGCAATCAGCATCGTGGACAAGCTTGCTTTGCCGCTGATTATCTCGGTGCTGATGCTGCTTGGCATGTGGGACCTCCTCGGGATGTTCACAAAGAAGTACGGAGGCAAATGATGGCAGATATGACTTTGGTAGCGGTTGCGCTCCTGCAGGTGGCTTTCCAGCTCCTTGCAGCGTTCTTCGCGTGGAGGATATTGAAGTTCACGGGCGGGATGGTATCGTGGGGGTTGATTATAGTAGCCCTCCTTGTGCAGACAGTGAGGCGCGTGACAACGCTCTCAATTCTGTTGGGCCTGCTGCCCGGCGGGGGGCTGATTTCAACAGTCGACGAGTTACTCCTCCCTCTCACGATTTCCGCGTGCCTCATGCTTGGCATGTGGAGCCTGCTGCAGCTGTTCACAAAGAAGTACGGCCAAGGAAAATGACGAGCACTGGCTGGTGCAGCAAGTAAACCAGCAATTAAGATACTAAACAGAGACTAAACCCCAACCAATGCAGAGCGCTCAATCGCGTCCAGCTCGCCCGCGTGTGTTTTTACGTTTCCTGAGTCAGTGGCGTTCAAAGACGCGAGTAATTTCTTGTATTCCTTAACCGCTCCTTTCCCAACAACAACCATCACCGCGTTTGACTTGACGTTGGCGCAACTGGACGTTGGTCCAGCGTGACCAACGTCATGGTCAGCGCCCCGGCCGCCAGGCTTTGCAGCCAAGGCATCCTTTATCTGCTTAAGCCCCGTTATCCGCAGCAAAAGGTTGATTTTGGGGCCCTTCGCGAGCCGCAAGCCTTTTAAATGGGAGTATATAGAAGCTAGCAAGTGTTTTTCCCCATACACAAAAGCCGGGGCAACCAATTGGACTGTAAGCCGGCTGGTGGGGAAGAGCCATCCTTCTGGAAGAACAACAGCGCCGAAGGCGTATTCCGTGCCCTCGACCGAACCGGACTTCATTGAAGGAATTATGGAAGAAGTGGTTTAAATGAGTGAGTCACAGGGCAGGAGCAAAAGGACCAAGACCGGCGCAAAGCACAGGAAAAAGCGCGACAAGATAAAGGCAGAGCTAGGGCGGAAAACCCAGAAAGTCACTGTCGGCACAACGAAGCGCGTTTCGGACAAGGCACGCGGCGGCAACGTAAAGCTCGGCCTCCGCCACGCCGAGGAAATCAACGTCCTCGACCCCAAGACCAAGAAAATACAGAAGACCAAGATACTCACCGTAGTCGAGAACAAGGCCAACCGCCACTACGAGAGGATGAACATCCTCACCAAGGGCGCGATTGTCAAGACCGAGCTCGGCGACGCCAGGATTACTTCAAGGCCGAGCCAGGAAGGGGTCGTCAACGGCATTCTCGTCAAGGCCTGAATTCTGTAACCCATTTAAAGGACTAGTGAATAATAGTGAGTCAATGGTGTACGACATCATAATCATTGGCGGTGGGCCAGGCGGCCTCGCGGCAGCCATATACGCCACGCGCTACGAGATGAAGGCACTGCTCATTGCCAAGGCAATGGGCGGAGAGCTCGCCACTGCGCCGATGGTGGACAACTACCCCGGCTTCCCCGGAATGACTGGCTACGACTTGATGAAAAAAATCGAGGACCACGCCAAGTCATTCAAAGTCGAAATCAAGGCAGAGGAAGCCATCGGCATAACCAAGAACGGGGCGTTCAAGGTCAAGACCGCCAAAGAAGAGTACGAGGCGAAGGCAATCGTGCTCGTGACGGGCAGCGAGCGCCGCAAGCTCAAGGTCCCGGGCGAGGAGGAACTGATGGGCAAGGGCGTGAGCTACTGCGCCACGTGCGACGGCGCATTGTTCAAGGGCGCGGTCGTGGGTGTTGTGGGGGGAAGCGACTCGGCGGCGAAGGAGGCCCTGCTCCTCGCGGAATACGCCAAGAAAGTGTACATCATTTACCGCAAGCCGGAAATCCGTGCAGAGCCGGCGACCAAGAAGCTGGTATACGCCAACCCCAAGATAGAGATAATCAACAACGCGAACGTCGTGAAAATCAACGGCGAAAAAATGCTGGAGAGCGTTGACCTCGACACGGGCAAGAACATGAAGCTCGAGGGATTGTTCATCGAAATTGGGGGCATCCCGGCGAGCGACCTCGCCGAAAAATTGGGCGCGAAGCTGAACGAAAAGCTCGAGGTAGTAATCAACGAGGACTGCGAGACGAACGTGCCGGGATTGTTCGCGGCGGGCGACGTGACGCCCGTGTGGAAGCAGGCGATTGTGGCCGCCGGGTACGGCAGCATCGCCGCCTATTCTGCTTACAATTACATCAAGTCACTAGAGGCGAAATGAAATGGAAGACGTTGACGACTTTGGCCCTGAAAAAATTGTTGAGGTGTACGACCCGTCCGTTGGAATGCGCGGCGTGCTCGTGATTGACAACACTGCGCTAGGCCCCGGGAAGGGCGGGATTCGCATGACGCCGACCGTGGGCATCCACGAGGTGAAGCGCCTGGCGCGGGCGATGACGTGGAAGTGCTCGCTCGCTGGGCTGCCGTTCGGCGGGGCGAAGAGCGGGATTGTTGCGAACCCGCGGGCCATGTCGCCGAAGCGCAAGGCCGAAATCGTGAAGGCGTTCGCGAAGTCGATTCAGGAATTGTCGCCGTCGAGGTACATCTGTGCGCCGGACATGAGCATGGCCGAGCCCGAGATGAGAATAATCGCCAAAGTAAACGGCAAGAAGTCGGTGACCGGAAAGCCAAAGGAGCTTGGCGGCCTGCCGCACGAGCTGGGGAGCACTGGCTGGGGGACGTTCCACGCGGTGCGTGTCGCAGCAAAGTTTATTGGCCTTCCGCTGAAGGGCGCGACTGTCGCGATTGAGGGGTTCGGCAACGTGGGCTGGTTCGTCGCGAAGTTCTTGTGCGAGGCGGGCGCGAAGCTGGTTGCTGTCTCTGACTCGCGGGGAATGATTTACAACCCTGGCGGGATTCACTTCGAGGAACTGGCTGCGGTGAAGAAAGAAAAGCGGACAGTCACGAAGTACTTGCCCGGGAAAATCATGCCGAACGACGCGATGCCTGGGCTGAAGGTGGACATACTGGTTACCGCTGCGGTGCCGGACTTCATCAGCGTGCGTGACGTGAAGCGGATTAAGGCGAAGCTTATTGTCGAGGGGTCGAACATTCCAATGACGGCGAGCGTTGAGAGGCTCTTGTGGAAGAGGGGCGTGACGATTGTGCCGGACTTCGTGGCGAACGCGGGCGGCGTAATCAGCTCGTACGTGGAGCACAGGGGCGGAAGCGAGAAAAAGATGTTCAAGCTGGTGAAGGACATCGTGAGCAAGAACACGCTGAAGGTCCTGAAGGAAGCCAAGAAAGAAAACATTACTCCCCGCGAGGCCGCGCTGGACATGGCCAAGCAGAGGATTTTGAAGGCGAGGAAGCAGTCCTGAAGCCGTTTTGATCGGAATTCCCCGGCTTTGCACAAAAACGAGCAGGGTTCTTGTGCAGGACTGACCAGGTTATTGTGCAGGGTTTTAACCCCCTGCACAAAACGGGTTCAAGGCGTTATCGTTCCAGATATCGGCGCTGTCGATATTGGTCCAAGCCAGCCGAGATAGCTTAGGATAAAGGCTATCCCCACTATGCCAACGCTAACTACCAAGATTTTCTGTTGCTTAGTCAAATTTATGTTGACCATAATCTACTTCGCCCGCTATTTCTTTTTATAATCTACCCCGTCAATTGTCGGATTTTTGAAACATTGACGTCGATACCCAACTCAAACATCCCGTGAATCAGCACCACAATATTGTGGCACAATATCTTGCATAGCGCCTCGTTGAATTGAGATTGCTGCGTTTTGGAGTATAGGTACTCGCCGAACTTTGCCTTGATTATGTGGAACGTGCTTTCCACGTTGGACCTTTTGTGGTACTGCTGGAGGAACTCGTCCTGGTGCATGGCGAAGAAGTGGGGGGGCTCTGCCCAAACTTTGCTGCCTCGCTTCCATCACTTGTGGTTACTC
Source organism: Candidatus Iainarchaeum sp. (assembly GCA_023129115.1). Taxonomy (GTDB): domain Archaea; phylum B1Sed10-29; class B1Sed10-29; order WALL01; family WALL01; genus WALL01. The sequence continues at coordinate 35,060 of JAGMCR010000008.1, read as the reverse complement.
TTGCCTTTTTATAGTTCGCCTTCATTGAGAGGGGTGGGATGGCAGCAACAGCGAAGGCAGAGCAGTTCATGAAATTGTACACCTCATTGCCGCTTAGCGAGAGGCAACTAACAGTAGTAGTCATTGCTGGAGAGCCGTATAATTGGCAGCGGGCACATACTGAAGTAATCGCCAATACCAAACTGGGTATGGAAATACTTAAAAAGCTGGCCGAACTAAACATCATATAACCCTATGGAGGTGACCGTTTGGAAGGGAACGAGGAAATCAAGAAGAAAGAGAAGATTCCAGACGATGTATGGGAAATAGCACAGAATAGGCTCGCCTCTATGCCCTCAAACATAAGGGTTTCCATTGGAGGCGGTGATCCTTTAACAAAAGATGAGATCTTGGAACACCTACGGGTTAAGGATCCTACCGGGGCTGTTTTTGCTAGGATGCAACTAAACTACCTTCAACAACTTGGCAAATTAACGGCAGAGAGTGCATAATCATGCCTAAAAAAACCATGCTTGTTACTCGCCCTAATCATGACCATACTGTCCATTTCCTTAAGTCATGGAACAATAGAGTGATAACAGAAGGGAGAAAGCACGGATTCAAGGTAATTGATTTGGTTGGTGACCGGGCTAACAAGGAGAAAGTTGATCAAGTCATTCAAAAAAGAGACCCGCGATTTATAGTTTTCAATGGCCATGGCTCCCCATCCCAAATTACTGGGCAACGTGGTGAGGTCCTCGTAGATTCCAAAACACTGGGGAGTGAATTAAAATCAAGAGTGATTTCTGCACTCGCGTGTGATTCAGGAAGAGAGTTGGGTCCTAAAAGCGTTAAGAAGGGAGCAGACGGTTTTATTGGGTATGAGGATGAATTCGTCTTTTTGAGCGATCACAACTATGAAAGTCGCCCTGAGCAGGATCCGCTTGTAAAGCCCTTTAGAGACTCAGCCATTAAACCCGTGATTTCGTTGATTAAGGGTAATACCCTAGAAGAGGCGTATAATTCTTCGCAAGATCGGTATCGGGATTGGATAAGATATTACTGGGCAAATGCCTCGGCGAACCCAAACGCCCCCCACATCCTTGAAGTATTGCTTTGGGATATGGCTATACAAACTCATTTTGGTGCACCTAACACAAAACTATGAAGTACACTATCCAAACATGTTTTTGTGCAGCCGCTAGGGGTTTTTGTGCAGTCCTAGGGCATTTTGAGCCAAATTCCCCAAAAAGTATTTAAATAAGGTTAGCTCCAAATATATAAAGCTTTTGTTCTTGGTGTGCAAAAATGCGGTCGCTAGGCATTGTCATCGGCAAGTCTGCATCGGGCTTTGCAATAATTCGATGCAAAGACGTGCCGAGGCTAAAAGCGCGCGTTTTCAACAAGAACAACAAGAAAGTGGGCTTTGTGGCCGATATCGTGGGGCCTGTTGAGGAGCCGTTCGTGCTCGTCAAAAGCAACTCCAAGGCCGGCCAGGAGCTATTCGTGGGTGATTAAGGTATGGCAGAGGCAAAATGCCCCGAGTGCGGGAGCAACGCGCTAAAACACGACTATTCCAAGGCAGAGCTGTATTGCCAGAAGTGCGGCTCGGTTATTGAGGAGAATATGGTGGACTTCGGCCCAGAGTGGAGGGCCTTCGACGCCGACCAGCGCGCCAAGCGGCAGAGGACCGGCGCGCCAATCAAGTACACCAAGCCAAACAAGGGATTGGTAACCGAGATTGACAGGTACAACCGCGACATTCGCGGCTCAAAGATTTCGCCGCAGAGCCAGGCACAGATGTACCGGCTGCGCAAGTGGCACAAGCGGAGCTCTATTTCGTCCTCGATGGAGAGGAACCTGACGATTGCGCTCAGTGAACTGGACAGGATAGCCAGCGCGCTGGGGCTGCCGAGCAACGTGCGCGAGGCAAGCGCATTGCTGTACCGGAAAGCCGTTGAAAAGGGGTTGATTCGCGGCAGGCTGATTGAAAGCGTTGTTGCCGCGGTGCTGTATACTCTTTGCCGCCAGTACGGGATTCCGAGGACACTGGACGAGATTTCTGAAGTGAGCGGGATTCCCAAGAAAGAAATCGGGAGGACGTACCGGTTCATCAAGAAAGAGTTGTACGTCAAAGTCCCTCTAACGAACCCGGTGCACTACGTTCCGCGGTTTGCTTCGGAGCTTGGCTTGTCCGGCGAAGTACAGGAAAGGGCGAAAGAGATTCTGGACCAGGCCATTAAGAAGGGATTGATTTCCGGGCGCGGGCCGACGGGCGTTGCTGCGGCGGCTGTATACATAGCTGGCGTGGTGATGGGCGAGCGCCGCACGCAAAAAGAGGTGGCAGACGTCGCGGGAGTGACTGAGGTCACGATTCGGAACAGGTACCGCGAGCTCAAGCGCGAGCTTGGGATTAAGATAGCTGCTTGAGTATGAGTTGGGGGGCGCAAGCGCCCCCCCAAGCGCCTACCTGTTTAAATAGCATATTCTGCAAAATTATACATGGTGGTCCAGTTGAAAAGAGTTATTGCTTTGCTATTGCTTGTTTTGGCGGCTTCAGCCGCGAGCCTACAAATAACAGAGCCCAGTGGGAGCTACGGGCACGGCACAATCCCGGTTTCTGCCACGTTCGTCGCGGGAGAGACGGTCAAGTTCGAGCTCATGGAAGGCGGGAAGCTGCTCGAGACCAGTAACGTTGACTCAGCCACCGCGGACTACAGCACGTCGTTCGAGGTCAACGAAAAAGGCAGCTATTCCGTAAAGGCGACGGCGAGGCACAACGAGACGGACTACGAGAACAGCACGTCGTTTGAAGTAACTACATCGAAGATTTATGTGACAATTCTTTCGCCGGAAGACACGATTTACTACGGCGCGGTCCTGCTCGAGGCAGAGGCCACGCAGGACGACTTGTTCCTCCACGGCGCAGACGTTGCAATGGAAATCGGCAACACGACGTATTCGCTGCCAGAGGCGCAGAACAGCTACCGCGCCGAGGCGGCGCTGGGCGCCGGGGAACACACTGCCGAGTTGACCGTCAGCAAGGGCGGGCAAACGGCGAGCGCTTCAGTCGAGTTCACTGTCGCGGGCGAGGCCGGCGAAGGCAACGAAACTATTTACGTGCCGGGGCTCAAGGCAATGGAAATCAAGCGCGTGTCGCCGACCCGGGCGCAGTACGGGCCCGGCGAAGAAATGGTGATAAGCGTTTACCTGCTGGACAACCAGAACCAGCGCGTCGCAGGGGCAGGCGTTTCCGCGATCGTGAAGACGCCCAGCGGCGCCGAGCAGAACGTCGCGCTCAGCGAAAAGCTGGTCGGCGGCAAGACGGTTTACGAAGTGGACTACCTGTTCGCAGAAGACGGGTTCTACGAGGCCAAGGTCACTGCCAGCAAGAGCGGGCACAAGGACGTGGAATTGTACATGCCCACCATACGCGTCGGCGAAGAGGCGCCCGAATTGCCGGAAGACGTGTTCTGCCAGTACGGCATCTGCATCCGCGTCGAGTCCCCGAGCGAGACAGAGACATATCCAGACGGCACTTCGGTAAAGATAAAGGTCCAAGTCATCGACGAGTCCGCCAGCCCCGTGGCGGACGCAACCGTAACCGCCAAGTGGGGCAACACGACAAAAGCGCTCACGTACGACTGGAACGGGTACTACGGGAACACCACGGGCAACATGAGCCGCGGGGACTATGCGGTCATGCTTACTGCAGCCAAGGGGGGCATCTCGGTGTCCAAGAACATCACTCTCCACGTGTCACCGGACAGGCTCGTGATAATGCCCTTGAACCCCCTGCCGGGCGGCAATGTCACCGACGACTTCACCACGATGCAGGTCAAGCTCACTGACCAGGACGGCGAGACAGTGACCGGCGCCAACGTGCGCGCGGTTGTGACGACGCCACTGACGGGCACGCACACTGTGCAGCTGAGCCGGAACACTGCCACCGGGTTTTACGAGAGCGAGTACACGTTCATCGACACTGGCCAGTACACCCTGAAGCTCGTCGCGTCAAAAATCGGGTACGTCTCGTCCGAGTCGGTGTACACGTTTGACGTCGTGGTCACGGAAGAAGGCGTGAGGCTGACCGAGGAAGACGTCGTGATTGCCGCGCTGATAATCGGCGTGCTCTTGATAATCGCTACTTTGTGGAAAGCACTGCTGTAGGTGGATTAATGCTTGGGAAAGAACATGTAAAGGCCGCGGAAAGGCTTCGTAAAAAATTCGGTGGCGGAGAAATTGAAGACCTACCAGGTCACGGGGGCCAGTTTGCCAAGTTTCACACCAAAGAGGGCGTGCACGTAGAAATATTCCACAGCAAGCACGGACAAATTTCTTCCTGGATAAGAGTAACTAATCAAACAGGAGAACAAAAATTAATCGCGGAGTTATGGAAAAAAGCGTTAAACAGAAAAAACGGTAACACAGAACCCCTTGTCAGATTTACTGACGAAACAAACCCGGACGACTTACCCCCTCGTGTTCCTGGAATAACAACACACCCAGACAACGTGAGTCAACACTTTTTTGACGTGGTAGTCGCCGCCAAAGAAGAACTAAAGAACCTAAACTTCTAACGTTTTCCTGAACTCTTTGAAAGATGCGTCGCACCTGATGCCGTAACGGCTAAAGTGCGTGCGCGACGTTTTGTATCCTGCGTTGCCCAGCTTCTTCTCTATCTCCACGAACTTTTCCGGCTTCTTTCCCCAGCGCTGGTAGAGGCGGTGCAGGTCGAAGAAAGGGAGCTCCGTGTCGAGCTCGTCGAAGAGGTTCAGCTCGTAGATTTTGCCTGACCACACCGGGCCCAGCGAAAGCATTGTGCCGTGGCAGGAATCGTGGCGGCCGTACTTCATGTTGCCGCACTTGGGGCAGTAGAGCAGTAGGCGGACTTGCTTGAGCGCGGCGTCGGCGGCGCCCTTGCCGCGGTGCGTGCGGAGAAAGACGCGGTAGTAGTGCCCCGTCGCGTGGGCGAACAATACCGAGAGGCCGGTGTCGTACTTGCCTGCCTCGCGCACCGCGAAGCCCGCGAGCGCCCGCACGCCGAGCTCGTTGTAAAAGGGAGTCTTTTCGAGCCGCACGCCGTACCTGCGGCGGGCAGCGTTCTTGAAAGAGCCCGCGAGCGCGCCGGTGTCCGTCGCGGTGAGGCCCAAAACCGCGTCCTTGGGGAGGAGCGCGCGGACCGCGGAGTCGGTGAACGGCGCTGGGGAGCCGAACGGGTCGATGTCCACGAAGTTTGTGGAGAACTTGTGCTTGGACAAAAGGACGTTGGCGTCCTCCGAAGTAATCTCTGTGTTCTTTAGCTTGTTGAGCGAGACGCTTTTTTGCATGAGCTTTTTGGAGTTGGGGTTCATGTCGTTGAGGATGACCAAGCTTGCGCGCGTCTCGTTCGCGATGCGGACGCCTTTGGCGCCGCTTCCGGAGAGTGCGTCGATTGCGGTGAACGGCTTCTTGAAAAAAGAGTTGAGGAGCTGCACTGTGATGCTGCGGTTGCTCTCCATCAATGGGTTGAAGAAGACTTTTGGGGAAATGGCTAGACGCGTTTTTCCCTCGGTTATTTCTTCAGAAGTCATTTCTTCGCCGGCGCTTTCTTTGCGGCTGGCGCTTTGGGGGGCGCCGCCGCCTTTGGCGCGGGCGTCCCCCGTGCCTTCGGTGCGGGCTTCTTCGCGGGCGGCTTCTTTGGGGCTTCCTTCTTCGCCGCCTTTTTGGCGCCCTTGTCGGTTATCTCGACTTTGCCGCCGATTGCCTGGCCGGGCATGCCGCGGTTGAACCGCGCGCGCACTGCCCCGGAGTTGCCGTGGGCCCCAACGATTTTGCCGTGGATTTCGTTCTTTGCTGGAGTCATCCAGACCACGCGCTTGCCTATGAGCTGGGCTGCCTTGGCACGGGTGTCAAAGCCCTTTACCTCGACAATCATTTGGTTGCCCCTCATGGTTCGCCTTCCACGGCGGTAATTCACAAGTATTCCGTCCATTGTAATCACCAGAATTGAGGGTATCCTTATGCGCCAACGGGTTTATAAAGCTTTATTGCCTAATCCCGGAATATGCTTGTTCTCGGCTTTTAACACCTTGAAGCCAAACCCCCCCAATTTTTACGGGTTCTCCCGCCGTTGCTCGTTCTTATGAATTTTCGCTCGCGGACGAAAATCCTAAGACTCGAACAGCTAAAATCGCCCCCGTAAAAATTTCAAAGAAGGTTTGGCCCATGAAAAAGTATTTAAGCGCCAGCGCAGCAAAGGTATTCGGGGAAGAGGGTTCTGTGCCAACCGACCAGCGAATAGCACAATGTGTAGGCCTCTGGCTAGCCGAAGGCGATAACAAGACAATTCGTGAGATTACTTTCACAAACAACTGTATTGAGTTAGTTGAGTTTTTCGGGAACACAATCCAAGAGCACTACAAGGACGAAGAATTTAACGCGAGAGTTTACATCTATTCAAAAGAAGATGCAGAAGAAGTAACACCAAACCTAAAAAATGTGCGGATAAGGCGCTATATTGACAATAGGGCAAGGAAACCTTATCTTCTGTTCAGGTTGGCGAAAACCAAACTGGCAAAAGAATGGAAAGAAACAGTGAGGGACTTTTGCGGAAAAGAAGAGTATTATGGATACATCCTACAAGGATTCTTCGCTGGAGAAGGTAACATCCACTACTCACTCAAGCACCATCACCGCCGTTCCGTCAGGATATCGCAAGGCATTCCCAACCCCTTAATTGAGAGGATGCTTGACTACTTCGGATTGAGCTACAGGTTCACGCCAAGCAACAGGATGTACAGCATTTTCGGGCTGAACAACTTAAGGACTGTTGACCGGATTGGCTTGACCCTTCTGCACAAAGACAAGCGCGAGAAGTTCAAAGAAATGATGAGCACAGTGAAAGAAGAGCACTACAGCGCCAACTATCTGAAGACGCAAGCCTACAAGGACTTGAAAGGGCCCACGACCGCGCGGGCTCTCTCGAAGAAGTACAAGCGGAGCTTCGCCCGGATACAAGACGTCTTGATTGAATTGAAAAAAGAAGGGAAAATAATGAACTACCAATCCGGCAGTTTATCTTACTGGATTCGAATGGATTCTAATACCATCATAATCTCTCAGCTCAAAAAGAGTATTCTAGACACGTTGGATACGCCCAGGAGGACGTTTGAAGTGGCAAAAGAGTTAAATAGAGCGTTCAAGACAACGAAACTAAGGCTCAAAGAGCTTGAAAAATTAGGGTTAGTCAAGAAAGAAGGACTATTATGGAAAAAAGTGGAGACAAACAAAAAAATAAAAATACTCTAATATTGGGCTGTGACGAGGCGGGAAGTGGGGTATAGACACCTATCATCAAATCGATGAAGGATTTATGCCCCTCCTAAAGGCCCCGTTTTCGGCCCGATGGTTATTGCCGGAGTAGTAGACACAGAGAAGTCTAGCGTCAGCTACCGCGAGATGGGGTGCAAGGACTCGAAGCTGCTCACGCCGGCGCGCAGGGAAGAACTGGCTGCAAAAATACGCAACGCTGCAAAGGAAATCGCCGTGATAGAGATTTCTGCGCACGAGATTGACTCAATGCGGAAAGTCATGTCGCTCAACGAGGTCGAGGCCAAGAAAATCGCCGAGCTGATTATGGGGCTGAAGGAAAAGCCGGACAAAATCATTATCGACTGTCCCGACACCGAGCCAACGAGGTTCATCCAGCGGCTGCGGAAGTACTTGGGGCCGGATTTTGACGCAATCGCTGAGCACAAGGCCGACGTGAACTACCCGATTGTTTCCGCTGCGTCGATTATTGCGAAGGTCGCGCGGGACGAGTGGGTCAAGAAAACACGGGCCAAGTACGGCGAGATTGGGAGTGGCTACCCCGCGGACCCGGTGACAAAAGAGTTTTTGAAGAGTTATTTCGAGGAGCACGGCAAGCTCCCGCCGTTCGCGCGGAAGTCGTGGGACACGAGCAAGCGGATGGAAGAGGAGAAGCTGCAGGCGAGGCTTGGTGAGTTTGAGTGAGTGGCTGGGACGAGTTTATCAAGAAATACCAGTTGGGAATGACCGAGCCAAGAAAGCTTGTTGTGGACTCCATTCCGGTGTTGAAAAAGCATAACGTGAGAACTGTCCTCGACCACGGCTGTGGCGCTGGAAGGCACACCGTATTCCTTGCACAGCAGGGATTCGACGTGACTGGGGTTGACATCTCTGAAGAAGCGGTCAAGAGAACTAAAGCGCTCCTTGAAAAAACTGGGCTGGAGGCACGGATAGACGCGGGTGACATGCGTTCCCTGGTTTACCCGGACAGCTCCTTTGACGCTGTGGTGAGTGTTGGGGTTATACTCCACGGCCTCCACGCGGATATCGAAAAAACAATTTCAGAGATAGAACGCGTGCTGAAGCCAAAAGGCATACTGGTGGCGACAATGATTTCACACAAGGACCCAAAAATAAGTGAAGGCAGGGAAATCGCCCCCAATGTTTACGTGGGCATCCATGGCCCAGAATCTGAAGAGCCCCATTACGTCTGCGACGAGGGGATCCTGGACAGGTTTTTCAAAAACTTTGATTATTTAATGAAGAGGTATGGTGAAGGCAGCAAAGGCGACAAAAAAGTTTTTGGTATGCAAAAGCGCTATCCCTGGGAACTCATCATACAAAAGAAGTGATTGAATGAAGGTACAAATTGAAGAGGCACGGGAGCTGCTGGAAGAAAAGCTTACTGCGAAAGGGTTGTCCGCGGAAGACGCGGGCATTGTCGCCGACGAGTTCATGGACGGCGAGCTGCGCGGCAGGAGCGACAGCTGCCACGGCCTCATTGCCTTCCCCATCGAAATTAAGGGCATTGCGCCGAAGGGTGCAATCGAGATAGAGCGCGAGGGGCCGGCGTACGCCCTGGTGAACGGCAACGGCAACGCGGGCCAGCTCGTGGGAAAGTTCGCGATGGAGCTCGCCGCCAAGAAAGCGAAAGAAAGCGGAGTCGCCATGGTTGGGTCGTACAACCACCCGCCCTATTTGATGCCTGGCTACCAGGCCCGCCACGCCGTGAAACAAGGCATGATTGGCATAGTAACGACCGTGGCAAACGCGGCCACCGCCCCGTTCGGGGGCATAGACCCGGTCTACGGCACGAACCCGATTGCGATTGGCATTCCGTCGAAGCAAGAGCCCATCATAGTTGACATGGCCACCACGGTGCGCGCCAAGGGCGTCACGAGGTACGCCAAAAGGTACGGCGAAGAAATCCCGGAGGGCTGCGCGATTGACAAGAGCGGGAACCCCACGCGCGACCCCGATGAAGTCCACTCCATGGTTGCCTTCGGCGGGTACAAAGGCTACGGCCTCGGGCTCGCCATCGAGGCGCTCGTCGGGCCGCTCGTGAAGGCAAAGGTCGGCACGGAAAAGACGGGCAGGGGATTCCTGTTCCAGGTAATTGACCCAGAGGCATTCGCTGGCCGCGACGAGTTCGAGGAAAAAGTCAGCAGGCTCGTCGAGGAAGTTAAGGCCTCGCGCAAGGCAGAGGGAGTGGAAGAGATATTCGTGCCCGGCGAGAAAAGCGCGAGGAAAAAGCGGGAAAACCTCAAGAACGGCTTCATTGAGGTCGACGACGCGCTGTGGGAAGAGCTGAGCAGCCTTTAACGTTTATAAAGGTGTTCATCAATAACTGAACTCTCTTAAGAGGTGTATTTCTAATGATTTACTTGGCAATACTTGTTGGGCTAATAGCGCTTGGCGCGGCCTACTACTACGCAAACAAAGTGCTTAAACAGAAGCTCAGGCACAAGAAGACCGCCGAGCTCTCAGGAATGATTCGCGAGGGCGCCATGGCGTACCTCAAGCGGCAGTACCTGACCATGTCCGTATTCGTGGTCGCAATCACTGCCCTGCTCTACTACTTCATCAGCCCGTTCACGGCGGGCGCCTTCGTCTTTGGCGCCGTGCTGTCCGGGCTCGCGGGCTTCCTCGGCATGTACATGGCGACCAACTCAAACGCCAGGACAGTCGAGGCCGCAGAAAAAAGCCTGGGCAAGGGCCTTCTCGTCGCGTTCTCAAGCGGCGCGGTAATGGGCCTGTGCGTGGTTGGCTTTGGCCTGATTGGGCTTTCGCTGACCTACCTCGTGCTCAACAGCTTCTTCCCCGCTGACTACACGAAAATCGCGGAGCTGATTGTCGGCTTCGGGTTCGGCGCCTCCTCGATTGCATTGTTCGCGCGCGTCGGGGGCGGCATCTACACCAAGGCCGCCGACGTCGGCGCTGACCTGGTCGGGAAGATAGAGGCCGGGATTCCAGAGGACGACCCGCGCAACCCCGCGGTCATCGCGGACAACGTGGGCGACAACGTGGGCGATGTCGCCGGAATGGGAGCAGACCTGTTCGAGTCCTACGTCGGGGCGATGATTGCCGCGGCGGCGCTCGGCGTCGCGCAGTTTGGGCTCCTCGGCTTTGAGATTCCGTTCGCGATTGCGGCTTGCGGGATACTCGCTTCTGTCGTGGCGACCAAGTTCGTCAAGCTCAAGAAGGGCGGCATGGCCGCCCTCCTCAGTGCCCTAAGGAAGGGCACGATTGGCGCGGCTGTGCTCATGCTCGTGTTCGTTTACGCGGCGCTCCAGCTGCTCGCGCCGGACATGGCAATCCAACTGTTCGTGCCTGTGCTCATGGGGCTAATCGCCGGCACCATCATTGGGTTCGGCACAGAGTACTACACGTCAGAGCAGTACAAGAAGACACAAGAAATCGCGGACGCGTCACTCACCGGCGCGGCAACGAACATCATGTTCGGGCTGGCCGTGGGAATGGCTTCCACCGCAATTCCAGTGATTGCAATCTCCATCGCAGTGCTTGCGTCGTACTACTTCGCCGGAGTGTTCGGCATCGCCATTGCAGCGGTCGGAATGCTCTCCACGCTGGGCATCACCCTGGCCACGGACGCGTACGGGCCGGTCGCGGACAACGCGGGCGGCATCGCAGAGATGGCGAAGATGCCTGCGAACGTGCGCAAGCGCACTGACGCGCTCGACGCCATGGGCAACACCACTGCCGCGACAGGCAAGGGGTTCGCGATTGGGAGCGCGGCATTGACGACACTGGCGCTCATCGCGGCCTACATACAGGCCGCGGGCCTCGACCCCACCAGCATAAGCCTGGCGAGCCCAATTGTGCTGGTCGGCGTCTTCATCGGCGGGACACTGCCGTTCCTGTTCTCGTCCCTGACCATATTGGGCGTGAGCAGCGCGGCCAAGGACATGATTGACGAGGTCAGGAGGCAGTTCAAGAACAAGGGCATACTCGCCGGGACGGTCAGGCCTGACTACCGCAAGTGCGTCGACATCAGCACGAAGGCGGCACAGCGCCAGATGATTGCGCCGGCCGTGATGGCTGTCGTGAGCCCGGTTGCGTTCGGGTTCTTGTTCGGCCCGGCGGCGCTTGCCGGCCTGTTGGTTGGGGCGACTGTCACGGGGTTCCTGCTGGCCGTAGAGATGGCGAACGCGGGGGGCGCGTGGGACAACGCCAAGAAGCTGATTGAGAGCGGCGTCCACGGCGGCAAGGGAAGCCTCGCGCACCAGGCGGCAGTCATTGGCGACACTGTGGGCGACCCGTTCAAGGACACTTCAGGGCCGTCGCTGAACATCCTGCTGAAGCTCATGTCGATTGTGTCGCTGGTCTTCGCGCCGTTAATCGCGACGTACGCATTGTTTTAGCGGGAAACCCAGTCCGAGTACTCCTTGCTTGCGTTGGCCTCGAACCAGGCCCCTTAAGAAGTTGCAGCAAGCGCTTTTTTCTCTACCATCAGGAAATCAATTTCAGTTGCCAGGCGATCCAATTCCTTGACAATCTCGTTGTCCGTGTTTACAGTATACATTTCAGCCCGGCCAATGCGGCGGGTCTTCTTCACGAACTGCCACTCAACCAGCTGGGGGAAAATCCTCTGCAGACTCCGGTAACTGACTTCAGCATTCCTGGCCATCTCTGTCAAGGAGTAGTCAAACCCCTCATAAGTAGTCAAGAAATCCAGGACTCTTGACATTGTCGTGTCGCCAAACAAGTCAACGAAACCCATTTAAACCACACCAGTATAGTAAACAAACAACAATATAAATGTTTCCCAAAAATCAACTTAAATATGACACCAAGTCAATCAGTGGTTTGATGATAGTTGATAGGCACGAAAAAGCCCTTTTGAAGAAAATGCTGCGGAAGCGGTATATAGGCAACAAGCAAATGCTTGAAGAAAACGCGGCCAAAGGATTTCCTGTGGGGGAAGCCAAAGAAGTCCGGAGGGCTGTGAAAGGCCTGATACGTGACGGCTTTCTATTGTACAAAAAGAAAAAAGAGGGGGCCAGGATTTCACTGGACCCAACTAAACTAAAAGAGCTCAAAAAGCTACTTCTGGAGTAATCAACTTTTCTCGACCCAGTCCCCGTATTCTTTGGATGCTTCTGCGTCCCACCAGACCCATTGGGGCATGGAGTACTTGTGCATTTCTTTCACTTTTTCCTCGAGCGCGGGGAGCTTTTCTTTCGTTGTCTTTAGCACGAGCTTGTACTCTGTCTCGTCCTTCATCTCGCCCTCGGACCTGTAGACGGAATTGATTTTGCTTATCTGGGCGCACGCCGCGAGCTTTTCGTCGACGACTGTTTTTGCCACAATCCTGGCGTCGCGCTCGGTGGAAAAAGTGGTCACCGCGATTATCATTCAATCACCCGAACATGGCGAACGGGTTGAACGACGAGTCGGTCTCTTGTCCCTCTGCCATGGTGCTGCGCTCGTGCTGGAGCTCGTGCGGCTTGTAGAAGTAGCGGATTATTTCCTTGGCCGCCTCGCGGGCATAGTCCTCTGTCTTCTTGTCGTGTGGGACAATCACGCGGAAAATGTTTTTCTTCAAGGTGAACTGCGCGTGGAGAATGCTGTTCTCGAAGGCCTGGGAAAGCTTCTCGCCCTCCTCAAGGGCATAGCCAATCACGACGAAGTCGCACGCAGTGTCCTCGATGAGGCGCTTCGCGCCCAGCGCTGCGTCGTCGATGGTCGGCACGAGCTCGCGCTTGATTTCGAGCGTGGAGACTTCCTTCTCGAACTCTGACTCAAGGAAGTTGTTTACCTCTTCTGCGCTTAATACTTCAACTATTCCTGCTCTCACTCATATCACCTGCCTATCCGCGGGGGCTTGCCCCCCGCTTTTAGTCGACCGCGCCACCTGGCGAATCCCCAAAGATTGTCGGGGTAGCCCAGGTTTGGGCTGCTCGCATGAGCGGTTCAACGAACGGGGGGAATAAAAGGCTTTCGTCACTTCGGCAGCTTGCCGGACAAGAGCGGCGAGAGGAGCACTGGCGTTAGGAACACGCTCACGAAAATCAGTATGAGGAACGAGCTGAACACGCTGGCGGAGAGGACGCCGATGCCCGTGCCAAGCACGAGAATTACCATCGCCACCTCGCCGCGGGGAATCATGCCGATGCCGAGCGCGAGGGACTCCTTGTTGTTCAGGCCCGACAGCATTCCTGCGCCGTAGCACGCGATCATCTTGGACGCCAGGGCAACTGCCACGAGGGCGAGTGTGAACATGCTGAGCGCGCTGGCGTCCACCACGATTTGCAGCCCCACCCACGCGAAGAACAGGGGGATGAAGAAGCCCTCGGAAATGACATCGAGCTTGCCAGAGAAGCGCTTGGTGCCGATTGACGTGTGGGACAGGATTACTCCCGCTAGGAACGCGCCGAGGACTGTGGAGAGCCCGAGCTTGTCCGCGAGGAACGCCAGGAGGATTACCAGGACGATTGTCACGGAGAACTGTGCCTCCTCTGCCTCGAAGCGCTTGGAGATTGCGACGAGCTTGGGGAACAGCCAGCCCGCGACCAAGAAGATGGCCGCGAACGCGACCATGCCAAACACTATGCTGCCCAGCTCGCCAAGCGACGGGAGCGCGCCGGTGGCCGCCATGGACACGACGAACGCGAGGAGGAAGAGGCCCACGATGTCGTCCACCACGGACGCGCCGAGTATGGTGCGGCCGACGCGGGTGTTGAGCTGGCCTTTGGCTATGAACGAGCCGAGCGAAATGGTTATTGAAGTGGCTGCGAGGGCGACGCCGATGAAGAGCGACGCGCCGAACCCGAAGCCGAAGTACTGGGCGAGTAAGTAGCCCGCGATTAGGGGGAGTATGGAGCCGAACAGGCCAGCCATTACCGAGGACTTTTTGTTGCGGAGCATTTGCTCCAGGTTGACTTCCTCGAAGCCCACGATGAACAGTAATAGTATCAATCCGACTTGGCCGAACGCCGCGATGTTGTTAATGTCGACCAAGCCCAGGATGGGGCCAAGCAGGAACCCGGCGACGATGGCGCCGAGGAGCTCGGGCATTTCGATGCGCTCGAAGAACTCGCCGAAGACTTTGGCGAGGATGAGGACCAGCGCGAGGTCGAGGAGGAACTCCATTACTTCACCATCCTGTTGACTATGTCTTGCCTCGTGATTACGCCGACTATTTTGCCGCCTTCAGTGACCGGGACGATTGCGTCGCCGTCGTTGAGCATCATGAGCGCGGCCTCGGACACAAGGGCGTCTGGCGCGATGGTGTCCTCGTGGCGCGTCATCAATTCACTTACTTTTTCGGCGAAGAACGCGAGGCCTGAGCGCGCGACCTTTGCCTCTGAGACGCGCGTGGGGTCGACCGCGAGCTTGAGTAGGTCGCTTTCGTGGAGCTCTCCCACGAAGTTGCCGTTGCTGAGCACTGGAATCGCGGAGAGCGTGGTCCCCTTGAACACCTTGACTGCCCTGGCGATGGAGTCGCCTGGCTTCAGGGTGGGGAACTTCTTGCGCATGTGCTTTTTGACAGGGTCGCGGCCTATCTTCTTCATAAAGCAGGAAACACGGGTCGGGAATAAAAAGGTTTACGTGCAGAATAAGGGTTATGGCGGTTTTGATTAACCGGAAGATTTGCGACAACTCCAAGGACTGCTCGGGCATTGGGATTTGCCCGACGCACGCGCTTTTCTGGGACGAGGAAAACAGTAAAATTGGGATTGATGACGCCAAGTGCGTGAGCTGCGGCGCGTGTGAAAAATCGTGCCCGGTGGGGGCCATCCGCGTCGCTGGCAGTGATGAGGAGTACCAGCGAATCAAAAAAGAAATCGACGATGACCCCCGCCAGGTCTCGGACTTGTTCGTCGACAGGTACGGCGCGGAGACAGTCGACCGTGCGTTCGAGATTTGCAGGGAGCGGTTCGGCGTGCAGATTCTTGAGGCCACGCAGCTGGCGGTGGTCGAGTTCTATGCTCCGGAGACAATCAAGTGCCTCATAAATAGCATCCCCATCAAGCAATTGTTTGGCGAGATGGCTGTGAAGTACCGGAAGATAGAGGTTGTTCCGGGCTCAGAGCTCTTGAAAAAGTACGGCATCACTGAACTGCCGTGCCTCGCGTTTTTCGAGGGCGGCGAGCTCAAGGGAAAGGTTGAGGGCTACTACGGCATAGGCAGGAAGAAAGAACTGCTGGGAAAGGTCAACGCGATTATCGGGTGAATTCCTCTACCTCGACTTCCACGTAGTCGCCGTCCTTGAGGTGGAACTTTGCGCGGAGGCAGTGCTGCGAGATTACTTCGACGACTTTGCTGCCGTGGTGCGTGAGCTCGGGGACTACAACGGTTACCTTGGTGTTCAGCATCACGGCGGGGTACATCCACACCGCGCCGAACTGCTTGCCGGAGTCTGTCCACGAAGAAATGAAGTTCGAGCGCGTGGGGAAGCTCGGGGCCACCGGCACCTCGATGTTGAGCGTGCCCGGGAACGGGTCGTAGCCGAGCCTGGCCTTCATCTTGGCAGCGTACTTGCTGATGAAATACGCCCCCGTTTTGTCACCAGAAACCACTCGTCCTTTAAGCAAAAGAGACATATCTAAGCACCTCGCGGGCTTTATTCTGGAGTTAAAGTTTAAATAGTTATCTTTATAGAAAAGAGGAGCACGGGCTTGTAGCTCAGTCGGAAGAGCGCAACGTTCGCAAGAATCGCTAGCGGTTCCGGAACACGTTGAGGTCGGGGGTTCAAATCCCCCCAAGTCCACTTCATGGCACGGCTAAAGGCAGTTATTCTGGACGTCGACGGGACGCTGATTGACTCGCTCCAGACGATTATACAGAGGCACGAGGCCACTGCAAAAGAAATGGGGCTACGGTCCGCCAGCCGCGAAGAGTACACTAGGCAGAGCGGCAAGGGCTGGAGAACAGCCATCCACGACATGTGGCCCGACGTCGACGTCGAAGAATTCGTTTCTGTTTATTCCAGGACGCCCAGGAAGGGGTACGCCGCCTTTCCCGGCGCGGTCGACGCAGTCCGGAAGCTGAAGCAGGCGGGGTTCGTGCTCGGGATTGTCACCGGCAAGCCAACCGACAGCGCCGAGCGCCAGCTCCAAAAAGAAGGGTTTGACCTCGAGTGGTTCGAGTTTGTGCACGGCGAGGGCATGACGCCCGTGTGCAAGCCCGACGGCAGGGTGTTCGGCCCCGCGCTCACCGTGCTGGGGCTCAAGGGCATAACCAGGGAAGAGACAGTGTACGTTGGCGACTCGCCCAACGACGAGGCGGCAGCGGCGGGGGCAGGCATCAAGTTCATTGCCGTGCTCACGGGCCACAACGAAAAGCAGGACTTCGGCGACGTGGAAGTGCTTGATTCAATCGCTAAGCTTCCAGAACTCATTGACGGAAAACTTTCTTGAAAAAGCGTTTTATGCGCCCAACCCGTTTTTCCTTGGGCTCGCCTAATTCTTTGTCGCCCGGAAAATTCTCCCACATCAAGTTAGCGAGGGGGCGGAGCTTGATTTGGTCAGAGTGCCTCGCAATGCTGACGAGCAACTCGCCAACACAACCATCCCGTGGGTAAAAACCTTTTTTGAACCATTTCACAGCCTTCGACTCATTCTTCTTGCCGTGCGCGATTTTCCTTGCAATCTCCCCTTCAATAAACCGCTCCTTGTCACGCGGCCTGGAAATGTCGTGATACATATGCCTCCTTACTTGTTTCACAGCCTTCTCAACACTAGTTGCTTTTTCAGCAATCTCCCCAAACCGCTTGTACCCCCCAACCTCGCCGCCAACAGCCAGCTCGCGCACTCCCAAGCCCTCCAAATCACTGGCGAGTTCTTTCCACTGCGCCTCCTCGAACTCTTTCGCTTGCTTCATGGTTTCCGGCCAGGTGTACTCCTCCCGCTTCTTTTTGTCTTTGTGGGCAGGCACAGCACAGGCCCTAAACGTTGGCACAATAACCACGGGCACGCCAAGCCCCATGTTTTTGATAGTTGATTCCATAACTGGTGTTTCGTTATGCGGAACAAAGAAAAACACGGGCTTTTTGTCCCTCCTCAAGAAGTCCTTGACCCTGCCCAAGAATTCCGAGTACCCCGGGATAGCTCCTTCCTCGAGGCCGCCAAAAAAACCTAGGTGCATCACAGCGTTTGCCTTGCCGTCGCTCTTGGCAAGAGACTTTTTCAGTGCCTTGCGCTCAGGCGCCTTCATTTCCCAGCGGTGGGCAATCATACCAAGAATAAGGAAAACAAAATATAAAAAGCTTTTACCCCAGGTGGTAGCCAAACTTTTTGAGGGTTTCCTTGCGCCTTTGCTTGTCGGGCTCTTCTTCTATAGCGGTCGGGGCCTTGCCGTCGACCACGCCGATGACTGCCTTGCCGAGCCCGGTCTTGTACACCAAGACGTCGAGCGGGTTGGCGGTCGCGGCGAAGATTGTGACCACGCCGTGGACGTGCGACAAGTCGTTCAAGAGGTTGATTGGAAACGCTTTTTCGACGAGGCAGACGAACGCGTGCCCCGCGCCGAGGTCGTGGCAGATGCGCCCCGCGTCCTTCTCGAGCACTGGGTCGTTGCCGCTCGTGCGCGTGATGGACATGCCGCCGTCGTTCATCGCGACGCCGACCTTGATTCCGGACGCGGTCGCAATCAACGCGCGCGCCAGGTCGTCGACGGTCTTCAGCGAGAAGTTGCCCTGGCCGACGATGGTCTCGCGGGCCTCGGTGGGCTCGATGTGATAGGCCTCAATCATTCCCGAGCACCTTCACGATGTCGTTGTGGACCTCTTCCTTGTGGCGGTCGCCGTCAATAACGTGGAAGTTGGCGTACTCTTTCGAGAGCTGGAGGTAGTTCTCGCGCACTTTTTCGAGGTAGTCGCTCTGCTCGAACAATTCGAGCTCGAACCGGGACGACTCCATGCGCTTGATGCAGGTCTTCGGCGGGACGTCGAGGAAGAAGGTGTGGTCCGGCAGGCGGAACTTGGAGTTGATTTGCTTTAGCCACTCCTTGTCCGCGCTCACCGAGCCGTAGGCAATGGACGAGAACATGTAGCGGTCGCTCACGACGTTGAAGCCCTTGGCGAGCGCGGGCTCGACAGTGCGCTCTAGGTGGTGCGCGCGGTCCGCGGCGAACAATAGCTGGAGGCATTCCTGGGTCGTGGACCATTCCTTGGTGAGCTGGGCGCGGATGAGGCCGCCGATGAGGTTGTTCGTGGGCTCTTTGGTGACCACGGACTTGGTGCCCTCGTTGAGGCGTGCCGAGAGGATAGTGGCCTGGGTGGACTGGCCTGAGCCGTCCAGGCCCTCGAATACTATGAACATGGGTCGCATGGAAGCTGTTGTGAATGAGGGGGTATAAAAAAAAGCCGGATTTGCAACAAAGCTTATAAAGCGGTTGCGAGTTATTTGCCCAATGACACTCATACAGCCCCACGAGGAACGGGATTTGTTCGACAAAATCCTTGAGTACTACCACTCCCTGCACGAGGAAGTCAAGTTCGTCAAGCGAGAGGAAATGCTCAGCCCCGCCGAGATAAAGGAGTTGTACTACACCCTCCCAAGCCTCGAGAACGTTGTCACTTACGGGCAGAAGGTCGAGGAGATAAAGCGCGCCATTGGCCACGGCTACAACACGCCCGTGATAGTGCTGCGGAAGCGGGACCGCGATTTGCTCATCGACGGGCACAGGCGGATACGCGCGGCGTGGGAGCTCGGCATCGAGTGGCCCGCCCTGATTATGGTCCCGGACAAGCAGAAGGAGTTCGGGGTCGAGAAGCTGGCAGAGGGCAAGATAGGGGACTTGTGGGAGAAATGACCGTGATTGTGGGCCACCGCGGCGCCCGCAACGCCGAGCCGGAAAACACTTTGCTGTCGTTCCGAAAAGGGATAGGGCTTGGAGTGGACTACGTCGAGTGCGACGTGCGGCTCACAAAAGACGGCGAATTGGTCGCGATGCATGACTCCACGCTCGAGCGCACGACGAACGGCACGGGCGAAGTAGAGGGGAAGAGCCTTGCCGAGCTGAAGGAATTGGACGCGGGGAAGGGCGAGAAGATTCCAACGCTCCAGGAAATCATTGACACTGTCAAGGGAAAAGTTGGGCTGATTGTCGAGCTCAAGGGAAGCGACACGGCAGCGAAGTCCGTGGAGCTCGTGAAGAAAAACGGTTTGGAAAAAGTGATTTTCGTTTCCTTCAAGAAAGAAGAACTTGAAAGGGTCAAGGAAATCGATTCATCACTGGCTGTTGCGTTCATCTCGCGCGATTACACGAGTGGGGCGGTGGGGGCCGCGAAGTCGCTTGGCGCGCGGGCACTGATTCTCCCAACAGGAGAAGCCGGGCCGGAAGCCGTAGGAGCCGTGCACGGCGAAGGGCTCGAAGTTGGGGTCTGGACAGTGAACGACAGCGAGACGTACAAGAAAATGCTGGGCGCTGGCGTCGACATAATTGTTTCTGACGACCCTGGCGCGCTAAGAGTTTAGCTCGACAAAGTGCTCGATGCTGCGGTCATACGTCTTTTCGGCTGCCTTGTCAAAGTAGCACGCAGGCAATTCGCCGCGCTCGCGGTGGTACTTGATGCACTCGCAGCAAATGCCCTTCTTGGAGCACGAGTAAGTGCAGTTGCAGTCCTTCAGGTTTTCTTCCTTGCGGCATTCCATTTCATTTCACCTTCACTATTTTTCCGTGCCCCGGGACAATGAAGTCCGCGAGCCCGAGGACTTTTCTCCTTGACTCAATGAGCGCTTTCATGTCCACACCCGGTTCAGGGGCGGGGTCTTCCCGCTCAACTTCAAGGGTTTGCTCTTCGCCGTCTATGAACCAGAACACGTCGCCGACCACGATATAAGTGCCTTTGGCTGTTGGGACTTTGACTGAAACATGGTCTTCACAGTGCCCCGGCGTGGGAATCAACTCAAGCTCGGTTTCTGGCATTTTGTTGTGGTGATAGACTTGGTGGTCGCCGTCATAAATCTCGTCAGTAGTAATCACTTTTGCGTTCTCAAAAATCCCTGCGAGCAGGATGTGGTCACTGTGGTTGTGTGTGAGAATAACGTAGTCTATGTCCGCAGTAGTTAATCCCTCCCCTTTGAGTGCAGCCAACAACTTTTCGCGGTTGCACCCCGGGTCGACAACGATGTTCTTGCCGTTGGATTTTACCAGCGTCACTGTTGGATTCGCTATCCAGCCGCCATCTATTTCGCGGGCATAGCCCTCGACCAATACTTTTAGTTCGGCCATCTAAACACCAAATGCGGGGGAAGAGATTCGAACTCTCGAAGGCACTAAGCCAATGCGCCCTAAACGCATCCCATTTGTCCACTTTGGTACCCCCGCGCGCAAACCGGCACTGGCGGGCGGCCAGTGCCCCGGCTAAAGGCGCTCAGTCCTTGCCGCGGGTCTTCTTGCGCCTTTTCTTGATTCGCCACTTGCGGCGCGAGCGCCTCTTCTTCTTTTCTTTGTCTCCACCACTGAAGAACAGTATCACTTTTTCACCTTTTCTTTGTGTGCGGCGCATGCCGCCCGGGCTGCCCCGTGCAGCCCCCGTCTAACGTGCCGCCTGAGTTTCAGGCGGAATGCTCCCGGCGGGATCCTAACAGCTGCAAACTCAGCTGGCACGTTGTCCGTGCCGGCTTTGCCGCCAGCGGACGAACCGCGAGCGGAGCGAGCTTGCGGGGGTTAGGGATCCCTAGGGGAAGGGGGTGTCCCCATTCCCTGGGAATGCTCCCGGCGGGATTCGAACCCACGCCACCGGCTTGAAAGGCCGGGATCCTTGACCGGACTAGACTACGGGAGCGGCCGGTGCGAATTCGGCTCCTAGCGGAGCGTGCCCGCTGTTTTTGCCTTTAATCCCTTAAAAAGTATTAAGGTTTAAAAACAAAGGGGCGTATAACTTGGCAATACTCCTTATTTAAAGGGTTGGGTGGGATTATGTCAAAAGAACTGGCTGCCAAGGCGCGGCTCAACAAGAAGGTCTGCCTCAAGTGCGGCGCCCTGAACGCGCCCAAGGCACTGAAGTGTAGGAAATGCCACAGCAAGAAGCTGAGGCGGAAGGCAAAGGAACCCAGGCGCTAACAATGATTGAGCAGCTGATTCGCGAGCTGGAGGGCACGGGCTACCAGTGCTTCGTGCCACTCGAGAAAAAGAGCTGCTTTGACATCGCCGCCCGCTCTGGCGAGCGGCTCCTGCTCCTCAAGGCCTTTACGAACATTGACTCTTTTCGGGACAGCCAGGCAAGGGACCTCAAGGCGCTAGCGGCCTCGCTGGGCGCGACGCCGATGGTGATTGGCGAAAAGTCAAAGGCCTATGAGCTGAAAGTGGGAATGGTCTACGACAGGTACGGCGTGAACGTCGTCTCCCTCGAGACCTTCAGCGCGTTGCTCGGCGGGATGCTGCCGAGGAAAAGGTTTTACAAGGGCCGCGTGGTCGCCGAAATCGACGTAAAGAAACTTGAGGGGACGAGCCCGACCGAGCTCGCGAGGGAGCTGCACGTGACGCGCGAGGCGATTTATGCGTACCGCCACGGCACGCGCATCGAGTTCGAGAAGGCCAAGCGCCTGGAAGAAGTGCTTGACGAGCCACTGATTAAGGACATCAACCCGTTTTCCGTGCCGGCGAGGGAGAGCCCCGTGCTCACCGGCTATTTGCAGAAGATGCACGGCCTCGGGTTCGACGTGGTGCCCGTGCACCGCGGGTTCGACGCGCTCGCCAGGGAAAAGGAGTCCCTGCTCGTTGACAAGGAGCGCAGCGAGGCCTATGCCAAGCGCAAGGCCAAGTTCGTGACAAAGGCCGCGGACTTCTTCGGAAGCCACCCCGTGATTGTGATGGAGAGCCGGCGCAAGGAAGTCAGGGGGGTGCCGGTGGTGCGCGAAAAAGAGATTACTGACGCCGAAAGCGCCGAGGGCCTCGTGGACCTCGTTAAGAAGCGGAAGAAGGACTAACCTTTTTATTCCCCACGCTCGTTGCCTTGGCTTATGGCTAGCATAGTCTGGTTCAAGGACATCGGCAAGGACGATATCCCCACTGTGGGTGGGAAGGGGGCGAATTTGGGCGAGATGGCGAACGCCAAGTTCCCGATTCCCGGCGGCTTCATCGTCACGGCCCAAACGTACTTCAGCTACGTGAAGAGGACGGGCATCCAGAAGCGGATTATCGAGCTGGCCAACTCTGTTGATGTTAATGACACAGCCGAGCTCCAGGCCACGGCGCGGAAAATCCAGGAGACCATTCTCGGCGCGCCCATGCTCAGGGACATCGTGGACGACATCAAAGAAGAGTACAACAAGCTGTGCAAGCAGCGGGGCGAGCAGGTCTACATCGCGGCAAGGAGCAGCGCGACTGCGGAGGACCTGCCGGAGGCGAGCTTCGCCGGCCAGCAGGAGACCTACCTGGACGTCCAGGGCGAAAACGAGTTGATAAAGGCGGTGCGGAAGTGCTGGGCGTCATTGTACACGCCGCGCGCGATTTTCTACCGGGTGCAGCAAGGATTTTCGCACGAGAAGGTAGGCATCGCGGTCGTTGTGCAGGAAATGGTCAAGAGCGAAGTCGCGGGGGTCATGTTCACTTCAGAGCCGACGGGCATGCGGCCCGACGAGCTCGTGATTGAAAGCGCGTACGGTTTGGGAGAGGCAGTGGTGGGCGGCAAGGTCACGCCCGACACTTATTTGGTGGACAAGAAGAGCGGCAGCATTAAGTCCAAGAAGCTCGGCACGCAAAAAGAAATGATTGTCCGCAACGAGCGCGGCCTCGGGACAGTGGTGGCGCAGGTGCCGCCAATCAAGCAGGGGCTGCAGAAGCTCCCAGACGAAAAAATCCTGGAGCTTATGGAAATAGGCAAGAAAATCGAGGCACATTACCAGTCGCCGCAGGACATTGAGTGGGGCCTGCAGGACGGGGAGCTCTACATCCTCCAGTCCCGGGCGGTTACTACTCTGCAGATGAAGAAGGAAGAGGGCGTGAAGCCAACGGGCGAAGAGCTCATCCGCGGGCTCGGCGCGTCGCCCGGCGTGGGGAGTGGCATTGTGAAAGTCGTCCATTCAATGGAAGACCTGCCCAAGGTCCAGAAGGGCGACATCCTCGTCACCGCGATGACGAGCCCCGACATGGTCCCCGCGATGCGGCGTGCGGCGGCGATTGTCACGAACGAGGGCGGCATTACGTGCCACGCCGCGATTGTCAGCAGGGAACTGGGCATCCCGTGCATCGTCGGCACGGAAAACATCACGGACTTGGTGCGCGACGGCGACAAGATCACTGTTGACGCGTCCAACAACGTGGTGTACAAGGGCATTATCGGCATCGAGGCCGAGGCAAAGCTGACTGCCGAGGAACTGGCGAGCGCGCCGAAGACAAAGACGCACATTTACATGAACCTCGGCGTGCCCGAGATGGCGGAGAAGTACAAGGACTATCCAGTGGACGGCATCGGGCTGATGCGAGAAGAGTTCATCATCGCGACTTACGTCAAGGAGCACCCGCTGAAGCTAATCCGCGAGGGCAGGGAGCAGGTGTTCATCGACAAGCTGGTGGAAGGGATTTCGGCTGTGGCGGCGGCGTTTTCGCCGAAGCCGGTCGTGCTGCGGACGAGTGACTTCAAGAGCAACGAGTACCGCGACCTCGAGGGCGGCGAGGAGTTCGAGCCAGAGGAGGACAACCCCATGATTGGGTGGCGCGGCGCGTCGAGGTACTACCACGAAAACTATAGGGACGCGTTCGTGCTCGAGCTGAAGGCAATCAAGAAGGCCCGCGAGACGCACAAGAACATCTGGATAATGCTCCCGTTCGTCCGGACCGTGGACGAGGTCAAGGAAGTGGAAGAAATAATGAAGGCGGAGGGGCTCGAGCGCGGCCATGACTTCAAGCTGTGGATGATGGCCGAAATCCCGAGCAACGCATTGCTGGCCGAAGAGTTCGCTGAGTACGTGGACGGGTTCTCGATTGGGAGCAACGACTTGACGCAATTGGTGCTGGGGGTGGACCGCGACTCCGAGATACTGGGCAAGATGGGATTGTTCGACGAGAGGAACGAGGCGGTCAAGAAAGCGATTCGCATGATTATCAGGGGGGCGCACAAGAAGGGCAAGACTGTGTCGCTGTGCGGCCAGGCGCCGAGCAACTACCCGGACTTCGCAGAGTTCCTCGTGAAGGAGGGGATTGACAGCATGAGCGTCAACCCCGACGCAGTGGTGAAAGTGCGGAAGGTCGTGGCAGAGGCGGAAAAGAAGAAAGAGCGGCAGGCACAACCATCCGCTCCAGAGCCAGCGCAACCCGCGCCTCCAGAACCAGCGCAACCCGTAGCTCCAGAGCCCACACAACCACCGGCTCCAACCGAGGCAGAAGCCGGCGTTCCAACCGGGGGGGCGTCAGAACCAACTACTCCAGCCGAGGCAGAAGCCGGCGTTCCAACCGGGGGGGCGTCAGTTGACGCCCCCCCCAGTTCTGCTGGGACCAAGGCCTCCAGTTCTGCTGGGACCGAGGCCTCCAGTTCTGCTGGGATTGAGGCATCCAGTTCTCCGGGGGAAGGAGAAAAGCCGAAACAAGAAGAGTCGTCTTACCAGTCCGGGACTCTTGAGGGAGAGAAAAAAGAGGGAAAAAAGCTGAACTTGTTCGGGTTCAAGATTTAGCGCTTCTTTTTCTTCTTTCTTTTGCCGATTGCCTTCACGGCGAGGCGGAGTATGTGCTTTTCGCGGATTTCGCCGTAGAACAAGAGCATCACCGAAAGCACGAAAGCGAGCACTGACAAGGCGTCGGCCGCGACGTAGGTGAGTGACTGCTCGAACGCCCAGTACCAAAAAGCGAAGCCGAGCACGGAGCCGATGATGATGAAGACGGCGGACGCTGCGGTGCGGAGCCGCAGCGCGAACGCGATTATCGCGGACCACGTGACGCCAAGCGTGAACGAGAAAAAGATTAGGGACAGGTAGTAGCCAAAGTGGCCGAACTCGTCGTAGAAGTAGGCCTCCAGTGCCTCGGTGTTGTGGCGGATGTCCTTGACCTTTTTGTTCGCGGCGTTCGCGAACTTTTCCAGGAGGGCGCGGCGGTGCATGATTGGGTAGTCAAGGCCCTCCAGCAAGTAGTGAATGAACGTGAGCTCGGCGAGCTGCGCCACCATCCCCTGGAGGAGCATGCTGCCCCACGACATCGTCGTGATGCCCAGGGGAATTGCCACGAGCGGGCCGAAGAACAAGTACGCCAACACGAACTCCATTGAGGGCTAATTAGCGGTTGGGAGTATAAAAACATGAGCAGAGCTGGTTAAGTGTGAGGATTAAGATATACTAATTTGCCCGGAAGATATAAAAAGTCGCTTCAAGTAATTTAGTTGTGGCAGGCAAGAAGGGGCGGGTACACAAGTGGAAGCCGGGATGGAACAAGAAGCGGACTTTCCGGGCTGTGCAGCGGGAGCACATCAAGCTTATTGAGGACCCGGAGACTGCGAAGCTGTCCAGCGGGGAGAGGAACAAGATTGTGGCGGAGAGGCTGGGGCTTAATGTTGGGGGTGTTTCTGCAGCGCGCTTTGGCTTTGGCAAGCACGCGGAGTTCGCGGACCAGGTAGACCCGCGGTTGATTGACAGGAAGAGGCAGGGCAGGGGCACTGCCAAGAAAGAAGAGTTTTTCCTGGCCGTGCAGGGAGAGCATCTTGGGCTGTTGGACGACCCGGAGCACAAGGACAAGAGCTGGGACGAAAAGGACGAAATTGTCGCTGAGAAGATGAGCACGCCGCTGAACCCAATTTCAAAAGTTCTTGTTTTGCGGGTGCGGCTTGGCCTGAAGGAGTATGCGGATTTTGCCAGGCGAGTGCCAAAGGAGCTGCGTGGGACTCCGCCACCAATGCCCGCGGCCAAACGGGTGAGGCAAGTAAAGAAAGAGCACTTGAAGCTGCTGAAAGATGCGAAGACGGCGAAGCTGAATGTTTTTGAGCGGGACGCGATTGTGGCGAAGAACTTGGGGATGAGCACAAGCACGGTTTACCAGGCGCGGATTGGGCACGGGAGCTATGCGGACTTCAGGCATTTGCTTGACCCGCGGCTCGTGCCAAAGCGAAAGATACGCTCTGACGACCCCAAAGCGACTCTCAAAGAGACCATCAGAGAGACTTTTTATCGTGTACGGGAGGAGCTGCGCATGATTGATGAGCGCCCGCTGTTGCGGCTACTTGACACGAAGCACAAGGACAAAGTTGTGGCAGAGCGGTTGGGGTTGCACCCTGAGATTGTTGGCCAGGCACGAAGAGGGTACGGGCCCTACGAAAAGTTCAGCAAGTTTGTTGACCAGAGGTTTGTGAGGGAAGAGCAAAGACTAAAGACGTTTTTAGTAATAATGCATGCTTACGACACTTTGCTGAAGCACCCCACTTCATTGGGTATGAGGCCAAGAGAGATGGACGCGTTTTTGTCGGAGAGGCTTGGGCTGGGCAAGAATTACATCCTGAACGCGCGGTGCTGCGACCATCCCTTTGCTGATTACACGGGCTACCGGCCCGAAAGCGTTGAGAGGGTTGGGAAGAGGACTGTGCGGGAAACTTTTGACTTGGTGCAGAAAATGCATACTGAGATGCGGAACCACCCAGACTACGAGCACTTGGACCTTTCTGAAAGGGACCACGTGATTGCCGCGAGGCTTATGCTGCACCACGACACTGTGGGCCGCGCGAGGAGGGGCAAGCAGGCCTACGAAGAGTTCGCGGACGAGGTGCAGGACTGGATGAAGGAAAAGGTAGTGCGCCACAGCTCCATAAAGCCGCGTGGGTCGTTTGACGGCTCCATCAGTGGGGTGCCCGCGCTCAAGTTATTCAAGGCGCTTTGGAGTACTACGGGACACTCTTACTTTTCACACGTTTTGACTGACGCGCAGCGGGAGCAGGTGCGGGAAAACTTTGCGCTGGTCCTCAGCGATAGGGAGCGGAAAGAGTTCCACAGCTTTTGGGTCAAGAAGTTCCCGGACGTTCGGTTTGACTCGGCGGAAGTAATGAACAGGGAATTGAAGGCCTTGAGAAAGGAAAAGAAGGAAGAGAGGGAAAAGGCGAGGAAGTACAAACAGAAGACCAAGCGGGAGAGTGAGCGCGCGAGAAGAAAAGAAGAGGGCATGCAGTGGATTGAAAAAGCGTACGAACGCGGCGAAAAAGTCAGTGCCAAAGAGCTGGAAAAAAGAGCGGCCGAGCGTGAGCGGCAGGAAAGGGGAAAACGCAAGACGAAAAAGCAGCGCGAGAAGCGAATGAGGGGAGGAGGGAAAGCGCTCAAGGAAGAGATTCGGGAAGAGAAAGAGGAGCGGGTGTATTCCATTCCCAGCCACGGAGAGATGACCATCAAGCAGGTGCTGAAGGCATTCAAGAAAGGCGGAGCAAGAGCAGACCGCTTGGCACTGGTGCTGAGGAGGCACGCAAGCATGGAACCCCTCAAGAAGCTCGTGAACCACGCAGAGGTCGAGGCAGAGATGTACAAAATCAAGCGCAAGAAAAGCAAACGAATTTAACCCGCAAATGCGTCGCTTATTCAATGCCTAAAAAGCTGGAAAAGAAGGGGAGGGGCACGGTTTTCTTTGATGTGCTGGGCAGCGTCCACCGCTCGTTCAAGGACACGCCCATTTTCATGGACGTGACCCACTTATGCAACGCAAATTGTTTTCATTGCTTCAATGCCCCGCTGCGCAAGTCAATAGTGAAAAAGGCGAGGGAGTATCCTGGCGGGCCAGAGGCGTACAAAAAAAAGCAGATAAAAGGCGCGTACAAAGTAATAAAGGCCTTCAAGGGCAGGGAAGGCATTCTCCACATAAGCGGTGGCGAGCCGTTCCTGCTCCCGGAGATATACAACATACTAGAAAAGGCGGGTGACTCGTTCTCGGAAGTGCGCGTGAACAGCAATGGCTCTTTTATCCCGCCTGACGAGGAAGGCGCGTACAAGGCCTTGTCCCGCCTCCCAAAGAACTTCATCAAGAACGGCCGGCTGATTCTGAGTGTTGACAGACAACACGAAAAAAACATTCCCAAGCTCAAGGAGAGAATACAAGCAGCCGAAAAAGCCGCGGAGAGGCTGGGCCTCACAATAGGGTACAACGTAAGGATAGCACGGGGGGCACGCTTATTTTCCTTCTTGGATGAGTATGGGCTCAAGGGCAAGTACCATCAGGCGTCCAAGCTGTTCTTCATACAGGGGTTGCTCAAGGAGGGCGACCCCAAGCAGCTCAAGAAACTCGGGAAAGAGCCCCGGCCACTCCAAATCACCGAGGTCATGTACCACCATGCTTATCCCCACCGAATGTGGTTCTATGTCGGCATGGATGGCCGCGTCACCTTAAGCGACCACGCCAGCCAATGGATAAATGCTCCAAGGGACAGCTTGATTGGGAACATGTGGGAAGATCCAGTCGAAAAAGTCATGGAAAATCTTACCCGGAAAATACTCCCAGACGACTGGAAGGCAAACTCAGTCCTCCACGCTTACTACACCCGAACCGGCCAGAAAGCCAAAGCCAAAAAACTCCGGTTCAAAGGAGAAGGAAAAATAAAGCTTTATGACCCAGACACGAAAGAAACATTCGACTTCAACAAAGAAGATGGGAGGCCAATCCCCCTCAAGTGTATACTTCACTTTCCTCGATTGCAAGAGGTTGACGCCGCGCTAAAGCTCGTCGGCGATGTCGAGGACTATCAACATTGGGATATGGACTTAGACCCGAGATACCGAAAAGAATTCATCGGCAGGCTTCCAAAAAAGGCAGTCGAAGCGTCACTCGACGCGGAAGCCAAAAGAGTTGTGGGCATGATTTCGCGGGGAGAGCACCCCTCCAATCCAAAGATAGATATAGAAATGCAAATGGCAAAGGGCAGGTTCTTCTTTGTCTGGCCCTCGGTTCGTAGGGTGCAGCGATACATCAAACACCCGTCATTGACTGATAAGAAGTTCGGGAGATTTTGGGGGTTGTACACGGATAGTTCCCTCACTTTTCCGCTCCAGGCTTCCATGCGCCTTCTCAAGGAGTACAAGGAACAGCTCCTGCCGAAGCAGTACAAGTTCTTCATGTCTAGAGTAAGGGAGCATGCGAAGTCGCCGACAAGAGAAAGGCCCGAAAAAATGATTACGCGTCTCTGGACAGAAAACCGCATTGGTGAGAAGTGGCTCGCGAAAAAGCTGAAGAAGACTGTGAGAGTAGTGCGGCAGCATCGAGAGATAAAGTACAATGGACTAATTGATAACGTCAAGAAAGGCGCACGCAGGTACAACAACAAGCAAATTAACAAGCTTGTGGAAGAAGAAAAGTTCGGTGAAGCCGCTGACATACTTGACAAGAAGCGGGTGCCGCAATACTATCCAAATACGCTCATCCAATTCCCAGGGTGGCTCGAGCGCGAAAAGAAAGAATTGGTGGCACAAATAAAAATCCTTGAGACAATCCCGGAATCAAGCAAGTACTACGCAGAGGCCCAGCACAACATTCGCGTGGCCAAGAAAAGGCTCCGCATAAAACCATCGGAAATACTCAGGCTCGCGAAAGACAACGTGCCACTGTTTGATATCTTCGGATTCCTGCCCCTCAGTGGCGTGGTGCTGAAGGAAAGCGAGCGCTCGCCCTCGCAGAAGATTGTGAAAGCAACAGGGGAGTACTGTTTCTGAGCCGGACTTTAGGTAGAAGCGGCGTATGCCCAATAGAGGGGGTTTTAACAGAATGGGGCTACATTTAAATATTTGTATGCAACAATATGCCTCGAGGGGTATATATGCTGAGCGTAGTTCAAATCCTAAAAGAAACCAATGAGGACAGCGAGTGGGTTACTACTAACTACAACCAGCTTAAAGCGAAGTACGGGAGCAAGATAATCGCGGTAAAAAACAGGCAAGTGATAGAATCCGGAACCGACACAGTGAATCTCCTGAAGAAGCTTCAGTCAAAGGGGATTGACCCACGAACAGTACTTTTGGAGACAATGCCTCCCAGCAGTGTCTCCTTCATCCTGTGAGCGTGAGAACAATCGTAAAAATACCTTGTACTGTCAGGAAGTTCGTGAAAGATACACTTTCTCCATTTGTATCTTTTACTATCAGCTTGCCAAAGTACAGACAGAGGCATGTGCGTTTGGAGGCGCTGGTTGACACCGGAAGTCCGTTCACCGTATTGTCAACTAGGGAAGTTTTGAGAATGCAAATACCAACTAAGCCCCTAAAAAGAGGAGAGTCCTTAACATTGGCTGGCTTCAAGTTTGTTAAGCATCCCTTAGGGGAGGGAGAATTTTCCTTCCGTGATGAAGATGGAAATGTCGTTCCGATAAAACACCCAATAGCCTCCATAATCCCCACTTCAACAAAACTTAGTAGAAAGCAAATGAACGAACTTGACAATATCCCGCCAATCATAGGATGCGATTTTCTCGTTGAAAACAACCTTGGGTTCTATTTCAACCCCAGCACCAAGACGGCCTACTTCGAAACGCCCTGATTTTTGTGCAGCACTTATTTCTTGTGCAAAGCCAAGAAAACCAAACGAATTTAAAGCAAGTTGGAGTAACGAATGAATCACTAGTTCTTTTTTGAGTCATGACGAAACCGAAACCCTTATATATGTGTCATGATTAAGTCATGACAGTTCGTTGGTGAGTCATGACGAAAATGACCGAGCTCTATGGAACGGAAGAGTACGGAGAGCTCTCAAAGGACGTCAAGTACGACATCGAGCAGTTCAAGGACCCCTACGTGGTTGGGGCCATGATCCACCGGCTCGTGGAGGAACGGAAGCTCACCAACACGATGCTGCGTGACATTCACAAGAAGCTCAACAAGCTTACCCAGCTAATGGAGAAGCAGGGCATCGACACGCGCGAAGCCCTGCTGTCGGAACAGGACGAAAAAATCCTGGAGTTCGTCCGCGGCGCCGGAAAGGCGTGCGCGGAAGAAGTCCAGGCGGCGTTCGAGTACAAGGGAAAGAACGCCGCAAGCGCGCGCCTGAACGCGCTGGTGAAGGACGGGTTCCTCGCCAAAACACGGGTCGGGAGGAAAGTGTATTTCCTGACTCGATAGCACTCAACTGGGGTGGGAACAGCAACCAGGATTCGTTGCCGCTGCTCTTGGTAAACTAAATCTTTGTGGAACACCTCGCGTAAAATAGGGGGCAAGTCTCTAACAGCCCCCCACCCCCTCCTTTCTATCTCCGGCCTTTGGGCCGGTACCTACTTCACTAGCCAACGCTTTTTTCCGCCAGCGCTTTTCCACCCAGCGAGCGCAAGCGAGTAACAGAAAAAGGGCTGCTTCCCACCCCCCTCCTTTCTACCTGGCCCGCAAGGGCCAACACCTTTTTTGGCTAGCATCTGCGGTAATGTTTTTAAGCCAGCGCTCAGTAAGCGGTAGCGTGGTATTCGGCATACCTGACGAAGCGCTTTTCGGCGGGATTGCGGCAATAGTTGTGCTAGTCGCGGCGCTGAAGCTCCTCGGCGGGCGGAAAGAGGCGCCCAAGCGCCACCACATCCGCCACCGCGAAGAGCCCGAGGCCGCGGGAGTCGGCGAGGGAGAGCACACCGAGCTCGAGGACATGATGGCGCCCCAGGCAGGGGTCAAGGGCGTCGACACGCCCGAGACAGTGGACGAGGAAGAGACCGCGGGCATGAGCGTCGAGACCGGGGGGCTCGAGGCCCTGCTGGCGCAGCCCATCGACGCAGCTCCGTCAATCGGCGCAGAGGAACGGACGAACGTCGAGGCAGGGCTGGAAAAAGTCAAGTTCGAGGCAACGCCCGGCGCAGCGCCCGACCTGCCGGACGACGTCAAGGAAGGCATGGAAGAAAAAATAAGGGAAGAGGCCGGGGCAGAAAAGCCATTGCCGTCGCGCGCCAAGGACCTCACGCTGCTCAAGCAGCAGTTCGGCGAAGAGTACGACATCGACGACCTCGGCGACATCGTGGCAGTGCCCGCGCCGCGGCCAAAGTACACGCCGCCAAAAGACATTGGGGAAAAGGCGGAGAAAGAAGCGGCTGTGGAGCGGCCCGCGAAATTGTACGACCGCCCGAGGAAAGAGCGCGTCGAGAACTACAACAGGTACTGCATGCTCCAGTTCGACGCGGGCAAGACGCCGAAGAAGGCCGAGGGGCTGCTGCGCGTCAAGGGGCTGAACGCGAGCTCGGCCAAGCAAATCGCTTTCAGGAACTACAAGATTTGGATAGGGAAGCGCGAGCCATTGATTCGCGAGATAAAGGAGACGCGCGACCTGATAAAGAGGATAGAGTACAAGTTCTTGAAGCAGCAGCTCGACGGCGTCACGCGCAAGGCATCCATCAACGAGGCCAACAAAAGGATTGCGGGGCTAGAGGCGAAATTGAAGAGCAGCGAAGACTATTTTGAGTGAACTACTTCTTGACGTGGGGCTCTTTCAGTTTGTCTTTCTTGGACTTCGTTTTCTGGCCGGGCTTTTTGACGAACTGAAGGCCTCCCGGGCCTATAAGCACGTCAACTGGGGTCTCCTTGAGCTTTGCCGTGACTTCTTTGATATTGGTGGCGGGTGAGACTTCAGGTATGCCAGCCGGCTTTTGGGTCAACTCTTTCTTGAACGTGGTAGCAACCTTCCTGCGCCTAGGAATCCCAGAAAAGTCAGTCATCCCCGCAAGGCGGGCCGCCTTGCCGGCGTCAAGCGTCGCCACATCAATGCCCCGCCTCATGAGCTTTGCCTTGGGGCCTTCTTCTTCATCAACCATTTTACCACCTAGATTTCTTCTTCTCCCTCGTGCGAAATCACGCGCACAGAGTCCACGTTCGTGAACGCGTCCCGCGCCGCCACGGCGAGCTTCTTCAAGTCCTCGTGCTTCGGCACCTGCTTGCGGCGGTACCACGCCTCGCTCACAATGGGCCGCCGCTTGTCAAAGCCATGGACTACAAACGAGTTGCAGTAATAGACGTCCTTGGCAATCGCGGTAACGTACTTCTTCTTGTCGTTCTCGCCAGGAACCACGGGATAGACCAATTCGAAGTAGCCCGCCTTGTCCCGCGCGATGTCAATCGACTCGCGCACCGGCTGGGGATTGCCGAACCCGCCGGTCATCTTCTTGTACAGGCGCTCGTTGTCCAGCGGCGCCTTCACGTCAATCGAAATCATGTCCACTAGCTTCTTGGTCAGCAAGTCGCCCACGACCTCGGGGTGCGAGCCGTTCGTGTGCAGCTGCACACTGACCCCCTGGCCCTTGAGGTACATGCAGAGCCGCTCGAGTTCCCGGGGCTGCTCCGTTGGCTCTCCCCCGCCAATCCTGACCAGCTTGGGCTTCGCCTGCAGCAAAGCGCCCACGAGCTCGCGGATGCTCAGCACACTGCACTTCTTGCTCTTCTTGCAGCCCTCCTTGTCCAGGATGTCCTTCTCGTAGCAGTACGGGCACTTCCAGTTGCACCCGCCGAACAACACCCACACGGCTTCCTTGCCGAGCGGCCGCAGGCCGCCTATCGTGACGTACATGCTGGACTCAACGAAGAGCAAGGTTAAATATTTATTGCTGCACGTGGTTTGTGAAGGCGTGGGAATTCTTGAGCAGATTCTGGGCAAGCCCAAGCTCGGCGAAGACGAGGAAAAAATAGTGTCCCTGCTGAAGCAGGGGAAGACGAAGCAAAAAGAGTTGCTGGCTGCCTCGGGGATGAACCCCGTAAAGTTCAACAAGGTAATGCGCTCGCTCGAGGAAAAAGGGGTCGCGAAGCGGGAGCCGCGGGGAAGGGAAAACACAGTAAAGCTGCTCTAGCGCCGAAGGCGCCAGTGCTCGCCCGCAATGGCGAGCAACGCTGCATCCGCCAGCGCTTTTTCGCTACCAGCGAAAAAGGGCTGCTAGTCTAGCGCCGGACTTCCTTCAGCACTTTAGGACCGCCGTGAAAGATGTCCCAGTCCGCGCCAAGGACTAGGTCAAAGTCCCTGCAGCCGCACGCAGAGCACTCGTCCGGCAGCTGCCCAGTATACTTTTTCGCGCAGTCATAGCACTTGTAGTACATGAACTCGTCAAGGTGCATTCGAGTCGGTGGAGGCATGCCCATACTTTGAACAATGCAAAATATATACATTTCGGTGCACTTTTAAAGGGCTGCCGCCATAATTGCACGCGTGGACTGGGACAGGTTCGAGGACAAGTTCCTCCGGGAAAAGGGCCGCGATAAGGGCGCTGAGCAGCGGAAGATAGAAAAAGAAGTGTTCGACGAGTTCACGGCGGACACTGTCTGGAAATTGGCGCGGAGGGGGCACCTGGATTTCCTGGGGGGCGTTGTTTCCACGGGAAAGGAGGCGAACGTGTTCAAGGGCTGGGACCGCGAGGGCAATGTCCGGGCGTACAAGATTTACCGGATTGAGACCAGCAACTTCCAGTCCATGTGGGACTACATCGAGGGCGACAAGCGGTTCGAGCGGGTCAGGCCCGTGAAAAGGCATATTGTGCTGGCGTGGTGCCAAAAAGAGCTCAAAAACCTCCAGACCAGCCACAGGGCCGGTTGCAGGGTGCCAGAGCCCTTTTTCAGCCTAAACAACATACTCATTATGCAGTTTATCGGCAACGAATTCGGCGCGCCTCTGTTGAAGGACGTCGAGCTAGACGAGCCATCCCAGGTCTACCGCCTCGTAGCTGAAGACATGAAGAAGCTGCACAAGGCAGGCATCGTCCACGCCGATTTGAGCGAGTTCAACGTACTCTGGTGGCAGGAAAAGCCGTGGATGATTGACATCGGCCAGGGCGTCCCCCTAAGCCACCCCAAGGCAGACCAGTTCCTGCGCCGCGACTGCGAAAACGTGGAAAAGTACTTCAAGAAGCTGGGAGTGAAGGCAGAAGGCCTCTACGAAGAGATTACCGGCTAAACCCCAGTTGGGAGTGGCACCCGTCTATGGGGAGCTGCCATCAT
>JAGMCR010000007.1 GCA_023129115.1 Candidatus Iainarchaeum sp. | reverse complement strand
GATAGGGGCGTGGGTAGTACACTAGCCCTCAGCTATAGCTGAAGTCCCTCGGGCCGCCCATGGCCTCCACAAAGTCCATCAGCTCGTCGCCAGACAGCGGGGGCTCGCCCTCGTGCGACTGGAACAGCAGGCGCAGCCCGTCCCGGATTGCCTCTGACCTCGACGCGTAGTAGCCCATCGAGACCAGCCGGTCCACCGCGTCAAGCATTTGCTTGGGCATGGAAACAAGGACTTTTGACATGGGTTTATAAATGGCTATATCCTATATATATCTATCGGATATTACAAAACCAGGGACCAGCCGGGCGAAATCGCCGAATTCTGTGGTAAAACCTGCTTTTCTCGGCATTTTAGAGCCGAAAGGTATATAAAGGCACAAAGAGAAAAGGAATATACAAGGGAACAGGTGGAATTTGGGATATGGATTACGAGGAAATCGTTCTTGTTCCCCAGGAACGGCTGGGCGCACTTATCGGGGAACAGGGAAAGACCAAAAAGCTTATCGAAGAGCGTACAGGCCTTAATCTTGAAATCGACAGCAAGACCGGCGAGGTAAGGATAAAAAGGACTGATGAAAACGCTTCGATGGCACTCAAGGCAGTGGACGTGGTCAAGGCCATTGCGCTGGGCTTTCCGCTCGGGGACGCGCTCGAGCTGCTCTCGGACGACATCTACCTCCGCGAGGTCGAGCTCCGGGACCTGGTGCGGAACGACAAGGACTTGCTGCGGCAGAGGGCCCGGCTCATCGGCACCAAGGGGAAAGCGCGCCACATGCTTGAGGAGTACACCGGGACGCACATTAGCATTCAGGGCAAGACAGTCGCCATAATCGGCGATGCAATGGCGGTGGAGCTTGCCGCGGAGTCGGTCGCCAAAATCGCGACCGGCACGCCGCACGGGGACGTTTACAAGGACATCCAAAAGAAACAGGGCGGATGGATATGACCAAGGCAGACACGATTTTCAAGGAATTCAGGGAGCACAGCGTCGCAGAGTTCTTCAAGAAGAACAGGCAGATGCTTGGCTACTCGGGGAAGATAAGGAGCCTGACAACGATTGTGCACGAGTATTGCACGAATTCGCTTGACGCCTGTGAAGAAGCAGGCATCCTCCCCGAAGTCCACGTCAAGATAGAGCAGCTCGGGAACGAGCACTACCGCGTGACGGCCACGGACAACGGGCCCGGCATCCCCAAGATGCACGTGGGGCGCGTGTTCGCGCAGATGCTTGCGGGCACGAAGTTCCACCGCTTCGTGCAGCAGCGCGGCCAGCAGGGGATTGGGGCGTGCATGCCTGGTGACGTTCAAGTGCCGATGGTTGATGGCAGGGTCCTCCCAATAAAGCAGCTTGTAGAAGATAATGCAGTGGGAGAAATGGTGTGGGCCCTCAACCCGGAAACACTCAAAATTGAAGAAGAAAAAATCACGAAGTGTTGGAAGCTTAACAACAACAAGCTAATTGACATAAAAACTTCTTACGGGCGGGAAATTAAACTTACTCCAGAGAACCCCGTGTTGTGCATCAGTGGGGGGGCAATTGATTGGAAAGAGGCTCAAGAACTACGGGAAGGCGATTTCATTGCAATCCCCAACAAAATCCCTTCTTCAAAGCCAGGCAAAAAGCCTAAGCCCTTGATTGACTACTTTGACAAAAAGGCAGACAGTATTCCAACAATTCACAAGCCGTTGAAAGCCCTGTTCAAAGAAGCGGGCATACCCCTCAACTCTGACTTGCCACCCAACGTCTACAGCGGGCTCTACAATGGCCTGTCCAGGAACAGCTTCCTCGACGCAATAGCCATACTCCAAAAGAACGGCGTTGAAGAAGGCGTAATCGAGTGGCTTGACACCATTGCCTCAAGCGACGTGAAGTGGGCAAAAGTCAAGTCAGTCAAACAAAAACGAAACGGCCGCGACCCGGTCTACGACCTGGAAATAGGAAAGGGACACAACTTCATCGCCAATAACGTACTGGTCCACAACTCAGGCTGCACCATGTACAGCCAAATCACGACGGGAAAGCCGACCAAGATAATCACGTCTCCGAAGAAGGGCAAGATTTACGAGGCCGAGGTCATGTTCGACGTCAAGAACAACCGCGCCCTCGTGTCGAAAGAGGTCGAGTACGCCGGCGACATGCAGGGCACCAAAGTCATCGCCGAGTTCAAGGACGTCACCTTCAACTGGAGCGAGTACAGCCCCGCGGAATACATCCGCCGCACTGCGGTCGCGAACCCACACGCCAAAATTGTTTTCACTGCGCCGGACAAGCAAAGGTTTGTCTACGAGCGCGCCGTGCACATCCTGCCGAAGCAGCCCAAGCCGTCGAAGCCCCACCCGCGGGGCATTACGGTGGACGATTTGCTGGAGTACGCGCAGCACGCGAAGGAGCGGACGATTAAAAGCTTCCTTACGCAGACGTTCGACCGCATGAGCTCGGCGAAGGCGGACGAGGTCGAGAAGCTCACGAGCATCGACTTCAAGCGCAAGCCGGACAGCATCTCGTGGCGCGACGCAGAGGAAATCGTCGACGCAATCAAGAAAGTGAAGTTCCTCGCGCCGAACACCGCGAACCTTTACCCGATTGGCGAGAAGCAGATTGAAAAGGCAGTGCTCAATGTCCTGGAGCCGGAGTTCCACTCCGTCAGGACCAGGACGCCAAGCGTCTACCGCGGCGGCGTCCCGTTCATTGTCGAGGTCGGGATTGCGTTCGGCGGGAAAGCGGGCAGGGGCAGCGGCGAGTCCGCGAAGGCCGAGGTGATGCGGTTCGCGAACCGCGCGCCACTGCTGTTCGACGCGGGCGGCGACGTGATTACAAAGGTGGTCAACGACATTGACTGGAAGCGGTACTCGCTGAGGAAGCTCGAGGAGACCCCGGTGACCATACTCGTGAACGTGACGTCTGCTTACGTGCCCTACACTTCGGCGGGCAAGCAGGCGATTAGTGATGAAGAAGAGATTCGCAAGGAAATCGCCCTGGCGCTGATGGAGGTCGGGCGGAACGTTAGCAGCTACATCCGCCGCAAGGTAAAGAAGGGCGAGAAGGCCGCGAAGCGCGCTACGCTGCTCAGGTACGTGCCGGAAGTGGCCGGGGCGGTCTCGGGCCTGTCGGGCGACAATAAGAAGGACCTGGAACTGAAGCTGCTTGAATTGGTGAACAAGAAGTACGAGGAAGCCAATGGCGACGACGAGCCGGAGGAAGAGCAGCTGCCGGACGAAAAAATTGTCGAGAACGGGGGTGGTGAGTGATGGCAAATAAGAATGTCAGCAAGCGGGACAAGGAAGTGGCGAAGCGCCTGCGCGAGATGGGCAAGGAGGTCGCCGACGAAATAAAGAAGAGCCAGCCGCCGAACGTGAAGATGCCGGTGCGCTCGCTCTCGAACATTCACTTCAACGAGAAGAAGCAGCAGCTCGAGCTCGGGACCGCGAAGAGCAAGCGGAGCTTCATGAACGTGGCGCACTCGAGGAAGTTCATGCAGACCATGCTGGTGTCGAACTGGGTGTGCAAAGAGCTTGTGGAAGAGGGGATTACGACTTCGCTTCGTGACATGTATTACGCCTTGAAGCGCACGATTCCGGGGACGAAGGAAAACACTCTCGAGGAGCAGTCGGAGAGCGACCCGATTGTCGTCGACATCGAGACAATGCTTGACGTCTTGCGCGAGGAATTGCACTTGAACGCGGACGTGCGCGGGCGCGTTGTCGGCAACGTTGTGATTAAGGACCGGGGCGACACTGTCGACTGGTCGAAGCTTGGCTCCGGTGGCTGGTCAATCCCGTCGAACGTCGAGAACGTTGAAATCAAAAAAGTCGACGCGGAATACATTTTGCTGATTGAGAAAAACGCGGCGTTCGAGCGCTTGCACGAGGACAGGTTTTGGGAGACACAGAAGTGCGTGCTGATGACTTCGCAGGGGCAGGCCGCGCGCGGGATCAGGCGGTTGGCGAACAAGCTTTCGGTCGACCACAAGATTCCGCTTTACATCTTCAGCGTGGATGCTGGAGAGCCAATTGTCACCATAGACGAGGATGGCTGGGTACACAATACTGCGATTGGAGAGTACGTGGATGGCCACATGGACAAGTACGGGAAGATGGATACTGGCGTGTATGAGCGCGGCAGCGGCTGCAGTGAAAAGGCACTGGAAGTCAGCAGTGACGGAAATACTGAAACTGGGAGCATCCTGAACGTCGTGAGACACCCCATTTACGAGGACTTGGAGGAGGTAACCACCGAGCCAGGGTTCAGCGTGCGCGTGACAGGGTCGCATAGCGTGATGGTGTTTGAGGACTACCAGATTGTGCCCAAAAAAGTGAGTGAGTTGGAGAATGGGAGTCTCATGGTTTCGCCGTGCGGGGTCCCCAACAACGAGTCAGTAAAAGAAGTCGATTGGGTGTCTTTGATTCAGAAGACGCGACCAGAGTTGTTGCATAACATTACCAAAACAAAGGATTCCATTCGCTGGAAGGCGTCAAAAATAAGGGTTCCCCGCAGAACAAAAGTGGGGGAGCGGCTGTGCAGGTTGCTCGGCTACTACGCAGCAGAAGGGCATTTGTCTGCTGGTGAAGTAGTGCTTAGCTTTGGCGCCCACGAAAAAAAGCATATACAGGATGCTGTGCAGTGCATCGAAAAAGTGTTCGGCTGTGAAGCCCATTGCCATTCCCCGCACCCAACAGAGGTGCAGGTAAAGTTTGGTGGGAAGCTCGTCAAGGCGTTGTTTGAAAAAGCGCTAGTGGTCGGAAAAGGGGCCAGGAACAAGCAAGTCCCGGACCTGGTCTTTAACGTCCCAAACCGCCTCAAGAAAGAGTTTTTGCTGGGGTACTTCAGGGGGGACGGCAACATGCGCGTAAGAAAGAAAGGCTGCTCTCTTTGGGCGGGCACTGTGAGCCGCAAGCTTGCGGCAGACGTTGTATTGCTGGTGCTCCAGCTTGGGGGATGGGCACAGATAGAAAAGAAGCTTAACGAAGGCCACGTGATGGCAAAAACCGGGCAAGTGATTTCAGGGGGCAGGTATTACCACGTTGTGATATCCAACAAGCACACGCTCCGGATGTTGAGGGATATTGTACTGGACTTGGACCAGGGGGCATTGCCCTACCTGAAAAGAAACGAAGTGGAAAAAAGCCCCCTCCACAAGTCTATTCCCTCGAAACTGTTGAAGCCGCTGCAAAACGAAATTCGGCTAATCACTGGGCGGGGCATTGGGCCGCTTGTGAACAACCAGAAGCGAGTCCCACTAAAAAAGCTGCGGGAACTCTTTTCGCGGGTGGGCTCTTGGGAGCCGCTGGAAAAGAAGGCGCGTGTGATGGAGGCATTGAGCAATAGCCCACTCCCAACACAGGTTCTTGCCCAAAGGCTGGGCATCAAGTACATTACGGCGTACAGGTCGCTTAAGCGGCTGGAAAAGGCCGGCCTTGCCAAGAGCAAAAAGCGGGGTGGCAAAAGGGTCTGGTGGTCAGGGACGCCAACGAAAGCAGTGTCTGCGCATGCTCTCGCAAAACTAAAGGCACTGAAAAACCTGGGGGACAACGAAATCGCGCTGCTGCCGGTGAAGAGCATAGAGCCGGTAAGTGCCACTAATGGTTTTGTGTATGATATAGAAGTGAACCCGACGCACACGTTTGTTGGTGGTGTTGGGCCGCTCCTGCTGCACAACACTGACGGTGACGCGTACGGGTGGTACATTTACTCGGTGATTAAGTGGGGGTCGATGAACCTTGCGCACGTGAGTGACCGGCTCGGCACGCCGAACGCGAAGTTCATTGGATTGACGATGACGGACATCGAGAAGTACGAGCTGGGGAACTACACAATCAAGGCGAAGGACCTGGACATCAAGCGGGCGAAGGAGCTGAAGAACTACCCGTGGTTCCAGGACCCGGAGTGGCAGAAGGAGATTGACAAGATGATTAAGGGCCAGCGGAAGGCGGAGCTGGAGGCATTGTCGTCCAAGGGCCTGAGGTTCATCACAGAGACTTATTTGCCCGAAAAGATAGGAAATAAGGAGTTCCTGCCGTAAAGCTTTTTAAAGGAACCGTGCATAAAATATTCGCTGAGGTCAATTAGGGGGCTTAGTGCATGGAAATGATCCAAACCCGAAACAAGAACGAGCTTTTGAGGGAAATTGGCAACCTTAGCGCCGAGACCAGGGAGCTTTACATCAATGCCCGGCCCTCGATGGACATCGTCATGACCATCTTCGAGAGCGCCCCCAACCTGGAATTGCTTGCGTGCCCCCCGAGCCTGCTGAAGCAGACGAGCACGCGCGTGTTCAAGACGCTCGACAACAAGGGCGTGGTGATTAAGCACCACGAGGTCGGCGTCGGCCGGCCCAAGAAGTACAACAAGAAGTCCATCGGCAAAATAATGGAGATGCGCAACAACGGGGTTCCCGTAAAAGAGATTGCGAAGCAGATGAACATTCCGCTCCGCACTGTCTATTACCATTTGAAAAACAATAAGTGAAGTGAGTAACCACTTCCTGATTTTACCGTGCCCAGGTAGCTTAGTCGGTAGAGCGTTCGGCTGTTAACCGAAAGGTCAAGAGTTCAAATCTCTTCCTGGGCGCCAAACTCTTTTCTGTTGTTAGTTGGAAAAGTGTGCACGAGAAAAATGCCTCTGGGGGGCGTCAGTTGACGCCCCCCAAGTCTAACGTGCCATGACGTGAATCCCGCAGGACCTGGCGAATCCCACAGGATTGCCGGGGCACCTGGCGAATTTCCCAAATGAAAACGCCGGGGGATTCTCGTCTGGGCTGAGTTTCAGCTGGGCGCCAAACTCTTTTTTCATTAGTTGGAAAAGTGCATGCCTATTCGCGGGGCCTTTTGGCCCCGCTTTAGTCGAACGTGCCGGCTTAGTTTAAGCCGCTTCACAGCAAGCCGTTCGCGTCTAGGCGCAGTATCCAGCCGTCGTTCGAGTTGTCGGGCATGTAGCCGCCGGCAACAAAGCCGCCAGTGCTCATCTCGTCAACGTAGGAAAGCACATAGTTGCCAGTGCAGCCATAGGTGTAGTTCCACACCTCGGAGCCAGCCGCGTCAATCTTGAGCACCCACCCGTCGTAGTCAACGCCATTGTTTGCCCAGCCAGCCATGACAAAGCCGCCCGCGCTGTGCTCGACTACTTTGTAGGCCTTGTCGTAGCTGTTGCCGCCAGAATCAAACGTGTAGTTCCATATTGCACTGCCGTCGGTGCTGTTAATCTTTACTGCCCAAACGTCAACACCTGTGGCGGTGCCTGTGTCTGCCTCGCCGACCGCGAGGAAGTGGCCGTCGCCCGTGCTGATGATGTCGTGGAAGATGTCTTGGCGGATGTTATAGTCAAACGTGCCGCCCCAGCCCGCTAGCCTGGAGCCGTCGCTGGAGTTCACCTTGACCACGAACGCGTCGTCAGTGGTCTGCGCCTCGCCCGCAAAGACATAGTTGCCGTCGGAGTGCTCGGCGATTCCTGCGCCGATAGCGTCGCCGCTCACGTTAAAGTTGTTGGCCCAAAGCTGGGTGCCGTCCGTCTTGTTTATTTTAAGGGCCAAAACCCTCTCTGTGGCGCCGTTGGTGACGCCACTTACGATTATGTGGCCGTCGCTTGCTTTGAAAAGGGCATAGCCACGCGTGGTAGAGCCACCTTCGTACTCGTTTGCCCATACGGCGGTGCCATCAGTGTAGTTGCGCATCACTGTCCATGCGCCTGGGCTCCCGCTTTTGGTGCTGCTGCCCGTCACCACGTAGTGGCCACTAGCAGCTTTCACGACGTCGTACGCGTCATCGGCTGCGGAGTCCCTGTCCAGTGTCTGGCCCCATATTTCGCTGCCAGTGGAATTGAGTTTCACAATCCAATAGTTATCGTTGGACTTCCCAGCGAAAGTGATGTTTCCGCCGCCAGCGTCAATAACGGCGCGGATGCTCTCAAGGCTTCCGGTGCCGTACGTCTCGACCCAGTCCTCGACCTGGCAATTGTAGCACCCGTCGCCGTTGCAGCTG
Organism: Candidatus Iainarchaeum sp.; assembly: GCA_023129115.1. GTDB lineage: Archaea > B1Sed10-29 > B1Sed10-29 > WALL01 > WALL01 > WALL01. The sequence continues at coordinate 8,829 of JAGMCR010000007.1, read as the reverse complement.
TTGCCGTCGTCGCAGCCCTCTCCGCTGTCCGTGACGCCGTCGCCGCACCACGGGTTCTTGCAGTCAGTGCGGCACGCGTCCGGGTTCACATCGCTGTTCGCACCGCCATCGTCGCACTCCTCCCCAGTATCAATAACATTATCACCACACCACGGGTTCTTGCAGTTGGTGCGGCACGCGTCCGGGACCGTGTCGTTGTTGAGCGCGGTGCCGTTGTCGCACTCCTCATTGCCGCCGTCAGTGTTCCAGATATAGCCGTCGCCGCAAGTGGCGTCAGTACAATTCACGACACACGAGTCGTGGTTGTCGCCGTCCTCCCCATCATCACACTCCTCGCACAAGCCACCACAGTTAATAGTCCACACAATAAAGTCACCGCAAGTCGCGTTCAAACAAAAATTGGTGCAAGCGTCCTGCGCCTCAGTATTCCCGTCGTCACACTCCTCGTTGTCCGGGGGATTCGGATGCAACAAGCCATCACCACAATTCGGATCCCGATAACCAGAGGCAAGCGGGTTCACCATAGCCGAGCCACCGCCCGGGCCATACACAACAACGTCCCGGTCCAATGGGGGATTGCGCCCAACCAAAGTACACTGTGTCTGCTCATTCGCAGGAAGCAGCTCAAGCAAACACTCGACCAAGACATCAGTCTCAGTCGTCTCCAAGCCACTGGTATTGAACACGTCCTGCCCCAAATTCGCCACCAAAATCTTGCCACCACCAATCGGCGAAATGCTCAACGGCGCGGGCTCAGGCGTACCAGGCTTAGTCGTAGCCAAGCCCGCCGCAAAAAAATACACTGCAGTCCCACCAATAACCGCAACAACAATCAACAACACAACAGCAATAACCGGAGAAACGCCTTTGTCCATAGAGCCCACCTGTGGAGGACAAAACGGTTTCTGTTTATAAAGGTTTAGCTGGTGACGAGCAGCGCGCCGAGGAACATCAGCACAACGGCCACTGTTTTTTGCGCAAGTGTTTTCCTTGTCACTTGCTCGGGAATGCTTCCGGGCAAAACAATTGACAGGCCAGTGGCAATCAACAGCACGAAGAACGACTGTATTTCACCCAGTGAGGTCACGAGCGACACGGGCCCAATCGACACCGCGTAAATGAACGAGAGGACGGCAACGAATCCCGCCGCGCTGGACACAACGGCCAGGCCAATGAACCGGGGGCTGCCGCGGAGCGCTTTCTTGAGCTCTTTCTTTTTTTGTGAGAGGGCAATCATTGAATACGCGGTGAACGCGGCCGTCAGCCAAAAAAACATTGTCCAGTACGACGTGAACGACATGACGTGCTTGGACATCACGGAATAAATGGGGTAAGCGATTATCGAGACCATGAGGAACCAAAACGCTTTGCCTGACCTGAACTTGAAGGAGCGGTTCATCAACAAAAGGGCCGACCCACTCACCACGAGGAGAATGCCCGCGTACTGTGCCAAAGCAAGGATTTCCCCGAGCAGCACTGCCGCCATCACCGCGACCAGCACAGGGCTTAGCGAATACAATGGGATTAAGCGGGAGATTTCTTCAAGATTAATGGCCTTGAAGTAAAACACGTACGAAGTGAACATGAAGACTGCTGTGGCAAGAGACCACGCCACGACTTCCAGCGAGAATTCGATTTCGACCAGGAAGGGCAAGGCCAAGAGCACCGGCAAATAAAACAAGCACATGAAGCTGGTCAAGAACAGTGGGTCGCGCGAATACTTTTCCGTGATGAGCTTGTCGAGGACGTTGCTAAGCGCCCAAAACACTGAGGCGATGATTGCGTACGCCGCCCAAACCATGGTTGGGAGTTTGGGCGGCAGGTTTTAAATAAGCAGGCCTCGAATAAGAGACTGGGATGAAGAGCGGGGAATTCATGGAAACAATCGTGGCGATAATCGGGCTGTTCGTGATAATCGCGATGCTCTACTTCTTTGGCGTCCTGGGCTGGATGGCAGAGCTGATGGTATAGCCGTGCAAAAAAGCTTAAAAAGGCGGAACTCGATAAATAAAGCAGGTGTTTTGGAATGAGGAAATCTCCGGCAAAGAGACGAGAAATAAAGAAAAGGAAGGCGGGAATAGGTGAAGGCCCGGAAGTGCCCGGGGCCGCCCGTGTAGACATTGGCGGTGGCGGGCCAGAGCCACCGGGGCGTAGAGGGCCGGCGCCGCTTGGGCCAAGACCGGAAATGATGGGGCAGCCAATCGAGAGGGTAATCGAAAACATACTTGAGGGCAATGCACCCGGCGCTGTGATGACGGGGGAAAAAGCCCTGGTCCAGAAGTACATTGACCACAAGCACACCACGTTCCACGGGATTCGGCTAACGCCCGGAGGGAAAACAATACTCCACATCAACACAATAGATGGCCTGAGCCTGCGGGTTAATGGGATTCTGTCCCACAAAAAAGGCCGGGTGTACAAGCTGGAACTCGGCGAGGGCCCGGAGAAGCAGGAGTATGAGGTTGGGGCCAGCCAAATAGACAAAAGCGCTTTTGGCACGTTCGGGATGCTGGTGGCTGGCGGACTTGGCATACCCAAGGAGCAGACGGACCTGGTCAAGGCACTGGCCAAGTCCGGCAAGGACCCATTCAAGAATTACATCGGCGGCCACGAGCTCGCCGACGGCCGGTTCGTGTACGTCGACAAGAAAAGCTTCGATAAGTACAAGGAAGAAAAAAAGGCGGAGCCGGAAAAGTACAAGAAGGAAGGGGCGAAGTTCTACACCGGCCTTGACAACACTGGCGCGGCAATCGGCCATTTTGAGATGACAAAAGAGGGCATCAAGTTCTTCCCAAAGGGCATGAATAGATAACCCTTTTATTCCCCCGCGCGCTAAACCCTAGCCGTGAACACAGAGTACGCAGTCACTGCTTTTTTGATTGCTGTCGCGGGCTTCATGGCGCTCGGCAGCGGAGTGCCGCAGCTTGTTAGCGCAGCGTATCTCGCTGCCGCGGTCGCGGCGGGGCTGCTCGCGGCGTTCATTGACTCTTATCGGATAAAGGTGCTCATCGAAGAGGGCGCGAAGAGCACTGTCGAGTACATGAGCGTCCAGAAGCCAATTTCCGTGGCGTACGGAACCCCGATGGGCGGGCAAAGCGTGCTCGGCATGCAAATGGCCGAGCAAATGATGTTCGGCCTCCAGAAGCGGATGACCAAGGCGATGGGCAAGTCATTGCTCGCGTTCGAAAAAGTTGTTGAAGTTGCTGTAAAAGCAATCGCCGCGCTCTGCGGGATTGCATTGCTGGCCGGAGGGTTCATCGGGCTGGACCCGGCGTTCGCGCTCGGGCTGTGGATAATCCTTGCCACGCTCGCGGTCACCGCGCTCATGAAGATGAGCGGCTTCTTCAGCTTCGCGTTCGGGCTCGTCAGCCAGAGCTTCGTGCCGCTGAACTCGTACACGGGGAAGGCGAAGCAATTGATTGCAGCGGTCGCGGCCGCTGGAATCGCGGCGTGGCTTTTGTACTCGGTGCAGTGGCTCGTCGTGATGAAGGCGTTCGGCAGCGACGCGAACATGATTGCCGTGTTTCTCTTGTATGCACTGGTCTGGCTGTTCTCGTTCGCGCCGTCCTCGGTCATGGGAATTGGGTGGATGGAAATCGCGGCAGTGCTTCTTCTGCCGCTCGCGGGCGCGAACGCCGCGGCAGTGTTCCTCGCCGTGGTGGTGTGGGAAATAACGCGGCTCGTGGGCGGGTTCGCGAGCTACCGCTTGCTCGAGAAAAAGCAGGACCTCTCGGCCTACAAGTAGCTATAGCCCAAGCGACGCAATCTGCTTCTTTATGTGCTCGGCTGCCTCGGAGAACTCGGGCGGCATGTCCATCTCGACGGGCACAGCGCCCCCCTTCCGGATGGACGCCGGCACGCCGATGGAAAGCCCGGTGAGCCCGTACTCGCCGTCAAGCACGCACGAGCACGGCAGGATTTCCTGCGTGTCGTTCGCGACCGCGTACACCATGCGGTTGATTGACACCGCCGGCCCATAGAACGTCGCGCCCTTCTTGGCAATCACGCTCGCGCCAGTCGCGCGGAGCTCCTCCAGCTTGTCCGGCGGGACCTCTTCCGTGGGGACCATCAAGTCGCCGTGCGCCCCGACCACGAAGCCGTCGAACCCCAGGGAATGCAGCCGCGCGGTGTCGAGCACCCCACTCATGCCGACCACGTGCTCGCGCGGGAAGCCCGTCTCTCTCCACATCAAGTAGTTGATTGCGTCGACCTGGTTCGTGACAGTGATGACGATTGCGTTCGGGGCGGCCTTCTTCAGCTCGGCGGCCACGGACCGGATTATGCCCGCGTTGGTCTTGAGCAGCTCGTCCCTCGACTGGCCCTCCTGCCGCGCGATTCCCGCGGTCACGACGCAGACGTCGCTGCCCTTCGCCGCGGAATAGCCTTCCGAGCCAGTGATTTTGACGTCGCCGCGCTCCATCGCGAAGGCCGCGTGCGTCAGGTCCTGTGCCTCGCCCTCCGCGAGGCCGCCCTCGACGTCGACCAAAACGATTTCCTTGGCGGCGTCGACAGAGTGGAGGACAGAGAATGCCGCGGAGCTGCCGACACGGCCCGCGCCGATGAACGAGATTTTCATGCGTAAATCAACTCTTTTGTTGCTTATAAAGGCGAATGAAGTCGTCAATCGTTAATTGTTCGGGCCGCTTGTCGGTTCCAGCGGCTTTCTTGCGGCGGTGGCGGAAGAGCGAAGTGGCGAAGCCCTCGAACCCGCGGTCTTCCCCGCGGCGCTTGCGAAAGAACACGACGCGCGACTCTACCTTTGGCTTGGGCTCGAAGTCGCTTTTCCTGACTTTGTCGAGGAGCTCGATGTCGGCGTAGTACTGCGCGATTACCGACGCGCGGCCGTACTCGTTTGAGCCGGGCTTCGCCGCGAGCTTCTTGGCGAACTCTTTTTGGGCGATTATGACGCCCAGCTTAAAGTCGGTGCGGAGGAGCTTTAGCGTCAAGGGCAGGGAAATCGAGTAGGGGATGTTGGACACGAACTTGGTGAATTCCGGGAACCCTATTTTCAGGGCGTTGCCGTGGATTACTTCGGCGCCGAGCTTCTGGAGGGTGCCGATGAAGCGGATGTCCTTTTCGACGACTATGGTCTTGCAGTGCTTGACCAATTCGCGCGTGAGGAAGCCGAGGCCGCCGCCGACCTCGAGGACAACGTCGCTTTTGGTTAGCTGGGCGTAGCCGGCCTCGCGGTGCAGCAGCTCCTCGTTCACCAAAAAGTGCTGGTCCCTGTGACGGGCGCTGGTCTGCAAAAAATAGGCTGCCTCGGTGAGCAGGTTCACCGGTAACGCCTCGGAGCGTCGTCGCGCTTGGGCGGCGCTGTGAAGATGTAGTACTTTATCCCGTTGCCCTGGAGCTCCTCGAGCACGCGCTCCTGGATGACGCGGACCGGGTTCGGCATCAGGTTCACTCGCTCGGTCAAGTTTTTGAAAGAGTCGAACGGCTTCCTCTCCCGCTCGTCCACAATGGCCTCCATGTGCTTCTTGCCCACGCTGGGGAGAAGCTCCAGGGAGTGCTTGCGGATGCTTATTGGGCCGGCCTTGTTGAAGAACTCGACGTACTTCGCCTCGTTGGCCGTGATGGTCTCCTCAATCACGAGCGGCAGCTCGTTCCGCGCCGCGTTCGTGAGCTTGGCGTACTCGAGCCGGCCTTTGATGAACTTGACTTCCTTCCGCTCGTCAGGCCCGATGTAGACCTGCTGCCGCAGCGACAGGAAGACGCCGTCCCGCGGCACCAGCTCGAGCAGGGTGAAGCGGGTGGTGCCCACGGCTTGCGCTATCGGCTCGCCCGTATAGGACGAGGAATACCCCCGGGAGAGGTAGTCCAGCACAATTGCCTGCTCTTCCTTCATTTCCGGTTCACTTCTGTGCCTTTGCCACGAGGTCCAGGACCTTTTTTATGTCCGCGTCCTCGAGGCCCTTCCTGCGCTTCTCCAGGATGACCATCAGGTCGTCCCTGTCCACGGGGAGGTTGTCCGCAATCTGGACCGCGGTGGGGCTGTCGAGGCCCTCAATCTTCATGAGGCCATCGACGAGCTCGCGTGCCCTGGTGACCGTGAGCCCCCCGAACTCCGCGGAATAGTCGTAGGAGAGCTTCTGCTCGTACGAGAGCTCGCCCTCTTTCTTCCGCTTCGTGAGTATGTTCTTGACGTCACTGACCGTGATGTCCTTTTCCTCGATGATTTTTTTGCCTATCATGGTTCACGCCTTCTTGAGGTGGACCGGGGTTATCAGCAGGACCTTGTCCTTGTCCCCGTCCTTGATTTTTACCTTGTAAGCATTGCCCTGCTTGCCCTCCACGACGCCCGTCCTCCCGTTGAACCGGGGGTACGGCATGCCGGACGGCTCGGAGACCACTAACGATATGTGGACGCTGTCGCCCACCGCGAATTCCTGCAGGTATTGGTTCACGGGCTTCATGCCCTTCTCTCTGTGGCCCTTGCGGAGGCCCCTCGTGCCCCGCATCTTGCCCTTGCTCTTTCGCATTTTTCACACTCCTAAAATCAATGCGTGCCCATGGTTATGAAGCTTCCCCTTTATATATAGGACGCCATGGCAAAAACTTTTTATATGTGTTACTACCCAACAGTAACTACATGGACGAAGGTGAGCTCGTAGAGTTTTTGTACATGCTTTTCGGTGTAGGGATAGTTGCACTTGCGGCCTATCCAAAGCTGTTCGCGACCCTGCTCCCGTTCGTGGCCATGGTCGGCGCGTTTTACCTTGTGTGGGGCGTGCTGTCCAGGATTGTCTCTGGCGTCATGGGCTTCGGCGGCAGCCGGAGGGACGACTGGTGGAACGGGCTCGCAATCCTGACGGTCGTGGTGCTGATTTACGGCCAGGCGGGCGTGGCGGTGAACTCGGTGACGTTTCTCCTGAACCTGATTTGGACCCTTGTGGTGGGCATCTTTGCATTGGCTTTGTGACTTCTTTTGGCCCAAGAGTAATAACCTTTATAAAGAACGGGGTGTCCTTTATAAATGGTGTTTCTATGGAAGCCAAGTTTAACATAGAGAACATAGTCGCTTCGGCCAACTTGAACGCAGAGCTTGACTTGTACGCGATTGCGCACGAGCTGGACAACGTGGAGTACGAGCCCGAGCAGTTTCCCGGCGCGATTCTGAAGCTCAAGAAGCCGAAGACGAGCCTGCTCCTGTTCAAGAACGGCAAGATGATTTGCACGGGCGCCAAAAGCGAGGCGGAAGTGTACAGGGCGGTTGACAAGACTGTCGAGGAAATATCGGCTTTTATAAAGAGATAACGCCGTTTTCGGCGTAACCTTTAAATACCCGGTTATTCGCAATAATGCCCAGAACGGTCATAGCGGAGGGGTCACACCCGGTAACATCCCGAACCCGGAAGTTAAGCCCTCCTGCGTAGGGTGCTGTACTAAGCTCCGAAAGGGCTTGGGAAACACCCTGCACTGTTCGCCTCGACCCTTTTTCTGTTACAGCCACTTTGCCTAGCGGCTGCTCGGGGGAAAAGCGTCGATGGAAAATGGCGTTAGTCCGCTGGCAGGCTAAGCTTCACTGGTGATTAGCGGCGCTTTTTGGGCCTGCGCCTCTTGGCTCTGAATGCCTTGGCAACCTGGCGCCGAACAAAATCTGTCAAGAGCCAGCCGGCTAGGCCGCCAACAGCAAAGGCCACCAAGTAAAACCCAGCCAGGAGGGCCGAGCCAGACATCAGGCCGCCCACGTCCGTTCTCGGCAACAGGGACGGGAAGGCAAAGAGCACCACGACGTCCGTGACCACCGCGAACACGGCGTAGGCGACAGAGTACAGCGCCAGGGCATCCAACTTAAAGCCCCCCCTCGCCAGCTCTATGCCGAAGCCAAGGCCCAGCGCAACGTGCAGCAGCTGCACCACGATGGGGTCCACTCCCCCAACTGCAGAAAACACTATGAAAGAAAAGGCGTATACAAGCAGCACCAGCCCAAAAAACCAGGCCATTCTTCTGCCAATGATTGGGAGCATACCAACAACAAAAGCAGGGGCATATATAACCTTTTCCTGGCTCCCGCTGCAGCGAGTAAAAATGGGCGCGCCAGTGTCGAAAGCCGGCGCAAGATCAAAAAAGAAAATGGCCGAAAACCCATAGGGTTTCAGCCACTGTGGCGACAATCAGTGTTATCACGCACTTGGTTTATAAAGGTTTCGGTTATTGACGTAAAAACTGACGAAACCATGTTAGCCAATAAACGAAGAAAAATTGGCCAAGCAAACATTTAAATACTATTTAATGTTAAATAAGGTTATTTAATTGGTGATATGGATGGTGTTAAAAACATTTAATGTCGAAGAAAGTGTATACCTAAAATTCTCCCAGTTCTGCAAGGAACATGGGATTAGCATGAGCAAACAAGTAAGCATGTTCATGGAGTCAATGATTGAAAAAGAGCCAGAGGCGAAAAAAGAGTATCTGAAAAAGCTAGATAGAATCAAGAAAGGAGAGTTCATTACTGTCAAGAACTTTACCGAGAGATATGGGGCTTAGGGTATGGACTACAAGCTAAAAATTGCTAAAGAACTTGACAAAAAGCTTGCCAAACTCGCAAAGAAGGACAAACAACAGATTAAGGCCATTGGCAAGAAAGTCCGGCAAATCCTCAAAAACCCATATCATTTCAAGCCATTACGTGGGGATATGAAAGGGTCGCGAAGAGTGCACGTACACAAACCATTTATTTTACTTTATGAAATTAATGAAGAAAAAAAGATTGTTAGATTGCTTGATTATGGGCACCATGATGACATTTACTAAAATGGACAATTCTTCCTGCACTTAGGCTTAATTCGGTGTGCCCGCAGCTGGCGAATCCCAAAGGATTGTCGG
>JAGMCR010000006.1 GCA_023129115.1 Candidatus Iainarchaeum sp. | reverse complement strand
GCACCTGGCAAATCCCAAAGGATTGTCGGGGCACCTGGCGAATTTCCCAACGGAAAACGCCGGGGCATTCTCGTTTGGGCTTAGTTTAAGCTGAAAGCGACAAAACGCTGTTTGGCGATTGGCGAAGAAAACATGCCTATTTGCGGAGCCTTCAGGCTCCGCTTTAGTCGAACGTGCCATACCGGACATCCCAGAGGATGTTCTGTTGTTGTTCGGTTGAGCTGAGTTTCAGCTGAAAAAGTGAAAGGCGGGGGGCGATGGAGGCTTTACCTAAATAACCCCTAATGGAGGATATGCCCCCCTCCAATCATGGCACTAGGGTTGAGGCCGGGTGTTTATATATTAATATTTTGGAACAGTGTGGAACACCGTTCCACAAGCGGTTCGAGGCTGCTTAGAAACCGGGATAAATGGTGCAGAACGTTCCTTATTGTTCCAAAAGAGAGAAAAAGGCTTAATTCAGGGAAATAACGTTTGTTTTCCCTTTTGGAGTCTTTTTAAGGATGTTGCGCTCTTCCATCCCCCGCAGTGTGCGCGAGAGCTTGGCCTTTGAAAAATCAAGTTTCTTCTGGATGGCAGACTGCTCAAGCGGCCCGTCCCGGAGCAGGTAGACAATGGACTTCTCGTCCTCATTCATGCCGGCGGTGATGAGCCTGATGCGCTGGAACAGCGCCGCGACCGTGCCGGCCGCCAGGAAGTAGCCGAACAGGAAGGCGAGAATGATGCCGGGCAGGAAAATCGTCTTGTCCACGATTGGGATGTCGGTCTCGATGAACTGGACCACGGGGCCACGGGCGCCACGGGCGCCACGGTAGCGCAGGCTGAACTGCGCTTGGCCGGCGGTGCCTGCCCACCGCGCGCCGATGCGGCTGCCGTCCGTGACGTAGGAAGAGTCCGGGGCGGGTGACTCGATTGAGACCCCCGGCGGGAGGAATGCAGTCACGGTGTAGTTGAACTCGGTGGGCTGGTCGAGCACGAACAGGAAGAGCTTGTCCCCGTTGCTGTCCGCGAGGAGCGAGTCCGCGGAGTAGGAGTAGGAAAACGATTTGTTGAACACTGCGGTGCCGTTGGAATAGTTCGCGCCAGTGATTGAGGCGCCGCTGGGGATGTCGATGGCGAGCGGGCTTTCGCCGGACACTGTGACTTTGGCCGTGGCACTGGAGTCCACGATTGAGAACTCGCCGCTCCACTGCGGCAGCGCAAGCGCTGTGAGCATAAGCAATGCAAACAGCAGGGCCCCGCGCATGCGTGGTTAAGGGGCATGGAGGTATTTAAGGGTTTTATCGTCAAAAGCCGGCGCTAAGTTATTAAATGGCTCTGCAAAGAATAGCGTCATGAAGCTCAGGGAAATGAAGGACGCCAAAGAGAGGAGGGAGGCAATCGAGGCAGCGACGGGGGTGAAGCTCGACCACGTCTCGCGGTTCACGTTCGACGAAGAAAGCGCGATGAAGAAAAACGTCGAGAACCTCATAGGCGCGACGCAGCTGCCGCTCGGCGCAGCGGGGCCGCTTCTGGTCAATGGCGAGGAAAGGCTTATTCCATTGGCGACCACAGAGGGCGCGCTGGTGGCTTCGGTGAACCGGGGGTGCACCGCCATCAACGAGGCCGGCGGCGCCAAGGCAATCGTAATCAAGGACCGGATGACGCGGAGCGCGCTGTTCAGGGTCAAGGGCATTGGGGAGGCCAAGGCGCTCGTGGACTGGGTGAACTCGCACTTCGAAGAGGTCGCGGCAAAGACCGGGGAGGGCTCGCGGTTCCTCAAGGTCAAGAAGATAAAGATGTGGATTGTGGGGAGGAATGTTTACCTCAGGTTCGAGTGCTTCACCGGCGACGCCATGGGAATGAACATGGTGACTATCGGGGTGCACAACGCCAGCGAGTGGATTGCCGAAAAGACGGGCGCGGAGTACATCAGCGCGAGCGCCAACATGTGCGTGGACAAGAAGGCCGCGGCAATCAACATGATTGAGGGGAGGGGCAAGACCGTTTTGGCTGAAGTTGTGCTGCCGGACAAGGTCGTGGAAGAAGTACTGAAGACGACGTCGGACCTGCTGGTCGACCTGGCGTACCGGAAGAACATGCTGGGGAGCGCGCAGGCCGGGTCGTACGGGTTCAACATGCACGTCGCGAACGTGATTGCGGCGATGTACATCGCGCTTGGGCAGGACGCGGCGCAGTCCGTGAACGGGTCGATTGGATTCTCGTTGTTCGAAAGGGTTGAGGGGGGAGTACACGTTTCGCTGAAGCTGCCCGCGCTGGAAGTTGGCACGGTCGGCGGCGGCACGGGCCTGGCGACGCAGCACGAGGCGCTTGAAATGGTCGGCCTCGCGGGCTCGGGAGAGCCGCCGGGCAGCAATGCGGTGAAGCTCGCGGAAGTGATTTGTGCCGCGTGCCTCGCGGGCGAGGTCTCGGGAATGTCTGCGCAGGCGTCGCACCAGCTGGCCAGGGCGCACAAGGAGCTCGGGCGCTAGCTTTTTAAATGCACGCTGCTTTATTGGGGGCGAGATGGTCAATGAGAAGGCACGCGCAAGGATAGAGGCGCTTAAGCGCGACCAGGATACTTTGCGGACCCAGCTCGCCGAGCTCGACACCTTCATGGAAAAGAAGGCGAGGCGGCGGCCGCGGCCGAAGGGCCAACGCGAGTACGTGAGGCGCGGGGACGAGTACGAGAGGCCAGCCAGGCCGAGGGAGTACGACAGGCGCGAGCCGCGCTACGACAGGCGCGAGGAGAGGGACGAGAGGCGCGAGGAGAGGGTGTCGGCGAGGGACGACGAGATTTACGAGATGCTTGACCGGAACCTTCAAGAAACAAGGCGCATGATGGACAAGTTCGACTATTTGCTGGACACCCTGGTGTCGAGCATGGAAGAGGTCGAGGGAGAGAACGTTGACGACCTCGTGAAGTCACTGGCACAGTCCCAGATGCACGTGATGGACGTCCTGACCGGCATCAAAGACGGGCTGGACAAGACGGGGGGCGAGGCCGCGACCAAAAAGGAGATGGACGACTTCGAGCGCTCGCACACTTCGCACTACCAGGAGCTCAACAAAAAAATCAACATGATTATGGAGCAGATGCAGAGCCCGCCCTACCTCCAGGAGCTCGACCAAATCAAGGTCGACGTCGCGAACCTTGGGAGCGAACTGAAGCGCATTGGGACAGGGGGCATCGGCGAGGGCGCGGACGCGGCGGTGAGCAGCCTGAAGACGCAGACCGAGTCCCTGAACGAACGGCTCGGGAACATTCACTCTTCGATTGAGAACCTCGGCCAGCACGTCAACGAGATGCAGGCGGCTACGTCCGGGCTGGGCGAGCTCAAGAAGCAGATTGGGCTGATGCGCGACACGCTGAGCGCGAAGGACGACGAGATACTCACGCAGACGCACATGAAAATCGAGTCGCTCGAGAAGAAGATGGTCGACCTGAACATGGTGCTCGAGAAGCTGAAGCTGTTCGAGGACAAGCTCGCCAAGTCGCCGGTGGCCGAGGTTGGCCGCATCAACGACGAGCTGGCGGAGCTCAAGAAGGGCATGCCGGCCAAGAGCGTGCAGGCGCTGCACCACGAGATTGACACACTGGACGAGCGGCTCACCAGCGAGCTAAAAAAAAAAGCTGACGGTGCAGAAAACCGGGAGATACTAGACCGGCTCGTCAGGCGCGCGGGCGAGCTAGACCAGGAAATCGAGGAAATCCGGGAGCACATCCCCGCTGTTTCTGAAGAGGAAATCGAGAAGAGGGTAGACGAATTGACGGACCGGCTCATGGAGAGCGGGGACGTGCACGTGCTCAAGGAAGAGCTGGACACCCTCGGCCACCAGCTCGCGAGCGTGCAGGCCGCGAGCGCGTACGGCGACGAGGCACTCAAGAAGAGGGTGGACGTACTGGCGCGGCAGCTCGTGACCGAGGGGAGCCTAGAGGTCGCGGCAAGGGGGGAGAGCGAGCACGAGGCGCTGAAGAACAAGGTCGAGGCGCTCGAGGACATGGCGGGGAAGGCCGCGCACTACGGCGAGGTAAAAGAGCTGCAGGCCGAGGCAGGCAAGATGCGGGACGAGCTCAAGAGGCTCAGGCGCAGCATAAAGTCGGTCGAGGTAATCGAGAGCTATTCACGGATGCGGGACAAGAAGGCGGGGCTCGACACCCTCAAGGATTTGGGCACACGGCTTTCCACGGCGACCGAGGCGCTCGACGAGCGGGCGCGCGGGATTGAGGCGGAGCTGAAGAAGAGCGAGGGCGCGGGCAAGACGCGGGACGCCAGGGCCATGAAGGCGCTCGAGGCGCTGCGGCGCGACATGGGCGAGGCCAAGGAGAAGGCGGCCACACTCGAGAAGGCGATGGGCAGCGAGGACTTCAGGAAGATGCTTGGGGAGCAGCGGGCGAGGCTCGCCGAAGTCGAGGCGGAGTTCGACAGGAAGACCATGACGCTGGACCGCGAGCTCGGCGACGCCAAGGAAGTGTTCAAGGCCATGCGCGACGAGCGCGAGAAAAAAATCAGGCTGCAGCTGGACGGGCTGCGCGGCGAAATCGCGAAGGCGCGCGAGGACGCGAAGGAATTGCCGCCCAAGCTGGTGCAGCGCATCGACAAGCTCTACGCCGAGATGGAGAGGCTGAAGAGCGAGACGCCGGAAGAGCTCAAGACCCTGGCCAGGTCAATTGGCTCGGTCAGCAGGACCATGGACGATATACAGAAGGGCCTGCGCTACGGCGAGGCGCGGCAGGAGCAGCTCGACGAGCTGGCGGGGGGCGTGGGCAAGCTTTATTCGATGGTGAACGAGCTGACGCGCGAGGCCGGGAAGTCCAAGCTCTTGCTGGAGAGGGTGGTCAACCTCGAGAAGGCGCTGGCGAAGGCGGGCGAGATGCAGGGCAAGGAGCTGGAGTCCACCATCGGCGCAATCAAGGGCGAGCTCGCCGAGCTCGAGAAAGAGGTCGGCAAGGGCAAGGGGGACAGGGAGTCGCTCTCCAGGGAAGTCGAGAGCGTGCACACCGACATAAAGCGGCTCGAGAAGAAGACGCGGGACGAGATTTACGCCCACATCAGCGACCTCAAGGAGCACGTCGTGGGCACGGACGACATCGGGGAAGTGCGGAAGGCACTGGAGGTTATGGAGAAGCACGCGGCGGGGGAGGGCATGGAGCGCATCCGCGACAGGGTGCAGCTCGCCAAAGGGGCTGCCGAGCAGGGCGACGTGGACAGCAGCAAGGCGATTGTGCGGGACATGCCGGTCCCCAAGCACGTCGTCGCGAGGGTGTCGGTCGGCTCGCTCGAGAAGCTGGAGAAGCAGCTGGGGGAGGCGGACGAGGACTACGTCGAGTTTTTGGAGAAGGTGCGCGCCATCAGGGAAGAGTACGAGGACAAGGGCGTGAGCGAGGAGCTTGAGGAGGAGCTGGCCTATCTCGAGGAGGACTTGCTGGACTTCTGGCTGGACAAGCGCGGCCTGACCGAGGCGCTCGCGCAGGCGAAGAAGGGCGACATGGAGGCGGCGCGGCAGTTGCTCGACTACGAGCGGTCCGCGCTCGAGGACCTTAAGCTTGACATTAACTCTTTGCGGCGGAGGGCCGCGACGCTGCCGCGCAAGGCGGTGGAGCAGGCCGAGGCAGCCATCGAGCGCAGGGAGCACGTCGAGGAAGAACTGGGCGCGTTCTCGGAACTGAAGGAGTCGCTCGATGGCATGAAGCGGGAGAGGGAGAAGCTGAAGAAGGAAATCCAGGCGGCGAAAGCCAAGACGACCACGTCTGTCGTGCCGGAGAAGGTGCAGGAGTCGCTCGATGTCGCGAAGATGCGGCCGACCCCGGCAGTGGGGAGGGAGGTCGAGAGGCTGGAGAAAGAAGTGGCGGAAAAGCACGTTGTGCCAATCAGCGAGCGGAACCTTGAGAAGGCGCGGCAGAAGATTGGCGAGCTGGCGGGCAAGGCCAGGCAGATTGAGTTCGGGACCGGCGACGAGCGGGCTTCTGTGGCGAGGGAGCAGCTGGAGGCCGCGCGGGGCCAGCTGGCGGCGCCAATCTCGTCCAGCGAGTCAATCAAGGCCATGGCGCTTTCAGAAGAGCTTTCCAGGATGCAGCCGGACGGGCGGATGAGCCTGGACGAGCTGTCGAGCCGAACAGGCATCCCAATCAAGGATATTGAGCGAATTCTGCCGTCCCTGGGCGCGTACGGCGTTTCCGGTGGCTTTGTGGCCAAGGCGAAAGCTTTTTAAATGCGCGCGCCGTAACCGGTTTACCTAAATAACCCTATGGAGGTGAACAAAGTGAGAAAAGGCATTTCACCAATTGTGGCAGTAGTCTTGCTGATTGCCATTGCAGTAATCGCAGCTGTTGGGCTTTACTTTTGGGTAGGCGGCCTTGCTACCAAGCAGCCGACGCCCAGCACGCCCAAGACCATCACAGCGCTCTGCACCGGCACCACGCTGACGATAACAAACATCGGGACTGAGACCATTACCGAGGAACTGTTTTTCGGCAATAGTACGTCGGCAACTACAGACGACCTATTACCCGGACAGACTGTCATCGTACCATACGTCAGTGGCTCTGGCTCAGTCTACGGCGCCACCACCGGCGCAGCGCAGTTCAACTGCTGAGGCTAAGGCAAGACGAATGACCCGAAAGGGTAGTGAACCCATAATAATTGTTTGATTGAAGAAATCAAAAATGGAGGCGAAAAACATGAGAAAAGGTATTTCACCAATCGTGGCTGTAGTGCTCTTGATCGCTATTGCAGTCATTGCCGCAGTCGGCCTGTACTTTTGGGTAGGTGGCCTCGCTACGAAGCAGCCCACCCCGGACACGCCGAACATCATTACTGCGCAGACCGTCACGTGCGCAACCAACGCTGGCGTTCCAACGGACGTTACGGTTATGCTGCAGAACCTCGGCACTGACTTGATAGCCACTGGCCAAAACTTCACGCTGGTTGCCAACAACGCGAGCTGTGTCGAAGCGCTCGGTGCAGATCTTGGCCCAGGCGCGCAGGTTGCACTGACGTTCCCGTGCGCCCTAGCGAATGGCAGCATGACCGACGGCAAGAGCTACATTATCGTTGGCCCGGTTGGTGTTGCACAAGCAACCATTACGTGCTAAGGGCCATTGGCTTGCCAATCGGCTTTTTTGAACCCCCCCGCCCTTGACTGGGTGGGGCAGTACCCCTTTTTTTCAAAAAGCATTTAAGCAAGCTAGCACTAGTTAGTTGCATGAAAGGGATTTCGCCCGTTGTTGGCGTGGTGCTCTTGATTGCCATTGCAGTGACGGCGGTCGCGAGCATTTACTTCTGGGCTGGCGGCCTGAGCGCGGCAGGCTACGGCGACGACGAGCCCACCATCCAGCAGATAAGCGCGCGGCGCGTTAGCTGCACGCCCGGCGCCGCCGGCACGCTGCAGGCCACCATCATCAACATGGACGTCACGAGGGTGGACACGAATTTGACACTCGCCCACGACAGCGGGCTGGTTACGGTGAACGGCGTGTCGATTATGCCGGGCGCCAGCAAGGAGGTCACGTTCAACAACGCGGGCCTCACGCGGGGAAAGGCCTATGTAATCGTGGGCTCTGGCCAGGTGGGCCAGGCGGTCGTCGTGTGCTGAGTGGAAAAGCTTTTTATACTCACTATAGTATAGACTAGCCGACGCGAGTTTTGGTGTATACGCATGGACAGCGCTAAGATTATTAATAAAATGAACCAGCACAAGCTGGAGATACTGCTTCTGCTGGCCCTTATGTTCATCGCATTCGGGCTCTACGCAATCCCGAGCCAGACCTATCCAAACATCAACGAGTTCGACCCGTTCTACCACGCAAGGGTGGCGCGCGAGCTGGTCAAGACTGGGTTCATCCCGGACTGGGAATACATGGCGTACTGGCCCGAGGGCATGCCCATGTACCCGAACTACCCCCACTTGTGGCACTACACGCTTGCTGTCGCGTACTGGCTCGTGGCACTGGTCACTACCGGCTCGTTCGCCTATAACACCCAGCTCTTCGTAAAAACAGTGTCTTGGGTCATGCCGTTTGTCGGCGCGTTCGGCGTCGCGTCCATGTACCTGCTGGGCAAGGAGATACGCAGCAAGAAGGCCGGGCTCGCGGCCGCAGTGCTGTTCATGTTCGAGAGCAACTTCATGTACAAGACCATGTTCGCCGAAATCGAGGAAGACGCGTTCGGGATTAGCTTGGTGGTGTTCGCCCTTTTCGCTTATGTGTACGCGCTGAAGCGCGGGGGGTGGAAGAATGGGCTGTTCGCAGGCCTCGCGCTCACCGCCCTGCTGCTCACGTGGCGTGGCGTGGTGTACGCGGCGTTTTTGGTATGCGCTATGGTGCTGTGGCAGGGCCTGAAGGCAGTGATAAATAAGGAGTGGAAGGCGCTTGAGCAGACCACAGAGACCTTTGGGATAAGCATAATCCCGGTCGCGGTAATCGGATTCCTGCTCAACTCCGTGCCGCAGGACAATATCTATGTCATTGGCGCAATGAGCGGAAGTGCCCTCATACTCGTGCTGGCGAACTACTGGTTCAACTACCACAAGCACAAAAGCGAGGCAAAAGCGTTCGGCGTCGAAAAGAAAAAGATTTACATGGGCATCGCGGCGCTGCTGCTCCTGGGCGCCTTCGCGGCGGGCGTACTCGAGGGCGAGTTCATCATGAAAAAGACGCTCTCCGGCCTTGACCCCGGCTCGCAACGGGCTCGGCTCTACTACACTGTCGCAGAGCACAAGACCGTGAACTTCGAGCAGGCCATCGCGAGCCTCGGGCTGGTGGGCATATTCGGCATCGCCGCGCTCGCGTACTTCCCGCTCCGTGCCGCCATGAAGTGGAAGAAAGTGCATAGCTACGACGTGCTCGTGGCGGTATTCCTGATTACGTCGCTGATAATGTTCATGGGCAAGAACAAGATGCACTACTTCTTTGCGCCCGCCGCCATGCTTGCGATTGGCATAGTAATGGGCGACCTGATAAGCCTCTGCAAGCGGTTCGGCAAGTGGCCGAAGCGGCTTGCCATCCTCTTGGTGCTCGGGCTGCTCTTCGCCCAGACCACAATCGGAGTCGCGCAGATGGAGCAGCTCAAGACCAGCTATCCCGTGCAGGACGGGTGGTTCAAGGCGATGGACTGGCTCACCACCACGCCGGAAGACACTGCGTTCCTCACGTGGTGGGACTACGGCCACTGGACTGCCTTCCTAGGCGAGCGGCACGCCATCGTCGACAACACGAACCGCAACACCACGAAAGTCACTAATGTGGCAGGCGTATTCACGGAATTTCGTGCCAACAGCACGGAAGAGCTCGAGGAAAAAGTGCTGCCGCAGCTGGAGGAGTTCCAGGTCACGCACATAGGTGTTGACAGGATACTGCTCTACCAGAAGTGGGGCGCATTGACGTACATCGCGAACAGGCAGTGCATCCCGACGAGGACGCTCGACGCGTACGGCCTCAAGTTCCCGCAGCTGGCTGAGGTCTCCAAGGCCACGTGCGGCTACGGCTACACTTACTCCGGCGAAATTGGGATAACAAAGTGCAAGAAGAAGACCGTGAAGTCCGACTTCGGGGACGAGGAGTACTACAGCTGCAGCTTCATCCAGGGCACGGAAATCCAGTTCACCGAAGGCGAGTGGGACGAAATCAAGGCCACGCCGTGGCCGGGCTACCCATTGACCATCAGCGCGCCCAATGGCGGCGGCGCGATGACGCTGCGCGTCTACGGCCAGCCCGACGACAGGATAATGTTCTTCAAGGCCCGGAACCAGCTGCTCTACGACGCGCCAATCAACTACATGTACGGATTCAGGATATTCTTCAAGGACCCGGGCTTCAAGCACCACGAGCTTGTCGAGAACGAGTGGGTGCCGAACGAGGAAGTCGTTGCCTACAAGGTGAACTACCCATGATTATGCTGGCAGCCTGCTTCATCACGGCTTTCCTGGCGACCTACCTCGCCACGCCCAAGCTGATAAAAAAGGCGCACAAGTATGGCTTTGTCGGCAGGGACATGCACAAGAAGGGAAAGCCAAAGGTCGCCGAGATGGGCGGCCTGTCAATTGTGTTCGGGTTCTGCCTCGGTGCGTTTCTTTTTGCTGCGACAAGCATGTTCAGCGGTGGCGCCGATTTGGTGCCGCTGTTCGCCGCGGTGTGCAGCGTGCTGCTCATCTGCATCGTCGGCATCGTGGACGACCTCTTCAGGATAAGGTGGAGGACAAAAATATTCCTGCCGCTCATAGCCGCGGTGCCGCTCATGGCGGTCAGAGCGGGGAGCACAATAGTGACGCTGCCGGCGGTGGGCGCCGTCGACCTGGGCGCTGTGTACATACTCCTGCTCATCCCCCTTGGTGTGACCGGTGCCGCCAACGCGGTAAACATGGTCGGCGGATACAACGGCATGGAAGCCGGGCTTGGCTCGCTCATAATCTTCTCGCTTCTGCTGGTGGCGCTCAACACCGGCTCAGCTACTGCCGCAATCCTCCTCGTTTCGATGCTCGGCGCGCTGCTGGCCTTCCTGAAGTACAACCGGCACCCGTCCAAGGTGTTCCCGGGCGACACGGGGACACTCCAAATAGGTGCATTAATCGCGAGTGCCGTGATAATCGGAAACATGGAAAAAGCAGGCTTCATGATGTTCGCGCTCTACTTCATCAACCTCGTGCTGATGCTCGCCCGCATGGCGACCGGGACAAAGAAGAAGAAGTTCAGCGGCATGGCGAAGGACGGCAGGCTCACCGCGCCCCACCCATTCAACATACATTATCTGGCGATTAAGCTGCTGGGGAAGCCAACCGAAAAAAGCCTCGTGCTGTGGCTGCTGCTCGCGCAGGCGGCTGTGTGCACCTTAGTCCTCGTGGTCGTATAAGAAGATGGCCTCGCCGTCGAACACCGCGACCACGTCGTAAACGTCTTTTCTCGCGCAGAACTTCACGTCTTCGGAATAGCCCAGCTGGGAGAGGCGCTTCCCCGCCGCCGAAGCCATGAACAGCGCCGTGAATTCTTCCCGGGTGGGGGTGCCGCACGCGGCCGAAGCGATTTCTTCCGCCGTAGCCACGTCCTCCGGCGAGGGGGCGCCGTTCCTCCCCGCCACGATTATGGTTGTCCTGCCGTTCACCTCCGCGGCCACGGCAGACGCGTTCAGCAGCGAGCCGATGAGGCAGCCGCGACCCGCGGCACGGATGCAGCGGGTGCCATTTGTGGTCGTGAGGACGAGTGCCCTGCCCTTGAGGTCCGCGCGCGAGAGCTCGACTGGGGAGTTGCCGAAGTCCAGGCCGTCAATCTTTTGGCCGCCGCGCTCCCCGGCGGTGGCGAAGCCGTCCCGCCCGGTGTAGGCGCGGGCCTCCTTTGGGGCCTCCACGGGGATTACTTTTGTGGCGCCCCTGTCCAGCGCAGTTACTATGGTGGAACAGGCGCGCAGCGAGTCCACGACGATGACCTGGTCTCCCCGCTCCCTCGCCATTCTGGCGTTCTCCGGGCCGCACTCAATCGCTACTCCCATGGCCACTCACCCCAAGTGGAAGAACGCAAACGTGTCCCCCCGAAGCCCAACGCGGAGCGTCTCCAGGGGGATTACGTCGTCGGGCTTGATGTTGCCCAAGTTCGCCTCGCTGCCCAGCCTTTTTATGAGCCATGCCTGCTGTGACTTGTTGGGCGCCTCAAAAATTATTTTGTCTGTCTCTAGGTTCTTTATCAAGTAGCCTGCCAGCTCTTCCTTCACGTTTCCCTTGAAGTCAAACATGCCAAGCGTGCCGCCCGCGCGGGCCTCGATGATTACCTTCCACGAGCCCGCGGCGAGTTCTTTCTCGGCCATGCTTACCCGCTCTTCGGGGGCAATCCGCTCGTCCTCCTTGCGGAGCTTCTTGCCGACTTCAGAAGTCACGCAAAAGCCCATCGAGCAGGCCTTGCGTATCAGCTCTAGCTTTTCGTCGTGATGCATGGGGTGAACGCCATTGGATACCTCGACGCAGTCGAAGCCCAGTGCCTTGGCACAGTTGAAGAACTCGTCCTGCTTGCCTTGGGCGCAGGCGACCTCGAGGAATGTGCCACCGGGGCACACCTTGATGCCGTTTGCCTTGTAGGCCCTGATTTTTTCCTTGAGCAGGCCCTCGTCAAAAAGCCTGGAGGTCCCCCAGCCAAGCTTGACAACGTCAATGTAGTCGCCCGCAGTGGCGAGGAGGTCCTCGACAGCATGCATGCCAAGGCAGTGGTCGAGCACCATGGTTACGCCGTTCTCGCGCGGCTTCTCCGAGCGCGGGGGCAGGGAAATGTGGCCGAAGGGTTTCGCTCCCATGGCCAGAGTTAAGCCCCACATCCTTTATAAAGGTTTCCAGGAATTTAGAAAGGCATAGTGATTGCAGGCATTATATTAGAATATGCTAAAATAATACCTAAAAGAACTTAGCGTATCTAATAGGGTGGCTTTCGGGATGAAAGTTTTTAATATAACCTAGTCAAAAACTTAGACATGCGCTTTTTAGACGAGACTGACCGCAAGATTATAAGGCTCCTCCAGGAGGACAGCAGGGAATCCTTCAAGGCCATAGCGAAGAAGCTCAAGATGTCCGACGCGACCATCCACAACCGCGTGAAGAACCTCCTGAAGGAGGGCATCATACGGAAGTTCACGCTCTCGCTGGACGCGGCCAAGGCGGGGTACCCTGTGCTGTTCTCGATAAGCCTTGAGGTCGAGCCGCAGAAGCTGAAGGAGGCGGCGGAGAAGCTCGCCGTCCTGGACGAGGTATACAGCGTGTGGATAGCCACGGGCACGAACAACCTTCAGGCAAGGGCAAGAGCCGAAGACCTGCAGAAGCTCCAGCGCATGTCTAACGAAGTAATCACTAGCCTGCCAGGCGTCAGGAAAGTCGAGATTAGCCTCGCGACAGGGGTGCTGAAGGACGAGAAAGAGGTGCACATATGAGGACGGCAGTAATCGGCAGCGGCAACATGGGCAGGCACCACGTCAAGTCGTATTCAGAGATTGGCTCGGAGCTCGTTGGCATCGCCGATATTGACATCAAGCGGGCAAAGGGGCTCGCGTCCGAGTGGGGCACCAGGGCGTACAAGGACTACCACGACCTCCTGAAGAAAGAGAAACCGGAGGCGGTAAGCCTCGCGGTCCCGACGGCGCTGCACGCCAAGATTGGCACAGAGCTCCTCGAAAAGGGGATTGGCCTCCTCATCGAAAAGCCGGTAGCGAACACGCTCGAGGAGGCGCACAGCCTGGCCCAAGCCGCGGAAAAGACCGGCACACCCCTGATGGTGGGGCACATCGAGCGCTTCAACCCGGCGGTTCAGAAGATGAAGGGGCTGCTCGAGGGCAAGAAGGTAATCGCCATGTCCGCCATGCGCGTGGGGCCACACCCCCCAAAGGTAATCAAGACCGGCGTCATCAAGGACATGGGCATTCACGAGCTCGATATAATCCCTTACCTCTGCGGGGAGCCCATAAGGACAGTGTACGCCAAGACGCGGCGCGTGTTCACGGAGGAGCACGACGACTCGGGCCACGTGTTCATCACGACCGAGAACATAAGCGGCACAGTGCTGACCAACTGGATAACGCCAAGGAAGATTCGCAACCTGTACGTCACGCTCGAGGACAGGTTCCTCTACCTGAACTACATAACCCAAAACATTTATGCCTACAAGAAAGAGGTCGAGAACGACGTGTTCACGCTCGACACCGAGGCGGGGCTCGCGGAAAAGATAGTGGTCAAGAGGGAAGAGCCGCTGAAGCGCGAGCTGTGTGCATTCCTCGACTACTGCTCCGGGGGCGAGAACCCGTGCACGCTGGCCGAGGGCACTGCCGCGCTGAAAGTGGCTCTGCTCGCCGAGCAGTCGGCCAGCATGAACGAGGTGATGCGGCTGTGAAAGTCCTCGTCACGGGGTGCGGTGGGAACATAGGCATCGACATAATCAGGAGCCTGCGCGACAGGCATGATGTCGTCGTGTGCGACATAAGCAAGTACCAGCTCGAGTTCGGGAAAGCCCTGGTGGACACGGCATACCTCCTCCCCCCGGTGAGCAGACCCGAGGAGTTCACCTCCGAGTTCAACAGGATATGCGAAAAGGAGCGGGTCGACCTCGTGTTGTCCAATCCCGACCCGGAGGTCGAGTACATCGCCACGCACCGCAAGGACTTTGACGCCGAATTTTTCCTCATGGGCGAGGAGTACGCCCGGCATTGCATAAACAAGCACCTTACCTACGAGCTGCTCAAGGGGCTTGCCGACTTCCCCGCCACGCGGGAGGTTGGGGACGAGGACGGCATACGCGAGTTCTTCGAAAAGCACGAGGGGCCGTTCTGGATGAGGGCCGCGGAAGGGGCCGGGGGGAGGGGGAGCATAATGGTCAAGGACCTCAACCACGCCCTCCACTGGTTCGACTACTGGAAGGACAAGAACTGGAAATGGGTAATTCACGAGTACCTGCCCGGCAGGAACTTCAACTGGACCGCGCTCGTGAAGGGCGGCGAGGTCATCACGTCGGCGTCCATGGAGCGGCTGGAGTACCTCATGAGGCAAGTGTCGGTCTCGGGCGTCACTGGAAACGTAAGCAGGTGCATTACAGTGCACGACGAGCGCCTGAACAAGCTCGGGCTGGAGGTATGCAAAAAGTTCAGGACGAGGGGAATTGTCTCGATTGACATCAAGGAGGACAGCGGCGGCGTGCCGAACATAACCGAGGTGGGCATCCGCCTCGCGGGCCGGCCATGGCTATACACCCGCGCAGGGGCGAACCTGGCGCAGGCAATCACTGAAATTGTTGATGGGAAAGAGGTCTCGCTGCCGCAGCTGAACCCAACGCGGCCGGGAATGACAGAAATAAGGCAGGTCGACATCGAGCCCGTCATAATTGGGGGGGAATGAAATGGCGAAGGCAATCCTCTTTGACATGGACGACACGCTCATCCACTTGAAAGTGGACTGGGGGAAAGTCAGGCAAAGTATGAACGACTACGGCCGGCAGTACGGAATCGAAATCCCGTCATCCATCCTGGAGGGCTTGATAGCCATCCGGGAAGGAAAAGTCAAGCAGGGGCTTTTTGGCATAATGGACGACTACGAGGCCAACGGCTGGCAGGACTCGTACCTGATGCCACACGCCAAAGAAGCGCTTGACTCGCTTGAGGGATATTCACTCGGCGTCGTGACCGGCAACGGCAGGAAGGTCGTGGGCAAAGTGCTGGAAAAGCACGGGCTCGCCAAATACTTCGGCGCCGTCGTCACAAGGGAGGACGGGCTGAAGCCACTTCCGGACCCTCTCCTAGTCGCGCTCGAGAGGCTCGGGTGCGACGCGGGAGACGCCGTGTTTGTGGGCAACGGCCTCAACGACGCGAGGGCCGCAAGCGCGGCCGGCGTCAGGGCCATCTGCCTCGACAACTCGTACCCCAAGGAAAGGCTCATAGAAGCCGGCGCCGAAAAAGTGATTGCGGACTTGATTGAGCTCAAGGAGATAATAAAATGAATGCCATTCCAATCTCGAAGCCATTGACCGGCAAAGAGGAAAAAAGAGCTGTCGCGGACGTGCTCGCGAGCGGAATGCTTGCGCAGGGCGAGCAGGTCGCGCAACTCGAGGAAGAGTTCGCGAAGTTCTGCGGCGTCAAGCACGCGGTCGCGTGCACCAGCGGCACCGCCGCGCTCGTCATGGCGCTCAACTGCCTCAACATAAAGGGCTCTGTGCTCGTGCCGAGCTTTACGTTCATTGCCTCTGTGACCAGCATTTTGGCCGTGAACGCGAAGCCGGTGTTTGTCGACATCGACCCGAGGACTTACTGCATCGACGTCGAGGACGCGAAGAAAAAGCTGTCGCCAGACGTCGAGGCCATCATGCCCGTGCACTTGTACGGCCAGTGCGCCAACATGGACGAGGTCCGGGAGCTCGCGCAAAAGAATGAGCTATACATAATCGAGGACGCGGCACAGGCCCACGGCGCGGAATGGGGCGGCACAAAGGCAGGGGCACTTGGCGATGCCGGGTGCTTCTCGTTTTACCCCACAAAGAATATGACAACGGGCGAGGGCGGAATGGTCACGACCAACAACGATGCGCTCGCCGCGCGGCTCCGCGTGTTCAGGAACCACGGCCAGTCGTCGCGCTACGTGCACAACTCGCTCGGGTACAACATCCGCATGACGAACATCCACGCAGCGATTGGGGTAGAGCAGCTCAAGAAGCTCCCCAAGTTCAACCGTGCGAGGCAAAAGAACGCGGAGTACTTGGACACACACCTAGACGTCGACTCGCCGTACGTGCACCACAAGGCGAAGCATGTATACCACCAGTACACCGTGCGGGTGCAGGACCGGGAGGCGTACACGCGGGAGCTCGCGGCGAACGGAATAGGGTACGGGATTTACTACCCGGTCGGCGCGCACAGGCAGCCCGCGGTCGCGAGTGAGGCAATACTGCCGGAGACCGACAAGGCATGCGACGAAGTCATTTCGCTGCCGGTTCACCCGGGAGTGAAAAAAGAGGGGCTCAAGCGGATTGTCGAGGCGATGAACAGCCTACCGTGACTCTTTCCACAGCACGTCAAAAAAAGTGTTGAGCACGTGGACCAAGTTCGCATTTTCTGTGAGCGCCATGTCCTTGCGCGACGGCGCCATGCGCTTCACGTCCACGGAAAAGAGTGACTTGTCGCTGTCGATTATTGTGCCGCGGAGCGGCATCTCTGTTGCGAAGCGGACCTGTGCGCCGATTTCCTTGAGGCCTACGACAGACTTTTTTTGCAGGGCGACTGACTCTTTGCGGGGGCTGCTGGAAAAGATTACTTCGACTTTTACTCCCCTGGCCCTAGCCTTGGCAAGCTCGCTTTTTATTGCGGGGAAGTACTCGAACACACCGGTAAGTATGCGGATGCGCTTTCTGGCCTGGCGGTAGAGCTGGAGCGTCTCGTTTTCCGACGCGGGGCTCGCGGCAAGGATTTGGAGGAACTCGCCCTTCTCACGCGTTGGCTCGCCGGAATAATGGATTTTTTTGGTAATCTGTTTCTTTAGGTCTTTCATGCGCGAGATTTTTTGTGCTTCCTTCTTTTCCCAAAAAGAGATTACTGCGGAGACGGCTTTCTCGGGCTCGAGCACGACGTACACCCTGGGCCGGGACGGCTTTTTGCGGACAGCGCCGAAGGTGACGAGCTCTTCGAGCACGCCGTAGACGCGGGCCTTCGGGATTTCGGTGAGGGGGATTAGCTCGGTGGCTGTCGCGCGCTTAAGGGCGAAGAGTGCGGCAAGCGCCTGGGCCTGGTAGTCGGTGAGCCCAAGGCCGGAAAGCGACGATGCGGCCTCGAGGATGTCCTGCTTCTTCATGGCTTAAATCGTGCGCCACGGGCTTTAAATTAATTACTATGAATTGGAGTAACCATAGAAGTATTTATAAATGCGCGGGGCAGAAATAAGGCGATGCGAATAGGGGTTACTGGAGCAGGCGGCTACGTCGGGCCAAGGCTCATACAAAAGCTCGAGGGCCACGAAGTCGTGGCGTGCGACGACGGCCTCAAGCAAAAAGTGGGGAAAGTCGGGGACGTCGAGATAGCGCAGGCGGACATCCGCGACGTCAAGAGGATTGAGGAGCTGTTCAGGGACACTGACGTGATTGTGCACTTGGCGGCCGTGACGGGGATGGACGCGTGCAACTCCAGCCCAAACACCGCTTTTGAAGTGGACGCCAACGGGACCAACAACGTGGCGTGGGTGTGCAGGCAGTACGGAATTCCCCTCGTTTTTGCATCGTCCATGGCGGTATTCGGGGACTCCCCGTCCTTCCCAATAAGCGAGGAGACGCCGATGAAGCCGACGCACATTTACGGCTTCCTCAAGTACGCGGGTGGGAAGGCTATTGAAGTGATGTCAGAGGACAGCTTTCCCGCGATAGTCTTGATAAAGAGCAACGTGTATGGCGTCTACGAAGTGGATGGCAAGGAAATGCTGAAGCCAACCGCGGTCAACAAGTTCTATGACCTCGCGAGGCAGAAAAGGGAGATAACAATTTACACCCCGGGGACGCAGGCGAGAAACTTTTTGTACATCGACGACGCGGTGCAGGCATACATCAAGGCGGCTGAGGCAGCGGCGAAGCGTGGGCCCGGCGCGGATTACATGGCGCTGGCCGCGGAAGAGGACTGCACTGTGAAGCACATGGCTGAGCTCGTGCAGGCCGCGTCAGAGGAAGAGCTTGGCTACAGGCCTGAGATAAAGTTAACAGAGAATCCGCGCAAAAACGAGCCCGCGACCGACCAGTTTGACGTGGACATAAGCAAGATAAAGAGGGAGCTTGGCTACAGGCCGGAGTACCCGCTCGAGAGGGGAGTGCGAGAGTTGTTCAGGAAATGAAGACATTAATCGCGACCAAGTCTGGGGGGCACTCCATACAGGCACTTGGCATACTGTCTGTGGCCAAAGGAAGGGCGGCTGTGCTCACCGACGAGGCCGACACCACGGACTACGGCGTGAAGACGTACCGTGCGGACCGCCTCCGCCCAACCATGATTGGTGGCATAAGCCCTGTGAGGGCGGTCAAGAACGCGGTGCAGAGCCTCTGGGCCGTGCTGAGGGAGTGGCCGGACGAGGTCTACTGCTGCGGCGCGAACGCGTCGCTGTTCGCTGGGCTCTGGGGCAAGGTGTTCATGAAAAGAGTGGTCGCGGTCGAGGCGAACAACCGAATCCGCACGCCCAGCAAGGCCACGAGGCTGCTGTCGCTGTTCTGCGACGAGGTCTGGATGACGCACCGCGAGCAGAAGGGGAGCTACCGCGGCAAGGGAATCTATCGCGGGCTGGCTTATCCGCGCACGGCGCTGAAGAAGTACCGGGCGAAAAACAGGCGGGGGACGCTTGTCGTGCTCTCGTCCGTGGACAGGCTCAAAGGAAAGAACGTGGCCCAGAACATCCCCCACGAGGAATTGCTCGAGAGGATGGGCAAGGCGAAGAGGGTGGTCGCGCGCGGGAGCATGACCGCGTGGGAGGCCGCGCAGCTCGCGGACGAGGTAATAGTGGTTCCACTGAAGAGGTCGCACGAGGCGCACCAGAAGGAGTTCGCGGAATGGCTGGTCAGGAAGTTCAAGAACATTAAGAAGGGCAAAAGCCTCAGGGAGTATGTGAAATGAAAGTGCTTTGGCTTAAGCCAACAAATCCGCCGAACGTTAGCATTGGGCGCTATCGGATAGCAGAGCAGCTGGAAAAAAGAGGGCATAAGGTAACTATTGAGAAGGTTAGTGGGCTTGGCTTCTTCAGGGGATTCCTCAAGTGGATAGGCGGGGACTACGATGTGATTGTTGGCACTGTGAGGAGCGGGACCATACTCGCGTTTTTCCTGGGGAAGCTGAGGGGGAAGCCGTACATCGCGGACATCACTGACCCATTCAGCCAATACCACCGACATGGGGTCTTGCGCGTGATGGCTGTGCGCTTCTTGGAGGAAACAGCGGTGCTGAACGCGGACGAGACCATATTCATTTACGAGAATTACATGAAAGAGCTGAAGCGCAAGGGGGCAACCGGCGTAAAGCTTGACAACGGCGTTAACTACGAGAAGATGGCGAGGCCCTCGAGCAAGTCCGTTGCGGCAGCAAAGAAAATCCTTGAGAAGAGCGGCGTTGACACAAAAAAGCCGATTGTGTTTTATATGGGGGGGCTCCAGAAGCAATACCACATAAAAGAGACTGTGGAAGCGGCGAAAAAGGTTAAGGCGGAGTTCGTGTTTGTTGGCTCGGGGCCGGAAGAGAAGTGGCTCGTGGGTGAGAACGTTTACTATCTTGGGTCCTTCAAGCAGGATTTAATTCCTGGGTTTCTTTATCACTCCAGCGTGTGCCTTTGCCTCGTTGACGCGGAGCAGCCGTTGAAAGTGTTGGAGTACGGTGCGGCGGGAATACCGATTGTTGCACTTAAGGGCGCTTTGGAAAAGCGCTTCAGCGAAAAGGATATGTTCTTCACTGATGCATCACCGCTGGCGATAGCAAAGACGATAACAAAAGCACTTGAACCAGGAGCCAAAAAAAGGGCTGTGCTGCTAAAGAAAAAATATAAGAGGTACGATTGGAGCATAATCGCGGGGAGATACGACAAAATAATACGGAGAGTGATAAAATGAGTGTCATACACGGCAATGGCGCCCGACAGGTACAATCCGAACCTGCGCTGGAGGGATTCATTGAAGAGTATAGAGGAGTTGGCAAAATCCTAAGCAAAACCTCTGCCACTCCATATATGTTAAACTACTACAAAAGGCAACGGGAGAGGTATGAAAAACTGTTTACCCTCTTGAATAGGCATATTACGAAAAAAGGTAGGGGTCTGGACATAGGCATATACCCTGGCTACTTCACCTACTCCATGAAGCAGTTGGGCTATTCTATTGAGGCAGTTGACATATTCCCCGAAAGAATAGAAAAGAAACTGGTGGAATGCCTAAAGGTTACCAAGTGCGACATTGAGACGCAAAAACTGCCATATCCTGACAACACATTTGATTATGTGATATTTACCGCCCTGCTCGAGCACATGAGGATAAATCCGTTGTTTACCTTGAGGGAGATCAGGCGTGTGCTGAAATTGAATGGTGTGTTGATACTACAAACGCCCAATATGGCGTACTGGAAATACCGCCTGTTTATGCTGGTGGGCATGGGGCAGGAGCCATCGCCTTATTTCGCATACAATTTGCTTGAGAAGATGGGGCATGTTGGCCATGTAACGCTGTATACCCTCAGCCAATTGGTTGAGATTCTTGAAAAGACTGGCTTTGAGATTGAAGTAAAAGGATGGGAACACCAGTTTGTCCACGTACGAACTATCAAAAACCTTGTGGACTTGGTAACTGGTATTTACCCACCCCTGCAGCAGCAATTACTGGTAGTCGCTAAGCGGAAGGCTAAGAAATAGAGAGAACGGTAATAGGTGCGGAAATGATTGTGATACTTGGCATGGATGCATTGGACTACTATCTTGTGAAAGAGTTTGGGCTGCCCTACCTGCAGCTGGAGGAATACGGGAAGACAGACATAAGCGGCATAGGCGCGGCCGTGACCCCCATTATGTGGAGCTCGTTCCTCACCGGCAGGGACATGTTCAGGGAAGTCGCCGGCGGGCGGAAAAAAGTTTTCTCGTACTACAAGGGATTTAGAAAAAAATACATCGAAATCGAGCCTGGCTTCGTGAAAAAAGCCAGGAAAAAAGTCACCGGCAAAATACGGCCCATGGAAAAGATTTACGACTTCAAGGAATCATGGAACATACGAGTCCCAGCCGAAAAAACGTTCTTGGGCGACTTCAAGAGCTACAAAGCCCTTTCTGTCCCGGGGTTCAACCAGCCCAGGGAAGAAAAGGACTACCTGCACCAAATGATGAAGAAGTTCCTCAAGAACGAGATAACCGAGGTGGAGTACAAGGAAGCGACGCTCGAGTTCCACAGGAAAAGCAAGGCCGGGGCATTGAAGGCACTGAAGGAAAAGCCGGACCTCTTGTTCTGGTACACGCCCGTAACCGACGTGTGGGGCCACCTCTTCTTCAGCGACAAGGAAACCATGTACGCGCTCTACAAGGAGATGAACGACTTCGCCAGGCAAATCCTCGAAGAGTTCGACCCCGAGCTGCTTTTGATTGTGTCCGACCATGGCATGCAAGAAATGAAGAGCGGCGGCGGCGAGCACCTGAACCTCGACTACGCATTTTACGCGTGCACGCCAAGGCTCGGCCTGAAAGACCCGTCAATACTCGACTTCCGCGGCATCATGAAAGGAATTGCGGCGAAAGGGATAAAGAACAAAAAAAGGAAAATAAAGGCGGGAGAGGGAAGGGAGCCGAAGCCCCAGAAAAAAGAAGTGGACAAGGAAAAGATAGTCAAGAGCCTCCAGAACCTGGGGTACATCTAGGCAGAGTACTTGCCCAGGAAGCCACTCATCCTAGTGCCCCAGCCCAGCTTTTTCTCGATTGCAGTGGCAATAACCAAGTCTTCTTTCTCGAACGACTTGAACACGAACACCAGCAAAATGTAAAGCGCGGCGAAGCCGATTGCCGCCGCGATAAACATTCCAGTCGCCGCGAACCCCGCGTACGCGGCTATTGCCGCGACGACTCCTGCCGCAAGCGGCCGGAGGAAGCTCTTCTTGTATGGATGGAACCCGAGGAATTCCTTGACCTCGGCCAGCATCAGCAGGTTTATCACCGAGACAGAAAACGACGTTGCTACAGCGG
Organism: Candidatus Iainarchaeum sp.; assembly: GCA_023129115.1. Taxonomy (GTDB): domain Archaea; phylum B1Sed10-29; class B1Sed10-29; order WALL01; family WALL01; genus WALL01. Next base: position 27,144 of record JAGMCR010000006.1, on the reverse strand, counting down.
CGCCGACCAAGCCAAAGACCGGGATGAGCAGCCAGTTGAACGCAATGTTCAGCACGGCAATCACCGCGTTATTGATTAACAATAGCTTTGGCTTGCCGGACGCGAGCAGCAGGACGCCCGCAGAGCCCACGCCGGTGTTGACGAGGTAGCCAACCGAGAGGATTGCGAGGGCGATTGCGCCGGAGCCATAGCCCGGACCGAAGAACAATTCAATCACTTGGCCAGGGAAGGCAAAGAACAGGAGGAACACTGGCCATGCCGACATGAACGCCCACTTGGTGACTGACTTGTACAGCGCCCCTACCTCCTTCATTTTGTTTTTTGCAAATAATTCCGTGGTCATTGGTGCAAAAATGCCGTTAAATGATGCTAAGAACATTCGCAGCAGAGCTGCAAGTGGGAGGGCAACATTGTAGAATCCAACGCTTGCAGTGCTCATGAATAAGCCAATCATGATTGTGTCTATGTGACCAGAAATCGCGAGTATGCTGCTGGAGAAGAACAGCGGCGCAGCAAAAGATAGGTACTCCCTTGCCCCATGGACTGCTTTGATTTTACGGAAATTAGGAAAAACTTTTTTGCTGGCAAACCAGGCCATTACCACAAACCCAATGGCGACTGTAAAAACAAATATTAGGGAGATGCCAAGTAAGCCAAATCCAAGTGAGACCAGCACAATTGTCAGGACAAGCCGCAACAAGCGAGTGGAGATTATCTCGCCGTAGAACCAGTACTTGAGCCGCTGGAATCCCTCGAGCACGCTTTTGGAATACAGGAAAAGCGCTTGGGCTGGGAGGAAGAATGCGACTATCTGGAAGATTGGAGTGAGCCCTGGAGTATGGAACAGGGACGCGAGCCATTCGGCGAGCAGGAATACGATAGCTCCAGAAACGACGCCCAGGCCAGCCATCACGAGACCGGCGTCTATCATGACACCCTTTACCCGCGCCTTGTCTTTCTTGCCCTTGTAGTAGGCGACGTAGCGCATGAGCCCCTGGGGGAAGCCGCCGATTGCCACGGTAGAGGCCACGAAGATTATGTTGTAAGCGAGGAAAAAGAGACCGTATTCTGCTGGCGAGAGGGCGCGGGCGAGGAAGATCCGGTACATCAAATCAATGAATCTCCCGAGCATGAGGCCGGCGAACATTATGCCTGCTCCCTTCGCAACTTTTTTAACTAGCTGGTCCGACACGGGGAAAAATAGGGAAGAAGGGTTTATTAAGGGAATCCCAAGCCTCCCCTACCGAAACCTTTATAATCCTCTGATTTCACTACGAAAGCAAAACAGGCTACAGAAACAACAATTTTTATGAGGGTGATAACACTGGGAAACATTAATCCACGAGTCAAAAAGATATTGGAGGAAATAGGTGAAAACGATAGCGTGCTTGACGTAGGGTGCGTCCAACATTCGGCAAGCAAGGAATCTGATTTTAACTGGTTGCATAAACGGATTTATGACATCACCCCAAAAGTTATAGGGATAGACTACCTCAAAAGCGAGGTCAAAAAGCTTCAGAACAAAGGCTATAACATCAAGTATATGGACGCTGAAAAACTAAAATTAAGCGAAAAGTTTGACGTAATCATAGCCGGAGAGCTCATAGAACACCTATCAAACCCCGGCCTGTTCTTTAAAGGAGTCAAAAATAACCTGAAGAAGGATGGAAAGCTCATATTGACTACTCCAAATCCGTTCACAATCCACTGGTTTTTGCATGCACTAGTGGACCACAACTTTCATTGCAACACCGACCACATGTGCTGGTTCTGCGAAAGGACATTACTGCAACTCTTAAGGCGGAACGGGTTCAACGTTACGAAGGTTGAGTATTTGGGTCCTGAGACCCAGCCAACAAAATGCCCTGGCGGCATTGCCGCCAAACTATTTTGGTTATTTGGGCTTAAGGCATTGGGAGGCGCAACTATTCTCGTCATCGCCAAGAAAGCAGCATAACGCAAAAGTTCAAGGATACGCCGAAACATATATAAAGCGAGTTTAACATAAAGTTACTCCAAATCAGAGTAACTAGTGTGGGTTGATGAGGACTGTTGTTATCGGCATTGACGGCGTTCCCTACGGGATGATGGAAACGCTCTCGGACAAGGGAATAATGCCCAATTTCAAGGACCTGCGCAGCCAGGGCACTTTTGCCCAGATGAAGTCTACATTGCCCGAGGTGTCCTCGGCGTCATGGGCCACCATAATCACGGGGGAGAACCCCGGCGAGCACGGCATCTACGGCTTCACCGAGCTCATGCCCGGGACCTACAACATGTTTTTTCCGAACTACATGCATCTGCAAGCAAAGCCCTACTGGGAAAGGGGGGGGAGGCACGTTGTCATAAACGTGCCGATGACCTACCCCGCCCGGGAAATGAACGGCGTGCACATCGCGGGATTCGTCGCGCCCGACCTGGAGAAGGCAGTGTACCCCGCCAGCGCGCTCCCGGCGCTCCAGGAGATGGGATACAAAGTAGACGTCGACACCGAGAAGGCCAAGGAGTCCAAGCTCCTCTTCATGAGCGAGTTGAACAAGACAAACGAGGCGCGGATAAAGGCGTACCGCCACTTCTGGGAAAAAGAGAAGTGGGACATGTTCACTTTCGTGTTCACGGGAAGCGACCGGCTCGGCCACTACCTCTGGGACGCATACGAGGACGATGGCCACGAGTTCCACCAGGGGTTTCTGGACTATTTCGCGCGCGTGGACGAAGTGATTGGCGAAATCACGGGGAAAATGGGCGAGGACGACCGGCTCGTGATTATTTCGGACCACGGAATGGAAAAAGCGAAGACGAACGTCAACATCAACGCGCTGCTCGAGGAGGCGGGGCTGCTCAAGCTCGGCGAAGGAAGAGGCTACGGCAGGATTGCCGAGGGGACAAGGGCGTTCGCAATGGAGCCGTCAAGGATTTACGTGCACCGCGAGGGGCGCTACCCGCGCGGGAGCGTCGCGAAGGCGGACGAGGAAAAGGTCGTGGACGAGATTGGGGCCCTGTTCAAGGGGCAGGAGTTTGTGAAGCGCGTGTTCCGCAGGGACGAGATTTACCGCGGCAAGAATATAGGCAACGCGCCGGACATTGTGCTGCTGTGCGAGAGCGGGTGGAACCTGCGCGCGCAAATCGGGGGAGAGAAGATGTACCCAAGCCCGTTGGCCGGCCACCACACGTACGAGGACGCATTCATACTCACCAACGCCAAGGTGCCGGAAGGCCCTTCGGTCGAGGACGTCACAAAAGCAATCGGTGATTACTAATGGCTTGCATCAACGCGAAAAAGACCTGCTGGAACTGCCCCGCCGCGAAGTTCAAGGGAAACGTGGACTTCACGGCGTGCGGCCAGTCGAGGAACATCGAGGCGGAAAACGCACAGATAATGATTGAGTGCCGCCGGAGGCCCGGCCTCGGGCACTTCGAGCCCACGATTACCTTCGAGGACTGCCCGGAGTGGGAGGAGGGCGACTACGGCTACATGCTCAAGAACATGAAAGTAATGATTCTCGGGATTGACGGCTATCTCGGGTGGGCGCTCGCTCTCAAGCTCGGGAAGCTGGGGTGCAAGGTCAGCGGCGTGGACAATTACTGGCGCAGGGACTGCGTCGCGGAAAAGGGCTCCCACACCGTGGTGCCGATTGAGAGGATGACGGACAGGCTGCACGCGGCACGCGAGGTCCACGGGATTGACATCAACTTCAGGCGCATAGACGTGATGGACAGGGACAAGCTCCGCGAGTTTATGGACGAGGTCAAGCCAGAGGCAATCGTGCACTACGCCGAGTGCCCGAGCGCGCCATACAGCATGGTGGACGCGAAGCACGCAATCAAGGTCCAGGAGAACAACGTGCTGGGGACGCTGGGGGTGCTTTTCATAATGAAGGACATTGCGCCCGAGGCCTCGCTGATAAAGCTGGGGACCATGGGCGAGTACGGCGCGCCGCTGACCGGGAGGCCATTGTTCGAAGGGATTTTCCCGAGCGACGCCGCGCTCGAGTGGAAGGGCAGGAAGTGGAGCCTTGGCGGCGAGCTGACGCCGAGGGACCCCGTGAGCTTCTACCACTGCAGCAAGGTCCAGGACACGTTTAACGTGTACGAGGCGTGCAAGTACTGGTGGCTGCGGTCTTATGACATCATGCAGGGCGTGATTTACGGCGTGCACACCGATGAGATTGCCACGGACCCGCGGCTGAAGACGCGGTTCGACATGGACGAATGGTTCGGCACTGTCGTCAACCGGTTCGTCGCGCAGGCAGTGCTGGGGATGCCACTCACGATTTATGGGAGGGGGGAGCAGATACGGGCGTTCATCGCGCTGGACGACGCGATGCAGTGCATGGTGCGCCTGATTTTCTCGCCGCCGGAGCCCGGCCAGTATGACGTGGTCAACCAGGTGTCGGGGCTGTTCAAGGTCAGCGACATCGCCGAGGCCGTTGCCCGCGTGGGCAAGGAAAAGTTCGGGCTTGAGATAAAAATACAGCGCATCGAGAACCCGCGTGTCGAGTCCGAGAAGCACCCCTTGGAAGTGGTGTCGAAGAAGCTGCCGAACGAGTTCGGGTTCGAGCAGGGCGTCACGCTGGAAAAAGAGGTCGAGAGGATGTTCGAGGTGCTACTGCAGCCAGAGGTAAAGAAGCGGCTCGAGGAAAAGAAGCACACCATCATGCCAAAGACGCGGTGGAGCGGCATGAAGAAGGAGTCCGGCACGCTTGAGGTGTACGAGCCCGGGAGCAAGGAAAAGGAGGGCTTCGAGGGAGTGCTCCGGAGGGGGGCGTGAGGCATGGAAGTCACTGACAAGACGTTCAAGCAGGAAGTCGAGAACTACGACTGGGTAGTGCTCGTCGACTTTTGGGGGTCGTGGTGCCCGCCGTGCAAGACCATTGAGGAAGTGATTGCGCGGCTCGAGAAGGAAGTCGACGTCAAGATATGCAGCGTGAACGTGAACCGCAACCCAATCACCGCGAAGAAGTACGACATTTACGGCGTCCCAACGCTGGCCATCTTCAGGAACGGCAAGGAAGAGGAGCGGAGCGTCGGCTCCGTGACAGAGGGGCAGATTCTGGAGATGCTCGAGAGGGCAAACAAATAAATAACTCTCTTAATTGAATATCATTATGGCACGTCATACCACTGTTTCCATCCCCGTGGAACTCGGCGAGAAGATAAAGAAGCGCATTGAGGGCACGGGGTTCCGCTCGGTAAGCGACTATACTACTTACGTGCTGAGGCAGATTGTTTCGTCTGCTGAGATGCGCGAGAAGTCGAAAGGGTTCAAAAAGGAAGACCATGACGAAATCAAGAGGCGGTTAAAGGCACTGGACTATATCTAGGTGATTTTTGTGACGAAGCTTTTGGTGATTGGGGTAGACGGCGCGACGTGGAAGGTAATCAAGCCCAATTTGGATTCTTTGCCGGTGTTCAAGAAGCTGTGTGGGGAAGGAAAATCAGGCACCATTGTCCTCCCTGAAGGGGAAGCCGTAATCTCCCCCGCGATTTGGACCACGATGTTTTCGGGCGTGCCGGGGAGCAAGCACGGCCACGAGAAGTACGTCAAGGACGGGAAGCTGCAGTCGCGCGACGACATCCCGGTCGAGTTCTGCTGGGACAAGATTCCGGACAAGATAGTGGCGCTGCAGGTGCCGTTCGTGATTCCGCCGTTCAACTGGAACTGCGACTACATGCCGCCGGGGTTCGGCGCTTCCAAGGACGAGGCCGAGCTGAGGCAGGATGTTGAAGGCATAACTGCGAAGGCAAAAGAAATTCTCGCTTCGAGCCCCGAGTGCGCGATTGTCTGCTACAACCACCTGGACCGGGTGCAGCACTTCCACTGGGGCGAGGACGAGTACGTGCTGGAGTGGTACAAGCTGGTTGACTCCGCGATTGGGGAGTTCGTGGACAAGGCCGAGAAAGTCATTGTGATTTCTGACCACGGGTTCTGCGGCGTTGGGGAGGCGAGGGACAAGACCTTGCCAGACGTTGCCGCGGACGGCCAGAGGCTGAAGGGCGACCACCACGAAGAGGCCATCATAATCACGAAGGGCTTGGATTGCGAAATAAAGCAGCCTGGGGACGTTTACAGGGCTATTATGGAAATGTTCGGCTAGGCGGAACCTTTAAATAGTTAATTAAATATAGTTACGGGTAATTAAAGGAAGGGATTAGCATGGACCATCTTGACAGCCTGGAAAGCAAGAGCATTTACATTATTCGGGAGGCGTACAAGCAGTTCCACAACATTGGCCTGCTGTGGAGCATCGGCAAGGACTCGACCACCTTGCTGTGGCTGTGCCGCAAGGCATTCTACGGGAAAATACCGTTCCCCGCCGTGCACATCGACACTACGTACAAGTTCAAGGAGATTTACGAGTACAGGGAGAAGTACGCAAAGGAATGGGGACTGGACTTAATCGTCGGCAAGAACGAGGCCGCCGTCGCTGGTGGCATGGGCCCGGACAAGGGCACGAAGCTCACCTGCTGCACCGAGCTCAAGACCAACGCCCTCAAAATGACCCTCAAGGAGCACGGCCTCGGGGCAGTGCTGCTCGGAATCCGCAGGGACGAGCACGGGATTCGCGCGAAGGAACGGGTTTTCTCGCCGCGCAACAAGGACTTCAAGTGGGACTACAAGGACCAGCCCGCAGAACTGTGGGACAAGTACAAGACCGAAGTCGGCAGCGAGGACCACATCCGCGTCCACCCAATACTGCACTGGACCGAGCGGGACATCTGGGACTACATCAAGCGCGAGAACATACCAATCATTGACCTGTACTTCGCGAAGGACGGCAAGAGGTACAGGAGCATCGGGTGCCACCCCTGCTGCAACCCCATTGAGTCGAACGCGAGCACTGTCGACGAAATAGTTGAAGAGCTCCGGACCACGAATACGTCCGAGCGCTCGGGAAGGGCGCAGGACAAGGAGTCCGCGTACATCATGCAGAAGCTGCGTGCGCTGGGGTACATGTGAGGTGATTTGAATGGAAAAAGAAGACCTTAACATTGTTTTCGTCGGGCACATCGACCACGGCAAGTCCACGCTAATCGGGCGATTGTTCTACGACACCAAGTCGCTGCCCCAGGGCAAGATGGAAGAAATCGAGGCACTGTGCGAAAAGACTGGCCAGGAAGTCGAGTTCGCGTACTTGATGGACCACTTGCAGGAAGAGAGGGAGCAGAACATCACAATCGACACTGCCCAGACCTTTTTCGAGGACGAGAACAAAAAATACGTAATCATTGACGCGCCCGGCCACAAAGAGTTCCTGAAGAACATGATTACCGGCGCGTCACAGGCCGAGGCGGCTGTATTGATTGTGGACACGAACGAGGGCGTGAAAGAGCAGACAAAGAGGCACGCCTACATCCTTCACCTGCTCGGGATTAGCCAGGTCATGGCCGTCCTGAACAAGATGGACAAAGTGGACTGGAGCGAGGAAAAGTTCAGCGCAGTCAAGGCCGAGCTCAGCGAATTCCTCGGCGGCATGGGCATCACCGCCGAGTACTACATCCCAATTTCGGCGAAGAAGGGCGACAACGTCGCGAGCCACAGCGAGAACATGGAGTGGTACACGGGCAAGAACGTGCTCGAGGCGCTTGACTCGTTCAAGCCGACCCCCGCGCCAGTCGAGCAGGCCATGCGGTTCCCGATCCAGGACGCCTACAAAATCGACGGAAAAAGGATTTTCGTCGGCAGGGTCGAGACCGGAAAAATAGCTCCAGGCGACACTGTAATAGTGCTGCCCAGCAAGGAAAAGACCAAAATAAAAAGCATCGAGGTCTGGCAGGCACAGCTGCAGCAGGCAGAGGCAGGCCAGAGCATTGGCATCACTACCGAGGACGCGCTGTTCATCGAGCGCGGGAACCTCTTGGTCCACGAGGGCCAGGAGACCCCGGTCACGCAGGAGTTCCGTGCAAACATTTTCTGGATTTCCAAGAAGCCAATGCAGAACGGCGAGCGCCTGAAGATAAAGTGCGCGACCGAAGAGGCCATGTGCACCGTGGACGTGCTGAAGCGCATGAACTCGTCCAGCCTCGACATTAATGCGGACGGGGTGGACGTCATTGAAGAGACCGAGGTCGCGGAGGCCGTGATAAAGGTCGAGAAGCCACTGGCCATCGAGCGCTTCGAGGAGACGCCTGGAATCGGCAGGTTCGTCCTCGAGAGGGACATGGACGTGGTCGGCAGCGGCATCATCATCAAGACCGAGGCGTGAGAAACGGGGGCCGGGCGCGCGTGGCCCCGCCTGAAATGGGGAATGAATTAATAACACTCTTGTCCTTATTTAGTGCGTGAAGCACGAGATACGCAAAAAAGCGCTTTGTGCCCGCGACGAAAACCACGACCCGGTGGACAAGAGCGGCGCAATTGCCAAAAGGCTTTTCCAGCAGCCGGAGTACCAAAGCGCGAAAAGCGTTTTGCTCTATTTCTCGATAGGCAGCGAGGTCGACACCTGTAAAATCATTCGCGACGCGCTGAAGACAAAAAAAGTTTTTTTGCCGTTTGTGGAAGGCGGCGAAATGGGCTACGCACAAATCCAGTCAATGGAGGGCCTCGAGCCCGGCAAGTACGGCATCATGGAGCCATTGGACAAAGAGCCAAGCAGCGCAGGGCTGGACCTCGTGGTTGTGCCCGGGATTGCGTTCGACGAGAGCGGCCACCGCGTCGGCTACGGCGGCGGGTATTACGACCGGTTCTTGCCGGCGGCGAATGCGTTCACGATTGGCCTGGCGTACGACGCGCAGGTGATTGAGGACATCCCGGCGGAGGGGCACGACTGCCCCGTCAAAAAAATAGTTACCGAAACAAGAGTAATCACTTGCTGAGCCAGGACTCTACTTCCTTGATTTGCTTGGCGAGCCTCTTGTCATTCGTCATCTTCGCGACCGCGCGCGCTGTCTCGAGCTGGAGCGGGATTAAATAGTTTTTTTCCTTTTTCGTGGGCTCGATGTACGCGACGTTGCGCTTGACCATCTGGCGCGTCTCGCTCTGCCAGAGGCCCATCTTGTCCCACGCGTAGCCGATGACGAGGGCGCCGGCGAGGCAGAGCAGGCCAACCATTATTGACAGGGCCCACTTGTGCATGGGCACCACTATTTGGATGAGCGGCACCCAAATCCCCACGAGCATCGCTATCCAGAAGAACAGCGACAAAACGTTCCTCGCGCGGTTAATCCGCCAGTACTGCTTGAAGAGCCAGTCCCTCACAAAAACACCTCTTTTCCATCAACGCTTTTCCACCGTTCAGGGACCAAGCATACCGGACATCCCACAGGATGTTCGGTTGTGACAAGCGAGCGGCCCTGTAACAGAAAAAGGGTTGGTTTGAACAGCCAGTCCCTCATGGCTTCAATAGAAGGCACAAGTGGTTTATAAGGCATAGGTTTAAAAATGCAAAAATTAAAAGAAATTTGCATGGTTGATCTAGTGGTGGCGGGGCTGGTCGCTTTTGACGACGTCTCGACCCCGCACGGAAGCGTTGAGAAGGCAATGGGCGGCCCTGGCTGCTATTCCAGCGTAGCCGCGAGCCTATTCTGCAGGACAGGGCTCGTTGGCGTCGCTGGAGCTGACTTCCCGGCAGAATACACCAAAGTCCTGGAAAGCAAGGGCGTGGACCTCGCGGGCCTCCAGGTCGTCGAGGACAAGACGTTCCACTGGAAAGGGGTGTACGAGGGGGACATGAACGCTGCGCAGACCATATTCACGCGCCTCAACGCACTCACGCAGTTCCGGGCAGAAATCCCGGCACAGTACCTGGGCGTGAAGTACTTGCTGGTCACGAACTTCGACCCGGAGATACAGCTCGAGCTGATGAAGCAAACGAGTGCTGTCGTCGCGATGGACACCATGAACTACTGGATAAACAACACGCGGGAAAAATTGCTGGAAGCCATTGCCGCCACGGACATACTCTTCATCAACGACGCCGAGTCCCTGCAGCTGACCGGCGCGCAAGGCCTTGAGGGGGCTGGTGCCGAGCTCTTGGGCATGGGCCCAAAGCAAGTCATAATCAAGAGAGGCGCGCAGGGCTCGATGCTCTTCGAGGGCAGTGAAGTGTTCTCGTGCAAGGCTTATCCGCTGGAACAAGTCGTGGACCCCACGGGGTGCGGGGACTCGTTCGCGGGTGGCGTCATGGGGTGCCTCGCCGCCGGCAAGACGATGCGCGAGGCGATTGTGTACGGGAGCGCTGTTGCGTCGTTCAACGCAGAGGGCTTCAGCCTGGACAGGCTGAGGGAGGCCACGCCGGAATCAGTGGGCGAGAGGTGCGAGGCAATCCGCCGCCTGACTTCGTTCTGAAAAGCATTTAAAGAAAGAAAGCATCAAGTGAGGACTATGAGTGCAATAAAGGACCCCAGCCTCGCGGGGCAGGGCAGGAACAACCTGGAGCTGGCCGAGTCGCAGATGCCCGGCCTCATGAAGATACGCGAGAGGTTCGCCAAAGAAAAGCCGCTTGAGGGGCAGCGCATCGGCATGGCACTGCACGTCACGAAAGAGACGGGTGTTTTGGTGCGGACGCTCAGGGAAGGCGGTGCGAGCGTCGCCATCGCGTCGTGCAACCCGCTCAGCACGCAGGACGACGCCGCCGCCGCGCTCGCGGAAGAGGGCGTCGAAGTGTTCGCCAAGAAGGGCGAGAACACGAAAGAGTATTACGACTACATTAACAAAGTCCTTGACATGAAGCCGACGATAACGATTGATGACGGCATGGACCTGGTGACAATCATCCACACGAAGAGGCCGGACCTGCTCGAGCACGTGCTCGGCGGGGCGGAGGAGACCACGACGGGCATCATCCGGCTCAAGGCAATGCACGAGCAGGGCGAGCTCAAGATGCCCATCATCAACATCAACGACCAGGACACAAAGCACCTGCTCGACAACTACTATGGAACCGGGCAGTCAACGATTGACGGCGTAATCCGCGCGACGAACATTTTGATTGCAGGAAAGAACTTTGTCGTGTGCGGCTACGGCGACTGCGGGAAGGGCCTCTCCATGCGCGCCAAGGGAATGGGCGCCAACGTAATCGTCACGGAGGTGTCTCCGTTCCGTGCGCTGCAGGCGCATTTCGACGGGTTCAGGGTGATGCCGATTGCCGAGGCCGCGAAAGTTGGGGACATATTCGTGACCGTGACGGGGGACAAGCACGTGATTAACCTTGGCCACATGAAGTCCATGAAGGACGGCGCCATCGTGGCCAATTCCGGGCACTTCCACAACGAGTTCGACTACGAAGGCCTGAAGAAAACAGCGTCTTCTTCGAGGCGGATAAGGCCGTCCATGGAAGAATTCGTGCTGGGCGGGAAAAAGCTTTACGCCCTGGGCGAGGGCCGGCTCATCAACCTCGCCGCGGCAGAGGGCCATCCCTCTGAAGTCATGAACTTCAGCTTCTGCAACCAGGCTCTGGCGATGGAGTACATAGCCAAAAACTTCAGGGGCAAGGAGCCTGGGGTTTACTCGCTGCCGAAGGAAATCGACGACGGGGTCGCGCGCATTTACCTGGACTCTGTTGGAATACGCTTTGACACGCTGACCGAGGAGCAGAAAAAATACCTCTCGTCTTGGAGGGAAGGCACTTAAAGTGATTGCATGGCTGAAATCCCCCATGACCGCGTGCGCAACCGGTGGGAGCACTCCAGCGGGGCGCACGTGTGGATGAAAGTGGACGAGTGCCTCGTCGAGGGGAAGGCGGCCAAGCAGGCCAACCTGCACGTGCGCGTGCCGGAAGAGCACCAAGAGAAGGGGATAGGCAAGGAACTGCTGGAAAGGGCTGTCGCCGATTTGGAGGAGGAGGCGAACACGCGGCTTGCGGCGAAGGACCGGTTCCACAACGCGTACGTGACTCTGACCGTGGCGCGGGGGGAGATGGCCGCGGCGAAGGCGACTTACGAGGGCGGTGGGGTTCCGGGTCATGGGCGACGACGGCGTCAGCCTGTTGCTCAGAAAAGAGCTCGCGAACTACTGGTGAATAGATGAAGGCAATAATAATGGCCGGCGGGTACGCGAAAAGGCTTTGGCCGCTGACGAAGGACAAGGCGAAGCCATTGCTCCCGGTCGGCGGGAAGCCAATGGTCGACTACATCTGGGGCGAGCTGGAGGGCCTGGAGCTGGAAAAGGTTTACGTCTCGACGAACGAATTGTTCGCGCAGCAGTTCCAGGAATGGATTGAGTCGAAGAGCGACGCGCGGCTCGTGCTTGCGGTGGAGCCGACGAGGAGCGAGGAAGAAAAGCTGGGCTCAATCGGCGCGATTAGCCTGCTCATTGAGACGTATGGGATTGACGACGACTTGATGATAGTCGCCGGCGACAACCTGACGGAAATGAAGTTCAGCGGGTTCGTCAATGCCTTTGACGGGCGCCCGCTGGTGGCGCTGTATGACCTGGGGGACAAAGCCAAAGCCGCTAACAAGTACGGCGTCGTCGAGACAAGGGACGGCATCGTCGTTGGGTTCGAGGAAAAGCCTGCCGAGCCGAAGACTTCGCTCATTTCGTCGGGGTTTTATATCTATCCAAAGGAAACGCTGCCGCTGTTCAAGGAGTACTTGAGCGAAGGCAACGCCAAGGACGCGCCTGGCTTCTTCCTTGAGTGGCTCCACAAAAAAGCCGAGGTCAAGGCCTACGTGTTCAGTGACCTGTGGTACGACATCGGCGACCTCGAGAGCTACGAGAAAGCGAACGAAATCTTTTCGGGAGAATAAGGCAACCGACTTCACGCCATCTCCGTAAACTAGGGGGGCGCCAATTGGCGCCCCCCAACGTTGTTTACAGTTTTCCCAGCAAATGCAGCATCAGCGCGTTTTGTGCCCACATCCTGTTTTCTGCCTCGTCGAACACTACGCTCTGGGGGCCGTCGATTACTTCTGCTGTCTGCTCTTTTTCGCGCATTGCGGGGAGGCAATTCATGAAAATCGCGTCGGGCTTTGCGTTGCCCATGGCTGCGGCGTTTACCTGGTACGGCAGCAAGACTTTTTCGCGTGCCTCCATTTCTTCCAATGACACGCCGTAGTTCACCCACGTATCTGTGTAGACGACGTCCGCGTCCTTCGCGGCCTCTGCCGCGTCGTGCGTGACCACGACTTTGCCAGGGTGCTTCGCGCACTCGTCAATGACGCGCTGGGGCACGTTGAATTCTTCTCCGTCTGGGCAGCCTACGTAACAGGTAGCACCCAATAACGCTGCTGCGCGCATCAAGTCAAAGGTAACGTTGTTGTTGCCGTTGCCGAGGTAGCAGAGCTTCATGTTTTCTATGTCCTTGCCTTTTTCCTTCATGGTCTGCAGGTCGGCGAGGATTTGGCAGGGGTGCGCGTTGTCCGACAGCGCGTCGATGACCGGGACGCTGCTGTTGTCCGCGAACTCGCGGATTTGCTGTTGGGAGTAGGCGCGTATCATCACTATGTCGGCATACCTCGTCGCGCACTTGGCGGTGTCGGAAATGTTTTCTTTTTTGCCGAGGGGCGAGTCCTTGAACGAATAGAAAATGGCGTGGCCGCCGAGTTTGTTGAACCCGGTCTCGAAGGATAGCCTCGTTCGGAGGCTCGGCTTCTCGAACATCATCAAAAGCGTTTTGCCCGCAAGGGCTTGGGCGTATTTCTCGGGATTGGCCTTTATTTCAATGGCCTTGTTGATAATCAATAGTATTTCGTCTTTGGACAAGTCGTCGATATTCATTACGTGCTTCACTCGCAACACCTCGCAGTCACAATAAACACGGGGGGAGTATAAAATGGTTTTTGGGGTGAATTGGAAATGTTTAAACAAATTGACAATTTATCCAGTTTTGTTTAAACAACCACCGTATCAATTAAATACTAGAAGAGTGTCTAACTATTAAGTGTGGTAGCTCTACCATGCGAGGTGAATAGGATGGGGAGAGACATTGCGGTAGCGATATTTATAGTGTGCCTGTTTAGCGCGGCATTCGCGCTGGGTGGGCCGCATCAAGAGACTTTGACGTATAGCTCGGCTACTTATTCGACAGTTAATTACAGCTGCGACACGAGCGACACGCGGTGCACTTGGGCGAACGGTGCGTATACGTGTGATTGCAACAACAAGCTCAAGGCGTTCGACAAAAGCATGAGTACCTACAAGTACGTACAAAACAACGGGGGCTATGCCCAGGTCACGCTTATCTCGTGGGTCACGCTTGACTGGCCGTTGAAAGGCGATCCAGATGAGCGGGATGTGGCCGGGGTCTTTTTTGAGGCGAAGACCAAAGGTATCAGTTCCGGATGGGGGACCAGTGGTTACGCCAAGGTCAAGAATTACGATACCGGCGGGTGGACCACCGCCGTTCCAATCACAGCCAAGATAAATGCGCACACAGACACCAAGGGTTTTTCCGGCGCGACCGCGGCAAAATACATTAACGCAACCGACGGCGAGATGAAACTTAAGGCGAAGCTTGGAGGGAGTCGTGGCTGGACTTCCGTCGCATCACAGCCTCAGTTCCACGAACTTCGACCCATAAACCTCACATATAGCTACAACTACGCTCCCGTGATTGACTCGTTCACCGGGCCGAGCGGGCTGAAAAAAGGAGGGAACAAGCTTGTGTTCAACGTCACTGCCTGGAACGACACGGACGGCGACTATGGAAAGCTCCGCGTGTGCAACACCAGCTACATCAGCAACGGCACGTGCGACAACGGCACGTGGTGCCAAACAAGCGGCTGGATGACCGCGCCAAACTCGATAAGCTGCTCCTTCACGCTCACAGGCACCGAGAATGAGACCAACAAATATTACATGTTCGTGTGCGACGACTATGACTGGGACTGCTCCGAAGCCGCCACAGGCAACTTCACCATGTCATACGGCCCATACGTCGAAAACGTCACAATCACGCCCACGAGCCCGTACCGCATCACAACGCTGACCGGGTTTGGGGACTACGGGCACGTGGACAACTTCACGCAAAAGGGTTCTGTGCTTACTTGGTGGGTCAACAGTGTGACGAAGAAGAATGAAACAATGCTTGAAGGCAACTGGCACAATTCTTCAACTTTTTCCCCCTCCGAAGGCGGCTTCGCGGTAGGCGACACTGTCAAGTTTGGCTTCAGGGCTTGTGATCAAGTCGGCGAGTGTGCACCGATGAAGTACGCCACCACGACGATAGTGAACGCGCCGCCCGTGATTGACTTGAGTGAGAAGCCATCCTACTATTCGAACGAGGACGTTGCGATTACTGCCGACATATACAACTTGGACAATGACACGCTGACTGTGGTGTGGCAGTGGTGGCTGAATAGCATACTCACTCCCAACACAGGATTTTCGTTCCCCAAGGCATACGGCTACACGCGCGGAGACAATGTGAGTTACAAGGTAAACGCGACGGACGGGATTGACACCGAAACCAAAACAGGCACAATCATAATCGCGAACTACCCGCCCAGGTTCGAGAGCCACTCGATAACTGCTCCGGCTTACCGCAACACGAGCCTGTCCTGCAGCTGGGAGCTAATCGACATCGAGGAAGCCAGCTTCACCGCAACCGCCAGGTGGCACAAGAACGGCGCGCATGTGGCGGCGTGGGACTCTACTGTCAACTGCACCAATGCCACGCTGTGCAGCGCGGGAACTATCGTTTCAGGGAAGAATGTTTCCTTCGGCGACGAGTTTGTATGCGAGGTAACTGCCAGCGACGGCATCGACGCGACTGCCAGCAACGCCACGGCCATAGTTGCCGCATACTGCGGCAACGGCATTGTGGAGGGCGCAGAGAAGTGTGACGGCAGTGCGCCCGCAGGAAAAAAGTGCGTTGACTGCGCACTCAAAAACAAAAATAAAAACGACCCGGGTGGCGGAGGGGGAGGCGGAAGCCTCTCCGAAGAAGACAAAAGCGTTGACTCCACAGGCGAGACAATTGTGTGGCCCCCCGTAATTGACTTGGGGGTGGCAACACTCACACGTGACTTCGGCTACGACTCGAAGTTCATCACGAGCGAGTACAGCGAGATTGACACGTACATAACCGAAGACGTTGAGTTCAGCGGAGAGCTCAGGAATGTGGAATACACTATTGAGATTCCAAAGGGGTTTGCAGAGCACGCTTCGGAGATTACGGTCGAGGGAGCAGAGCATACTGTGCTCGAGGAAGACCCCGTGCTGCAGCTGCACATCGGAAATGTGTTGGCAGGCGAAACAGTGTCTATAAAGTATATTATAGAAACCGAGGTCCTGAAGTACACAATGCAGGAATTGGTGCTTGGGATGGGGGTGCCAAAACTCAGGTACGAAGAGCCCACGCCAGTGATTGCTGCTGTGCCGATTGTGCCCACGCCAACGCCCACACCAAAGCCAACGTCTGTCCCATCACCGGCGCCGGAGAAGGCGGACTTCACCGGGCTCCTTGGGCTTGCCACGGGGCCGTTCGCGTGGGGGCTGCTGCTGTTTTTGGTGGCTGTGTTTGCCTACAAAAAGAAAGCAATAATAATCTCTGCTGCGCCAAAGGTAAAGGTGCGCAGGCTAATCAGGCTGACGGCAAAGAAGCCCGTGCCGAAGCCCATTGCAATGCCCCTCAAGTTCCCGGCCAGCAGGCGCCGCAAGACAGAGCTCGTGAAGCAAATCGCGGTAGGGCTCGAGGCAAAGGAAGGCAAGTTCCACGCCGCTGGCATCTGGCGCGAGCTCCACAAGGCCTACGGCAACTCGGTCGTGAGGGACAGGATATACATCGAAAAAGATATAGGGGACTGGCTCAGGGAAGAAGCCAATTTCCTTGACTCGTACAGGAATGCCAAGTACTACACGTTTAAGAGAGGGGATAACTGATGAAAAAAATAATTGTTTTGCTGTTGCTGGTTTCGCTCTCGGTTGCTGGATTGGCCGAGATACAAGAGGCCATAGAGACGAACAACGCGAGTTGGGTTGCCGCGGACAATCCGGTTATGCACAACCCACCCAAGCTCATGCAGGAAAGGGAAGAAATGCCCGGGAGGATGACGCCCACGGCGATGGCTATGTCCCGAAGCGGTCGCGACGGGGCGTCGCCAGCGTACATCAACTGGAAGGCCAACATGACAAATGTGAGGGACCAAAAGACCTGCGGAAGCTGCTGGGCTTTTGCATCAGTCGCCGTCACCGAAGGAATGTACAACGTAGAGTTTGGGAACCGGGGCTTGAGCTACCCAAACTTGGACCTATCCGAGCAGTTTCTCGTTTCCTGCTCTGGAAAGGGCAGCTGCTCCGGCGGCAACACCTATTCCGCGTTTGCGTACATACGGGACACTGGTACCACTGACGAGTCCTGCTTTGCTTACACAGCGAGCAACTCCCCTTGCTTCATCCGGTGCAGCGACTGGGCCAAGCGTACCAAGAAAATCACTGGGCTTACGAGCTGGTATACACACGACGCGACCGCAAGCGGATACGACGAAAAGGACGACATAAGGAAATTACTCGAGGACGGGCCCGTGGTGATGAATGGGTTTCCAGTGTATTTTGACTTTTACTCTTACGGCAGCGGGATTTATTCCCATACCTCCGGCACACTCCGGGGTTACCACGCCATGGCAATCACTGGCTACAACGAGACCGGGGAGTACTGGATAGTCAAGAATAGTTGGGGGACTTCCTGGGGCAAAAGTGGATACGTGAACATCGCGTATGACTTCGGCACCAACGCCAGTGAGGACTATTTCTTCGCGTGGGGCGCCACGGGAACGGACTATGACAGTGACGGAATTGGGGACAGCACAGACAACTGTATTTATGTATCCAACAACAACCAAACCGACTACGACTCGGACGGCGACGGCGACGCTTGTGACACAGACGACGACAACGATGGAGTCCTGGACGTCAACGACAACTGCCCTTACGAAGTCGGGTATGCCTATGCCAAGGGATGTGACGACACTGTGAAGCCGAGTGTGAGTATAACGCACCCCAATGTAATTGATGGCTGGCCCAATCTCAACTTCAGTGCAATTTTCTCAGACAACCTCGACCCAAACCCAATCGCCACGTATTGTATAGCCTCAAGCAATACATGCACGCCGAGCACACCATTGCTGAATAACACAAATTATACTATCACTGGGAGGGGGACAAGGTACATCCGCGTGAATGTAAGTGACCACGCTGGGAATCAGAAAATTGATTACGAAGTAGACATTATCAACTCCCTCCCAGTGATTCATTCAATCTCTCTCACGAGGAATTATACTGGTGTGCAGTGCACGGCGACGACGAATATGTCGCTGTTGAGCACGGATGAATCGAACGACTACATCCGGCAGACCCATACCACGCACTACTCGTGGGAGCGGAACGGGACGGCCCTGAGCCACACGAGCGCCTTTCTGGCGAAGGCAAGCTATTCCGACGGGGACAACCTCACGTGCTACGCCGTGCAGAGCGACGGCATGGAGAACAGCAGCACCCTCAACGCGTCGCTGAAAGTGCTCGTGCAGCCGCCCTCGCTAAGCCTGTCGATTACCCCAAGCCCGCATGCTGGAAGCACCATCACATGCAGCGCGAGCGCATCCACGACCGAAGCGCCGAGCGTGGCCGTGAGCTATGGGGTGTGGCTGCTCAACGGCACGTCAATAGGCGTGCTGAGCAACATCAGCCTGTCCAACCCCATCGACGCCAACACATCATTCGTGGCCGGCGACAACCTAACCTGCCAAGCTAAGGCAGACGACGGCGTGTCGGTCACAATAAAGAACGCGACAACCACTGTACAGGAATACCCTGGCGAAGTAACGTCCGTTACACTGGCCCCATCCAGCCCACGCAACGACACGGACATCACGTGCCAAGGAGACGTGGTGGACTACGACGGCGTGCCGCTCATGAACCTGACCATCTGGGTTACTCCAGCCAACCTGACCCTAAGCCCTGTAAGCTGCACCTCAGGGACGTTCTACGACGTCCATTGCTCCTTTATAATCTACGCCAATTCCACCAACGTCAACGACAACATCAGCTGCGGCTTCCAATACAATGACACGAGCGGCACCAGCGAAAAAAGCGCCAGCGCCATAGTAGACTATCCCGACGCTGACGGCGACGGCTACGGCAGCGACGTGGACTGCGACGACAACGACGCGTCAATCCACCCCGGCGCCAAAGAAAAATGCGGCGACGGCATAGACCAGGACTGCGACGGCAAAGACAAGAAGTGCAAAGCCAAGGGCGGTGGAGGCGGAGGAGGCGGCGGCTCCCTCACCGAAGAAGACAAGGGATTCACCTCCACCGGAGAGCAGATTGAGTGGCCCCCCAAGAAGCATGTTGGCTCGGTCGCAGTGACGAGGAATTACGACTATGACGTAGAGTTCATCACCAACGAGTACAGCAACATCGACAGCGTCATCGTAGAAACGCTCGAGTTCGGCGAAGCCATGGGCAATGTCGAGTACACTGTGACCATACCCAAGAGCTTCGCGCAAAGCGCCTCTGACCTGGTGATTGACGGTCCGGACTACACTGTAATCGAGGACGACCCGGTGCTCCAGTTCCACATTGGCGACGTGGATGCCGGGGACGCGGTCACCATCAGGTACAGCGTCGCGACAGAGATGCTCCGGTACACGCTGCAGGACATCGTAAGCGGGATGGGCGACCCCGTGCTTGAGCACGAAGAGCCAGCTCCAGAGCCAACTGCGACACCGGAGCCAAAAGAAGCAGCCGGCGCCGCGGCAGCCAAGAGCACCCCAACCCCGAAGCCAGTCGCGCCCGCGCCAAAGGCAGAAGTGGCAAGCGTGGCGACAGGCTTCATGGGGCTCGAGGCAAGCGTGGCCATTGGCATCGCGGTGCTGATAATCGCGGCAGTGCTCTACACCAAGAGGCAAGCCCTCGCCAAAATGCTGAAACCCAAGAAAAGGAGACATGCCCGGAAACCGAAAAAATAACGGGCATGTACTGCTTTTTTCTTGTTTTTTCGTTTTATTTAGTGTTTTTTCTGGATAGGCTAGTGAGGGACAGGTGAAAGGAGTATGTGGCAGTATATGCAACTCCCAACACCAAAAATACGCTTTACATGCCTTTGATTTGTGAAATAAGCTTGTATGTGGCTCTAAACCCAAAACGAAAGCCATATAAAGGAGTTTGAACAACAACTTATCAGTGGGGTCGTGTGGGGAGAGGCGGCCCCCGAGGGCCCTGTCCCTTTGGGGAGAGGGGGGCGGGGCCCCAATAACTGGGTGAGGCCAAGAGGTGTATCTCTCCCCACTTCACTCCAACGAGGCATAGAGCTTTTCGTATCCCTGGGCGCTGTGGTCCCAGGTGAAGTTTTTCTGGACCCGCTTTCTGCCGGCGTGGCCCATGCGCTTGGCCTGGGCTGGGCTGGCGAGGATGGAGTTGACTGCCTCGGCAATGGCCGCCGGGTCGCGCGGGGGGACGAGGCGGCCGACTTCTTTGGTTACTATCTCCGGGATGCCGCCGACCGTGGTGCCGACGACCGGGGTCTCCATGGCCATGGCCTCGAGGAACGCCATGCCAAACGGCTCGTACAAAGACGATAGGACGAATGCCTTGGCCGCGCCGTAGAGGCACGCCAGGATTTCCTCGCTCACGGGCTTGGTGATGAAGGTGACGTTGTCCGGGGCCAAGCGCTTTAGCCTTTTCTTCTGCTGGCCGCGGCCCAGAATCACGATGTGGGAGTCAATGCTCTTCGCTGCCTCGAGCAAGTACTTGAACCCCTTCTGCTCGACGAGGCGGCCGTTCGAGAACACGAAGTCGCCGTACTCCGAAAGCGTGTCCGAGCAGTCCATCCGGGGGTCGTAGTCCTCGAGGTTCACGCCGTTGTAGACGACCGAGGCCTTGCCGCGGTACTCCTCTTGGAGAGTGGTCTCCAGGGTGTTGCGGGAGACGGCGGCGATGCGGTCGCACTGGCCGAATATTTTTTCGCCGAAGAAGTCGTCGTAAAAAGAGCCCGCTGCGTCGGTCACCGGGTCGATGCCCTGGGGCCGCGCGTTGTGGAGCGTGAGGCAGACGTGCCTGCCCTTGCGCTTGAGGCTTTTGAAGCTGTTGACAGAGTAAGTGAAACGGTTGTGGAAGTGGAACAAGTCGTTGTAGCGGGCCTGCTTCTGGATGACCGCGTCCGCGTGCGGCGCGAGGGGCATGGGCGGCGGCAACGGGTGCGGGAGGTAAGTGAGCACCAGGGCGCGGGCGCGGATTACTTCCATCCCTGCGACCACTTCGCGCTTCGGTGCCTTGGGGTAGCGGTAAGTGAGGACGGTCACGTGGTGGTTCTTGGCGAGCCGCCGGCCGACCTCGTAAATGTGCTTTTCGGTCCCACCCATGTACGGAAAGAAGAAGGGGTTGACCATGCAGATGTCCATGCCACTATTCTTGGTGATGTTATTTAAATACATAAAGTCAAAGAGGAAAAGCGATGTTCCCAAAGCACATATTCAGGGCCTACGACATCAGGGGAAAGTACCCAGAAGAGCTGGACGAGGGGGTCATGGAAGCCATTGGCAGGAGCCTCGGCAGCATCATGGTCGAAAGAGGGTTGAAGAGTATAGTCATGGGGAGGGACCCGCGGTGGACCTCGCCGCCGCTCGCGGCGGCGCTCAAGAAGGGATTGCTGCAGACAGAAGTCGAAGTGTTTGACTGCGGGGAAACAAGCTTCGGCGCCGCAGTATACTGCGCGCAGCATTACGGGAAAGAATTGTGCGCTTATATCACGCCGTCGCACCTGCCCGCTGATTGTAACGGGTTGAAAGTGTTTTACGGCACGGGAATGTCATTCATGGCCCAGGACTTCAAGGAAATCGGGGAGAAGACCGAGAAGCAGGAATTCGCTGTTGGGAGTGGCAAGGACGGCGGGGCACTGGACGCGAAGGCGCCGTACCTGGAGCTGGTTACAGGCCAGGGGTTCGACTGCAGCGGAGTCAAGTGCGTTTTGGACTGCGGCGGCGCGGCCACGACTGCCACGCACCCCGAAGTGTTCAAGGCACTGGGAATGGAAGTAAAAGAATTGTTTTGCGAGAAGGACCCGCAGCTCAAAGTGCGGGACCCCAAGCCGAGCAAGGAAACGCTTGGCGAATTAATCAAGGCCACGGCAGAGCAGGGCGAGGGGTTCGGCGTCGCGTTCGACGCGGACGGCGACCGGGCAGTGCTGGTGGACGAGACAGGCAATGTGCTCAGCGCGGACCAGGCCGCAGCCATAGTCGCGAAGCGGCTGCTGGCAAAGGAAAAGGGGGTGATAGTCGCGACAGTCGAGTGCTCAAT
Source organism: Candidatus Iainarchaeum sp. (assembly GCA_023129115.1). GTDB lineage: Archaea > B1Sed10-29 > B1Sed10-29 > WALL01 > WALL01 > WALL01. The sequence continues at coordinate 4,967 of JAGMCR010000006.1, read as the reverse complement.
GGCCGCGGAAGACTACCTCAAGCCAATGGGCGCGGAAATAATCCGGGTGCCTGTCGGGCACACTTACATCATGGAGGCAGGGAAAAAATATAATGCCCTGCTGGGGTACGAGGACAGCGGGCACATGGTCATGCCCAGGATAGTATTGTTCGACGACCCAATATTCGTGGTGCTTTCGGTTGCCCAGGCGATGAAGGGCGAGGGGAAAAAGCTGAGTGAACTGGCCGCGGAAGTGCCTGCGTACCCGAGGAAGAGAGTTGTTGTCGAGGTAGGCGACGACAAGAAGTTTGGGGTTATTGAGGGGCTGAAGGAAAGGATGGCTGCCGAGTACGAGGGCGTCAATACAATGGACGGGGTGAGGATTGACTTCGGCGACGGCTGGGTATTGATGCGCGCCTCGAACACAGAGCCGATAGTGCGGCTGACTGTCGAAGCCAAGACCGCCGAGCGGGTTGACGAGCTGGCTGCGAAGTTCTCGAAAGTCCTCGGGGAATCGAAATGATAGTCGTGGGGGCCGGGCCGGCGGGGCTGCTTTGCGCCAAGGAAGCGGCGTCGCTCGGGGCGAAAGTCACTGTTTATGAAGAGCACAAGAAAATCGGCGAGCCCGTGCACTGCACTGGATTGGTGTCGAAAAAGGGATTGGACAAATTAAACGTTGAATACGAAGAAAGTGTCTTGAACAAGTGCAGGGGCGCAAGGTTTTACTCGCCCGGCGGCGAGGAGTTCGAGGTAAAGAAGGGCCAGCCCGTGACAATGGTGATTGACCGGTCAGTGCTCGACAAGACGATTGCGGAAGAGGCGGAGGGCGAGGGCGCCGAGATAATCACGGGGAAGAAGTGGGGGGGGAAATGTGACGTCGCGGCAGACGGGCCGCTCAGCAAGTGGGCGCCCAAGAGGCAGTACGTCCACGCGTACCAGGTCACTGCGGACCTGGAGAAAGACGAAGAGTTTGTAGAGATACACTGGACGCCCGGGTTCTTTGCGTGGGTCGTTCCTGTAAATGCTAAGGAATGCCGTGTTGGGATTGGCGTCAGGAAAGGCAATCCCAGAGAAGCGCTGATGAAGTGGCTGCATAAGAAAGGGATGGAGTTGGAGTACGACGATGAGATGAGTGCATTGATTCCGCTGTTCGACAATTCTCCGGCGGTCGTGGACGGGACTTGCCTCGTTGGGGACGCGGCCGCGCACGTGAAGGCGACCAGCATTGATGCAGAAGAACCAGTCGTCATACAAAAGAATGGATTGATACGTACGGTTAGAATTGGGGCGTTTGTTAATGGAAATATGAAAAACCCAAGATTAGTGAAGACCCCTGTAAAGCACTTGAAAGAAAAGATTAAAAATTGGTCTGCTTTTTCCATTGAACGCGACGCGACGAAGCCGGGCTTCTGGGGCGTTGGGGGCATCCTGAAACACGACCTAGAAGAAGATCTCTTTGAACTAATACTCAAAAACGGATACCGGGTGAAAGCAACAGCGTCACACAGTGTGCTGGTTGCTGAAGGCTCTGAATTAAAAGAAAAGAAAGTTTCAGAACTCAGGGAAGGTTATGACCATTTACTTGTAAGCATGGACGTTCCAAACAATCAATCAATTAAAGAAATAAATTTAGTTCAAATGATTTTAGAAGAAGCGCCAGAAATGATTAGATATGTCCGTGTTAAAGGTGGGAGAGAACTGATTTACTCGAAAGTTTCGGACGTGCCACGAAGATACCAATCTGCTCATTGGGTCAGTGACAGCATACCTCTTGAAAACTTCCTAAAAAAAGGGATTATCCCTCAAAACGTCAAAATATCTTTCACAAAATCCAGGGTGGCCATCCCAAACATCATTAGGGCAACCCCCGAATTCGCAAGACTCTTGGGGTACTACGTGGCTGAGGGCTCAAGCAACCAAAAGGCGTACCTTACTTTTGGTGAAAATGACCGAGTGAATGGGGTCATAGACGATGCAGAGCACTGCATCAAAAAAGCCTTGGGTGTTCCTTTTTGGGAAGAACAAGGTAAAAACCCAAAGACTGGCAAGGTTTGCAAATACAACATTGGTTTTGGGGGGAAACTACTCTCCTTAATCTTCAAGAAAGTTCTCAAAACGGGGGGATCTGCTAGAACCAAAGAAGTGCCGTTTGTGGTCTTCAACATGCCAAACAACTTGAAGTACGAATTCCTTAAAGCGTATTTGGTTGGGGACGGCACAATACGGGTGAGGACGGGCAAAAACAGGAGGAACTGGTCTGCTGAAATATCTGCCAAAACAGCGAGTTATAAACTGGCCAGCGACTTGGTTCTCCTCTCTCTGCAGCTTGGCCTTTATCCCTCCATAGAAAAACAAAAACCGCGTAGCCATACATGGAACGGCAAAAAAATAAAAAGTGGCACGGCATATAAAATCGGGTTCTATGGAAACGAAAACCTAAAAAAGCTTTTGGACGTATTTCCCAACTACAAAAAAGAACTACAGAGATACCTAAAAAAAATCCGTTTCACCTGCTCCCAAAAGAATTTTCCCTTAAGCCTCTTACCCCAAGATTTACGGGAATACCTAAAAAAACGCAAATTCGTTGAAAACCACTCCAAAACTATTTCTTATGGGCAACTCACTAAAATACTAGACACTATCACCCCAAGAAAAAAAGAGACTGCCTTCATCAAAAACCTGGTGAACAATAACGTTGTCCCAATCCCCATAAAAAAAATCAGGAAAGTAAAACCCACCACAAAAGAAGTATTCGACCTTGAAATACCAAACACCAACATTTTTGTGGGCGGGATGGGGCCAATACTCCTCCACAATACCGGTGGGGGGGTCGCAATCGGGGGATTCAACGCCAGGATTTGCGGCGCAGTGCTCGGGGAAAACCGGAATCCGGGCGACTACGAGGCATTGTGGAGAAAGGAATACGGCAAGGACCTCGCGATGCACCGCAGGATAAGGAACATGCTCGACAAGATTCCGGGGGGGGAGATGGATGAATTGTTTGGGCTGGCCAACGCAGAAGGGCTGGCGAAAATAATCGAGAGACACGGCGACATGGAGCGGCCGTGGCCACTGATAAACGCGCTCATGTCAAGGCCGGGGCTCGCGATGAAGATGATGAAGTACTCAAAGTACTTGTGAGTCAGTCGCGTGTATAAAGCAGGTAAATGCCGCTCAGCAACAGGAGTGCGCCGAGCACTGACTCGAAGGACAGGGCCTGGGAAAGCAGGACCCAGCCAAACACAGTGGCGCCAACCGGCTCAAGCAGCATGATTATTGACGAAACGTCGGCAGGGACCTGCCTGACGCCCTCGTAGAAAAAGAAGCGTGCGCCGAAGGCCATGAGGACAAACGCGACCAGCGCCCACACCGGGTCGGGCAACGCCATGGGGAGTCCAGCGCGTCCCTGAACAAGTACTCTGTCATATTATCACTCTTTTAGGCGCTTGACGGCTTCCTCGACATCCTCACGGTGGCCAAACGCGCTGAACCGCAGGAAGCCCTCGCCCGCCGGGCCGAAGCCAGAGCCAGGCGTGGTGACGACGTGCTTTTCTTCAAGGATTTCTTCGAACGCGTCCCACGAAGACTTGCCCGGGACGCGTGCCCAGATGTAGGGCGAGTTCACGCCGCCGTAATTCTCGTAGCCCAGGGACGTCACGGCGTCCTTGATTAAGCGGGCGTTCTCCATGTAAAAGTCAATCGTGGCGTGCATCTCGCGGAGGCCCTGCTCGGTCAAGGCGTTGCACACGCCGGTCTGCACAATGTTCGATGCGCCGTTGAAAATCGTCGTCATCACTCGGTTCCAGTCCTTGATGACCGGGTGGCCGTCGTCGAATTTTAAGCCTTTGGGCACGACGGTCCAGCCGAGCCGGACGCCCGTGAAGCCAAGGAGCTTTGAGAAGGAGCCCACCTCGATGGCTACTTCCCGCGCGCCGTCAATCTCGAAAATGGAGCGGGGCAAGCCCTTGTCGCGGATGAAGTCGCGGTACGCGGAATCGAAGATGATTATTGACTTGTTCTTCTTGGCGAAGTCGACTAGTTGGGTTAGCTGGTCGCGGGCCGAGGCCGCGCCAGTCGGGTTGTTTGGAGAGCAGAAGTAAATCAAGTCAGTGCGGGAGGTGCTTTCCAGGCCGGGGAAAAAATTGTTCTCGGGGCTGCACGCCAGGTAAGTGATGCCGTCGAACTGCTTTTGGAGGGGGTTGTAATTGTCGGTCTGGCCCATCATCACGCTGCCGTCGACGTAGACCGGATAAGCCGGGTCCTGGACCGCGACAGTAGCGGAGCTGCCGAACATCAGCTGGATTCTGCCGATGTCACACTTCGCGCCGTCGGACACAAAGACTTCCTCGGCCGAGGCGAGTTTGGGGTAAAAGGTGTCGGCGATTTTCCCGCGCAGCTCGGCAAGGCCCTGCTCATCGCCATAGCCCGAATAGCCCTCGTGCGTGCCCAAGCCCTCGGCAGCGTCGCGGAGTGCATTGGTGATGCACGGCGACAGCGGCTCGGTCGTGTTGCCGATGCCCAGGCTGATGATTTTGGCGTCGGGGTTTTTCTTGAGCAAAGCGTTCTTGCGGCGGCTGATTTCCGGGAAAAGGTAGCCCGCCTGCAGCTTTGCCATGTTCTTGTTTCGCTCGACCATCAAATCACCCCATCAAACACAAACTCCGCGGAGCCAGTCATGTAGACGTGGTTGTCCTCGGCCCACTCGATGTCCAGGTCGCCGCCCGCGAGGTGGACTTTTATGCGGCGGTTCGTTTTTTTGTTCAAGGCGCACGCCACCGCAACCGCACACGCGCCCGTCCCGCACGCCAGAGTCTCTCCCGCGCCGCGCTCCCACACGCGGGCCTCGGCCTCGTGGTCATTGAGGACCTTCACGAACTCCGTGTTGATGCGGTTGGGAAACGACTCGTGGTGCTCGAAAAGAGGGCCGAGCACCGGCAGGTCAAAGCCCAGGTCGCCCGCGAACACGACGCAGTGCGGGTTGCCCATCG
>JAGMCR010000005.1 GCA_023129115.1 Candidatus Iainarchaeum sp. | reverse complement strand
ACCAGACCACGAGATACGTCTTCATCAGCAACCAAAACGCAGAACGCGTATTTAATCCTTCCCACGACAGTTAAATACCCACGGCATACCCGATGGGTTTTAATATGCCTACTCTGTTTTTTATACAGTGGTTTCCATGAAGAAAGGCGTTTCCCCTGTTATTGCTGTTGTGCTGCTTCTTGCCATTGCCATCGTGGCCGCGGTCGGCCTGTATTTTTGGACCAGCGGGCTCGCCACGAAGCAGCCAACCCCTGACACTCCGGTCGCGATTACGGCGAACCCTGTGGGCGGCGGCCGGGTGCTAATCGCCAACCTCGGCGACAGGCCAATCCTTGCCAGCAACCCATTGCGGCTAATCAGCGGGACCATTGACTGCCCGTACCCAATTCTCGAGAACGAGCAAGTGCTGTGCAACTTCAGCGGCGTCACCGACGGCTACGTCAGTGTTTACGGCCCGGTCTCTGGCATGACCAGTTTCTTCCTTGAATCCGAGTGCGGCAACGGCGTGGTCGACGATGGCGAGGAGTGCGACGACGGCAACACCCAAGGCGGCGACTGCTGCAACTCGACGTGCGGCCTGGACCCCGCGGGCACGGCGTGCACCCCCGAGGCGACGTGGGCGAGCGCGGAGTGCAACGCCACGGGCAGCTGCCTGTGCAACGCGACCGAAACTCCAGAGGCGACGTGCGACGACGGCAAGGACAACGACTGCGACGGCGACGTCGACTGGGCTGACGCGGACTGCGTGGCAGTGCCGTGCGCCGGCCGCGGCAATTGCGCGGACTGCCTGCTCAACGCCAGCTGCGCGTGGGTGGACGACTGTGCTGCCGCGTCCTGCCAGGAAACCACTTGCGCGGTGGAGTGCGCCGCCGGCAGGCGGTGCTACAACGACACGTGCATGCCCGACGCGTGCCAGGGCCCCGCGGGGGGGAACGACTGCAGCGGCGCGGAGTGGATGCGCGCGTACGGCGACGCAGGGCTCCAGGGGTTCTACCAGGGCGTTGAGTTAATGGCAGAGGCCAGCGGCGGCGGGTACTTCCTGGTCGGCCAGAACGGCAGCACGACCGACGGCACGACCATCCTGAAGGTTGGCTCCACTGGAGCCATTGCTTGGCAGAAGGAGTACGACATCGCCCAGAACCAAATCGTCTACAGCGTCACGGGCACAAGTGACGGTGGCGCAGCTTTGGTGGCGTCCACGGGCGTCGGAGGAACCTATGACATACTCATGGCCCGGCTGAAGAGCGACGGCTCGGTGAACTGGACCGCGACGCACGCGTTTGGCGGTGGGAGGGACGATGGCCCCACTTCAATCCAGCAGACGGGCGACAGCGGCTTCATAATGACCGGCACCACCAAGAGCGTTGCCAGCGGGAAGGACGCCATTTTCCTCGTGAAGACAAATGGCTCCGGCAACAAGACGTGGATGGACACTTACGGCGTCCTCGCCAACAGTGAGGAGAGGGCCTTCGCGGTCAGGCAGACCAGCGACGGCGGCTACATTGCGGTCGGCGACACGAACCGAATCTTTAACGGCGTCTCGTATTACGCGTACGTCGTGAAGGTAAACGGCACCGGTGTAATCGAATGGACTTCTTCGCTCGACACCAGCAACAGCTATGCCAAGTCAGTGGTCCAGGACGGCACGGACTACATCGTGGCCGGGATAACAGACACCGGCGGCGACACGGACTCCTTCCTCATGAAGCTGAACTCCACGGGCCACAACCAGTGGGTGTACCGCTATGACACGGGCGGCCATGACTACGCTTACTCCGTGGACATAGCACAGGGCGGCGGCTACATCCTGACGGGCAGCATGCCGAGCTATTGCTTCAACGACGCGCTCGCCATAAAGACTAACTCGACGGGCGGCATTGATTGGGCGTACAGGTATGGCCTTGCTGGGGAGGACGGTGCCAGGACAGTCATGCGGTCCGGCGCGGGCTACGCGGTCTTCGGGTTCTCCGAGAACCTGGGCCAGGGCGCCTACGACTTCCTCTTGTTCAAGACCGGGGCCGACGGCGCGATTGACAACGTGCGCTACGACGTGGACGCGACTGCTGACTTTGCCACCATCGCCATTGCGGACAACGTCACGTTCTATCCCGGAGCCACTGAAGTCCTGGGCACGGCGCAAACCCCCGGGGCCGCCCAGAGCGCGATAGCGCTCACCGCGACGTGCGAGGACTGAGAGGGGGGGCAACCCCCTACTTTTTCTTGCCTAGGGCTTCCTTTGCCATCGCGAGGATTTCATCGTGGTATTCAAACGGCAATGAGTGACCCGCCAGTTCCCTAATGGTTTCATTTAGTTCGCCTGCACTCATTTTCTTGAGCACCGGCTCAAAAAACGCGCGGTGCCTGCCTTTCGCATTGAAGTACCTTTTTAGTAGTTTGGGGTAAATACTTTTAACCAAGCGCTTTCCCTCGGCGTTGATATGCAAAAACTCCAGCCCATCTTCAATAGGGACTTCGGGGTCTAGTTCCCCCTCGATGTTTTTGAAGCCCAGCCGCGCCAAGTCTTCTTTTACTTTGGGAAACTCTTTCCCGAACGTGCGGAGTGTCCCCCGCGCTATGAGCAGCTCTGCCTCGGCCGCTCGGCCGGCAATGCCCAGGGCCTCTTCGTCTTCGAGCAAAGGCAAAACTTTGGCTTTTGTGTGATTGTATGTTTTATCGGTAATTTTGTCGAGCTCTTTGCGCGAGTGCTGCTTGATGTATTTCTTCATCTACTAAAGTTAACGCAGCAAAGCTTTTTATTGCTATGGCGAGCAAACCCCACAGATGAAAATAGGCATGTTCACGGAGACCTGGCACCCGCAGGTGAACGGCAGCCTTTTTCCCTTCGCTTCGCTCTTCCCCGGCAATCCTTTGGGATTTGCCAGGAGGCAAAAACCCTGGGGAAAAAGTACTCGCTTCGCTCGAGGTGCGGCATGAAAATCGGAATGTTCACGGAGACGTGGCACCCGCAGGTGAACGGCGTGGTCGCCAGCACCTCCTGGTTCGCGGACGAGCTGGTGAAGCAGGGCCACGAAGTCGAAATCTTCGCGCCCACGCCCGGCAAGAAAAAGTACAACAACATGAAGGTCCACCGCTTCAAGTCCTTTACCTTCCGCCCCTACCCCGAGTTCCGCGCCACTGTGCCCCCAGTGCGCATAAACAAGCTCGTCGCCGGCAAGGGCTTCGACGTAATCCACACCCACGGCCCGTTCTCCATCGGGCTCGCCGGGCTCTACGCCGCGAGGCGCAACAAAATCCCTGCCGTGACCACGTTCCACACCCCTCTCTCGGACTACGTGCACTACTTATTCAGGGGCCAGTACCTCCACTTGCTCGGCCAGAAAGTGTCGTGGGCTTATTCGCGCGTGCACTACAACCGCTACAGCGCGGTCATCACGCCGTCCATGGCAATTAAGCTCATGCTCCGCGAGCGGGGCATAAAGGCCCCCGTGGCCGTGATTCCAACGGGCATAGAGCTCAAGCGCTTCGACAGCGTGAAGTCCAGCAAAAGCGTGCGCAAGAAATTTGGGCTTGACGGCGGCTTCGTGCTGCACACCGGCCGCCTCTCGCGCGAGAAGAACGTTGGCGACGTGCTCAAGGCCTGTGAAGAAATCGATTGCCCCCTCGTCGTCACTGGCAGGGGGCCGGACGCCGAGCGCCTGAAGCGCCTCGCGCCCGACAACGTGATTTTCACTGGCTTCGTGGACGACAAGGACCTCGTGAAGCTGTACAAAGAGGCCTTGTTCTCGGTAATCGCGTCCGAGGCCGAGACCCAGGGCCTAGTCATTATCGAGGGAATGGCGTGCGAGTGCCCCGTGGTGGGCGCCGACTGGCTCGCGATTCCCGAGACAGTGGTGGACAACAGGAACGGCCTGCTGTTCCGCCTGCACGACTGGCGGGAGCTCGCCCGCGACGTAAACACTCTTCTTTATGACTCCCGCCTCCGCAACCGCCTCGCCAAGAACGCGCGCAAGACAGCCGAGGCCAGCACCATCCAGAAGCGCACGAGGCAGCTCGTGGGGCTGTACGAGGAAGTCGCAAAGCGTTAAATACCCCTGCCGCACTAATCCCCTGCATGGACTACGTTGTGCTCATTATCGGGCTCGCGGCCTTGACGAAGGGATTGCCCTACTTTTTCTCGCCAGAGACCGCGAGGAAGCGGCTCAGGAAGTGGCTGAAGTACGACGACTTGACGTACCGCATGTACGGCGCCATTGCCTTGTCCCTGGGCGCCGCCATAATCTTTATCGGGCTGTTCTGAATGGAAGTGGCTGAGGCAGTGGAGACCGCGGAAAACGACCCTGACGTGCAGGAGCACAAAGGCAAGGGCTATTACTTGAGCAGCCTAATGGCGATTCCCGAGAATTTAAACGAGATAACGGAGTGGACGCTTGTCTACTTCAACCCGGACGAGCAGAGGGTCTTTTCTGCCGAAGTCACGCCGGGCGGCGTGTCCAAGGGCGAGGCGAGCACGCCATTGATTGAGGGCGACTACCAAGAGCTTGAGCACAAGGGCGCCCTGCCGGCAAAAGACTTGCTCTCGAGGCTGACCGATGTTTTGGCTGCGCAGCGCGAGGTCCCGACCAAGGTCATCATTACGCTGCGGAACGGCGAGTGGAAGGTCGCCGTCGTGACCAGGAGCCTGAAAATGCTGCGCATCGACCTCGACATGAAGAGCGGCAAATTGAAACATATTGACAAGAGCAGCCTCGTAAAAACCGCTTGAGTTCAATAGGCTTAAGGTTATAAGTCTGAAGGGATATGTTTTAGGCTTGGTGAGGTATCATGAAGGAGGACTATCAATTTTTCATGGAGACAAATGTTGACGAGTACATCGGCCAATGGGTCGCCATATGTGAAAAAAGGATAGTTTCGCACGGGAAGGACGTGAAAAAGGTTTTCAGGGAAGCGAAAAAGGCTTGTCCTGGCGCACGGCCGCTTGTGACGCGGATTCCTGACAAGGAAAGCATGATATTCTAAGATGGCACTTAAATTTAACTACAAGTCTATTAAGCGTCCGGATGGCACCACGGTTAAAACGCCTTCTATCCCTATATCCCTTATCGGAAAAGAACAGTTTGATACCGTGGCTCTTTTGGACTCTGGTGCGGACATATCTGCTATCCCCCGGGACGTTGCTGAAATCATAGGGCTAGATTTGAGGGCAAAGAGGAGCCCTGCTTTTGGGATTGGCGGGAAAGTAGACGCTGTTGACACAAGGATGAAGATACTCGTGGAAAAAGGGCATGAGAAGTACCGCCTTTCAGTGCCTGTAAAAGTCATAATGGGGGATTATGATTTCCCGATTTTGTTGGGGCGTTTGGGCTTCTTTGACAAGTTCGTCATAACTTTTGACCAATCCCAACAAAAAGTTTCACTCAAGAAAATATCCCCCAAGCGATAAAACTCTTCCCGGGCGCTGGGCTTCCGAAGAGCGTCAAATCGGCTCTAAACCGCCAAATATTGGCAAAAACGGCGAAACCTATATAAATGACAGTGCCAGCAATGGTAGCGAGGTAATTCAAATGGACGTATTAGTTGTTCAGAGCAAGGTTAGGGACGAAGTTAAGAAGAACAAGGCCAACATGGCTGGCGACTTCTGCGAGGCTCTCTCGAAGAATGTGGCTGACATGGTTGACCGCGCCATCAGGCGTGCGAAGGCAAACGGCCGCAAGACCGTTCGCGCAGCCGACCTCTAAATTTCGTCTAAAACTCCGGGACGCGCTCGCCGCGTCCCGAATATCTCTTTTTCTTTTCTTTACACGCGCCAGCTGCCGCTAGCCCTGTTGCTGCGCAAAACGACGCTTTTTCTGTTACAGCCTGTCGGCTGAACAGTGGAAAAGCGCTGGCGGAAAAGGCTTAGTCTTCCTCTTCCACTTTGAACGTCTCTTCGACGTCTCTGATGAGCTTGTCGCAGTCGGCCTTGATTGCCTCGAGGTGTGAAATTATGCGCTTCTTTTCCTCGACGACCTTGTCCATGGTCCTGTAGGCCTCTGTGGCTTCGTCGAACATTCTCCGGTCAATCATGGCGTAGGGGAACTTGTCCATCCTCTTGGACACGTCGCCGCACACCTGCTCGAGGAACAGGTTCATCTCCTTCTTGACAGCGGACTTAATCATCTTGTCCGGTGCCACGTTGGCCCTCATAACCCTCACTACCTGGGCATTGGCAAAAGCCAGTGAATCGTCCTCTTCCTCGGTTTCTTCCTGTTTTTTAGCTTCTTCGGGCATAATAGCCCCTCCTATTAATGTTTAAGATGTATCCATATAAAAACCTATGCAGGAGACGAGAGGGACAACGCAGGAAAACCGGAGGGCTGCCCCACCTGCCGCTCTCCTCTCTTCTCCTCCGGAGCAGAAGCCCAACCGGGGGGCATGGCTGGGTGCTCCTCCCTTAACCAAAGGACTTGGGGGGCGCCATGAACGGCATTGGGGGGTGCTGCGCCAATTGGCGGCAGCACCCCCCAGCTTGGGTTCGCTTCCCCAGAGGCCGGTAGTAGCATTCCCCCAGAGCCCTTGTGGCTGGTTGGGCAGTCCCCCAGAAGCCGGTGGTGCCCGTCCCTAGGCAGCCATTCGCTCTCCAGAGGCATCCTTTTATACCCCCGCGCCCTTTATCCCCCAATCCTTGGAAAAGGGGGTTTTTCAATGGAAACTTCAAGAGCTGACTTTTCTGACTGGTACCACTCGGTGCTCGAGGAAGCCGAAGTAATCGACTCCCGCTACAACCTTAAGGGCACGTACGCCTGGCGCCCGTTCGGGTTCAAGCTGCGCACGCTCGTGTTCGGCGAATTGCGCCGCTTGATGGACGAGACAGGCCACGACGAGACCCTGTTCCCGCTCCTCATCCCCGAAGACCAGCTAATGAAGGAAGCCAAGCACATCAAGGGCTTCGAGGACGGAGTCTACTGGGTCACCAAAGGCGGCCTCTCGGACCTCGAGGTCCCGCTCGCGCTCCGGCCGACCAGCGAAACCGTGATGTACCCATTGTTCAAGCTCTGGATACGCAGCCACGCCGACCTGCCATTAAAAATCTACCAAATCGTCAACACGTTCCGCTACGAGACAAAGCACACCCGCCCACTAATCCGGGACCGCGAGATATCCACGTTCAAGGAAGCGCACTGCGCCCACCCGGACCAGAAGGGCGTGGACGAAGAAATGGAGTTAATCCGCAAGGCGTACGACGACTTCTTCGCCGCGCTCTGCGTGCCCGCCGTCGTCGTCGAGCGGCCGGAGTGGGACCGCTTCCCCGGCGCCGTGAAAACCGTGTCGTGGGACGTCGTCATGCCCGACTACAAGACATTACAGTCGGCGACGAGCCACGACCTCGGCACCGGCTTCTCAAAAACGTTCGAGGTAATGTACGAAAACGAGAAGGGCGAGCAGCAATTGTGCCACCTCAACAGCCACGGGATTTCGTCGAGAATAATCGCGGCAGTCATTGGGGTGCACGGCGACGAGCACGGCCTCGTGCTGCCGCCGGCGTTCGCGCCGATACAGGCGGTCGTCGTTCCGGTCGTGTTCAAGGGCGACAAGAAAAAAATCGAGTCCGCCGCCAAAAAAGTCTTCGGCTCGCTTTCGTGCCGCAAGGAAATCGACACGTCTGACGACAACCCCGGCGCGAAGTACTACCGCTGGGAACTCAAGGGCGTGCCCGTCCGGATAGAAGTCGGGCCACGCGACGTCGAGAAGGGCGAGGCCGTCCTCGTGCGCAGGGACACGCGCCAAAAGAAAGCCGTAAAACTAAAAGACGTGGACAAGGAAGTAGCCAAGCTATTGGCAGAAATCACGAAGTCCATGAAGAAAAAAGCGCTCGAGTTCCACGAGCAGGCAATCGCCAACGCCAAGTCCAGGGACTCGCTGCGCGAGGCCGACAAGGCGGCGTTGCCCGTGCTCGTGCCGGTGTGCGGCGACGCGAAGTGCTGGGGAAAGCTCGAGGGGTCGATGAAGCGGCTTGAGTTCCGGGGCACTGTGCTTGGGGCAAAGCCTAGCGGCAAGTGCATTGGCTGCGGCAAGAAAGCGGAAAGCATCGGCTTGTTCAGCAACGCTTATTGATAGTACTGGTCGGTGAGCTTTTTTACGGGTGCTATCAGCTTCTCCAATTCAGTGAGGTTTTTTTCGCACCGCTCGATGTTGTAGTCGAGCTCGTCTTCTGTTTGCTTGGGCAGGCTGCTCACTGCCTTGCTCAATTCATCGAGCTCTCCCTCGCTCATGGACTTGAGCAGCACCTTGAACCCGTGCCTGTCCTTGTTCTGGGCGAGCACATTGATTTGCTTCCCGACGTAGTCGGTGGCGAGGTAGTCGTTCACGGACTGCATTTGCCTGTTCTTTCGGATGCTCTCCATCAGCCCGTCAAGGCGTTGTGTCTCGACCATGTGCCTGAACTCGTCGTATCGCCTTTGCTGGAAGTCTTTTTTCTGCTGTTCGAGCCCGTCGAGGGCGTGCCGGTACATCTCGAAGTCGTTCTCGAGCAGCGAGAGGTTCTGCATCGCGAGCAGTGTCCCGAGGCGCGTGGCAGTCCCCTCCGGCAGCTGCCCGTCTTTCTCGGCTTGCTTAAGCGCTGTGGACAGCTCCGCCCCCTCCATCGTTATGTTGCTTGCCATGGTCGTCTTGTATGTGTCTAGTGCCTTCAGTATCGTGTTATGCGTCACTGGCATCGTGTAATCGTAAAGGTCAACAGACTCCAGCGTCCCAACAGCCACCTCTTCTTCCTCTAGCTCTTGCTTTGTCTTCTTGTACTTTTTGCGGAAAAGCTTTTTCAGCTTCTTTGCGTAGGCAATATGCTCGTCAATCTCTTTTTTTGCCGCAGGGCTTTCTGGCACCGCTTTTTTCAGGTCGGCAATGATTTTTTTGTACGTGCCTATCTTGGCCTCAAGCATCGCCAGCCGGTGGAAGTGGAACGAGCGGTTTATTTGTTTCCCGCGGCCAACAGAAATCAAGCCCATGTCCGAGCCCTTCTTCAGCTCTCCCTCAAGGTTGCGGATGTTGTGGTCCATCTGCAGCAGGTTGCCGAGCCTGTCCTCGTACTTGGCGCTCAACTCCATTATGGCCTGGCTTGACGCGCCCTCGTCAAAGTTGAAGTTCCTGAGGGCCTTCTTTTTCTTTGGCTCCTGCACCGGGAGCTTCAGCCTCCCCCTCGTGTCAATCTCTATTGGCTCGCGGCTAAACTTTTTGTCGAGGTAGCCGTGCATGCTCCCGATTATTTTGTTGGCGTCCTTGACCGTAAGCTCCGGCAATTCCTCTCCCTGCAGGTCCTTGCGCGGCGCCAGGGTCCACGACATTATCTTGCCGTCGAGAAAGTCCCGGATGTCGTGGTAGCGGGAGTGGTCGAGCAGCGGGTCGTTCAGCATGAACAAGTCGGCAAACGACTTGCCAAGGTTCTCGCCGAGGAGCCTGAGGCTCCCCCGCCAAGTGTCCTCGTCGACTTCCGCGAGGCTGTCCTTGTCGACGAGCACGAGCTCGTGCCTCTTGCCCCGCTCGCGAATCACAAAGTTCTCGGGCTTTATGTCAATCAAGTAGCCCTTCTGCAGCATGATGATTGAGTTGTGCACCATCTGCGCGAGCGCGCCCTTCATCCGGCCAAGCCCTTTTTTTGAGACGTGTATGTTGAACCGCTCTTCGGAAAGGTTTTTGCGGCCGACGTCTTCCTCGACAATGACGCGCATCCCCAGGTTATGCACATTGCCCGCCGGGTTCGTGTACGCGACGTCCGGCAGTGCGTGCGTCCGGACGTGCCTCGCACAGGGAATCGACTCCTCCAGCTCGTCGTAGCGCTCCTCGTCAAGCGTCAGCATCGTGTGCGGCAGCGCAGGCGTGTTCTTCGGGAGCTTGTAGACGAGCCTGCCCTCCGGCGTCTTGACAGAGACCACGTCCCTGTTCCGGCCGTGCCTCGAGCCCAGGAGCGGCAAAAAGTTGAGGTGCGTGACGTCGTGCACTTGCGTGCCGGCCAAAAACACTCCCGTGTCGTTGCCCTTCTTGTCGACGAAGCCCATCACATGGCCACTTGGCCGCTCGCCGGACGGCAGCGCCCTGCGCTTGCTGGAGTGGATTATGTCTACGTGGTGCGCGGGCAGGACAACCTTTGCCATTGGTAAAATATATGCACGCCGGGTTTTTAAATGGTTTGCTCCCACAGGCTTTTTATACAAATCCAACAAAATCTTACGCCACGCGTGGTTAGAATGGACGAGAGCGAAGTCATCAGGCACTGGGCGGACAACAACACCCGCCGCAAGGCGCTGGAGAAGAACTCGGGCAAGGAAAAGTACTATTTCCTGGACGGCCCGCCCTACGCCACGGGCGCAATCCACATGGGCACCGCGTTCAACAAGATACTCAAGGACTACTACCTGCGCTTCCTGCGCATGAAGGGCCTCGACGTCTGGAGCCAGCCCGGCTACGACACGCACGGCCTGCCGATTGAGGTAAAGCTCGAGAAGCAGCTTGGCCTCCGCGGCAAGGAAGACATCGAGAAAATGGGCGTCGACAAGTTCAACGCCGCGTGCAAAAAGTTCGCCGAAGACCACCTTGCATTGATGAGCACACAGTTCGACGACCTTGGCGTGTGGATGGACTGGGAAGACCCTTACATCACTTACAAGAACAGCTACATCGAGGGCGCGTGGCACACCTTCAAAATCGCGTTCGACAAAGGCATGCTGTACAAGGGCGAGTACCCCCTGCACGTCTGCCCGTCGTGCGAGACCGTCGTGGCGTACAACGAAATAGAGTACGAAAAGAAAAAAGACACTTCTGTCTACGTCAAGTTCAAGCTCAAGGGCAAGGACGAGTTCCTGTTGATTTGGACCACGACGCCGTGGACCCTCCCCGCGAACACCGGAGTAATGGCGCACCCCAAGTTCGAGTACGCCCTCGCCGAGACCATGGCCGGCAAGCTCTGGGTCGCCAAGGAATTGCTGCCGCGCGTCATGGAAAAGCTCGAGAGCGGCTACACGCTCGTGAAAACAATCAAGGGCAAGGAAATGGAGGGCTGGGAATACGACCACCCCATGGGCATCCCGCTCCAAAAAGGCGTGGACAACCGCGTCGTGATGAGCCAGCGCTACGTCCACCTGGAAGAGGGCACTGGCATGGTCCACACTGCGCCGGGGCACGGCGAAGAGGACTGGCGCGTCGGCAAGGAAAAAGGATTGCCGATACTGTGCCCAGTGCTCCCGAACGGCCACTACGACGGCACAGTCGGAAAGTACTCCGGCATGTTCGTCAAGGACGCGGACTCCGTCATAATCACGGACCTCAAGGCCTCGGGCCACTTGCTGCTCACGGAAGAGTTCGAGCACGACTACCCAATGTGCTGGCGCTGCAGCTCGCCACTGCTCTTCCTCAACATGCCGCAGTGGTTCTTCAAGGTCAGTGACATGAAGGAAGACCTAATCAAGCAGAACAGCAAAGTCCCGTGGGTCCCCCCGTGGGCCGGGAAGCGGTTCCACAACTGGCTTGAGTCCCTTGGCGACTGGCCAATCAGCCGCCAGCGCTACTGGGGCATTCCCCTCCCGATTTGGGAGTGCGGGTGCGGCGAGGTAAAGGTAATTGGCTCCACCGACGAATTGCCGACTGTCCCGGACGATTTGCACCGCCCCTTCATAGACTCTATAAAGCTCAAGTGCAAGTGCGGCAAGGAAATGTCGCGCGTGCCTGACGTGCTGGACGTCTGGTTCGACGCCGGGACAGCGCCGTGGGCGTCGCTCGGCTACCCGCGGGAGAAAGAGCCGTTCGAGTCGCTTTGGCCCGTTAAATTCGTTTTGGAGGGCCCTGACCAGACGCGGGGCTGGTGGAACTCACTTGCAATCTGCGGCTACATAACGTTCGGCCGCATCCCGTTCGACAACATACTGCAGCACGGCCTCGTGCTTAGCGAGGGCGGCGTCAAGATGAGCAAGAGCAGGGGCAACGTCGTGTCCCCCGAAGAGGTAATCGAGAAGTATTCCCGCGACACTTTGCGGTATTATTTCCTTGAGTCCGACCCGTCGGCGGACTTTGACTGGGCGTGGGACAAGGTCAATGACGTACACCGATTCTTCACAATTCTGCAGAACTCGTTCAAGTTCTTCACCCTGTACTGCAAAAAAGCGGAAATAAAGAGCCCGTCTCCCGGGGACCGCTGGCTCTTGTCGCGCGTCAACAGCGTCGTGAAGGAAGCGACGGAGTACAACGAGCGCTTCCTCGGCTACAAGGCCATGGGCGTCGTCTCGGACTTCGTGATGAACGACTTGTCCCGGTTTTACATCAAGCTAATCCGCGGCCGGACGTGGCCGACTTACGATGGCTCGGACAAGCAAGAGGCGTTCGCCACTTTGTACTACGCGCTTGACCGCGTGAACCACGTGCTCGCCCCCGCGCTCCCGTTCCTGTCGGAGGGCTTCAACCTCGAAATCTTCGGGGATGAGAGCGTGCACCTCGCGGGCTGGCCCGCGGTGGAAGACAAGTACGTGGACGCCGCGCTGGAAGAGGAGATGGCAAAGGCCCGCGACGCAATCGAAAAAGCCGCGACGCTTCGGCAGGAGGCTGGCGTAAAGCTCCGCTGGCCCTTGAAGAAGCTAACAGTCCCCGGCGTGTCCAAAGAACTCTTCCCAATCCTGAAGAGCCAGTGCAACGTGAAGGAAGTAGTCGCCGGTAAGGAACTGAAGCTCGACACGGAGATGGACGACTCGCTTCTCGCGGAGGCACTCGCTTCTGACGTTGCCCGCCAGGCCCAGTCCATGCGCAAGAAAATGGGCTTGAAGGTCGAGGACAAAATCGCTCTCTTCGCTTCGGGCCACGACTTGCTCGAGAAAGCATTGCCTATTGTGCAGAAGAAAGTCAACGCGTCGGAGGCGTCTGTCTCCGGGGGCGGCGACGAAAAGGCGTCCATAAAATTCAAGGAAGCCACTGTCTCGATTGGGGTTTCCAAGGCGTGATTACCCCAGCTCAATCGTGCCAGGCCGCTCGTAGGGATTTGGGTTTTCCGGGTGCTGTAAGCTGACCACTTTGAAGAGTTCTTTGGAAAGCCTTGGCGCGTAGTGCTTGATTATGTCGTGTATTTTATAGCCTTCCCCCAATTTTTTTATAACCCAGTCACAGCTTTTTTTGCGGAGCACTAGCGTTATTGTTACAGGGGCGCCTCTTTCGTCGCCCTTGATCACACTGGATAACCCGTCAAATGTCATGTAATACGCGTCTTCTTTACTATCGCAGTCGAGAACATCGTTCAATTTCAGTGGCTCACGCTTAATTTTTTTGAGCTTTTGCAGCATGCCGTTCTTGAGCCCGGCAAGCTCGGCTTTTTTTTGCTCGAGTTCCTCGCCTTCTTCGCCGTATTCTTCGGCATCATCTATCTTGCTGAATAGCTTCATGTATTCCCTGTGCCATTTTTTCGATAGCCCACTAATTTCATCTGTCCACTCGTAGATTTGGCCGTAACTAAAAGGCGTGCCTCCAGCACTTGATGTGTACGGATCGTCATAACTCTCTTCTTTCAAGCATTGCGATGGGCTGGGCGCGTGCTCGACTCCCTCTCTTAGTCCCTTGTTTATGCGGTGCGACCCGCCCCAGCCGCTCCCCTCGCCGGTATGCGCGTCAAAAACAACTCCACTTGGGACCTTGGCGTTTTTCGTGTCTGCCCTGGCCGGCGCCTCGAAAGCGCCTTCCTTGTGCAGCTGGTGGAACGTCTTGCCCTTCACCATTACTAGGTATATCAGCAGCGGGATATTTAAGGATTGGTCAGGGCATAACAATAAATACCTGTATTACTATGGTAATACACGTGTCTGTTGTTGTTTCTGTGAGGCTTCCCGAGGCATTGCTGAGGGACATTAAGAAGACTGTGGAGCTGGGGCATTACACGAGCTTGAACGAGTTCTTTGTTTCGGGTGTCAGGAGGGAGCTTTATCGCCACATAGAGCCGCCTGTCGCGAGGGAAGTGCGGGAGGCGCGGGAAGAGATGACGCGGGAATTCTTTGAGATGGCTGGGGGCGACTGGGATAAGGCCGCGGAGCTGGAAGCGAAGCACATCGCAGAGACGTCAGCGAAGCTAAAGCGCATCAGGCCTGAATACTTCTAGCCCTATTTTCTTGCCGGCCCCAACGAGCTTGCCTTCCCAGGAAATGAAGGTGGCGTTCGCGTCCCTGCTCATGAGCAGGTGGGCGCAGTCCTTCCACCCAAGCGTGCGCCCAAATTTGTTGTTGAGCATTCTTGCTTTATTGAGGTAAGGGGCGGATTCAAGCATTCGCATCTTGTTCTTTTCCTTGAGTGCGTCCATGTCGCTCAAGAAGCTCTCTTCCAGGTAACTGAACTTGCTTGTTATTTCCCTCCACACCAAATCAGAGCTAAATACAAAAAACTCGCAGGCCAGCGTCCTCTCCAGTATTTGCTCTGAGTTATAGCGTGCATAGGCGGGGACACTCCCCGAGTAAAATTCGTCCCTGTACTTGCTTAGGTATACGTTGGTATCTAGATAGATTCTTTTCATTCTCCCTCTCCCCAGGTTACCTTTCGCTTTCCCCCTTATTAGCATTGTGGCGGCATAACCTTTTTATTCCCCCCCGCTGTTTCTCCCTTCTAATGCGCCTGAAGGACTTCTTCAATTTCGCTGACCTAGTCCGGGTGCTGCTCATCGGGTCGTCGCTGCTCCTGATTGTCGGCATGGCCTACGGCGTTTTCCTCCACGCCATGTACGCGTCACAGGTCGAGGGGGTCCAGAACGACTTGACATTCATTTCCAAGATGATGAAGACCAAGGCGGGCACCGCCTATTCCGACGGCAAGACGGTGGAGGCCCTGGAGTACAAGGCCGCGTCCGCCCGCGCGGAAGAGCTCAGCAAGATGATTAAGTCGCCGCCGGTCACGCCCAGCGCGTACACTTACTTTAATTACTGGATTGCCAGCGCTGCGTTCACGAAGCTGACTCTGAACCCCAAAATCATTGGCCTGCCGGACGACACTGTGGTAGCGTTCGCCGCGCTGGAGAGCGAGAGCATCCTCGGCGAGGCTGGCTGGTGGGGCCGGGAAGAGTTCCGGGGCTATGACGTCAACAAGGGCACCTACCGCATCTTCCTCGAGAAGGAGCCCATCCTGCAGACCCATTTCTGGAGCTTATACATCTTCGTGTTCCTCATCGCGTTCATGACCACGCTCATCACGGTCAAGGAAGAGTACGAGGTGCCGGTCGTGCCTGAAATAGTCTATGGCGCATTCATGCCCACATTGTTCTTCGCAGTGTATTCAGTGACGTCGCTCGTGTCGCTCACCGGCATAATCAAGTTCCTGGACCCGAGCCAAATCGACGTCTTTGTCCTGATGCTGAGCTTCGTCATAATGGGCGTCATATCGGCGGTGGGCGCGATGCTCGCGGCCATCGTGCGCCCCCGGAAAAAGAGGGAGTAGCAATGAGGGAGCTTGCTTTCATCAGGCGCCAGGCAAAAGCCGTGGTGGTGGGCCTTTCGGGTGGAATGGACTCCGCGGTCGTCGCCGCGCTTTGCGCGCGGGCACTCGGCAAGAACAAAGTCCTCGCACTAATCATGCCCGAGCGCAGGGACTCGCACTACAGGGACGCGCTTGCCCTCGCGAAACAGCTCGGAATTGACTACAAAGTAATCGACATCAAGCCAATCGTCCGCGAGTTCGACAAAAAATGCAAGCCGAGTGACAGGACTGCGAGAGCTAACTTGCGCGCCCGCACCCGCATGACTCTTCTGTACTACTACTCCAACCTCCTCAACCGCCGCGTTGCGGGCACCGGCAACCGCAGCGAAAAAGAAATCGGCTACTTCACGAAGTGGGGCGACGGTGCGGCGGACTTTTTCCCGATTGGGCACATCTACAAGACGGACTTGCCGAAGCTCGCGCGAAAACTAAACATCCCCAAAAAAATAATCCGCAAAAAACCCAGCGCGGGCCTGTGGCGGGGGCAGACCGACGAGAAAGAGCTCGGCCTCTCGTACGAAAAAATCGACGCCGCTCTCAAGGGAAAGAAAAAGAGCGCGAAAGTAACGCGCTGGAAGAAAGAGGCGCGGCACAAGAAGAGGATGCCGCCCATTTTATGATTTTTGTGTATGTTGCTTGCGGTGGGGCAGCGTATTCGGGGAACATTTTGTTAAGCTCTTCATTCCACCAGCAGCCATTTCCATAACGGGACAAAGCGTATGCCACCCTCTCTTTTGTCTATGTCTTTTGTGATTAGTATTAATTGCTTTGTTTTTTTGAATTCTTGTTTGAACTCGTGAAGCCCCTTTATTTCCCTTTCGGTGACTTCATTGGTATAGGTCACGTTTATGGCCTTCAGCGAACCGCCCTTCTCCTTCACTATGAAATCCACTTCGTTTTTACCCTTCCAGTAATAGACTTCTTTGCCTCTCCTCATTAGCTCGACGAATACAAGGTTCTCGGCCAATCTCCCAAAATCAGCAGAAAACTTGAAGCTCACTGTGTTTCTCAGGCCATTATCCACACAATACGCTTTTTTAGGGTTTCTGGCCTGCGTTTTTAATGAATAGCTGAAAAAGTTTGTTTCGTACAGCATTTTTGATTCCAGAATGTAGCCCAAATACTCTTTTACTGTAGCAAAATCTATTTTAAGATTCTTGCTTAGGTTGTCGTAGGTGTAGGGAGATGTGAAATTTGAAATTAAGTAATACAACAGTTCCCTCAATGTTTTTGTTTGGCGTATTGGGTGTGAAAGCAGTATGTCTTTGTACACTATGCTTTCATAGTATGCTTTTAGATGCTCTTTTTTTAGTTCAGGGTCTTTCTGTAGCACCACTCTTGGGAAGCCGCCTTCGGCAAGGCACTCCTTTAATTTTTTCATTATCTTGTTTTTGTTTGCTGCCAGACCCATCTTATCTTTCGGAACCTCTATTCCATGAAAGTTTAGGTACTCTCTGAAATCAAGAGGTGTAACGTTCACTGGCAAGTATCTTCCGCTCAACAGGGTTGCCAGCCTGTTTTCCAACAGCTTTGACGACGAGCCGGTTATAACCACGTAATGTTTTTTTTGGTCGTATACCGATTTTATGTGCCTCTCCCATTCTCCCACGTTTTGTATCTCGTCAAAGAACAGATATGCCTCTTCCGTATTGACTTCTTGCTCGTATGTCTCCAGGACTTGCTTTACCGGATTTTCCAAATTGCGTATGTCTGGCTCGTCAAAGTTAACAAAAAAAATGTGCGCTGGGCTTACTTTTTTGTCAAGCAAGGCGTTTATGGATTGCTTAAGAAGGGTGGTTTTGCCGCTTCTGCGTATGCCGTTCACAGCTACAATTTCTCTCGTGGACAGATAATCATTTATTTTGTTCAGGTACATTGGCCTTTCAATTCCTGAATCTATTTTCTTTCCCTGCCACCAGGGGTTCATCTTGGCCAATATCTCAAGAAGCTCAACCATGTTAGTTAATTTGATTATAATCATATATAAAGGTATGCTTTTATTGGAGTATAATCAATAGAAGATAGTGCTGGGCGGGAAGCAAGAACCACGGTGGATAGCGGGTTTCCAGTTGAAATGCCTCCGTGCCCCTTATTGTAAAGGCATTGCGGCTATTTAAAATTAACAAGAGGAAGCCCCGGCCTTCAGGCCGGGGAGGACGTCACGCCTATTTATAAATGTTTCCATTTGAGTGAAGGATAAACTCCATTTTTCATTCATTAGAGTGGGGGATAATAGGGGGGCTTGAAATGTCCATCAAAGTGCTCGAAGACCATAAAAAAGGAAAACTATTCGAAGACTAGTTCTCGATTTTCATCGAAAAGTCCAGCGGCTTCACCGTGTGAGTCAGCGCGCCCAATGAAACATAGTCCGCCCCGGCTTTCGCGAACTCGCGAATGTTCTTCTCGTTAATCCCGCCCGAGAGCTCGATGCACACGTCCGGGTAGTTCTTGTTCAGCTCTTTTACCGTGGCCTTTGCATTTGCCGGAGAAAAGTTGTCCAGCATCACAATGTCCGCGCCCAGCGAAGCGGCCAAAAGCGCCTCCGCCTTGTTTGCCACTTCAATCTCAACCGGCGGCTTCGCCTTCTTCAATGCCTCTCGAATCGCTTTCCTGCGCGGCATCTTCATTGAGTCAAGATGCGTGTCCTTGATGAGTGTCATGTCCCACAAGCCCAATCGGTGGCTAATCCCGCCCCCGATTTCCACGGCCTTCTTGTCCAGCAGCGCGAGGCCTGGAGCGGTCTTGCGCGTCGCTGCAACAATGCAATAACGGGCTAATTTGCTCGTTTCGGTAGCGATGCCGCTCATCCGCGAAAGGATGTTCAGCGCAGTGCGCTCGCCCTTGAGGACCGCGCGGGCCGGGCCGGTGACAGTGATTATCTTGTCGCCTTTCTTGATTCGCGTGCCGTCTTTCTTGAGGAGCTTTGCTTTCGCGCCGCACCTCGCGAACACGTACTTGGCTTCCTCCACGCCGGCGAGCACGCCGCTGTCCCGCGCAATGACTGCTGCTTTCGTGCGTTGGTTCTTCGAAAAAAGCGCGTTGCTCGTCACGTCTCCAGTGCCGACGTCAAGCGCAAGCGCGTAGTCAAGAATGTTCACTGCATCCCCTCCCGCATCTTTGTGCCGCTGTACCTCTCGGGCTCGTGCAGCTCGGGCTCGACTACTTCGTAGCCTGCCTTTTCGAAGCACCGCTTCACCCAGTCATTGCTCGACACGACGACGTCAAAGTCCGTTTTTTCTTTTATCTCGCGCACCCAGCGCTCGTCGTTGAACACGTCGTCCTGCGTAACGATTTTGATGTCCGGAAACTCTTTCCGGATTAGTGCAGCCCGCTCGTCCGCCGTCAGGGGATTGGTCTTGGTGCCGTGCTTCTGCGCGCTGCCAATCAAAACCACTACCTCGCCGTACTTTTCCTGCGCGGCTTTTATGGCATGGGCGTGCCCATCATGGAACGGCTGAAAGCGACCAACAAAAAGAGCCTTCATTAAAAGAGTTTTCCTGCGGGGGATATATAAAGGTTCTACCGGCATACGCCGTGAAACGAGTATTTTTATATACCCTGCTCTCCCTAAATGGTTCCTAATGCTTACTATGGAAATTGCTGGGCTAAAGCTAAAAAACCCCACAATCCTCGCAGCTGGCTTCCTTGGCACGAGCGCGTCCATACTCAAGCGCGTCGCAGATTCCGGCGCCGGCGCCGTCACAATCAAGTCGATTGGCCCCGAGCCCCGCGAGGGCAACCCCAACCCCACGGTCCTGTGCTGGGGCGAGGGGCTTATGAACGCCGTCGGCCTCCCCACGCCGGGCTACAAGAACATGACGCGCGAGTGGGCAGAGCTGAAGGACATCAGCGTGCCAGTAATCGCCTCGTTCTACGGCGGCTCAATCAGCGAGTTCGTGGAAGTCGCCGAGGCAATTGTGGAGAACAAGCCCGCCATGCTCGACGTGAACATCGGCTGCCCCAACACCAAAAAGCACGGCGCAGTCTTCGGCAAGGACCCCGAAACCGCGGGCAAGCTAATCAACAAAATAAAGGAAGTCGCCGGCTCCATTCCTGTCATGCCCAAGCTCACGCCGAACACCGACAACATGCTCGAGGTCGCGAAGGCGTGCGTCGACAACGGCGCGGACGCAATCGCGGGCTTCAACACGTGGGGCCCGGGCATGGTCATCGACGTCAACGTCCGCAAGCCCGTCATGGGCTTCAAGACCGGGGGGATAAGCGGCCCTGCGGTGCGGCCACTCATGGTCAAGGGCATCTACGACTTGTACGAAAAAATCGACGCCCCGATTGTCGCGGTCGGCGGAATCATGTACGGAACCGACGTCATCGAAGCCATGATGGCGGGCGCAACGGCAGTCGAAATCGGGTCCGGAATCCACTACCGCGGCATCGACGTGTTCAGCAAGGCCTGCTCGGAAATGGAGGCCTGGATGAAGGAAAACGGCGTAAAGTCACTGGAGGAGCTGGTCGGCAGTGCCCACTGACTTCCCCCAGAGCTACAGGCTCACGGGCGTGAGGAAGCTCACGCCGACTGTCAAGGCGTTCGAGTTCGCCCACGAGTTTGACTTTGTGCCTGGGCAGTTCATCATGGTGTGGGTCCCCGGCGTCGACGAAATCCCAATCAGCCTTAGCGGGCCAAACCAAATCACGGTCAAGAAAGTGGGCGAGGCAACCAACGCCCTGCACAGCCTCAAGAAAGGGGACTACATCGGCGTGCGCGGCCCGTACGGCAACGGCTTCTCGATTCCAGGCCACCGCGTCCTCCTCGTGGGCGGCGGGGTCGGAATCGCGCCCATGAAGGCGCTTGCCCAGTACGGCGAAAAAGACTTTACTTCTGTAATCGGCGCGCAGGACAAGACAGAATTGTTCTTCAGGCAGTACTTCCCCGGCCTGCACATGTGCACGGACGACGGCTCTGCCGGCGAGAAGGCGTTCGCCACTGTCGTGGCCGAGCGGCTGCTCAAGGACCGCAAGTTCGATGCTGTCGCGGCGTGCGGCCCCGAGGTAATGCTCAAGTTCCTGTTCCAAATCTGCGAAAAGGCGAATGTGCCCGCGTACTTCTCGATGGAGCGCTGGATGAAGTGCGGCATCGGCGTATGCGGCCACTGCTCCGTGGACCCGACAGGGTGGCGCGTCTGCAAGGAAGGCCCGGTCGCCGACGGCACGGTGCTCCGCAACTCCGAGTTCTTCCAGTACAAGCGCGACCAGGCGGGCAGGGAGGTGGAGCTGTGAGCCTCGCCATCCGGAACGGCAAGGTGTTCACGCGCGGTCGCCTCGTGTCGACCGACGTGCTCTGCGACAAAGGAAGAATCAAGAAAATCGGGAAGAACCTCAAGGGCGACAAGGCAATCGACGCCAGCGGCAGGCTCGTGCTGCCCGGCGTAATCGACCCGCACGTCCACTTCCGGACGCCTGGCGAGGAGTACAAGGAGGACTGGAAGACCGGGTCCCGCGCCGCGGCAAAGGGCGGGGTGACGACGGTCCTCGACATGCCGAACAACAAGCCCAGCATCACCACACAAAAGCTGCTCGACAAAAAAAGAAAAGCCATCGCGGGCAAGAGCCTCGTGAACTACGGCCTGCACTTCGGCGCCACCGCGGACAACATGGAAGAAATCAGCGACGCCACCGGAATCGCGTCGGTCAAGGCCCACATGGGCTCTTCCACCGGCGACCTGCTGGTGCCGGACACCGGGGACTTGTACAAGGTATTCCACGCGGCCAAAATCGGCGGCCACGTCGTGGCCGTCCACGCCGAGAACAACGAGCTAATCAACAAGTTCACGCGCGACGCGAAGCGGGCGTGCGAGGGCGATCCCATTGTCCACACGCGGATTCGCCGCAACATCGTCGCCGGCGAAGCGGCTTCGCTTGCCGCAATCATCTCCAAGGAGGTCGGGAACCGGCTGCACATCTGCCACATCAGCACGAGGCAGGAGCTGGACGTGGTCCGCATGGCTGGCGGGAGAATCACGTGCGAGGCCACGACGCACCATTTGGTCCTCGAGGACAACGACATGAGGCGCCTGGGGAACTATGCCAAGATGAACCCGCCGCTGCGCTCGCACGAGGACAGGATGGCGCTGTGGGCGAACAGGAAATTGATTTCGTGCTGGTGCACGGACCATGCCCCCCACACCAGGGAAGAAAAGGAGAGGGACTACTGGCACGCGCCTGCGGGGGTGCCGGGCGTGGAGACGCTCCTGCCGCTGCATTTGGACGCCGTCAACAAGGGCATGGAGACACTGCCGGAGATGGTGGCGCGCATGACCACGAATCCCGCCAGGATTTTCCGGTTGGAGGGCAGGGGCGAGCTCCGCGAGGGCTTTGCGGCGGATATATCCATTGTTGACATGGACGCAAAGCAAACCATTACAAATGAGGACGTTGTTTCAAAGTGCGGGTGGACGCCGTACGACGGGCTGCAGCTGCAGGGCGTGCCGACGCACACAATCGTGAACGGCGAAGTCGTGTTCGACGGCGAGTTCGGCGCCGCTGTTGGCGTGGAGGCTTATACTTACTAGAGGTGTTTGACGTGAACAAGGAAGACTATGCAGAAGTCCTTTTGGACATTGGGGCCTTCAGTATTAATCCCACGGAGCCGTTCAAGTACGCTTCAGGTGTGCTGAGCCCGGTATGGATACACGCGAGGCGCATTACTTATTTCCCCAAGGAAAGGCGAATGGTGATTAATGGCTTGGTTGAGAACGCGATGGAGGCCATCCGCAAAAAAGACGTGTCCGTGGTTGTTGGTGCTGGCCATGCGGGGATTTCACTCGCCACTTATGTGGCCCAGTACCTGCATTTGCCGATGGCTTACGTGCGCGATAAAGCTAAAGGGCACGGCAAAGGCAAGCAGATTGAGGGGATTGTGCCCAAGGGCTCAAAGGCATTGATTGTTTCCGACATTCTTAGCACTGAGGGGCACGTGGAAAACGCAGTTGATGCGCTGGAGGGAGCGAGCTGTGAAGTCGCGTTTTGTTCCGCGATTCACTCGAACCAGATGGGGATTGTCGAGCCGTTCCTTAAGAAGAAAGGGATTCCGTATTCCGTGTTAACTGACCTGGACACGGTGGTGAACGTTGCTTTCGTGAAGAAAACTTTAACGAGGGAGGGAAGGGAAGAAATCAGGAAGTGGCAGAAGGATTCTGCCGCGTGGGCCGGCAAGAGGAAGAAACAAATCAAGAAGAGGCAGGAGAGGCACAAAAAGAGGATTGCCGAAATCTTGCTGGGCATTAAGGCGGTCTCCATCAACACCAAGAAGCCTTTCAGGTATGTTTCCGGGATTTACAGCCCGATTTACACGGACAACCGCTTGCTTATCTCTTATCCTGACGAGTGGAAGGAAGTGATTGACTCGTGCGTTGACATTGTGGTCGAAGAAATCGGCCTCCAAAATGTTGACATAATCGGGGGCACCGCAACCGCAGGCATTCCCCACGCGGCTTACCTTGCTGAGCGGCTGGGGCTGCCAATGGTTTACATAAAGTCCAGAAAGGACGAGAAGGGCAAGAAAATATTTGAGGTCGAGGGCAAGATCCCGCGGAACGCAAAGGTGCTGATGATGGAGGACTTGATTAGCACTGGGGGCAGTGTCTTGGGGTCGGTTGATGGCGTGAGGGACGCCGGGGGGAAAGTCAGCCACGCAATCGCGATTTTTACTTACAAAATGGAGGCCGGCCTTAAGGCATTCAAGGAAAAAAGAGTCGAGATTTTCACTTTGTCCGACATCAACACGCTCCTTGACGTGGCCGAGGAAAAGAAGCTTATTGAGGCGGAGGACAAGAAGGCCGTGATTGAGTGGACCAAGGACACTAAGGGCTGGGGGAAGAAAAGGGGGTTTGAGTAATGAATTTTGCCGACCGCTTGTTCAATGCAATCGAGAAAAAGCAGAACCCGAGCGTCGTGGGACTGGACCCGCGCATCTCGCAAATACCTGACTCAATAAAGCAGGAGCGCGTCGCGAAGTTCGGCGACACGCCCCAGGCAGTCGCCGCGTCTTTCGTCGCGTTCAACAAGAAAATCATTGACGCCATCAAGGGCATTGTCCCCGCGGTCAAGCCCCAGATGGCGTTTTACGAGGCATACGGGCCGTACGGCGTCGAGGCGTTCCAAATCACGTGCAAGTACGCCCAGGACAGCGGGCTCCTCGTAATCGGGGACGCGAAGCGGAACGACATTGGCTCGACCGCGGTGGCGTACGCCAAGGGATTCCTCGGCGAGGTCAACACAATCAAGGGCAAGGCACGCGTCCACTACGTGGACGCGTTGACCGTTAATTCCTACCTCGGCAGCGATGGCGTCAAGCCATTCGTCGACGAGGCGAAGAACGGCAAGGGCGCTTTCCTGCTCGTGAAGACGAGCAACCCATCGAGCGGCGAGCTGCAGGACCTTCGCCTCAAGGAAGGCGAGACCGTGTACGAGGCAATGGCGAAGCTCGTGGACAAGTGGGGCGAGGAAGTAGTTGGCGAGCGCGGCTACTCCTCAATCGGCGCGGTCGTGGGGGCGACTTACCCGGGCGAGGCGCAGCGCTTGCGGCTTTTGATGCCGAAGACGCCGATTCTCGTGCCCGGCTACGGCGCGCAGGGCGGCGGAGCGATGGACACGATGCCGTGCTTCAACGACGACGGCTACGGCGCAATCGTGAACTCTTCGCGTGGGATTATTTTCGCGTACCAGAAGAAGGGCGGCGAGTACGACGCGGCGGCGCGCGACGCGGCGCTGGCGATGAAGAGGGACTTGAGCGACGCATTGATGAAGAAGGGGATTTACCCGTGGTAAAGTGTCGCAAGGCGACTGTGAGTGATGTCGACAGGATTATTTCGAAGATACAATCGGGCAGCTTCAGCCTTGACCTTCTGCCGCTGGATCCTCTCCAGGCACAGAACCTGGATGAAGAGGAGATGGCGAAGTTCGTGGAGTCTGAGTACAGCCCGAGCCTCTCGAAGGCAGTTGATGACGGCAGGCTTCTCGTGTCCGAGGAGAGCGGTGGATTGACTGGCTATAGCCTGTCCCACTCGAAGGGGGAGGGCAGGTGGGTCATAAGCGCGCTTGACGTTGACACTGGGCTCCATAAGGCGGGCATAGGCTCCGGGCTTGCCGAAAAGACTCTGGAGCACTTGCGTGACAAGGGCGGGCGGATGGCTGAGGTCTCGCCAGCGGCGGGCGTCCATAAGTTCTGGGAAAAGATGGGGTTTAGGCCCATGAAGAAAGGAAAGCGTTTGGAGAGGAGGCTGTGAAGTTTGTTCGTGTTTGCCCGTTCTGCCGCTCGAAAAAGATTGAGAGCGAGGGCGCGACCGCGATGCGCACGGGGAGCGAGGTCTCGGGCTACCGCTGCAACGCGTGCGGCAAGTCCTTTCCGCCGTTCATGATTATTGAGGTCGACGAGTCTTTGGCGAAGTGATTGTATGGCTGTTGTTCCAATGAAGTCAAAAAAAGACGAAAAGCCGCCGTGGTGGGACAAGCCGCTGGCGGCGCTGATGATAATTGCTTTCGTCGCGGTGCTCGTGTTGTTTATCATGCAGTACGCCGGGCCCGCGGCTATAATGCCTTAATAAGCTCTGGCGCGCTAACTATCATTATGGGGATTGAGCCGAAGAAGTACGAAAAGATGTACGGCCCGCACATCAAAAAGTGGGAGAAGGGGAAGGAATCGTTCGGGCCTGCGTTATACATTGCTTCTGGCGCCACTACCGTTGCCCGAGACTTGTTCTCGAAGTGTGAAAAGACAATCAACCAAGACCCCGGCCTTTTCCATAAGCACGAGGGCTACACTGCGCACAAGCCGCTAAAAGAGGAGCAGGAGGCAGGCACAATCACCGGCCTCAAGCCCGGAGAAAAAATCAATGACACTTGCGAGTATTCGTTTAACCACAACGGCACGGAAAAGACTTTGCTGGAAATAGGTGGCGAGAAGGGCTACGCCGACAAGTATAGTATTGAAGACTTCTTGGAGCCCGGCCAGAAGCTCAGCGCAGTCATGACTGGCGCTGCCCACATTAACGAGTTCGACATGAAGAAGGTCCTCGCGAACGTGCTGCCCCATCTTGAGGAGGGAGGCCTTATCGTGGACAACCAGTTCTCCGATATCTTCCATGTTAAGGGTGAAGATGGCTTAGTTTATCCTGCACAGCACGACCAAGAATTGCTCAAGAGTGTTGGCCTGGAGTTGGTAGCCAACGGCGTCATGAAAAAAGTCGAGCACAAGGGCAATGTTGAGGAATACCAGCGGCTGCTTAGTGCTACATCCAAAGACGAGGCAGAATATTTGGCCAAGCTCGAGGAAAAAGAGGCAACAAGAGTTCCACTGACACGGGAAAACATTATCGAAGGCGGTCTGGACCACCCGGCCCTTGAGAACCAGATGGAGTTTTCTCCTGATGGAAAGGTGCCGAGGCAAAATGTCGAGCAATTACTCCAGGGCATAAACTCTATCTTGGGGGATGCTAAGCTGGGGCCAGAGCTCACAGTCGAAGAGTTCAACGAGCTTCGGAAGAAAGCTGGGCTGAAGCCAATTGAAACGAAGTAGCTACTTCTTCACGTACACGGTTTGTGTCGGGTATGCAAGGCTTATCTTGGCTTTTTCGAACCCGCGCTTGATTTCGGTGTTGAT
This sequence comes from Candidatus Iainarchaeum sp., assembly GCA_023129115.1. GTDB lineage: Archaea > B1Sed10-29 > B1Sed10-29 > WALL01 > WALL01 > WALL01. Next base: position 30,836 of record JAGMCR010000005.1, on the reverse strand, counting down.
ATTAGTTTCGATTTGGAAACGAAAACTTTAAATATTAGTTTCCATTAAAGAACGTTTATGAGAACAGAAGACACGCTAAAGCTGCTGAACCCGTGGTGGAAAGAAAAGCGGGTTGGGGAAGAGCTTGCGAAGCCCTACAAGCGGAGGGCTTTTAAGGGCCTGCTGGGGCTGTTGGACAAAAGGCAGGTGGTTGTAGTAGTGGGCCTTAGGCGGGTGGGAAAGACAACCCTTCTCTACCAGGCCATGGAGCACTTGCTCGGGGAGGCCGAGCCACCCAGGATTGTGTACTTCAATTTTGACAAAGATGTTGAAGAACTGGCCGAGGTACTGGCGGCCTACGGCAGGATTACTGGGGTCGACTGGAAGAAGGAAAAAATATTCGTTTTTTTGGACGAGGTCTCTAAGCTCAATGGCTGGTCCTCTCAAATAAAGCTGTTTTACGACGCATTCCCGAACATCAAGTTCCTTGTTTCCTCGTCAAGCAGCGTGGGGCTGGAAAAAGACGTGGCCAGGGACCTTGCGGGAAGGCACTTCACGATAAGGGTCCGGCCACTGGATTTCGCAGAGTATTTGGACATGAGGGGCAAAAGCGGCCTGGCCGACAACGCCGGCCTCTGGGAGGACGAGATAAAAGCCGAGGCAGAAAGATACCTATTACGGACGTTTCCAGAGATTGTTGGGTGGGAGGACCCTCTACTGATAAAGGATTACTTGAGGTCGACCATCATCGACAGAATCGTGAAAGAAGACCTGCCGGCGAAATTCAAGAACGTGAACACGCCGTTGCTCCTGAAGCTTATTGAAATCTTTTACACCCAGCCGGGGACTTACCTGGAGTACGACACCATTTCCAAGGGCCTGGGCATAAGCAAAAAGACGTTGTACACCCACATCTCTTTTCTGGAGTTTTCTTACTTGATTAGAATTGTCCGGAACTTCAGGCCAGGCATTTTCGCAGAGTCCAGGAAGCTGCAGAGGGTCTACGCCTACTGGTGGAGCCTCCTCTACTGCTATACCGAGGACCGCGACAAAATAATCGAGAACATGGTCGGCAACTACTTGAATGCCGGGCACTACTGGAGGAAGCACGGCAAAGAAATAGACTTCTTGAGGATAGAGGGCAAGAAAATGTGGCCCATAGAAGTGAAAAACAAGGAAAGAATTTCGAAAGTGGACATAAATCCATTGGCATACTTCTTGTCAAAGTACAAGACAAAAGAAGGCATGCTGGTCTACCAGGGGAAAGAAGCCAAGAAGGGCGTTGGGCCGGCCACAATACGCCTAGTGCCTGTATGGAAGTTCCTCTTGGAAAACACAGCCCAGCAGTGCTTCACTTCTTGACGTACACGGTCTGCGTCGGGTACGCGAAGTCTATCTTTGCCTTTTCGAACTCGCGCTTTATTTCCATGTTGATTTTGTCGGTGATGGTCAGCTTGTTGCTGTAGTCCTTGATGCGGTACTTCACCCAGAGCTTCAGCGCGGAGTCGCCGAACTCACTGAAGAAAATGAGCGGCTCGTACTTCTCGTCAATCTCGTCGTTCTTGAGAATCGCTTTCTTGATGATTTTCTTGGCCTTCTCCATCTGGTCGACCGTTGTGCTGTACACCAGGCCAAGCGTCATTTTGACCGCAATCGTGCGGTTCGGCTCGGACACGTTCACTAATTTGCTGGTGACCATCTGCGAGTTCGGGATAATCACGAGCGTGTTGTCGAACGTCATTATCCGGGTCGAGCGGATGCCGACTTCCTTGACCGTGCCCTCGACCTCGCCGACCTTGATGCGGTCCCCGATGCGGAACGGCTTGTCCGTGAAAATCGTGAGCCCGCCAATAATGTTCTCGAGGTAGTCCTTGGTCGCGAGCGCGACCGCGATGCCTCCCACGCCCAGCCCGGCAATCAGCGCGTCCACGTTGTAGCCAAAGTGCGACAATACCATTATCGTGGCGAACGTGAGGATGACCAGCTTGAGTACTTTGTCGGCAATCGGCACGAGCTGGTCGTCCACCTTGCTCTTGCTCTTCTTGGCGAGTGGCTTCAGCCAGAACTTCACGGCGACGTCAGCGAGCCGCAGCGCGAGCCAGGTGAGCACAGCTACCACGATGAGGTAAGTGCCATTGTTCACCCACATCAGCCCGCTGTCCAGCGAGAGGCGCGTAATCCCGAAGTACAGCCCCGCCAGCACGACGAGCAGCACGAGCGGCTCCTCGGCCTTGTCCACGAGCTCGTCGTCGAGCTTGGTCTCGGTCTTGGCGACCGCGGCGCCAATGACGTTCTTGAACAGGAAATAGAGCACCTTGGCCGCGAGGAGCGAGCCTATCGCGATGCCTATTACCTCAATGTACTGCATCACTGTATTGCCAAGGATTACGGTCTCGAGCATTCAGCATCACATTTGCAAGAGCTTTTCGGAAATGAACTTCTTGACCTCGTCGCGGTCCGGGATGCCGACCCCGCCCTTGTAGCGCTTGGAGCCGTCCTGGGCGTAGTATCCCTTTGAAACCATGAGGAACTCGTTGTCGTCGACCTTTTTGCGCGACACTTCAATGAAGTTGTTGCCGTATTTGACTTCTTCTGCCTTGATAGTAACGAATTCGGGCATGTAAAACACCGTGCGTATTAGTCGCCGCCCCCTTTAAAAGGGTTTCCTTTATAAATGAATCCATTTATAAATAGGGCGAGGTGATGGCTTTATGGCCAAAACTGTTAAACGCGCGAGAAAGACTGCCAAGAAGAAAGCTACTACCAAGAGGAAGGCAGCAACGAAGAAGAAAACAGTCAAGAAGAAGGCTACTTCCAGGAAAACAACCAAGCGCAAGGCAACCAAGCGAAAGGCAACCGCACGCAAGGCAACCAAAAAGAAGGTGACGAAGAAGAAGGTCACCAAGAAAAAGCCCGCCAAGAAGAAGATGGCAAAGAAAAAAGTCGCCAGGAAAAAAGTGACTAAGAAAAAGCCCGCGAAGAAAACGGCTGCAAAGAAAAGGCCGGTGAAAAAGAAGGCAGCCCCCAAGAAGAAGGTGAAGCGCACCGGGCCTTTGTTCGAGCGCATCGTCCCAACTCGCCCGCCAGAGCCCGCTACCGGCGACAACCCCTACAACATCAAGATTGTGAACATGGTCGCGTCAGCCAACTTCAACGTCGAGCTGGACCTCTTTGCCTTGGCGCGCGCCGTAGACACCATCGAGTACGAGCCCGAGCAGTTCCCCGGCGCAATCCTGAAGCTGACCAAGGAAAGCAATGGCGTGAAGGCGTCGCTGCTGCTCTTCAAGAACGGAAAGGTCATCTGCACCGGAGCGCGCTCCGAGGATGAAGTCGGAAAGGCACTGCTAATCACATCCGAAATAATCGCAGACTACGTCACCTAGGCGAAGTCTGCCCTTACTCCTTCTAGCTGCGCGATGATTTCGTCTATCTGCTCAATAGTCGCGCCGCACACCGCGTCCGCGTGGTAGCACATGAAGTAATTGTTTATGGTCGCAGACATCTTGTCCGGCAAGAGGCCTGCGTTCGGCAGCTTCTCGGCTTCCTTGGCGCAGTCAATTGCCTTTGAGTAGAGCCTCATGGCCCACCCGGCCTGCAGGGTCTCGCCCGTCTTCTCGGCCTCCCTAGCGCCCTTGAGCATGAAGTACACGCACTCCACGTATTCTTCCTTGCCCATGAAGCACTCTTGTATCCTGATTGCGTCGGAAAGCTCTTGGTAGCCCTCCACATAGCAGTCGTGGCCCATTGGCATTGGCGTGGGCTCGGGCGTCGCCTCTGGCGTCGCCGTTGGAGTCGCGACCGGCGTCGCGACGGGCGTCGCGGCCGCAGGCGTTGGGGTCGCCGTTTCCTCTGTGCCCGCGCAGCCCGCGAGCAAAAGGATTGCAAGCACAATCAACACGTTTCGCATGGTCTTTTAAAACCCGTTTGGCTATAAATTACTGACGGTGCCCATTTGCACAGTGTTTGCAAATAGAACTAAATTAATGAACATTATTACACGATAACTTTATATATTTGGTTAGCCCAAATTTTTAGCCCCCCGGAGGGGGAGGGCAACTCTGGCAGCAGGCTAGGTCCCCAGCCACCGGCTGTACCCAACTTGCTTTAAAGAGGTTTGAGAAATACTTTCCTTGCCAGGGCCCAGTTCCCCTTCCAGGCAAATCCCCGGAAAGGAGAGGGCACCTCGAGCGAGCTCAAGTACGTTCCAGGAACGAGCCGTAAGCGGAGAAGGAGAAACACCTTCCGTCCCGCTTGAGCCCAGTTCTTCTTTCCGGCCCTACCAACTCTTTTTGCTGTTGCTGCACTGGCTAGTCATTCAAAAGAAAAGCAGCTGGGGGGGCCATCAATTGATGGCCCCCCGGTTTATGCCGTTGCGGGCAACTCTACCTTACGGCCCTGCGCAGTCGTCCGGGATTGCGTCCAGGTTTGCATCGTTGCAGTCAGGGAACCCCACGCACTGGTCGACTCCGTCGCCGATGCCGTCCTCGTCGGCGTCGCCCCAAGCCTGCAGGCAGTACACAAAGTCAGCCACATCCACCACCAAGTCTGGATTGCCGGACCCGGTGCCGTCGTCAAAGTCCCACTGCCCGGGGTCCGTGATGGCCCAACCCGCGAAGAAGTCGTACTCGTCGACGATTCCGTCCGGGTTCCCATCTTGCAGATTGCTGTCGATGTCAAAGATTTCACAGACCCCCGGCTCGAATGACTCGTAACAAGTCTGGAACGAGCCTCCGCCGTTGAAGTCTGACAGGCTGACCATTCCGTCGGCTCCGGGTCCTCCTCCCATCGTGTTCACGTCAAACGCGTCGCACGCCGGGGCTTTTGTTGAGATGCACGCTGGTCCCGCGGGCTCGTTTCCGCTGACGCACGTCAGGAACCCGAGCACTGTGCCTTCTCCCCCGCACTGGTTCGTTGTGCAGTTGCCCGTGTAGCACTCGTTGGTGTCCTCGCTCGCGCAAAGCGGGCCACAGCCCTCGGCGGCATAGGCGCAGTAGTACTCGCCGTCAAAGGTATTGTTGTACCACGCGCAACTGCCCCACTGCACGCAGTTGGTGCAGTTATCTGCCATGGGGCAGCAGTCGCTGGGGCAGCTGCTCCCGTCCTCAAGGCCGGTGCAGTAGCCGTCGCCGCACTCGTCCACTGTACAAAAGTCAGTTGTGCAGTTGGTCATGTAGCACTCGTCCACTCCTACCGGCGCCTCTGCGTCGTAGCACAGGAACGGGCACTCCATTTCCGCAGCGTCCACACAGTAGCTGCTGCCGTTGGTGTAATTGTACCACGTGCACCCGAAGCTGATGCACCCCTCGCAGTTGTCATTGTAGTCGCCGCAGCTCGCGCACGAGAGGCTTAGCGTGCCAGTGCCGGTCGTGCCATCCACGAGGCTGCCCAACCGTATCGTGTAGTCAACGCCGGAGGTAACGTCCCACAGGGCTATTGATGTCACCCCGCAGGTGTCCTCGTTGTCGTTGCACGCCCTTTCCTCCAGTAACAGGCAGTCAGCTCCCTCGTAGATGACAATTACTGTGTCAAAGTCGGCCTGGTTGCATGTGCTGGCAGTGAGCGTTCCAGTGCACGTCGCGGTGTAGGCGAACCAGACGTCGTTGTAGACCTGGCCGGGGCAGCTGGCTGTAGGAGTGCCGTCCGTCGTGGCACCCGTGGTAGTAAAGGCATGGCCGCCGTCAGTGACCACTGTCTTGCTGGCGCACTCGTCGTTCTCTGGGGCCACGCACGCCGGGTCTGGCTCGCAGTCCGGGTCCGCGCAGTCCACAAGCCCGTCGCAGTCGTTGTCAAGGAGGTCTTGGCAGGTCTGCTCTGGGATTTCGGTTCCACTGACGTCTGTCGTGCCACACGCGCCTTCGCTGCACGTGCCGTCGTAGGCAATGCCTGGCTGGAACTCTGTGTCGACGCACTCGGTTGTGCATGTCTGGAGCACTGCGCCGGAGCAGCACGTAAGCACGTCGCTTCCGGAGCAAACGGTTCCATCGACTGGTATTCCGTCGCACGCCGCGGCTGTCTCGCCGCAGTTCGCGTCGCACAAGCCAGTGTTCGCGTGCACGTCTCCGTCACAGCAGTCCCCGGGGCAGTTTGCAGACGTCTCGTCTTGTTCGCACACGTGGTCGCCGCACACTGCCGGCGGCAGGATTGGGAACCCAGTCGTTACAGTCAAGTCAGTGCCAATGGGGTTGCCGCTGGGGTCTTCCCCGCTTGTCTCGTAAGTGCATCCATAAGTATAATTTATTTTCCCGGTAAGCGAAGTAATGCCGCCGAGGCCAGTCCTGTTCACGAGCACGTCTTCGACTTCGCCGCAAGTCTCGGTGATTGCAGCCCAGCCCAGGCCGCCCTCGTTGTTGACGGTCCAGGTCAAGTACATCTGCGAGTCGGCGTCACTCTGGTAATAAATGCGGACGTCGTCAACCTCGGGAAAGTCAAAGCCGCCTTCCCCGTTGAACAGCTCCAACCTATAAGAAACATACCTAAACGCCCCCTCCGGCATTCCAACTGACGTGGGGAACTCAGTGCCGAGGTCACGCTCTTCCCACGGCCCCCCGACGCCATCGTTTGAGACACGAAGAATAATATTTACTGTGTCAAGCGGGCCGTCGAGTGTGATGTCCGCGCCCACAGCCATGAAATACTTGGCACTCCCCAGGTCGGTCCCGACCTGCGTAAACGTCCCGTCAGGCACGCCGTCAACAAGTTTGATGCTGCTCTCTTCAGTGCCCTCGAACGTCCCGTTGAAATCTTCGTGGTACGTGCCGCTCGACCCAATCAATGAAAATTGGTAAGTGATTGTGGTGAGCTCGCTCCCGCCCATTACAACCAATGCCGTGCCCGTCCTCGGGGCGTACAAATAACTCGTCCCAATCCGTGGCGGCATGATGCACAGCGCTTGCCCGCCCGGCGGGAGAGTCACAGTGCCGTTGAAGTTGCACGTCAGGTTAGTGGCGTGGCTTAAGTTCAAATAGTCAATCACTAGGTTGCTGTCGCCGAGGTTCGCGACAAGAATCTTGCCCTCAGCAGGAGAAATTACCGTCGCGCTGATTGCATTCGGCTCATCAACAGTCACTTCCCTGGTGGTGACCCCACCAGCCCAGAAGTACAGTGACGTGGCGCCGAGGACCGCAATAGCGACGAGTAGCACTACACCAACAATTGGAGAAACACCTTTCATAGTATACACCTTCTCGACAGAATAGGGAGTAGGGGTTTATAAAACTTTCAGTCTATTTTGGTCTTTTTGTGCCTCGAGCGCGGCCGCTTCTTGACACGCTTCGCGGCCTTCTTGATGTGCTCGCGCGCGGGCCTTGTTTTGGCCTTGCTCTTGACGTTCTTGTAATAATAGTCGCACGTGACGAACCCGATGCCGAAGTTGACGAACGCGCTCCACTGCGTGTCCACGAGCCCGCGGAGCTTGTCGCCCTGCTGTGTCATGAACTCGAACCACGTGTCCGGCGTCGACCCAACGAACGTCACCATGTGGCCTTTCGCCTCTTTTTCCACGAGCCACCTGAAGCTATAGTCGTACGGAATGAACTTTACCTCGCAGAACACGAGCCCGTCCCTCTCGTTCACCAGCAGCTGCGACGAATACCCGGCCTCGCGGCCAAAGTTGTACCGGGCGTCCTGCACCATCCCTGCGCTGATTGCCTCAATCGAGTGAAGAATCATTTCCTTGGGGATGTTGTGGACATGGGCCTGTTCCTTGTACTGCGTCATGCTGAACACCTATGAATTACTGGTATATAAAGTTCTTGGTTTTTCCATCAACGCTTTTCCACCGTTCAGGGACCGAGCCGGCAAGCGAGTGTCCCTGTAACAGAAAAAGGGTTGCTACCATTCGTGGAGGGTCTTCTGCCTGTGCTTCAGCGGCCTCGCGTTCCAGCCCCTCCTCTGCAGCTGCCGCGCGAACTCCGCCTCGAACCCGTGCACGGTGTACACTTTTTTCGGCTCCGCCGCCTCCACGTAGTCAATGAGCCCCGGGAAGTCCGCGTGGTCGCTCAGCTGGAAGGCCTTTGTCCCCTTCCCGTTGCCGAACCGCCACCCCGTGGCCACCCCCGCGACGGCCTTGTGCCCCCGCGAGAGCGACTGCAGCAGCGGCGGCTTCACCTGGTGGAACGGCATCACCGCGACGAAGTTGCTTTTCATCATTTCGTTGGCCTCAGGGGTCCCGCCCTCGAGCCACTCGCCCAAGGCCACCCCGTACTTTTCGTACACGCGGTTCACCTTGGCAATCTTTGGGTGCACAAGCGGCGTGAACCCCGCGTCGCACGCGATTTTCGTGAGCTCCTGTGCCTTGCCGAGCGCGTACCCGCCGAGCACGACGGTGCGCCCGGCCCCGTAATTGTTCTTGACCCACTTCTGGATTTCCGCAATAACTTCTTCCCTGGGCCGGAACACGTATTCCGGCAGGCCGAACGTGGCCTCAATCACCAGTTCCTCGCACGGAATCGGGTCCGCGCCGCCGAGCAGGGGGTTGTCCGTCAGCAGGTCCCCTGTATATACTACTCCATTAATCTCGAACTGGGCGCTGCCGAGCACGTGCCCCGCGTTGTGTGCCGTGACGCCGTGCTTTTCTTTGCCGTACGCAATCGCTTCGCCGGGGAGCCCGGTGATGTCCAGGGTCTCCTGTGTCATTAGCGTGGTCGTGTCGTGCCTCCTGGCGTGGTCGGAATGCCCGTGGCTAATGCACACCAGGCCTTCCCGAGCCTTGCGGCTGGGGTCAAACAAGACGTGGCTCCCGTTGCTTTGGTAGCTCACGCCGTTACCAAGAGACAGCACTAGAATAGGCAAGGAGGGGGGTGTTTTTAAAGATATCCTACAATAATTAAGGCAATGGCGGGAAAAAAGGAGCTGCGCGTTGCTGTGGTCGGGTTGCCGTCTTATCACTACGTCTGTGAGCACATACATGGTTACCATGCCCCCGGCCTAATGCCGATTGAAGAAATCAAGAAAACAATTGAGAAAACTGGCGATGAACTGGGGGCGTCTGTTAAAGTAGAGACCTATACAGAATTCCCAAAACTGCTGGATTATGATTACGATTGCGACGAGGGTTGGCGTAATAAACATAATAAACAGTATGATGACATCGGGTTGCGGCTAAAGGCACTCGTGAAGGACCACGACTTTGTGTTTTTGATGGGGAGCCACCACGACGCGGCTTACCCGGTGTATCATCTTGAGGGCAAGGTATTGCGGTTCGATGCCCACTATGACGAAGGATGGGGCAGGACCCTGGAGCATCACACATATGTACGTCACGCGAAAAACAATGGGTTGAAAACAGATGATGAAGTGAAGACGTTTGGCCCCGAGCTTCTTGGCGAGACAATCCGCGTGAAGGACCCGGAAGGAGGGTTTATGCGTGCCGCTGAGCCTGCAGCAATGGCGGCTCTTGAAAAAGACATTGCTAAACAGAAGGACGCCAATATTATTGATGTTGACCTGGACTGCTTTTCGAGAGCAGACTACGGTAGAATTGGGACTTATCCAACCCGCTCATTCCTTCTTCTTGAGTCAGTGGAAAAAGCCACACAAAAGTGTAAGCCCAAATTCCTCGTTGTTTCTGAGTATCACGCTGAAGACGACAAGGGGAAGGGCCTCGAGATTATGCAGTTTCTTGCGAGGAGGGGCGTGCTGGCTGCGTTCGCACGAAAATACCCCTCAAAACAGAATTCTTAAATAGCTGATTGTCTTATTTTCACTCATGATACCACAGGCGTTCAAGCAGCAGGCAGTAATCTTCTACGTCGCGCTCTTCGCCTTCTCGTACTTTTTGCTGGTGCTGGACACCGCCCTCGCGTTCGTGTTCGCGGGCTCGGCGTTTGTTTTGCTGGCGCCGTTCCTCATCACCGAGAGGCACTCCATCCCCATCAACAACGTGTTCGTCTCCGTGGGCGCGGCTATGGCAATGATTTTCATCGGCGGCGTCTTTTGGCTGATGGCGACTATGCTCTGAACTTATCGACGTACTCGATTGCCTTTGACTCGGGCTCGAGCTCTATGTGCCCGTCGAGGTAGAGGCCCATCAAGTGGTCAATCGCCTGCGGGCTGTTGATGAGGCTAGGGATTTTGTCGACGGCGTGCTTGTTGACTCGCACGTAAATCGTTGGCGTCCCGTAGTTGCCCTTCCCCTTCTCGAACGCGTTGACGACGCCCTGCTGTATCAGGACGCTGGCGTCCGCGTACAGCACTCCGTTCTCGGTGAACGCGATGTACACGAACTCGTTCACGCGCTTGCCCGTGTCGAGCCCGACGGCGTCGGGCTGCAGCAGGCCAAACAATTCGTTGAACTTGTCGATGCTCTCCTTGTACTCTGGCGTTACCTCGGCCGGCGGCCCGGCGTTCATTACCTTGTCCTGGGTGCTTTCCTCGAGGCCAATGGTCTTGAGCACGAGCTTGATTAAGTAGCCGGGGTGCAGCAGCAAATCAAAGGGGCTGATTGCGAAGGCCGGCACCACCAGCACGGCGAGCATAAGCAATGCAGTGACTTTTGTGTCCATGAAACCACTCACGGTAATCAACGTATTTCTCCTTAATAAGGGGGTTAGGTTTTTATGACTGGCGCGGCTAGTAGGCACCCATGGTTGCCGAGCGAGTCAAGGGGCTGAAGTACGCAATTCGGGACGTCGTGCTCCCCGCCAAAAAGCTGGAGGCCAAGGGCCACGAAATAATCAAGCTCAACATCGGCGACCCCGACCAATACGACTTCGACACGCCCCAGCACATCAAGCAAGCCGCGTGCGACGCAATCATGGGCGGCAAGAACTATTACGGCGACTCGCAGGGCGACGCGCCAATCCTCGGGTCAATCCGCGCGTGGGACAAGCGCGTGAACGGCTCGGAGGCGGACGACTACTGCATCACGCAGGGCGCGAGCGAGGGCGTCGAGTTCTCGTTCAGCGCGCTGGTCGAGCCCGGCGCCGAGGCATTGGTGCCCGGCCCCAACTACCCGCAGTACATGTCCGTCCCGAGGCTGTGCGACGGCGTGCCCGTGGAGTACGCGTGCGCCGAGGGCGACGGGTGGCAGCCCGACGTCGACGACGTCCGCAAAAAAATCAGCGGAAAGACGCGTGTCATGGTCGTCATCAACCCGAACAACCCAACGGGCGCGGTCTATTCCAAAAAAATGCTGCAGTCACTCATTGACGTAGCGGGCGAGCACTCGCTCCCGCTCGTGTCCGACGAAATCTATAACTTGATGACTTTCCAGGAATCTGTTTCGCTTTCGTCGCTCGTGAAGGACACTCCTGTCATCACCCTCAACGGCATCAGCAAGAACTACTTGTCGCCTGGCTGGCGCATCGGCTCCATGGCGTTCCGGAACTGCCCAGAGATTTTCGAGGCGTGCTTGGCGCTGGGCCGGAACCGATTGTGCGTGAACGAGCCGTGCGCGTGGGGGTTCAAGGCCGCGCTGGACGGGCCGCAGGCCCACATCGAGGAGACCAAGAAAAAACTAATCGAGCGCCGCGACTTCGTGGTGAAGCGCTTCGGCGAAATGGGCGTCCATTGCGTTGAGCCGAAGGCCGCGTTCTACGCGTTCCCGCGCATCGACACAGGGGACGACAAGCAGTGGGTGCTTGACCTGCTGCACCAGGAGCACGTTTTGGTGGTGCACGGCTCTGGGTTCGGCGAGTACGGCAAGGGCCACTTCCGATTGGTTTTCCTGCCCCCAATCGAGGTTCTGTCCGAGGCATTGGACCGCATCGAGCGATTCGTAAAGAATAAATAGCTCCACCGCGTTATGCAGCCCGAGGTGTTCAAAGTGATTTTTGAAATAATATTTCTGGGGTTTTTTGGGATAATCTTCGTCAGCGCTTTCGTGAAAGTGGTGATGCAGTACCAGCGCGGCGTGTTGTTCACGCTGGGGAAGTTTTCGCGGATAATGGAGCCGGGGGTCAACGTCATTGTCCCGGTGATTCAGTCGTGGCGCAGGCTTGACACGCGGATTCGCACGCTGGACATTCCGGCGCAGGAAGTAATGACGAAAGACAACGTGCCGGTCAAGATTAACGCGGTGATTTATTACCGGGTGATTGACCCGGAGAAGGCCGTGCTTAATATCGAGGACTATCACTACGCAGTGTCTCGCTACGGCCAGACTTCTTTGCGTGACGTTGCCGGCGAGGTAGAGCTTGACGACCTGTTGTCCAAGCGCGACTCGATTGCGAACAAGCTGCGCGACATCGTGGACAAGGGGACTGACCCGTGGGGCATCGACGTCACGGAAATCAAGCTGCAGGACATCGAGATTGCGCAGGAATTGAAGCGCACTATCATGAAGCAGGCGGAGACGGAGCGCGAGAAGCGGTCGCTCATCATCAAGGCGGAGGGCGAGGTAATCGCTTCGGACAACATGGCGAAGGCCGCCGAAAAACTGGCCAGCTCTCCGGGCGGGCTGCACCTGCGCACGCTGCAGACACTGAACGACTTGTCGAGCGACCAGAGCAACACAGTTGTCTTTGTAACCCCCATCGAGCTATTGGACGCCATCAGTGGCTTCACCAAGAAAAAGACGAAGATGTAGTTGGGGGCTTGACACCCAACCCAAACTTGGGGGGACGCCAATTGGCGTCCCCCCTTAAGGCCACTATCGCCGCCCCGAAGGTAACTCTTTTTAAACCAAAGACCTAAAATCAACTCCCACAGTGGCTGCGGTAGTATAGCTTGGTCTAGTACGGGTGGTTGTGGTCCGCCTAACCCGTGTTCAAATCACGGCCGCGGCCCTCCCTTTTCTTTTTAGAAAAAAGAAAATGTAAGTTGCCAAAAGAAAAACTATTTCTCCTTGTGATAACAATATAGTATTGCTGAGGGGGTGGGCTTCCCAGGGTAGCCAGGGGGAGCTGCGCTCCCCCTAGGGACGCTGAATCACGGCCGCGGCCCCACCTTTTCTTGTTTTAGTCCGCTGCCCCGAAGGGGCACGGACAACGTGCCAGCTGAGTTTCAGCTGGTTGCGGCCCTTCTTTTATTCTTTCTTGTAAACCCACCACTTCGTGCCGTCTTTTTCGGTGACTTCGCCGAGCTTTTTGAAGCCCATTTTTTCGTGGAACCTCTCGGACGGCTTGTTCCGGGGCCTTGAAGAAATCACGCACATCAACGGCTTGCCGCCGGTTTCCTTTAACAGGCGCTCGTACAGCCTTGTGCCAACCCCTTTCTCGGTGTGCTCGGGCCGGACCGCCGCCTGGCAGATATAGACAAACCCAGAGTGCTTCCGCACGATTTCTTTCTCCACTTCGTTCTCCGGCACAAGCAGTTGCGACTCATAAGCAATCAAGAACCCAATGGCCTCGCCGCCTTCCTCGGCCACAAGGCAATACGGCGACGAGCCAAGTTTTTTCTCGTACACTTCCCTGGTGTACCTGTTCCTCAAGAAGCCCCTGGAAGTCGTCGACAGGTTGGGCAGCAAAACAGACTGCGCCACACCAACAATTGCCTCGGCGTCCCCGGCAACAGCCCCCCTCACCATTGTCTGCTGCTGCACAACGTGTTCCATGATAACCCGGTGTATTCCCTTTCATGGTTTTTATTTGTATTGTCGTTGCATGCCAAACTCCAACCCTTTTATTCTCCCGGCCCCTATGCATGCCCATGGACTGGATCCAGGCAACCCCCGTACTCGTGTTCTTCCTGCTCGCGATAGTGTCGTTCTGGGTGATTTGGAAAAAGGCTTATAAGCACTGAAAGAGTTTTTGGCTTGTGCCAAAAGGAATGCAGGGAATCGAGTTCGCCATTATGCTGTTCTTCATAATCGCAGCCGCGGCATCCTTCCTCTTCCTCACCATTCCCGCTACGGGGGCCACCTACACCCACTTCGAGGGAGAGCACCACTCCCGCTGCACCAGCAAGTCCCTTGAGCTGGAGCTGCACAGCTTCGCGCGCGGGCACGTGCCGCTCCACGAAATCAAGGTCCCCGAGAACAACGCCAGCTGCACCGCGCCCGTGGACTACCTAATCCTCAACACCAAAACCACCATAAAATGCACCGGCGAATTCACCAAAGGCGAGGCCTACACAGTCTTGTTCGACGGCAAAGGAATTCGCGTCAGGTGCTAACTTTTTCATTTGCCTTGTGGGAAAATACTACAGTTAATTACTATCACACCCCCCCTTCCACGCGCAAACGCTTATAAGAATCCCCACCAATATCAACCCATGCGAAGAGAACTAGCACTTGCCATCCTGTTGATGCTCCCGGCACTCCTCCTTTCGGGCTGCCTGGGCGACGGGGAAACGTCTCCAGCCGATACCCCGGCCGAGAACGCCACAACCGAATTGAACGCCACAAGGGAATTGAACGCCATCGGCCAAAACGACGAAACTCCCCCCGAGCCAACTGGGGAGAGGCACCTGTACCTAAACACCGCCGACACCATCAACCCCGACCTGGAGGAGCAGCTGCATCGCGTGGCCGACAAATACGCCGGCCAGCTATGGGCGCAGGAGCTGAACGTCTCGAAGAACTGCAGACGCATCAAGGACTTCTACAGCGAGTGCATACCCGGCGTCGAGGTCTACGCCGGCGACACCCTTCTCGGCACGACCAACGAGATGGGGCTCATCGACGTGTACGACTTCTTCTGCGCCGAGAACTTCGGCAAGGAGTTCCAGATGACATTTGTCAAGGACGGCTACTCCCGCTGCATCAGCCCCACGACCGTGGGCTACTACGACAGGCCATACAAGGGATTAATCGACCTCTCAAGCCCGGGCAACAACACCTTCAAGTGCCCCGACTACATGGGGGGAAACGTGAGCTTCTACTCCAAAAACTCGCACACGTACATCGGGGACAAGGCCAAGCTCCTGGACATCGGGCTCTACCCGCCAATCGTGACCATCTGGCAGGACGACACCGTCGACGTGACCGAGCCGGGCACCTCGACCGGAGACTACTCGGTCTACATCATGGTCGCGCTGTGCGAGAATCCGCTGTTGGGGGAGTGAGCCGCAGGCACTAATTTTCTCGGGGGGTGGCGCCAATCGGCGCCCACCCCCCAATTGCTGTGACTATAGCAAAAAAAGGTTGGGGGGAGCTCCGTCCGCCCGTCTGATTTCATTGCCCCGAAGGGCTCAAGACTCATAGGGCTCTTCATTGCTCCCTTTGGTTAGTGAATGCGCTGGTTATTAAAGGTTGTCCGCGAAGCCCTTCCCGATTTCCTTTAATTCCTTGAAGTCGGGCTTCTTTTTCTCTTTCTTCTTTTCTTCCTTCTCGGGCTTCGCCTCCGGCTTTGGCGGGGCAGCCGGCTTCGGCTTGTACTTCTCCGGCCCCTTGCCCTTCTCCTTCGGCGAAAACATCTTGTCCAGCCGCGAAATGATGGACTCCTTCGGCTCCTCCGGAACCTCGGGCTCCGGCGCGGGCTTCGGCTTCGGCGGCTCCTCTGTCACGAACAGCTTCCGGACATTCATGCGCTCGAGTTCGGCTTCCGTTGGCTCGTGCTCAGGCGCATACTTCTCAATGAACTCGTCCACCAATTCCCGCTTCTGCGTGAACACGTAAGCCACCCCAATCCCCGCGGCCACGAAAAGGAAAAACACAGTGCCCATCACAATAAGCATCCACTGCGGAATCCCGCTCGGCGGCTTTGGCTTAGGCCTCGGCGTAGCAGTTG
This sequence comes from Candidatus Iainarchaeum sp., assembly GCA_023129115.1. Taxonomy (GTDB): domain Archaea; phylum B1Sed10-29; class B1Sed10-29; order WALL01; family WALL01; genus WALL01. The sequence continues at coordinate 15,249 of JAGMCR010000005.1, read as the reverse complement.
CGTTGAGCGTTGGCTCCGGAGCCACAGTCGGCACGGGTGTCGCGGTGGGCGTTGGCGTCGCGCCGAACAACGCCTCGACAACGGGCTCAGTGAACCAGTCCTCGTCCACAAGCATCCCCGTGTAGTACGAGACCTCTGCCTCGCCGCCCGCCGGCACCACAACGTTCCACTCCACAATCGGGTCCGCGTCGATGAGAGTGTTATAAATTGGAGAGAACTTCAGGACAGTCCGGTTCGTGCAGTTCGCAGTGCAGTTGCCCGCGAGGCTTGTGCAGTTCGCGCGGCACGCCTGGGTGAGGTTGCCCTTGCCCTCGCACGCAACGAAGCACTTCGACGCATTCCAGTCGACACTGGCGCAGTCGCTGCATGTGCCGCTCTCCAGTATGTGCCCCAGCCTGCACTCCGTGTCACTCATTGCGCACGAGCCAAGCAAGTGCTGGATGTCAACAATGCGTGAAACCACGTCCTTGCTGATGTCCTCGCGAACCTTCGCCGTCGCCTTCGCAGTGTGCTGGTTCACGAGCTTCAGCGAGACCGTGGAATCGCTCGTGTACTCGACGTACCTGAACACGTTCACCTCGCCCTCAATCAAGTCCTCCGCGGGCACGGTCAGCGTAACCGGAGTGAGAAGGGCGCCGTAAATCGTCGAGAACTTCACGTCCACGTCGTACTCCCCGGGCCGCGTGTACTTTTTTGGCGTGACCGTTAGGCTGTACGCCCTGCCATGCCCGCCAAGCACAGTGTCCGACGCCGGCGTCGCCACCACGAACTGGCTTGCCCCGCTTTTCTCTACGAGCACGGGCCTTCCGGTGACGCTTACGGAGTTGTTGTTCGTGACCTGCACGGCCAGCACGAGGCCGCCGCCATTGAACACCCTGCTCTGGTTGCCCAGCTTTATCCCAAGGTTTGCCATCACGCCCGTGTTGTTCAGCGGCGCCGTGGCGTAGTCCACAGTGTTGTTCACAATTAAGTTGTACTCTATCTCCGGCTTGTAGTCGTACTTGTCCTTGTCCTCGTTGTACTTCGAGAACGCCTTTATCGTCACTTCGTACTTGCTCGTGTTCTGCGGCGCCTCGAAATAAAGGCTGTAGTTGCCGTTCGCGCTGGGGTGGATGGTATAAGTCTTGTCGTACTTCGAGCCCTTTTTGTTGCTGTAAATGGTCATGTTGAGGTAATTAGTCCTCTCGTCGTCCGGCCCATAGCCCAGCACCGTGCCCTCGTCATAGACCGCCCTGCCCCGGACGCGCAGGCTCTCGTTGCCCTTCACAAAGCCGATTTGCTCAATGTTCCGCTCGAACCCGAATTCTTCCAACTGGTAAAAATGCGCGGTAATCGTGAGGTTCCTGAACAGGAAAAAGTCGCGCGTCTTGTCCGTCTTTGTGTAGTTGTCCGCATGGCCCTCGACCACGAAGTCGTATATGCCACTGCTGCAGTTCTCGAAGTCGACCGTGAACTCCTTCTTGTCCGTGGTCTTGTTCATGCACACCCCGGTCTTGTTCTTGAGGTAATAGGTCACGTTGAACCGCTTCGTGCTGTCGCCCTCCGACGTCTCCGCCGTCACCTTCAGCTTTCCCGTGGCTGCGTTGCTCGGCTCGTAGGTCAGCTTCGCCTCTATGCTGCTGAACTCCGGCGTCTTGACCTCAACGATTGTGCCGTTCCTGGTGTCGTTCAAGTCGTCAGATACCAGGAGCTCCAAATACTCGGTGTACCTGAACGGCATCGCATTCGTGACCTTCATCTTCCACGTCTTCGAGTGCGTGTCGCCGGGCTCCAGGTCCTCGATTTCGTAGCGCACGCCATCGGTCTTGTTGATGAGCACCCTCGTCCCGTCACTGAGCAGTAACACGTAGTAGCTGTTGTTCGCTGTGTGCGTGTTCTTGACAGTGACCTTTACGCTGTACTCCTTGTCCTGGGTGTAATAAGTGCCGTTGGTGCGGTCCAGGCTAGCGCTGAAGTTAGCCGCCGATGCCACGGCGACAAAAAGCAAAAGTGCCAGCAGCGCCCTGCGCATGATAGTGAATAACCCGCCCCGCTTTTTATTAGTTACGGGAGCTCAAGCTCCTCGTCCTTCAGCCAGGGCTCTTCCCGGCTCGCGTTCGCGGGCAAAGCGCCCACCCGCCGGTTCAGGACCCACAGGTAGCCCGCCGCCACCAGCAGCAAAACAGCCACGACCTCGAAAACCATTACACCCTATTGCTCCACCGGCAAATATAAATTCCGCGGCTGCATAGTGCAAGCGATGTTCGAAATCGACCTCGTCGAGACCTGCGGCGGCATGCTCTCGCTCGCACTCGAGGAATCCCTCGGGAAAGGCGACGCAGCAGTAATCGGGCCGTCTGCCAAAAAAATGAAGTTCCTGGACTGGAAGCCGGACGTGCTCGACGACCCCCTCGCCCTCGACGCCTCCGCAGACTACGACTTCGTCGCCTGCGTGCAGTGCCTCCCCCAGCTCCGCGGCCTCAAGCTAATCAACATCGACAACAAGCTCTATGCCGCCAAGGCCGGCGAGCTCGTCGACCTCACCAAAGAGCAGTCCCGCCAGGCCAACGCATTCATGAAGCGCTCCGGCCTCACCATTCCCCGCGGCACAACCGCCGTAATCCCGCTCGAGCTCCACAACTTCCTCGGCAAAGCCGAAAAGTCGCTGAAGCCCAACGGCAAGCTGCTCTTCCTGGACTACGGCCCCACAGGCGTCTTCGAAAACCTCACCCTCATGCAGGCCAGGTACATGCCGCTCTCCCGCTTCTTCGCCGGCACCAGCGCCGGAAAAATGCATGTAATAAACTGCAACAAATTCCTCGCGCACTCACCCCACTCAATACGAGACGCTTCAGTAATCAGCCTCTTGGAGAAGCACGATTGTGGAAACAAGCTCGTCCCATGGCTCGATATCAAAGAAAAGCTGTCTGCGGGAGAACGGGACGTCTTGGAGCCCTTTTTGACGCGCGTTTCATCTGTTTTTTCGGGCTGGAGCAGCCTGGTAAAGGATTACAAAACAGCAGCCAAAACAACAAAGAAGCTCTTGGAGAGTTCTGATGGAGTAACCGAGCTCTATTCTACGCTATTTATTGTCTCGGATACTGTCTCGACAGGGTTTGTTGAAACAGCTTGGTCTCGGGCCAACGAAATAGCGGGCCTGCCGGACCACCCAGAGTTCTTTGCAGCCCTATTAACAAAAGGTATATAAGTAGGAACCGCGCTAATGATTCTGTGCAAATATTGCACTAAAAGGTGGTTCGATGGTGCTGCGAAAATCGACTGGCGATTTGAGAGAAAACCTTAGGAGAAAAAAGTGGGACCGGCTTTACGCCCACACAGCTTTTGTACAGTCCCATGCAATGGGGATGCGTGGCCCTGAGCTGGAGCCGCTGCTTGTGCGGCTCGAGAGGGCAAAGGTGGACGAGGCCGACGCGAGGGAAAAGTACGGGGCGTCGCGGTTCTCGCCGTTCAACATCTTCAGGCACGAAATCCACTGGAGCCAGACCGCGTGGTCTGGCACCCGCAACATTCGTGCTTTCCTTAACACTCCAATTACTCACGAAGAGGCAAGCGCCCTGAACGAGAGGCACGGCCGGGCCGGGCCGCTTTCGTACAAGGCCGGCGACAAGGTGCACAAGGACCTATTGCTCGAGTTGTACAACAACATGAGCAGCCGCAATTCTGTGGCGGGCCAGATGGAGCGGGGCTACCAGGGCCTGGGCGTCAACCCAAACGCGCAGCAGGACGCTGCCGCGCAGAACCCCATGCAGCAGACGCTGGAGAACCTCGCCCAGCGCCCGCAGCGGACCCAGGACCAGGTTACTGACAGTGTCCGCCACCTCGGCGCCGCGGGAATGAGGCAGGTGCTGAACGAGCTCGGCATTCCCGAGGACCAGCACGAGGCAATCACGCGCGTCGCAAGCCCGGACATGGCATATCACAACATCGGCCAGAGCGACATGCGCGCACTGGTAAATGTCCACTCGAACCTCCGGCAGTTCAACGCAGGGCTCTCGCCCGAGCGCGTTAGTGCCTACGGCCAAATGGGCGATGCAATCCAGCGGCTCATAGACAAGGAGCGCGCCGGCCAGGGCCGCGTCACCAATCTTGAGTTCGCCGACCTCAAGGACAAGGCAGAAACAAGTGGCATTGGCACAGACATAATCCAGCCACTCAACCGGCTCCAGGAAGGAGTCTACCAGGAGGGCGAGCTAAGGCAGGGCCTTCGCCAGAATCTTCGCACGCTCATCGGCGGGCGCGACTACCGTGACCTTGACGAAGAGCAGGTGTTCACCGCAATCAATGCGCTTGCCCAGCACTCAGGAGTGATGGCGGGAGCAGTCCCGACGCCAGAGGGGGTGCCGGAAGAGCAAAACGACTCGGTGAAGCTCACGAGGCTGTTCAACCTGAAGGACCGGCTTGGCCAAATAACACACTTTGAGGACCTCACGGTCGAGGAGCGCATGCAGCTCAGGAACGGCTTGGAAGTATTGAACCGCAGGCGGGGCGTTATCAGGGACGCACTCGAGGGGGTGGAAGGCCACGAGTACAGGAAGGCACTCGCCAGGCTGCAGGACCACATCGAGCAGAAGAAGGCTAAGGAAATCGCTGAAAAACTGCACCAGTCCATCATGGACAGGCAGCAGGAAGTGCAGCTTGTTCCAGCAGCAGCCGCTCCACCGGGCGCAGAAGTGCCTGGCGCAGTGCCGCCTGGCGCAGTGCCGCCTGGCGCACAGCCACCGGCGGGCGCGCCGCAGTTGACTGACATGTGGGATAGGGTGACCCGCGCGTATTACCACGGCGACCTCGGGCCTAGGCCTGAGGGCGAGCCAGGCGCCGAAGAAGGCGCCGAAGAAGGCGCCGAAGAAGCAGCTGAAGAAGGCGCCGAGCCGCTTCCCGTGTCCGACACCGCGAGCGAGATGTTCAGGCTATTGGAGGCTACCGGCGAGGGGACAAGGGGCTACACCCGCGCGAACCTCGACGCATTGATGCAGCTTGCGCGGCAGCGGAGCGACCAGCGCATAGGGACGGTTGACGAGGCGCTTGGGAGCGAGTACCTCGGCTACCTGCTTGTCAAGGGCGACCACGAAAAGTTCAAGTTCATAAAGTCGCCGCGGAAGAAGGCACAGGGCAGGAGCCTCATGAGGAAGCTGGCGGAACAGCTTGAGTCCGACCGCGACGAAGGGATTGCGGAGCTGGCGACGCACCCCAACGCAGCAATCAGGCGGCGCGTGAACGAGCTGGCGGCCGCGGAAGACCTTGACGCGCTCCAGCGCGTCGCGTGGAAGAACTGGGACAATCTTGACGAGCGCACGCAGAGGCGCGCCTACATGGTCCTGGGGGTTGGCCGGGTGCTGGCCGCGAGGACGCCGCGGGAAAAGGTGGCAGTCCTCAACCACATGAAGAAGAACGTCATGGGCCACGAGTCTTATGCGCGCGTGGCAGACGACGCCACGCACGAGCGCCTCACCAAGAGGGCGAGGGTTGCGCTTGACAGGATTGAGGCGGTGAAGCAGAAGAACATTGAGAGGCTGGTCGAACTCTTCCCGGACAGGACGCGCGACGAGTTCGAGGGCTTGTCGCGGGAGAGGTGGCAGGCTCTTGAGAAGCAGCTTGCCACGCAGTATGTCAGCGCGGTTTACGGGGCGCAGGAACTGGCGCCTGTGACAAAGCAGCTTTCCGTGTTCATGAGGGAGCAGGGCCTTGAGTACTCGCCGGAAGAGGTGCAGAGCTTCCTTGGCGCGGCTGGCAAGAGGGACAACAAGAGCCTTTTGTCGCTTGAGGACGCGCTGTCGAGCAAGAGCCTTGGGCACATGCTGTTCAGGGGCAAGGACGCCAAAGTCAAGAAGGCGGACAGGCAAGCGGCCGAGATGATGCTGAAGGTCGAGAAGGCCATCCGGAACAAGAAGTGGGACGCACTCGAGCAGTTCAAGCAGAGGTACTCGGACAAGATGCCACAGGGCACGTACGACCGCGTGAGCGAGGCGCTGTCGCGCTACCGCATGGAAGACATGAGCCGCGGGGACGCGGTCGAGGCGGCGGACGAAGTGCTCGCCGACCTGCGCACGAGCATTAACCTTTACCCGGACAGGCGCGCACGGCGCCGCCTTGAGGAGGCAGAGGACATTGTCGACAACTACCGCGAGGCGCCCGAGTGGGACGGCGACGAGTACGCCAAGCTGACTAGGCAGATTAATGAGGTCGCGTACGGCAAAACAGAAGAAGAGGTAAAGAGCCGCTTCGGGGCACTGGGCGCCGCCGAGGGCCGCAGGACAGCAGATAGTTATCTCAGGGATTTCGCGGAGTTCATGCCAAATGCCGACGCGAACGAAAACTATCGGGCAGCACAGGAGTTCATCTCCGACTATGAGGAGACAGGCGCCTGGGACGCGGCGCAATTCGCAGAAGTCTTTAGCAAGCTGCACGCCCCCATGTTTGAGGCCAGACTCGCCGAGCAGGAAGAAGGCCTGCGTGGCCGGAACCGGGAGGAGCTGCTCCGCGTCGTGGGGCCAGATATTGACGAGATAGAAGCCGACCCCGACAGGAACCAGGGGCCCGAGGTCGACGCAGCCCTCGCGGCATTGAGGGACTTCGTCGACGAGCACGGGCGCAGGCCCGCCACCTGGAACCCCCAGAGGTTCGCGAGGGAGTTCGGCCGGCGCGCCAAGTACGTGAGGGGGCGCCTGCCAATTGACAGCCAGGTCTCGAGAATGCTGGACGACGCCGACATCAAGCACGAGGAGGCGTGGGTCAAGAACACGCTCGCAAAATACAGGATTAACACGCTCGACGACCTGGCCAACAACAAAAAGGCCGTCAAGGAGCTGCGCCTCACCGGGACCAACGCGTTCACGCGCTTCATGCAGCGGCGCGTGAGGCCGGGCTTCCGCGTCAGGAAAGAAATCAAGGCCACTGTCGAGGAAAGGAACGAGGCAGCCAAAGCGCTTGAGGAAGTGATGCGCGAGGGCACTCCCGAGGAAAAGGCCGAGGCATACGAAGAGCACCACTCCGCACTCCCGTTCGAGACGCAGAGGGAGGCGTACGGCGACATCACGGCCGAGGACGAGGAGGCCGACATAAGCGTGCCCGACATCAGCGCCAAGAAGCTCTTCCCCGGGGAAGAGCCGCTCAAGGAAAAGTTCGACGATGCAGTCGGCGGGCTCGACAGGGCCACGGCCAGCCTCTACAACCCGGACTACCACGAGTGGGCCAGGGCCTGGAAGAAGCTTAGGGACCTGAACCCGCGCCGCGAGCTGAGGGGAATCGAGAACAGGCGCCAGCGCAGGGAGGCAACCATTGACTGGGAGCGCGAGCGCGTGGGCAGGCTCGAGGACGCCCAGGAGCGCGTGCAGAACAGCTGGGCCGCGCTGCGGCAGAACGCTAGGCGGCAGATGGGCTTTCGGACGGGCGATTCCGAGGCAGTCAGGGAATTCAAGACGGATTCGCGCCGCTACTTCGAGAGGCTCGGCGAAAAGGTCACGGGCAGCGCCGAGGAGCTCGAGGGCAAATCCATTAGCAGCATGGCACGCACCCAGCGCATGCTTGACATGGCCACGGTGCTTGAGGGCATGAAGGAGTGGCCCATCGAGCTCACTCCAGCGCAATGGGCGGAAACAGTCGAGAGGCTTAACGGGCCCGAGGCCAAGGTGCTCGCATACAACGACCTGCAGACCGAGCGCAAGCAGATACAGGTCGAGTGGAACCCGATGTACGGCGACGTGATGAACATGGCCCGCGCCCACGGCGTTGCGGACGAAACCCTCTTCGAGCGCGTCAACCCCACCGCCATCACTCTTGACGAAAGGGATATAGTCGCCAACATGGACTACGCGTTCACCCACGAGGGCACGACGTACGCCGTCGGCGACGGCGTGCTGGCGTTCGAGGACGAGGGCGGCGAGGCAGTGGTGGTTGACCTGTTCAGTGACTACTTGGACGTAGAGGGCAGGACATTTAACACGCGTGAGCTCATGAGCGAACTCGGCGACAGCTACGAGCGCGTGGTCGCCGACAAAATCCTTGGCGACGCAAAAGCCCAGACAGGCGCGTTCTATGTAGTCACGGACAAGAGCCGGACTCTCCCGGTCCGCATAAAGAGGGGAGGGGCCGTGCAGATTGAGGACCCGGCGGCCGAGAGGGCGTTCGAGGCAGCCCTCAGGGGCGAGCTGCTCGACAAGTTCGACGACGAGAGCGAGGAGACGCACGAGCGCGTGAGGGACTTGTTCCAGAGGTACGGCGGGAACACTGTCAACGAAATACTTGGCGGGCACGACGGGTTCAGGTTCGATGGGCGCACGCTCCAGTACTATGGCTTCACCCCGGAAGAAGAGGAGGCAGAGTTCCTGGAGCCGGACACGCACGAGGACTGGCACAATGTCGACAGCCCAATTACCGAGGGCAGGTTCGCGGCTGGCTCGACACTGGACGAGACCGAGGTCTATAACTTCAGCCGAACCGTGCGCGTGTCCAACCAGAGGCTAAAGTGGGGAGAGTTTGACAAGGCCAACTCCGCGAGCGACAACATTGATTCACTGCTCGGGGACGCGGGGCTCAGCGAGGACACCAAGGCGCTGCTCCAGCGCTTCCGGTTCCTGGGCACGCTGCCCGCAGACTCCGCGCCAGAGGCAGAGACGCTTGTGAGGCTCTACCGCTACGTCGACGGCGTCGAGGAGTCCAAGAGCCGGGACTGGCTCTTCAAGCGCGGCACGCACGAGCTCACGGCTACGGCCGAAGAGCTCGAGGGCAAGACCCTGACAATAAAAATAACCACGGATCCCGACACCGGCGGGACCACGCACGAGGAGGCGAGCATCCGTGACGGCAAGGTCACGGTGGAGGGCCGGCGCTACGACTTGGGGAACCCACTGGACCGCGTGGAGCTCGCCGACCTCGCGGAGCGAAGAAACTACCCGTTCCGCGTGGGAATCAAGCTCGACCGTAACAGCGTCGCCAAGGCAATCCACTCCTTCCAGGAAAAGAGCGCGGCGGCCGACGGCTACAGGAACGACTACAGGCTGAAGGGCCACATGTTCCTCACGAAGGAAGGCAAGCGCGTTAAGGCGACCGAAGAAGTCGAGACCACGGAGTGGGAGTGCTGGGGCGGCAGGTTCAACAGGGAGTACTTCATAAGGAACGGCGCGGACACCTATTCCAAGGCAGAGATGCAGGCAAACTTCTCCACGCAATACGCCGAGATGGAAGAGGACATGGTCAGGAACAGGACCATTGACACGTCGTACGAGAAGAGGCTCGACGACATCAGGGAGAGGCAGTTCCTCAGCTTGGGCTACAAAATCCAAAACACGAAGGAGGTCGAGGACGCGCTCGGCGACGACTACCAGAGCGTGTTCGTGGACCAAATTATTCCCGCGGCCCAGGCGCTGCCGGGCGAGGCGGACTTTGTTGACAAGCTGGCGAGGCTCGACGGCGAGTTCGAGGGCTATACTGTCGCTGACGGAAAGATAACGTTTGCCGACGCGGGCGGCAGGCAAAGGGAAGTAAACACGGTTTTGGAGGCAATCCTTCTTGGCGGGCACATCACGGAGGCGTCGAAGCTGGACAGCCATTTCGACGTCATGCTCGGCCGGACCGACCCAATCACCGGCAAAGTGACCGAGATGGCGAGCCCAGCGCTGCTTGGCGAGCTCCACGGCCCGAGAGAGCAGTGCCTAGAGGACTTCCTTTCGGGAGTCGAGGACGCGTACGAGCCCGTGGCCGACGTAATAACTCGCCTGGACGCGGACGACACAACCGAGGAAGACTTGCTCAATGCCGTGCGGGCAAACCCTGACGTGGCCGAGCGGGTCACGGTCATGGCGCTTGTGGACAGTGGGCAGTCAGTGGGTGATGCGAAGGAGAATTACGCAAACTTCAGCGCCAACCAGCGGCGCAGGACGCTGGAGGCCGCTGTCAGGGACCAGCGCGACACCACTTACTTTGGCTTTCTGGACGCCCAGATGGCTGAGCTTTTGGTGGACAAGGTGCCAGAGCTCGGCGACAAGGTCGCAATCAGGCAGCTGAGGGCCGACGACGCCACACTCACCGAGGCTGCCGCGCGGAGGCGGCTCGCCAGGCTGGACAAAAAAACGGTGATTGACCTGGCGCTTGAGGACGTGGAGGAAGACGCCTTCGACCAGCTTGTGTACATGGCGTCCCGGAAACTTATGGAGGCGGGAGACGCCTCGCTGCTGGGCCAAATCGAGGGCGAGGAGTTCAAGGCTTATGTCCTAGACCCCGCGACCAACCGTGCCACCGAGGTGGCAACGACCGTGAGGGGCGGCAAGCTCAACATCCTGGGCAAGGAGTACAACCTGTTCGACCCCCAGGACAGGGCGGAGCTGTCCATGCTTACGGATGCGGCGACCGGCCACTCACTTACTGCCGAGGCAGAGGCCCAGGGAATCATGAGGCCGCAGTACGGGCGGGCTAAGGCAGTGAAAAAAGAAATCGAGACCAAAATCAAGCAAAACACGGGCATGTTCGAGCCGCCCGAGCGCAAGCCACAAGTCGAAATCGACGATGAGTCTTATGACATAGGCGGCGGAGCGATTACAATCGACGGGAAGTTCTACAGCTTCGCGAGGCCGGCCGACCTCATCAGGCTTTGCAAGGACAGCCGGGAGAACGCCGGCGAGGACCGCGACGCTTTCGGCCCGTTACTGGGGGCGAAGGGCGCGTTCGGCGGCAGTGCAGTCTACCACAAGGCCGTGCCCAAGCGCATAAGAGTCAGGAGGGCGGACGGCAGCCGCCACGAATACACTGCGGCGGAGCTCGAGGGCGAGCGGAGGACCGCGACCGGCGATGAGGCCAGGAGGCTCGACGGGTGGCTCGACGAGTCGTACGGCCTCACGTATTCCACAACTGACGAGGGCGAGAAGCTGGTGAAGGTGCACGAGGGCACTGGCAGGGAAGAGGTCGTCCGCGACGTCGTCTACGTCAAGCACGGCACTCCCGGCGCGGCAGTCCTGAAGCGCGCGCCGAGGTGGGTGCCCGGGCTCGGCGAGGTAATCGAGTCGGGGGCGTTCGTCATCAACGGCAAGCCCGTCAAGCCGGAAGAAGTGCCCGAGGCAATCTTCCGGTCAGAGGGCTCGGGACGCCTCAGGGAACAGATGGGCGCGAACGAGTTCGAGAAGCACTGGCTCGTCGCCAGGGCCTACAACAAGGCCCGCACCTCGCCGTCGAAGAGGAGCAAGCTGGTCGTGGAGTCGTTCCCGGTGGAGGCAGCGGACGCCATCGCGGGAATGCACCGCGTGACGCGCGGCTGGGACGACTTGGAGGGCGAATTCAGTGGCTCTTCCGCGAGGGTGACGCTCCTGCAGCACATGGCTAAGCTGGCCGGGGAAACTCCCGCAGACACGCTCCGCGCCAAAAAGGACAGCGTGCACGCCGGCCTTACCGTGGCCGAAAGGACAGTGTTCGAGGAGCTGCAGGACAAGCTGGTTGGCACAGGCCGCCTTGACGCGGCCGAGGGCGACCGGTTCGGGGAGCTTGACGCGAAGCTTGCGCAGTGGGAGAATGGGCTCCGCCAAAACCAGCCCGAGCGATTCAACGACATCATCGTGGCGAAGAACGAGATACTTCTGCTCGAGCACCCGGACTATGCCCTGGACGCTGCCTATACGGCGATGAATGACTTCACGACTTTCACGGACAGCGACAAGGAAGAGTTCGCGAAGTACCAGGCGCTGAAGAAGGCGGGCTACGACATAATCTCGCGCTGCCACGGCACCCTGGTCGGCGTCAGGATTGCCGGCAACATCAAGGGCACGAATATCCGGGACCCGAGGAGCCTGGCAGCCATAAGGAAGGCGGTCAGCCCGGCGGACACGAAGACGCCGGCGGCGCGTGTCGTCGACGGGGCAATCAAGTACGCCAAGGCGCTGAAGACCGGCAACGCAAGGCTCGCGCGTGAGTTCGCGGTAATCGACAAGGAGGCGGACAAGTACGCCCTTAAAATGGACAAAGAGCAGTTCAAGAGGCAGGGCGAGCTTATGCGCGACCGTGTCTCGACGGTGGCCTGGAGTGAAAACAACCCGGCGGACTACAACATCGGGGACACGGAGGCGATGCTGGACAATTACGAGAAAGTGCTGACCGATTACGAGGAGAGCGACGTCAAGCTCGAGAAGGCAGTGGCCAAGGCGCACCTGCCAATCGCCAAGGAAATGCTTCGCTTCCTGCGCGGCAACGTTGGGTTCAGGGAAACAGTCGCGGCTTACGGAAGAGAAATCAAAAAGATTAATGAAACCGACCTCCCCAGCAAGAGCAAGAAGACGAGAAAGAAGCTGCTGAGGAGTGCCTTCAAAGGTATGGTGGGCAGCATCGCGGAAAACCCGAGGGCGATTGTCCGCGCGTTCCGCAACGGCACGATTGTCGACAAGGACAAGTTCACGCTGTACATGCCGTCGAAGGTAAAGGTCGGCGGCAAGTGGGTCACCAAAAAGGATTACTGGACGGAAATGGCCCTCGACAGGGACCTCAGCCGAAAGATAAGCATGAGGCGCGGCGACTTCAGGACACCGCTGGAGCACGAGGACAACCTTATACTCCGCACCACTGACGAGGAAGAGCGCGAGAAAACTCTCATGAAGTTTGACCTCGACACCGTGGACTACATCACCCAAAAGAGGGACGGCTACCGCGACCTCTTCCCCGAGTCCATGGAAGACGCGCTCACTGTCGACGTCGAAAGGAATGTTGCGTTTGAGCCCGGGGAAGAAGAAATGATGACTTATCCCCACCTGGACCCGGCGGCGGCCATCGTCCTGCACGGCGACTCACCGGTCGAGGAAGAGTTCAGGGAGCGGAGCCCGAGCGAGTACGCCAAGTTCTTCAAGTTTTCCACGAACCGCGAGCTGGTGTTCATCGACATCGCGAAAGACCTCACCCGGCGCGGCATTATCCCGGAGGGCCTGGACGGCCGTATCGCCTTTGGCATGGACTATGAGCGCTCGGAAGACATAATGGGCATTATCCGCGAGACCATGGACGGCGGGCAGGTCAACATCGAGGCCGCCAGGAGGAGAATGCGGGAAGAGGGCCTCCTGGGCGTTTACGACCGCATCGTCGCGAACGGGAGGGACATCGACTACTCGGCACTGCCCGAATCGAAGTACCAGAAGTTCCGCTCGATGCTGAAGCGCCTGCACATGGACACTGAGGACGGCCCGCGCTTCACGGACTGGGTGCACGCCAAGAAAAAGCTGATTGCAGAGCTTGGCATGGGCGACAAGGAAGAGAGGGGGGCGCAGATTGACCAAGTCAACACCGAGGCACGGAGAATTAGGAGGGCTCTCGTCGAGCAGACCAACGACCTCCTGGAGGACAAGCAGAATGAGCTGGCCGAGGCCACGGAAGAGCGTGACGCGGCCAGTGGCTACGCGCGGCCAGCGGCAAGGGAGCAGCAGCTCCAGGAGCAGCTGGACGACTTTGACTTTGCCCTCACCTATTTGGACAACTTCCAGAACGAGATTGACGCGGCCAATGAGCCGCACTGGCTCGGCGCCAAGGGGGATGCCGTGAGTGGAGTGCCGTTTATTGACATCCTCAACAACCCGGCTTATGAGGAGTGCGGGTTTGCCGACGAGGCGAAGGCATTCTTCGGCGACCACGCGTTCGCTGGCCTTGCCGCCGACGGCATAAGGTCAAGCATTCGCGCCAGCAGGGGCGATGTCGTCGCCCAGCAGCGCAGCATAGACCGGGACGAGGCGAGGGCAGGGGAAGACACGGTGACGTGCACTAGAAAAGTCGAGCGCCTGGAGAAGCAAACCGAGCTAATCAAGAGGCTGGCCGAGGCAAGAAAAGAGCTCGGCAGGGTAACGCCCAGGGCCGAAGAGAAGCTCGACGCCTACCAGGGCTTCACCCCAGTGGCGTTCGACGAGCTGCGCGCCGTTGACACCAGTGCCACGGTCAAGGAGCTCTCGAACGTGAAGTCCAGGCCCAAGCTATTGAGGAACAAGGACCAGCTCTTCTGGTCGCTCGGCATGACTTACGAGCTGGACCATGTCCAGGGCGACCCGAGCCGCTGGGACGCCGACGCGCAGGCGCACTACAAGAAAGAGGGCCAGCGCCTCATTTACGCGCTGCTCAAGGACCGCGTCGATGCATCCGGGGACAAGGTGCACGACTGGGAGAAGCCGGCGGACGTCGGCGGGGTGCCGGAAGAGACTGGTGCTACCCTGCTGAAGGAGCTCGAGGAAGAGGGCCACATCACGGGCGGCGTGCGGGCGTACGACCGCAGCAGCGCACGGGGCGACAAGGACACTCTAATCCTTGACGCAATTTGCCACGATGCACTCGGCGTGATGCCGGAGACCGTGGAGGAATGGGCCGACGCAATCGAGGCGCTTTATGATGACCGGCAGTTCAGGAGAGTGTTGAACCAGCTCGAGCCGCACCAGAAGCGCTGGAAGGGCGGGGACCGCACCAAGGTAATTGCGGCCAACACGAACCGTGGTAAAAAGATTTACAAGCAATACTGGAACGCCACTTTGCAGGGCGAGGTCAAGCGCGAGCTCATAAGGAGAAAGAGGGCGCGCGACAGGGGCGAGGAAGTAACTCCCGCGCCTAGAAGGCCACCGGCAAGGCCACCGGCAAGGCCGCCAGCAGGAGAAGCACGGCCCGCTGGAAGGCCGCCAACAACAAGGCCGCCAGCGCGTGGAGTGCCACCCGCAGAGAGGCCGCCGGCAAGGGCAGTTCCGCCGGTTGCCGGGCCTGTTGTTCCAATCAGGGAGGCTGCCGAGACACAGCTCGATGCGAGGGGCTTCACTACAGCAAAGCACACGAGAATGAAGCGGGACCTCCGGGGGCGCGAGCTTTTCTTCCCCGCAATAAGGCTTGGTGAAGAGCCTGTCGCGGATTACGCGGGCAGGCTTTCTAGGGTTGCCGGCGAGTCGCCAATCCAGCACGTAACCAAGGAGACCTTGGACGCGCTGCGGGAGAGGGCTCTCGAGAACATTGAGGTCGAGGAGGACTGGGAGAGCGAGGACTTCCACGAGAAGATGAAGCACGAAGTCGAGAGGTATAGCCCACCGCTTATACTTGCTCTTCACCCCAATATGCAGGAAACCAAGTACGTAAAAAAGCTCGCGGACGAGGCGGGCGTTATGACCCCGCTCATCGTGAGGCCACGGACTCTGGAGGCCTTGCGCACGAAGGCGCTGGCAGAGTCTGCTAAGGTGGGCGAAATAGTTGACAGATCCATGGCCCGCGTGGATGAGCGCGAGGCCCGCAGGGCTGCGGCAGAGGCAGCCGAGCCAGCAGGTGCAGCCG
>JAGMCR010000004.1 GCA_023129115.1 Candidatus Iainarchaeum sp. | reverse complement strand
TCGTGGGGAGTACTGGGTATTTAAACCATGTGGTGTCAGTAAATTTATGTGCCCGAGCTTTTTTTGCTCGTCCAAAATATTTTTGTGGCTATAAACTATACTATTTACTGTATCAGCATAGTTAGGCATAGCCTCTGAAAACATGATTGCTCTCCCTCCAGATTTCGTAACCCGGTAAAGCTCTTGTAAAGCAAGATTTGGATTCCGTACATGGCCAAATACATCGGTTGAAAACGTAAAGTCAAACGTATTATTTTGGAAAGGCAACTTTTCAACATCGCTTTGAATGAATTTTATATTCAAGCCCAATTTTTTTGCCCTTTTAGTTGCCGCCCTTACAGCCACACTAGAAATATCAACACCGGTCACATCCGCATTAAAGTCCGAGCTGATGATTGAACTCCACACACCCTTACCGCAACCCCAAACAAGCACTTGGGAACTTTCCAAATTTTCTTTAGACAACCATGTATAAAGAGTATGTTTCTTAAAAGACGATTGGAAATATGCGCTTCTCAACAATGGCGTTAACAAGCATTTGTTATGATAAGAAAACGAGTTTTCTTTCCCCCATGTCTCTTTGTGCTTTTGATCGTTAAACTTTACAAAGTTACTATCTTTTTTCATATATACTAATCACCCACTAAACCCACAAAAACTATTAAAAGATTGGGTAATGAGCATATTTAAATACTATTGTCCCACCCGTACAAATTTATGCCGCCAGCAGCGCCCGGCTTTGACGGCCCGGTGAGCCACTCCGTGTTGTTCCTCAGGAACTCCCAGTAGCTCGGGGGAATCCGCGAGCCGGACAGGGAGTCAAGGACTATGTACCCGGTTGTGCTGCCCGAGTGCACTGCCTCAAGCCCTTCCAAACCCGTTATTGCAGGGGTTCCGGTCCGCTCGTAGCTCCCGTTCTCGAGCCACGTGCCATTCGGGAAGCCGCTGATTGAAAACGCGAGCCAGTAGTCGGGGGTGACGTTGTGCCAAAGCGCGACCTCGGGATAGCTCACGATGATTGTGTCGCCGGGCCCGGCGTTCTCCTGCAAAAACGAGTACACGCTGTTGAACTCTGGCTGGGGGGCCATTGGCTCGAGGAAGTGCTGGGACCGCGGGAAAAAGCTGTAGCCCGGCGCCAGCAAAGCCAGCGCGACGAGGAATGCCACGAGCACGTGCGACACCCGCGCAGAGGCCACGTGCCCGCCCATTTTTCTGACGGCCAGGGCGCACTCGCCGGCCAGCCCCGCGAAGAACACCAGCAATTCTGAAAATAGTATGAGCACTATGGGGAAGAACAGGTACAGGTACCTCAGCCCGACCATTTTCTCGTGGAACACCACGAAGTACGCCGGCACCAAAACGCCGAGGAGCAAGAGCAGTGCCTCGCCACGCTTTTCTTTTAGTGCAATAATCGCGCCTGGCCACGACAACAGGAACGCAACGGGGAGCGCCTGCTTCATGAACGCCCAGTAGTTCCAGAAGTAGTCCACGCCAGTCCCAAGCACTCGGCCCACGGCGTGGTACTGGTATTCGGCGAACACCACTGACACGGCAACAAATCCAAGCAGCCCCAGCACCGGCGCCTCGATTTTGCCGTGGGCCGCAGAGCGCCATCTGGTGGCCATGAGGAACAGGGCATAAACAACAAGGAGCGAGAACCCCAGCGAATGCGAAAAAATCGCGAGGAGTGTTGAGGCGCACACCAGGCCAAGCCCCCTCCAGCCCGGCTCTTTTTGGAAGCGCCAGAACAACAAAAGCGACAGCAAATAAAAAAATTGGAGGAACTGGTACATCCTCGCCTGCCGCGAAAAAGCGATTTCGGCCGCAGAGAACGTGACGAAAAAAGCGGTTAGGAGCGCCACGTCCCTGCCCAGCAATTCCTTCGCGAGCAAGTAAGCGATTGCTATCGTGAAGACACCGAACACGACTGCCGGCAGCCGCGCCGATGCCTCGCCCACGCCAAACAAGGCAAAGCTCGCCGCGACAGAATAAGTGTGGAGGGGCGCACGGGAGTAGGGCTCGCCAGAAGGCATCTGGGGATAGCCGTGCTCCAGCACCCCCAATGCAGCAGTAGTGGAATACGCCTCGTCAATCCACAGGGACTGCGAGCCCAGGTCATACGCCCTAAGGAAAAGCCCTGCCACAAGAAGAAGTACGACGAAAAGCAGCTCCTTCTTTTTGAAAATGCCCCGCATAAGTGCGTTATTTAAGGGAAAACTGACTATAAATAATCAATGGGCGAGAAAAACACCCTGGCAACCGCGTTCACGCTGCTGCTGGCGCTTTTTGCAGCAACCGCGCTCACGGCCCAGTTCATACCTGAGATAGCAGGGTTCGTTAGCCTGGAGCTTTTCCTCGCCACAGTGCTTGTCGCCGGAGTGGCCTCGCTAAAGCCGCTTGGCTAGCTCCCTCAAGTACTCTGATAGCTCTTCCCTGTGCTCGTCATGCCGAAGGGCAAACTCAATATTCGCGATTACGTACGCTACTTTGTCGCCTGTGTCGTACCACCGCTCGCCCGCGTACTTGTAGGCGACGACTTCGCGCTTTTCCACCAGTGGCTTCATCGCATCGGTGATTTGATACTCACCGCCAGCGCCGGCAGGGGCATTCCTTATGCAGTCAAAAATCTCGGGGCTGAACACGTACCTCCCGTTCGACACCAGGTTCGACGGCGCGGTGCCGGGCGGTGGCTTCTCTACAACGCCCGTCACCAGCAGCGACCGCTCCCCCAGCGGCGTTCCGTCAACGACGCCGTACCTGTGGAGCTGGTCCCCCGGCTTTTCCTCGACCGCGACCACGGTCTTGCCGGTCCGCAAGTGCTCATCGACTAATTGCCTGGTGCACGGCGGCTCCCCGTGGATGATATTGTCCCCAAGCAGAACCGCAAACGGCTCGCCGCTAACGTGCTTCTCGGCGCAGCTGATGGCGTGGGCGAGGCCCTTCTGCTCCTTTTGGCGAATGTAGTGTATGTGCGCCATTTCCTCGATGTCCCGCAGCGGCTGAATCTGGTGTGCCTTGCCCTTTTTCTCAAGGAAGGCCTCGAGCTCACTGTTGCGGTCGAAATAATTTTCTATCGAGTGCTTGCCCTTGCCCGTGATAATAAGTATGTCGTCAATCCCGGAGTTCACCGCCTCCTCGACCACGAAGTGAATCGTGGGCTTGTCGATGATGGGCAGCATTTCCTTTGGCATTGCCTTTGTGAACGGAAGGAAGCGCGTGCCGAAGCCCGCGGCGGGGATGACTGCTTTTTCTACTTTCATTTTGCACGCCCCTTTTTCGCGATGATTGTGGCCGACATTATTCTTAAGTCTGACTCTTTCTTTTCCCTGAACCGCGGCGCGAAAGCCCTCTTGTCCAGGGCGCCTTCCCAGTTGTCTGAGCTCAGGACAGTTGCGCCAAGGCCTGCCTCGGCCATAAGCCCAAGGAAGTCATCAATCCTGAGCCTGTTTGTGTAAGAGTGCCCCTCCTTCGTCAGGAGGCAACGCCAGGCGAAATCAGAGTACTTCAGGAACCTGAATGGGCTGTTGAAGTTGTAGTGGTCCTGCATGTTTATCTGGCTCACGAGCACGCCGCCGGGCGCAAGCACCCGGGAGACCTCTGAAAGAGACTCTTTCACTTCCTTTACGTGCTCGAATGCACTGACGCTCACGACAATGTCCACAGAGCCGTCCGGCACACTTGGCATATTCTCTACGCCCTCGTTAATGAACTTGGTGTGCCTGCCGTCAAGGCCGCCCCCCTTGATGAACTTCGCGACTTTTCTGCCATATTTTTCTAGGTAGAACGCGCTTTCCTTGCGGAAGAAATCCTTTTGGAATTCCGTGTCAAAAACGCGCGGGAACTTGTCAACCATGATATACTTCGCCGCGCCATTCGCCAAAAAATTTAGGGCCAGTGCGCTCGAGTTCCCAGGCCCAATTTCGAGCACGGTCTTTCCATGAATGCCCCCACTGATGAATCCCCTCACCTCTTCGAACACTTGCTCCGGGATAGAAAAGTCGCTGGAGTAAAGCACTGGGAAAAACAGGCTGCGGGCAGCCCCGCTGACGAATGGGATTTTGCAATAGGCAAACCTGAACACCCAGTCAAAATTGTTGTACACCCAGCCGCGGATGGAGGAGTTCTCCACTATCACCAGCACACCCCCTCGTAGCACCCCGCCGTGGTCACGCCCCTGCCGTCCACAACAATCTTATCCGTGTAAAGAGAATCGTCCTTGAATTCGTCCCAGTCAGTCACGATGAAGCACACCTCGCTGGAGTCCGCGAGCTCCCTCGCGCTCGCCGCGAGGCCAATGCCCAGCCCCCCGGCGTTATCCATTGCCTTCGGGTCATACGCAGAAACAACAGCGCCTTCATTAAGCAGCGCGGGAATAAGGCGCAGCGCAGGCGACTCCCGCACGTCGTCAGTCCCGGGCTTGAACGCGAGACCGAACACGCCCACGCGCCTGCCCTTCAATGGCGTGTGCTTTTTCGCGAGCTTGATTAGCCGCAGGACCTGCTCATCGTTAGTCCTAAGCACGCCGTCGAGGACAGGAGTGCCAACGCCCTCCTCCCTCGCCCTCGCCACGATTGCCTTCACGTCCTTCGGGAAGCACGAGCCGCCGAACCCGCACCCGCTCCCCAAAAACCGGTGGTTGATGCGGTGGTCCATGCCAATGCCCCTCGCGACCTCGCGCGTGTCAATCCCCAAGGCCTTGCACAAATTCCCGATTTCGTTGATGAAGCTGATTTTCGTGGCGAGGAACGCGTTGCTCGCGTACTTCACCATTTCTGCTATGCTGCGGCTTGTGTGGAACACGGGCGCATCAAAAGAAGAGTACAATTCGCCGAGTGTTGCCTTCGCCTCTTCGTCTTCCGTGCCAACGACTATCCGGTCAGGGTGCAGGGCGCCATGCAGCGCCTTGCCCTCCTGCAAAAACTCGGGGTTGCTCGCGACAAAAGATTTTTCGCCGAGGAGCACGGCAACGCGGTCGCCCGTGCCCGGCAGAACAGTGCTCTTCACGACAACAACTGGCTTTTCGCTGTTGGGAATGGCGTCCCGTATGCCCTTGGCTGCCTGCATAACGTAATCGTCGTTGATGCTCCCGTCGGCGCGCGACGGGGTCCCGACAGCGATGAACACAACACCAGCACCGCTGACTGCATCGGCAAGAGAAGTGGTCGCGCCCAGTGTTTTGCCAACGGTTTTTTCGAGTGCCTCCGCGAGCCCTTCCTCGTAAATGTGGGGTGACTTATTGTTGAGGGCCTTTACTTTTGCCTCGTCGGTGTCGACGCAAGTTACGCCGTGGCCCTTCAGCGCGAATGCTGTGCCGGTAATCAACCCCACGTAGCCAGTGCCGACGACAGCCACTTTCATTAGCTCACTCCGAATACCCGAGCGCCCTCAAGCGCTCCTTCACCTTCTCGGCTTCATCGTCAGGCTCTTCGTCGCGCCCCCTGTCAAGAAGTCGCTTAACAAAAGATTTTACACTCATTAAAGGCCTCGCTACTGGAACTAAGAAGAGAAAGAATAAATAAGTTCCTACGCCAGGAGCTTCATGTAGTCCTCGATTTCCTCGTTCGAAATCGCGCAGCCCGAGTACTTCAGGCCGTAGAGCGACGCGTGCAGGACGTTCCGGTCCCTGCCGAACTTTTCCATTAGCCCGTTCTCGTACGCCCACGCCAATAATTCACTGGAGCGGATTACGTCGACGCCGCCGACCTCGTCCTCGAGCTGCCCCGCGATTTGCTTGTTGAGCTTCAGGTTGAACCCCGTGCGGCGCTCGATGTATTTCCTGAGCGCGACCCGGTCCTCGATGAGCAATCTTGTCGTGCGCTCGTCGACGAGGAGGGTTTGGATGCCCTGCTTCTGCATCAACGCGATGGACTCGGCCTCGCCGCCGTGGAGGATGCTCACGTTGTGCCTGCCGTACTTGAACAATGAGTTCGCGAGCCGCACGATTTCCTTCGCCCGCTTCGCGACGCCGCTGTCGGTCACTACCTTAATTGAGCCGTTGGTGATGGCCCGGCTCAGGCGCAATGCCTTGAACTGGAACCTCACCTCCTTCATTGGCCTGTCCACAATCTCGCGCTTGACTTCCTCGGGCACGACGAACTCCACGCCGAACTCGGGCAATAGCCACAGCACGCAGTTGTCGCTCATCGAGATGAGCGAGGACGAGTCACACACGATTTTTTTCATTTTTTCTCACCAAGGATTTTTTTTGTTGTCTGGTAGCGGTCGACCACGCTCTTCGTGCGGGTGAACGGCCGCTCGTGGATTACGGTGGCGCCGATGTACGACATCAATTGGAAGCGGTCCGCGCCCGTGAGGGCGATGGCCTTGTCGAGGGACAGGCCCATGGCGTAGATGCGCGACGCCTGCTTCATCCGCGCCTTTTTGATTACGTCCTGGACATAGTTGCCGAGCGACGCGTCAATTTTGTTGATGTCGTTGATGATGTCCTTCTCGAGCAGCCCGCCCACGGCCTCGCCCTTTTCCTGGAGCGCCATGCCCTCGGCCAGGTCCGCGTCGACGTCCTTTACGAACGCTTCCCACTGCTCGCTCTCGAGCACGTGCGGCTTCGAGAGCAATTTGTACAGGGCGTACGCAATCAGGGAGATGTTGACCATCTCCGGGTCCTCGGTCAATGCCGCGCGCTCGATTGCCTGGTTGCTGATTCTCTTGAGCGCCGTCAGGTTCTTCGCCTTGAACGCCTTGCGCAGTTTTTCAAGCATTTTCATGACCACACGTCCAGCCTGCTCTGCGTGCCCTTGGACGACAATGCCTCGCGCATCTTTGCCAGCGACGACTTGACGCGCGACTCGGAAAACTCGTGCCTGTCGACCAGAAGCTTCAACGCCTTTTCCTCGTCCGGCCCGCGCCACTCGAGCTTGTACCCCTTCGTCGTCTCGGGGTGGAGGAATATGTCGCGCACTGCGGTGAGGTCGCCCTCGAGCCCGGCCTCGCGGTGCACGTCGTCCGCTGTCTTGCCGCCCTTTATCGCGGCGAGCGCTTTCTTGGGGCCGATGCCCTTGACCCCCTCGTTGAAGTCCGTGCCCATCATCAAGGCGATTTCGAGTAGTTGCCCGCGCGTCAATTCACATTCTTCCATTTCAATCAATTCGGGCTTGACCATGATGTAAATGTTTTTCCTTGGGAGCTTGCGGCGGCCCGTGATAGTCATGTTTCTTAACAAGCGCGGCGAGCCGAACAACAACGCGTCGAAGTCCTGCGACCCCGCCGCCCAGACGTCCCCCTCTGCGCACATGAACGCGGCCTGGGCCTCGCCCTCCTGGGGCGCCTGGACAGACGGGATTCCGAGCGCGGCGAGGAGCTCGTTTGCCTGCACGACCATTTCTTTTGTTAAACGAGTGGCCTGCTGGGCATAGGTCCGCGCCTCTTCCACTGCGCCGCGCTCGAGCGCGTCGTCCCACTTTTCCTTTGCCTTGCGGCGGACCTCGACCCGCGCGGCGATTGTCTCGGCCTTTTTTTCGGGGGGCACGCCGTCGAACACGAACGCGGGGCGTATGCCGAGGGCCACGAGGTTGGAGGTGCGGTACAATAGGCCGGCGAGGTGCGAAGTGGTTTCGCCGCGGCTGTTCATGAGGGGTGTGCCGTCGGGCTGGCGGATAATCGAGAGGAACTGGTAAAGAGTGTTGTATGCGTCGACTGCGATGGAGCGCCCTGTCAGGTGCTCGAGCTCAATGCTCTTGCCAGGCAGCAGCTCACCGAGGTTTACCCCCATCCGAATCCTACCGAATAGGCACTACGTAGAAAGTATATATAAAGAAAGTGGGTGGCTACATCCTGATTCTGCGGTTGCTGTGCTGGGAGAGCATGTAGAGCGCGACGATTATCACGAGTATGACGCCGATGACCATGAAGCCGAACAAGCCGATTCCGCCCGCGAGGAGCAGGAGGCCGGTGTCAATGCCCTTGGGCTTGCAGTCGTTGCAGTTGCCGAGGGACTTCTCTTCCTTGGAGCAGACGCCGTTGTCCACGCATTTGGCGACTTTTGTGGTCGAGCAGTCGCTGCAGCCCGCCTCTATCTCGACACTCGTGCACTTGCCGTCGTCCACGCACACGCTGCCGAAACTGCAGTCCGGGCACCCGAACGGCTTTTCCTCTGGCTCGCAGATGCCGTTGTCCGTGCACTGCGCGAGTGCAAGGCTGGCGATGATTAAGAGGAGCACTAATCGCTTCATCGCCCTCAATTATAATTGCAAACCTATATAAAGGGTGCTGTTTTCGCCACTGAAAAAGCATGGTCTTTATAAAGCCTCTGCCGCATAATTATTGCCATGGCGAGGGCGGTTGTCCACATTGCGTCCGCCGTTCTCTTGGGCGGGTTTTTCTTTTCCCAGGGGCAGTTCCTGGCGGCATATGCCCTTGCTTTGGGCGCGATTTTCCCGGATATTGACGATATTCTGCCTAATTTCCACAGGTCGTGGATTACGCACACGGCGTTTGTGCCGTCAGCCATCTTTTACTTGGGGTATTTGTTCCCGGGGATGAAGGCGCTTTACACGTTTTTGCCGTTTTTCACGCTGGGGATTGTGGTGCACGTTATCCTGGACTTTGTTGACTACAAAGAGTTCAAGGGGATGCGGCTGCCCACGATGCCGGTTGTGTTCACGAGCTTGCCGCCGTGGGTGACGATGGCAGCGATGCTGCTGCCCCAGATCCCGTTTTTGCTGTACGGCGTGGTCTAATGATTATAAAGGCGTTCTGTGTAAGGGGGTTGTAATGGGTCTCCTTGACTTGTTCCGCAAGAAGGGCAAGCAGCCCAGCGTGGCGAGGAAGCTGCGGGTGAGGGAAAGGGCTGCGCCGGAAGAGGAGATTATTGGGATTGGCAAGAGGCCGGGAAAAAAGAAGGCTGACCTGGTCGCCACTGCCGAGGAGCAGAAAATAATCGAGAAGCTTCAGAGGCTTGGCTTCAAGGACATCAAGCCGATTTCCAGGGGCGGGGCGTCCGGAGCCATTTTCGCGGCCAAGGACGGCAAGGACACCAAGATATTCAAGAAGACGCCCGGCGCGAGCTATATCACGACCAAGAAAGAGCAGCGGGGCTCTGTGATAAAGGTCGGGCTGGACAAGACGCTCAAGCAAATGGCCGGGAAGAAGCCGTTCCCGGACATTGTCAAGCTGGTCGAAGTTGACGCGGAGCTGGAGAAAGTGCCTGGCGGCGAGGAGGTCATGGTCGACCGCAGGGCCGGGAGGAGGCTGGAGCAAGAGGGCACGATTACCAAGGTCAAGAGGCTGTCGCCTGTTCCGGGTCGGGACTATTACGTCGAGATGAAGGGCCGGGACCTCAGCCTTGAGCACTGGGACCTCCTTGACAAGGGCTATGACGAGACGATGGGGAATCTGCGGGAGACGGCGGCCACGGCCAAGATGGCGGTGAACCAGACGGAGCTGCTGCTCAAGCTGGAGAAGCCGACTGGCGCGAGAAGGGAAGAGCTTGAGAAGAAGATTGAGAAGGGCAAGGGAAAGCTTGCGCAGGCACGAAAGTATATTGGCTATGTCAACGCCCTGAAGGAGAGGGCTGGGGGGGACTTCAGGAGGGGCGTGCTGCAGAGTGCCGCGCAGCAGCTTGCCCAGTTCGACACGACGGCAAAGATGTGGGGGGGCGGCGCCACTGCCAACGAGGTCTATGACAAGCTCACGGTCACAAGGGCGGCGCTTGCGGACAAGGGCAATGTCGAGGCCATGGGGAAGGGGACTGCCGCGATGCTCGAGAAGAACATCGAGAGGATGTTCAAGAAGGCCGTGAAGAACGATGTCGACGCCATGAAGGTCTTCAGGTGGGAGATTGAGAAGTGGCAAAAGGGCGTCGGAAAGGAAGTGAAGAAGGCCGGCGCGGGCCGGCTCGTGAGGCTCACGAAGGACATTTACCAGCGGGACGGGCACTTGATGAACGTGACAGAGGCGTCCGGGATTTTTGACTACGACGCGACTGGGAAGTCGTCGCTGCCGTCCGAGATGGGGCGGCTTAGCGCGTCCGTCGCGTTCCAGGAAAAGCTTGGGGAGCTGACGCACCTGCAGGAGAGGTACACGGATGCAAAGACCGACAGGGCGCGCGAGGGCATCCTGAAGAACGTGAGGCGCGTTGGGGAGGAGATGGGCGAGATTACGAAGCAGGCGACGCGCGACATTGCGGCCGACTACAACGAGCACCTTGGCCTGATGCACGACAAGGATTTTTTGGCGAGGCTGGAGAAGAACGTGCGGGAGGGCCAGCGCGTGGTCAGGAAGGACCAGATTCCGGTGAGGTTTGCGTCGCTCGTGCTGCCGGAGAGGCTTGTTGAGTTCAGGGAGGGGAAGCGCGAGGAGGGCGCGCTCCCAGCGCAGAGGATTGCGAAGTTCGTGAGGGAGAAAAAGGCTGGCTGGCGCGCCAAGAGGCTTGAGAAGGGAAAGCTCAGGGTCGGCGTCAGGGAGGCGCCCCAGCCGTTCGGCAGGAAGATGGAGCGGATGGGCCCGGGCAGGAAGATGGAGCGGATTGGCCCGGGCGTGAAGAAAAAGGCCAGGCGGCACATTGCTTGACGCGGGAGCGACCGCGGTGTCACCAGACAGGCACTGGCAAGAGCTCGGGAGAATTGTTGGCGTAAAAGTGGTTCATCCCCGGGACTTCATTTGAAAAGCCCTGGATGCTTTTTTTGGTACTCCTCAGCGTCCCTCAAGTAAAGCCTGCTGGCCTTTTCAGCATCGCCGCCACTGCGCTCCAGGTAATCACGCCACACCTGTTCCCGCGCCTCGCGCGCCGTGTGCGCGTTTATCTCGCGGCGAAGGCCCGCGAGCACCACATCCGAAAAGTTCTTGAACAATCCCTTATGCACAAGGGACTCTGCCTCCTGCTTCACCCGCGCCGGCAAGCGCACCGTGGTCACGACAGTGGACATGAATACCATTGTATTCAAGGTGTTATTTAATGGTTTTCTCGGCAAGCCGTAGTAGAAACTGTCTTTAATTAATAAAAAAAGAAAGAGCCGGCAGAGCCGGTTGGTCACCTGTGGAAAAACTATGGAAAACCACATATTTAACTGTTTTGGTGCGGGGCTGGCAGAGCATGGTAATGTGCCTGTTTGAGGGACAGGTTGGTCACCTGGGCCTACGCGGGTTCAAATCCCGCGCCCCGCGCAGACCACCTCCTAATACCGGAAGTATGGGGGGATTTTAAATATGCCACTAATCCTAACAGAAGGCCCGAGGTGTTAAGGATAGTCAGTACTTCATACGTGCAGGAACTGGAAGACTTTTTCCGCGACAATTACAAGAAGGATATGGAGAAGCTCGCGGAGTACTGGCCGGACACGAACAGCATCGCGGTGGACTACGCCCTGCTGGAAAAGCATTCCCCCGAAATCGCGGACGACTTGATTGAAAACCCGGACACGATTATCAAGGCGAGCGAAGAGGCGCTCGCGAGCCAGGGATTGGTGAACACCGAGGGCGACCGCGTGGCGCCAAGGGTTCGGTTCTTCAATTTGCCGCAGAGCATCTTGATACGAAACATCAACTCGACACACATCAACAAGTTCGTCTCTATCGAGGGCGTCATAAATAAGATTACTGACGTGCGGCCCAAAGTCGAGGTAGCGGTTTTTGAGTGCATGCACGACGGCAGGCGAATCACGGTCGACCAGACCGGCGAGCTGTTCGGGAAATTGAACGAGCCGATTCGGTGCCCGCAGTGCGAGCGCAACGCGTTCAAGCTGATGCTGGACGAGACGCGGTTCACGGACATGCAGAAGATGCAGGTCCAGGAGCCGCTCGAGGCATTGGTGCGCGGCGAGCAAGCGAAAAACATTGACATTTGGATGGAGGGGGACCTGACGAACAAGCTGTTCGCCGGCGACAAAGTAGAGATTACCGGGATACTCAGGCTGATTCCGCCGAAGCACAAGAGCGCGGTCTACTCAATTTATATTCATGCCGTGCACGTGCAGCAAATCGAGTGCGAGTTCGAGGAAATCGAGCTAACCGAGGAAGAAGAGGCACAGATAAAAGAGTTCGGGGACGACCCAAAGATTTACTCTAAGCTGATTGGGTCGGTGGCGCCGAGCATTTACGGCCACAATGAAATCAAGGAGGCGCTGGCGCTGCAATTGTTTGGCGGCACAAAGAACAAGAAGCTTCCGGACGGCATGAAGATTCGGGCGGACATGCACATCCTCCTGATTGGCGACCCGGGGACAGCAAAATCACAATTGCTTAACTACGTGTATAATCTTGCGCCGAAAGGCGTTTTCGTGGGCGGCAAGAGCGCCACTGGTGCTGGCCTCACGGCCACGGCAGAAAAAGACGAGTTCGGTGAGGGCGGCTGGACGCTGAAGGCCGGCGCGCTTGTATTGGCCAGCGGCGGGCACGCGTGCATTGACGAGTTCGACAAGATGGGCGACGAGGACCGCAGCGCGATGCACGAGGCGATGGAGCAGCAGAGGATTTCAATCGCCAAGGCAGGGATTGTGACGACATTCAAGAGCGAGACATCTATTCTTGCGGCGGCGAACCCAAAGTACGGGCGGTTCGACCCGATGTCGTTGCCGGCGGAGCAGTTCAACATTCCACCAACCCTGTTGAGCAGGTTTGACTTGATTTTCCCGATTAAGGACGTGCTTGACGAGAAAAAAGACAGGGCAATGGCCCAGCACATTTTGTCGGCGCACCAGACCTCGGGAATCCGTGGCACGGGAGCGGAGGGAGTGCTGACGGACGAGGAATTGGCTAGGGCAGAGGAAAAGATTATGCCCGTGCTGGACCCGGAATTGTTGAGGAAGTACATCGCGTACGCGCGGCGCAACATTAGCCCCGTGCTGACGCCCGAGGCAATGAGCAAGATTGAAGAGTATTACGTTGACTTGAGGGCGCTTGGCGAGAGGCAGGGCACGGTCGCGACGACGCCGAGGCAGCTCGAGGCGCTTGTGCGTTTGGGGGAGGCGAGCGCGCGGGGGAGGCTTAGCTCACGCGTCGAGATTGAGGACGCGGAACGGTCTATTCGCCTGCACATGTTCGTGATGCACGAGATTGGGATTGACCCCGAGACCGGGATGTTCGACGCGGACATCATCGCGACCGGGCACACGCAGTCCAAGATGGACAAGGTGAGGAGCTTGGAATCAGTTATCAAAAACTTGACGAAGGAGTACGATGTTGTGACGAAGGACATGATTGTCGAAGAAGCCAAGAACGCAGGGCTCGACGTGAAGGACATTGACTCCTTGCTCGCGATTCTCAAAAAGGACGGGTACGTGTACGAACCGAAGCACGGGCAATACAGAAGCGCAGGGAGCCGTTAAGCACGCTTGCACAGCACAGCGAGTACGGGCATCGTGCCAGCTGAGATTTCAGCTGTTCAAGACGGCGGAAGACGGGTAAGTGCATTAGGGGGATGCCAGTTGGCATATCCCCCAATCCGCCAAAGTGGCGAGACAGGTAAGCCTCATGAAAATAAAGGCAGTGTTTTTTGACCTGGACGGCGTGTTGCTGATGAAGAACACGGGCCGGGAACTCATGATTCGGGTAGTCAGCGAAAGAACAGGGATAGCGGAAGAAGAGGTCGCCAAAAATTGACGAAATCCTTTATGGCATTGACGACGGGGACGGGCCGCTGGCCGAGCTGTGGGCCCGCTTCTGCAGCGCACTGGGGATAAAGCCGGGCCTGGCGCTGCTGGACGAAGCGATTGACGTGGCGCGGCCGAACCCGCCGGCCATAGAAATCGCGAGGCGGCTGAAGCAGAATTACATAGTCGGAATGATAACAGACAACAGCGCGTATCGCGCCGAAAGGCTCTTGCTGAGGGAAGGGTTTTATGGGTTGTTCGACCCCGTGGCCGTGTCTTGTTACGTCCACTCGACGAAAAAGCAAAAAGGGAAAAAGATTTTTGAAGAGGCGCTGAAGCGGGCGGGGTTGGCGGCGGAAGAATGCGTGTTCATAGACAATTCTTTGCCCAATCTGGAGGTCGCGAGGGAAATGGGGTTCGCCACAATCCACTACCAGGCGGGCGAGCACCCGCCAAGCAGGATAATTGAGGGGCTGGCAGGGCTCGGCGTAAAAACCAACAAGCTTTTTTAAACAACCCCCTTCTTAACTAACGCTCATGGCGAAGCAAAAGAAAATCAGCCCCGGCCAGAAGGTCGTGCTGGCGCTGCTGGGATTGTTCCTCGTGGTGCAGGCGTTCGGGCTGTACCTCGGCAGCAAATTGATTGCGCTGCCCGAGATTGAGCCAATGACGGAAGCCGTGTGGGGGGCCGGCATATTCCTGTACATACTCATAGCGACCGCGTTTGTGCTGCTGATAATCAAGTACTGGAAGAATTTCCTCAAGGTGATGGAGCTCCTCGCGATTTTTGTTTCCACAGAAATATTTTTCGAAGTGCTTTTGCTTGGGTTCGTGCCCGAGTCCACTGCGTTCATTGTTGCGCTGACTCTCGCGCTCGCCATCACTGCGTCGCGCGTGTTCTGGAAAAACATTTTGACGCAGAACGTCGCGATACTGCTTTCGATAATCGGCGTGGGCGCGCTGCTCGGCGCGCAGCTCGGGTTCCTGCCCGCGATTATCTTGTTGGGATTGCTGACTGTGTACGACGTGATTGCAGTGTTCAAGACCAAGCACATGGTCACCATGGCAAAGGAAATCACTAAGCAGCAGCTTGCGTTCACCCTGGCAATTCCCACGAAGAAGCACACGTTCCAATTGGGCGGCGGTGATTTGGTGATGCCACTCGTGTTTTCCGTGGCAGTGCTGCGGGAGTTCGGGCTGGTGACCGCGCTCTCCACGGTCACGGGCTCGATGCTTTGCTTGATACTGTTCTTCGCCTGGCTGTTCAAGCGGCCGGGGCGCGCCTACCCCGCGCTGCCGCCGGTGACGCTGGGCGCGATAATCGGGTGGTCCATCGCAGTGCTTGCGGGGGTGGTGTTCTGAGGAGCACTGCGTACAAGGTCTCGGTGGCCGACTTGCTCGGCGGCGAGTTCAAGGCCTCGCAAGGCGAGTACGACCCCGCGTTCGTGCGCGTCGGGCTCAAGGAAATCAACCGGTGCAACGTGGTGGGCACGATTGTCACGGAGAGCCCAATGGTGCTGGACGACGGCACCGGCGAGATAAAAGTGCTGTCGTTCGACGGGCTGTCCGCGAAGGAGGGCGAGGCCGTGCGCGTGGTCGGGAAGGTGCGCGAGAAAGACGGCGAGAGGTTCATCAGCGCAGAAATAATCAGGCCGGTTGGGCCGGAGTGGCTGGAGCTGAGGAGGCTCGAGCTGGCGCCCAAGTCGGAAATCACTGAAATAGAGGTGTGAAAAGTGGAAGGCTATAATGCACTTATGGAAAAGGCGTTCTCGGAACTGCCGGAGACCGCGAAGGAAAAGGCGCGGTTCAAGATGCCTGTATTCGAGTCCTTCATACAGGGCAACCAGAC
The DNA here is from genome assembly GCA_023129115.1 of Candidatus Iainarchaeum sp. Lineage (GTDB taxonomy): Archaea > B1Sed10-29 > B1Sed10-29 > WALL01 > WALL01 > WALL01. The sequence goes on along the minus strand of JAGMCR010000004.1, from coordinate 50,453 downwards.
AATCATACAGAACTTTACCGACGTTACAGGTGCGCTGCGCCGGGACGAGAAGCACTTGATGAAGTTCTTGTCGAAGGAACTGGCGACGCCGGCGGACCTGGACGGCAGGCGCTTAATCCTGAAGGGCAAGCACCGCGACAAGACGCTGAACGGGCGGCTCGAGAAGTACGTCAAGGAATACGTCTTGTGCACGGAGTGCGGCAAGCCGGACACGAACCTGCTGACGCAGGGCGGCGTGAACTTCATGCGCTGCGAGGCCTGCGGGGCGCGGTCGCCGGTTTCGGTGATTAAGTGATTTGCGCGAGGTTTCACATGCACGGCCGCGACAAGTTATTGGCGGCGTGCGACGCGGACTTGCTGGGGAAAGAGCTTGATGGCTTCACGGTCAGCGAGCGGTTTTACGGCAGCGAAAAAGTCACGGAAGAAGAGTTCGGGAAAATGCTTGACGAGTGTACGATTGCGAACTTGACCGGGGAAACGGTTATAAACATAGCTAAGAAGAAAGGTCTCGTGCGCGAGGGCGGTGTCACCGACGTTGGCGGCGTGCCGCACGCGCAAATAGTGAGGATGTTGTAAATGGCGTACAAGAAGCCCTGGCAAAAGAAGAAGGACGATGGGCTCACCGATGAAGAGCGCATCCAGCAGGAAATCTCCAGGACAAAGATGCCAAAGGGCAAGGAAGTCATTGGCTACATCGAGCAATTGCTCGGCGGGAAGAGGATGTACGTCGACTGCAGTGACGGCAGGCGCAGGCTTTGCCGCATCCCGGGCCGCGCGCGGCGCCGCGTGTACGCGAGGGAGGGGGACTACGTCATTGTGGAGCCGTGGGAAATCCAGGGCGACGAGAAGGGCGACGTCGTCTGGAAGTACAAGAAGCACCAGGTGAGCTACCTGCGCAAGCAGGGAAAGCTCGAGGGCATTTAGAATCTTGTCTCTAGCTTTTGGAACAAGTCGCTGTGGTCCTTGAAGTGTATGTATTCTACTTCTGAAAGAGAGCCGAGGCCATGCACCAGCGGAGAATAGTCTTTGCCATGCTCAAGCAAAAGAATGCTGGGCTTCCCGAGGACGGAAGCCCAGCCAAGTTCTATGTGTACGCCGCCTGACGGCGGGTTGCCTGGGTGGGCTACAACAATGTCGCAAGACTTCATTTCCTCGTAGTCTTTCTGAGTACATTCATGCGGGGGGAGGAGGGCTCGCCCGTAGTCCTCGCGCCTGTGGGCACTGAAGACCTCGTGCCCTTTTACCTCGAAAAGCGATATGAGGCCTTGGACAAGCGAGATGTCGTCATGGCGCATGGCCCCTTCGTCAGGGCAGATTTTGGCGGTGAACGGCCCCGCTAGAAATATTCGCATACCACAGTAATTATGGGAGCCCCTTAACAATTAGTTTTCGCCCCCATTTTGCCCAAAACAATAAGGTTTATATAGATAATTACCCATAATGGGTAATATGCCACGATTTGCTTTTGAAAGTAAATATAAAGGTGGAATGCAGCTCACTTATGGCGATAGGGCAAAGCTTGACGAGAAGGACTGGAAAATCCTGAACCTGCTTTCGCAGAACGCGAGGCTGCCGATAAGCAGGATATCCCACGAGCTGAACATGAACAGGGACGTTGTCAAGTACAGGCTCAAGAAGCTTATTGACGAGGACGTGATTGCCGCGTTTCTCACTGTGACGAACCTGCCGCGGCTGGGCTATGACGTGTGGGGCCACTTGCGGCTGACTTTCAAGGACCTTACCGAGGAGCGGGAGCAGGAGTTCATGGACCACGTGATAAAGAATCCCGAGATAGTGTTTGCGTTCAGCTCGCTCGGGAGGTGGGACTTTGGTGTCGAGTTTTACGCCGAGACGCCGGGGCACTTCCAGGAGCTTGTCAAGAAGTTGAAGAACAAGTTTTCTGACATAATAAAGGAGACCGAGGTAACGATTTACGTCAAGGCGTACAAGATGAGTTACGTTCCGAACAAGCCCCCCAGGTGAGTAAATGATTGTAACTCTTTTTTCGGGGGGAAAGGACTCTACTTACTGCGCGCACCTCGCTGGCGAGTGCACGCTGTTGACGATGGTGCCGCAGCGCGAGGACTCTTACATGTTCCACCACCCAAATATTTCGCTGGCCCCGCAGCTCGCGGAGTGCATGGGGAAAGACATTGTTGTCGAGGAAACAGCCGGCGAAAAGGAAAAGGAATTGGAGGACTTGCGCCGGGCGCTGGAGTGGCTGAAGCCCGAAAAAGTTTTTAGCGGCGCGGTCGCGAGCAGCTACCAGAAGACGCGGATTGACAAGATTTGTGCCGACCTGGGCATCGAGAGCGTTGCGCCGCTCTGGCAGAGGCCACAGGAAGAAGTATTGGCGGAAGAATTGGGCAGTGGGATGGAGATAGTTATTGTTGGCGTGTACGCCGAGGGGCTTGGCGAGGATTGGCTCGGCAGGCGGCTGGACGAAGGGGCTGCCGAGGAGTTGCGGTCGATGCAGCTGTCGCCGGTTGGGGAGGGCGGCGAGTTCGAGACGCTTGTCGTGGACGCCCCTTTTTTCGGGAAGAGGCTTGAGATTGCTGAAGCGGAAAAGAAGTGGGACGGCGTGCGCGGGACGTATGAAATACGGTCTGCGCGCACTGTGGCTAAGGAATAGTCAGCGGGCTCATTCCCGCGACGAGCCAGCTCACCGGCGAAATCGAGAGGGCGAGGATGATGAGTGACTCGATTATGGCGGCGACGATTACTACGCCCAGCGCCTCCATGAACTCGGCGCGGAAGAGAATCATTATTATGACGGCGAAGAGCACGATGCGGAAAAGCGCGCCCCCGATGTCGAGGATTCCGCCGGCGGGCATGAAGAAGCCGAGCAGCGCGGAAAAGACAGCGAGCATGATAATCAAGCCAGTGCTGAGGTTGGGGTAGCCCTGGCGGGAAATTGCTATGTAGAGCGCGGGGAGCCTTATCCCCACGGCCACTGCCATCTGCACCAAGCCCATGGCCATAACGCAGGAGAGGCAGGGAGAGTATTTATATGTAGGCCTTAAGGATGGGCCGTACAAACAGGTAGTACAGCGTGAAAGCGACTGCAATAGCGGCAATCATGATGATTGCCTGCCGCTTCTTTTTCTCCATTTCTTCCATAAGGGCGTCGTGCTCTATTGACTTCATTTGGCTACCTCAAGCGTGAAGCCCCGCGCCTCAATCGGGCCCGTGCCCTCGGCGAACGCGACTTCTCTTGCCTTTACCGCTTCGCGGACATCGTCAGCCAGAATAGACAGTTCAGGCTTATAAACAGTTACCTTCGAGAGCTCGGAGTTAAGGGCGAGCTGGTTCTCGGTCTTGAACTTCCGCACCGCCGAAATGATTTCGGTGAGGCCCTCGCCGACCGCGTCGAGGGACAGGTCGATTAGTGACTCGTCTGCCTCGGGCCACGCCATCAAGTGCACCGAGCCGCCGTTCGTGAACTTCTTCAGGTATAGCTCGTGTACTTCTTCTGTTATGTGCGGGACGAACGGCGCGAGCATGAGCGTGCTGTTCATCAGCACCTTGTACACAGCGTACTGCGCTGCAAGCTTGTCGTCTCCCGTGGCATTGTACAGCCGGTCCTTCGCGATTTCAAGGTAGTAGTCGCAGAAGTCGTGCCAGAAGAAGCTGCGTATGGAGCCGAGTGCCTTGTAGAACTCGTAGTTGTCGAGAGCTTCGGTTGACTCTTTGATTAAAGTGTTGAGCTTGTGGAGAATCCACTTGTCCGAGGGGCGAAGAGTAGATGGCTTTTTCGGCTCTCCTTCCAAAAACTGGCTCGCGAAGTAGCTCGCGTTCCAGAACTTCTTCTGGAACTTGAGGCCGTGAATGATTTCCTTGTCCGAGAATGGGTAGTCCTCGCCCAGGGACGCCATGAGTGCCCACTGGCGGATTGCGTCGGCGCCTTGGTTGTCCAGCACGGGCTCGGGCGCGACGACGTTTCCGTACGACTTTGCCATTTTTCTTCCGTCTGGCCCTGCGACCATTCCGTTGACGACGACGTGCTTGAACGGCTTTTGGCCGGTAAGCAAGAGGCAGCGGAACATTGTGTAAAACGCCCACGTGCGGATGATTTCGTATCCCTGGGGGCGGAGGTAGTTGGGATACGCCTTTTCGAAGTACTTGGGGTCCCACAGCCACTTGGAGACGGCGAGGGGTGTAACAGACGAGTCGACCCAGCAGTCGCACACGTCGCTCGTGCCCTTGAGCGCGCCGCCGCACTCGCACTTTTCCTGCGGTGGGGAGTCCACCGCGGTGTCGATTGGCAGGTCTTTCTCGTTGGGGGCATATAGCTTGTCGCACTTTTCGCAGTGCCAGAATGGGATTGGCGTGCCGTACACGCGCTGCCGCGAGATTATCCAGTCCCAGTCCAGGCTTTTGGTCCAGTCGACCAGGCGGCCCTCCATGTAGCCGGGGAACCACTGCATTGATTCCGCGGCCTCGACTATGTCGCGGAGCTTGTCAGTGACTTTGATGAAGAACTGGTGCTTTGGGAGGAACTCAATCGGGTTCTTGCACGAGGTGCGCTCTGTGTGGCAGAGCATGCTGTGTGGCAATTCCTCTATCTTCACGAGGTAGCCGTCTTTCTTGAAGTCTTCCACGATTGCGGCTTGCGCCTCGCGGACCTTCATCCCAGCGTATTTGCCGGCGACTTCGGTCATGCGGCCGGTGTCGTCAATTGCTTCGTAGACAGTTAGCTTGTGCTCTTTGGTGCGCTTGATGTCCATTTCGTCGCCGAACGTGCACACGTAGAGCACGCCGGTGCCGAACTCGCGGTCGACGTTTCGGTCGGAGAGGACTTCTACTTCGCGGTCGACGTAGGGGAGCTTGACTTTTTTGCCGACGAGGCTTTTGTATCGCTCGTCGTCTTCGTGGACAAAGAAGCTGTTGCACGCGACGGATAGTTCGGGGCGTGTCGTGCCGAAGGTTACGTCGCCGCTTCCGTCGGCGAGGGGGAACTTGAGGTGCCACAATTTTCCTTGCTCTTCGACGTGGCCGACTTCTGCTTTTGCGAGCGCGGTCCTGCACTTGGTGCACCAGAGCACGGGGTGCTTTTCGCGGTAGACGCGGCCCATCTTGTGGAAGTCGAGGAGTGATTTTTGTACGAGGGCCTTGTACTTGGGCATTCTTGTTTCGTAGTACTCGTCCCAGTCGCACGAGTAGCCGATGCGCTTGTACTGCTCGTTCATTTGAGTGATGGCTTTGGTGGTCCAGTCCTCGCAGGCCTCGCGGAATTTTTTGCGGTCGCCGGGGGAGATGCCGAATTCCTTGGCGACCTTCAGCTCCGTCGGCAGCCCGTGGCAGTCGTAGCCCAATGGGAACAGGACGTTGTAGCCGCGCATTCGCTTGTAGCGGGCCATGAAGTCTATCCAGGCATGGTTGAGGACGTGGCCCATGTGGAGCGTGCCGCTGGTGAACGATGGGGGGTTGTCGATGGCGTATACTTCGCCGGGGGCGTCGATGTCAAACTTGTAGGTGCCGTCGGCTAGCCACTTGTCCTGCCACTTCTTCTCGACTTCCAGGGGGTTGTACTTGGGCATACACTAGTCTCCAAAGGGATAGACGGTATTTTTGGCGGGGCGGTATTTAAAGGTTTTTTAAAAACGCGCTGCGGAAAAGAGTTGCGAAACGCGCTGTTTCACGCGCAAAATTTCGGTTTGTGAACTTCACGTGTTTGCAAAAGGTTTTGTAACGGGCTGCAAATTAGGAAAAGGTTGTAAAACAACTGTTGGGAGTTTGGTTTCCGAACTTTGTTTTGTATTCCGGGGGTATAAATATAAAGGGCGTGTTTTTAAACGAGTCCCGCTTGGGGGGACAAAGCTCTTGGAGGAATCTCGATGATGGGTATAGTAGAAAACGCGACATCTTACTCAAACGAAGTCAGCGAACGCTCTGCTGACGGGCCAAAAATCGTGGTCATTGGCTGTGGCGGCGGAGGAAGCAATTCCGTGAACCGCATCGCCAAAATGGGCGTATCAGGCGCAGAATTAGTGGCACTGAACACTGACCGGCTGCACCTAAACTTGGTGAACGGCGCGATAAAGAAGCTGCTGATAGGCAAGACCGTGACGCGCGGCCTTGGCGCGGGGGGATACCCCGAAATCGGCGAAAAAGCCGCTGAATCCAGCAGGCCAGAGCTCGAGGACGTCCTGTCCAACGCAGACCTCGTGTTCCTGACCGCTGGAATGGGCGGGGGCACCGGCACAGGGGCTGCCCCGGTCGTGGCCGACATCGCCAAGCAGCAGGGCGCCATCGTGGTCTCAATCGTCACTTACCCGTTCAAGATGGAGCGGGCGAGGATGACAAAGGCCGACGAGGGCATCAAGAAGCTGCAGGAAGTTACGGACACCGTGATAATCATTGACAACAACCGCTTGGTGGAATTGGTGCCGAACCTGCCGATTGAGCAGGCGTTCGCCGTGGCCGACGAAGTCATCGCGCGCGCGGTCAAGGGAATCACGGAGACCATTACTGTCCCGTCACTGATTAACCTGGACTACGCCGACGTGCGGTCAATCATGGCCGCGGGCGGAGTGTCCGTGATTTCGGTGGGCGAGGCAAAGGGCGGCAACAACAGGGTCAGCGAGGCAATCAACAACACTTTGAAGAACGCCTTGCTCGACATTGACTACACCGGCGCGAGCGGAGTATTGATTCACATTACCGGTGGGCCTGACTTGACCTTGGGAGAGGTCAACGAAATTGGGCACGGCCTCACAGAGGCAGTGGACTCGAATGCAAGCGTAATCTGGGGAGCGAGAATCGTGCCCGAGTACGAGGGACGGGTGGAAGTCATCAGCATCTTTACTGGTGTCATGTCCGCCCACATCAAGGGGCAGGCGGCGCACGTTGCGGGCGAGGCAAAGCCGGCAGAGACGGAGCTACAGCTCTACAACGTGTTTTAGGAAAAGGAAAGGGAGATTCCTCCCTCCCTTCTTTTTTTTTGTTTTATTCTTCCGAGCCCTTTGAGTGCTCTTTCTTTTTGCCAGGCTTTTTCTTTGTGTAAATAAAGTACCCGACTGCGCCGAGGATTACCACTGCAACGACTAGCATGACGCCCGTGTTGTCCCCTTCGCCAGTTGGCTCAGGAGTGGCTGTTGCCGCCGCAGGAGCCGCAGTTGGCTTTGGCGTTGCCGTCGGAGTCGCCTCGACTTCCTTGGCAGGCGGGTGCAGCTTGTTCTCGAGCGCGTCAATCTTGGCGCCCATGTCGAACGGCGGGTCGTCTTCGCCGCCGTAGCCATAGAACTTTATCCAGTTGTAGTACTGGGCCACGTCTTGCGTCAGTGCGGAGTCGCCGTAGCCGTTGAGGCACACGCCGGTCTCCGAGCCCAGGCCGGAGCTTGGGTAGTACTCGGGGTTGTAGTACTGCTTGGCTGTGCTGCCGGCGTCGAACGAGCCCTTGTTAAGGTCCCACTCGAGCTCGGCCGCGCGCGCGCCTTTCAAGAGGTAGAGGGCACAGTCGCCCCATTCCTCGACGAAGTAATAGCAGCACCCGGCATTAATTATCTCGCCTTTGTTAAGTTCTTCCTGGCAATGCCCCAGAGTCCGCTGGTCGGGCTGGAGCACGGAACACGCCGCGAAAGAAGTGGCAACAAGCATTAGCAATATGAAAAGAGATTTCTTCATAAATCACACCTCACGGGGAATTAGAAGGCGGGGGAATATAAGCTTTTACCCAGTGAAGTTGACGAAGGTGGTTTCGCCGGGTTGGTATTGGTCTTGGGCTTGCTCGCCGCCCACACTCACTAATACAGTTTTGTTGTAGTCTGTCCAGTTTCCGGGGACATCAAAAAAGAATTTTCCGCCTGATACCGTGGTAGTTGCTTTTGTCACTCCTTCTATTTGGGCAGTCACGGTGCCGCTGCTTGCTTCTCCAAAGAATAAGTGGGGTTGTACTGGGGGCAGGGCGTAGTTTTGTGAGTATAGGTCTGATGTGCCTGAGATGTCGTTGTTGTTGAATAGAGAGTTTATTTCAAGTGGCGTTAGTGCTTTGTTGAATACGACGACTTCATCAATCGTGCCGTTCCACCCTCGGTTGCCAGCGTCCCTCGCGCCAATGGCAAAGTCGTCGTTGGAGTCAATCGCGCCAACAAGTGCATTTGTGCTACTCACATTAAACGTGGCATTTACATAGACATAAAGAGTTTTGTCCGTATCATTCCACACTGAACAATCAAAGTATTGCGTGTTTAACGCAATCGTGTGGCTAACAAAAACATTGTTATTGTTTGCGTCGCAGACCCGTGAATGGAACATGGCTGTTTCCGCGTCACTCCCAATCCATCGCCCGACTTTTGTATTGCCTTGGTCCCAAATTACAGTGTTGTCGAACGTGACAGCGCCCCGGTCAGTGAAGGAATACGCTTTATACCAATAACAAACCGTGCTGCTGCCCGTGGGCATCCCAGTCACCGAAAAATTCACGCCAAAATCCCCTGTCCCATCGAGCTCGACCTGATTTCCGAAGATGCCCGCAACCCACTGGGGGTTGCCGTTGCTTGCCAAGTGGTTCGTGCCCACCGCGTCGTTCCAAGTGCTGTTCAAGTTCCAGCCGTGCGTGGCGTTTGCTTCATTCCACCACGGGTCAAGGTAGAACCCTGACACGTTAACTCCCCACTTAATTGACTCTCCCGGCTTTTTGTATCCAACGAGCATTAACTCAATGCTTTCCCCTGCCTTGAATTGGCCCGTTGGAGTGAAGTCTTCCCACTCCCAATACTCTGTGCCGTTGCCTGGATGGATGTGCATGACTTTCTTGTAAAGCTCCCACTTCTTGGGGAGCTTGTCGAACGACATCTTGACTGTGTTTGAAGTGAAAGAAATATCATTGACTGTTGGGTTCTTGATGGTGAAGTAGCTGACGCACACGTCCCTGCACGTAGTGTTCCCAGAGTCGCTGGGAACCCAATCCCTGACCGTGTATGCCCCAGGCGGCCCATAGTTTGGTGTCGTGACACTCGCATAAGCCAAAGCCACAACAACCACCAAAGCAATTAACACAATAGCAACATTTCCCTTCATTTTCAATTCACCTCTAACGTATCATTTGAATTCATGAGTATGTGGTATCCCCGCCCTGGCTTCATGTAGTCAAGCGTCTGGTCGAAGCCAATCGCGTTAACATCATAAGTCTCCCACTCGCCGTCAATCTTGGTCTGTACCTTGTCGTAACTCCCGCTGATTGAAGACAAGGCACTCGTAACGGCCTCTGTGCCGCCAACCCACGGCAAATAGTTCCACCCAGTGTACAGCGAGATGTTGACTGGCGCCACAGCAGAGCCAGTGTACTCAAGCACATCGCTTTGGTTCATGTAAATCCGGTACGCTTTGCCGCCGCTTATTGTAGTGAGAGTTTGCGTGTACCCACTGGGAACATTCTCGTCATGAGTATCCCAGTCACCCGTGTCCGTGTTGTAAGTCTGTATCTTTTCGTAACTGCCGCTGATTGAAGACAAGACGTTTGACACCGTTTTGGTTGCTGGGAGAACAGGGAAAGAGACAAGATTCCAGCCAGATGAAAGCTCCATTTTACTGAGGTCGTTCACCTTAACGATGTAAGCGCCACTACCGGTTATATTGAATCGTATTATTACTAAAACAATTTCATCATAGCTATTGGAGTCACTAATAATCAGGTGACCATCGTGGTTAGAATCTAAACTTAATATTTCGCTAGTGTAAGAACTTCCCGTTCTGAGCAAAGCTTTGACTGTAAAATCTGAAGAGAGATAGCCCTCAAAGATTACTTCAGTATTATTGAAATCAGAGTTGCTTATATTGATATATTCGATAGCCCACGCATCAACTGTCCCCGAAACAGTCGCTCGACCGTTTGAGTAAGCGGGTTGCTTTCTACTCACATCATTGAGATACGAGCCCCAGTTCACTTCATCCGAGCCGTTGTAGGTTCCCCAAGAAAAGTCCTTTTCGAATACTTTTTCAGAGAAATCTCGTAAACTATCATCATAGCTTGAATGGCCACCACCTTCAGCATTCAGGATGTTGGTTATGGCTACAGCTAAATATTCATTCTCTGAAGCACCAACCTCACTTGTTTCATTTATGATTTCCCTGATTGTGTTAATCCCATTATTTGTATCAAACAAATAACCCCAGTACAACGCATACTCATAAGAAAAAGAAGACAACTCACGGCTTGTGTCCGCCACATAATTATTATGTTCTAAAATCACAAGTGACTTTGTTACTGTTGTATTGTACGAGCTTATAGTTGGCGAGAGGACGCTTTCTTGGAACCTTGCCGTTCCTTCAGCTACAGTATCCCAACTACCCCACTTAGTAGATTCCATCAAAGCATATTGAAGATTGTGAAAATGCTCATGCGCCGTTATAACGGTAAGCAAATCGCCTTGGTTTGCATAACCTATATCGTCAGCCTCAAAATGACTTTCTAAATCATGCCTAATACATACTCTACAATCATTACCTGAAGCTGAGCCAGCGTTATCCACTTGGTAACATCCACTGGGTACATCTGCACTGTCGTCAAAATTATCAGAACCCTCCACGTCATTTCTTACAATAAAGTAATGTAGAAGAGTATCTGGATCCGGTGAAGTGAAGTTCCACTGCTTAATTTGGACTTCATAAGCATTCACTCCACCATCCGCCGTATCGTTTGCAAAAGAATCTGCGAATGATTGGTTCCAATCAAAATTGGCGCTGAAATAATACGTCCTTACAGTATACTGATTATCTGATGTTTTTTCCTCTCGAATCTTTTCAACAACGAAGTAGTCCCCACCTGACTCGTAATAAGTGGAGTTTATTGAGGAATTACTCCACTGAACAGCAATTATATCCCCAACGCCAGTGTGGTCAGTCGTAAGGGGGGTGAAATTATAAGTACCACTACCAAAAGCATCAGTAGTAACATTCACGCTTTGTAAGATATGAGCTACTGTAGAACTCGAACCGCTTAGAGGATACTCAAAAAGAACCACAGTTAGGTTTACATCCGTATTAGCATCGAAATCTGAAATGCTTATTTGTGCTGTTTCAACAGTAGTTGTCGTTGCAGTTACTTTTATATCAACAAAGTTGTCATTAACTGATACGGATTGTGCTTCAGCTAAAACCATAAATAGGCATATAAGAAATAGAGGCGCGACAATTTTTTTGAGTTTCATTTCAGTTTTTTATCTCCCCGGCATACATCTTGAGAGACCAGCCTTTGTATCCACCACACCGATTGTAGTCAAAGTGGTAATCTCCTACCTGGCCCTCTATCACTTCAAACTCCGGATACTTTGCCACTCCTTTTGATACAATCGGGATCTCCCACTTCGCAACGTGACCACACCACGTCCAAGTATACAATGTTACTCTAAATGTATCCACGTCTCTTTCCACCATTGGGGGATTGATTACATCCGGAGCTGTTCCATCCTCGCTAGGAATGTCAGATTTGTCACATAATAAGACTATATCCGGGAAAGGTCCCGAACCCGCCATGGCGGCAAACAATTCTGCTATTTTTAATGCCTCAGCCTCATTTGTGATGGTAACATTTTCGCTTTTTAAAAAAGGATTAAATCCTTCATGTAGTTTGTATACTTTTCCATCTGGTTTCACAATAGCAAACGTAGTAATTTTGGGGCGGAATGGGAGGGTTACCTCGACGAAATCCCAATTATCACCAACTAGTGGACTTTGACTAATGCAAGAGGGCTGACTTTTAAACAGTTCCCCTGTGACCTTCTCCGTACCAAGGAGACTCTCATAACCATAAGCACGCTCCAAGCCTTCTCTTTCTACTTTACTAACATTGCCAACTGTAGAGGCGTTTATTTCAGTAATCTCTGTAGGCTTTGAGTTTCCTAGTTGAAAAATAAAGGTTTGAATATTAGAAAGGGTTACTTGAGTGGTTCCTGTAGTGGTTAATAGTAATACCACGCCCAACAGGGCAATAAATGCTAGTATCCCCCCCAACCTCATTTTGTCTTTCTTGAAAAGCTCCTTGATAGTCTCCACTAAAAACACCTCGCGCTAACCCTAAAAGCGTTTGTCAAATAAATAGCTATGTTTAAACATTTTTTCTGGTTGAATGGGCAAAGCTAGGCAGGGAAAAAAAGAAAAATGGGGGCGTGGTTGTCCCTCACTCGAGTGCTTTCTTGAGCTCGCCGGCCATGTCCGTCTTTTCCCACGTGAAGTCTGGGTCGTCCCTGCCGAAGTGACCGTACGCCGCCGTCTTGCGGTAAATCGGGCGCAATAGCTTCAGGTGCTTGATGATTCCCTCCGGCTTCAGCGGGAACACCTTGCGGATGACCTCCTCTAGCCGCTCGTCATCGACTTTTCCTGTGCCGAAAGTGTCGACGAACACGCTCACCGGCTCGGCAACGCCAATCGCGTACGCGAGCTGGACCTCGCACTCTTTTGCGAGCCCGGCGGCGACAACGTTTTTCGCGATGTAGCGCGCCATGTAAGACGCCGAGCGGTCCACCTTGCTCGGGTCCTTGCCGCTGAAGCAGCCGCCGCCGTGCGAGCCGTGGCCGCCGTACGTGTCAACAATGATTTTTCTTCCGGTGAGGCCGGTGTCCGCTCGCGGCCCGCCAAAAACAAAGCGGCCCGTCTCGTTGACGTGGACTTTTGTTTGGTCGTCGAGCAACCCGCCGCAAACCGGCTTGATGACGTGCTCGAGAATCTCTTTCTTGATTTGGTCGTACTCGACAGTCGGCTCGTGCTGCGCAGCGATTACGACTGCCTCCACCCGCTTTGCCTCGCCGTCCGCGTACTCGACAGTGACCTCGCTCTTGCCGTCGGGCCGCAGCCAGCCAATCGTCTTGTCCTTCCGCACTTCCGCGAGGCGCATGCACAGCTTGTGCGCGAGCACGGTCGAGAGCGGCATGTACTCCGGCGTCTCGTCCGTCGCGTAGCCGAACATGAGGCCTTGGTCGCCAGCGCCCTGCTCGGCCTTGTCAACACCCTGCGCAATGTCCGGGCTCTGCTGCTGGATTGCAGCCATGACGCCGCACGTCTCGGAGTCGAACCCGTACTTTGCACGGGTGTAGCCGATTTCTTTCACGACCCGCCGCACGATGCTCGGCACGTCCACGTAGCCATTGGTCCGGACTTCCCCGGCTACAACAACTACTCCATTGGTCAGGAGCGCTTCCACCGCGACGTGGCTCTCAGGGTCCTGAGAAATCAAGTCGTCGAGAATGGCGTCGCTTATCTGGTCAGCCATCTTGTCGGGATGGCCCTCGGTCACTGATTCAGAAGTAAACGAATACTGCTTTCTTTTCCTCATACGTTTCCATCTCCCGTATGAAGGGGGGTGGCATTGCGCCATTCCCCCCTAAGGGGTTGGGGATGCTGTTCCCCGATTACTTGGGGGGACAGCAATTTGCTGTTCCCCGCGATACTTTTTTCCGTTAACGCTTTTCCACCGTTCAAGGGGTTTGCAGGCAAGCAAGCCCCTTGTAGCAGGAAAAGGGTTAGTGGGGAGGGAGAGATTTGAACTCTCGACCTCCTGATTATCAGTCAGGCGCTCTACCTGGCTAAGCTACCCCCCCAATGGATGGTAATAGCAAATCGTGGGCTTATTGTGCCTGTTTTGCTTTAAAAAGCTTTACATCAGCATTGTATACGCGAGGTACGCGGCCCAGATAAGCAGGCCGATAATCAGCGCGGCTGACACGAGAATCATCACAGTGTTCTTATGCATTTTCTTCTTCCTCCGTTGGCTGTTCGGCTTCTTCGGCCTCGGTGGCTTCAGTTGCTTCCTCGGCTTCAGTGGCTTCCTCTGCCTTGGTTTCGTCCCCGGAAGAACTGGGGGCTTCCTCCTCAGAAGAACTGGGGGGGTTGCCAATTGGCAACCCCCCGGTTGGAGTCTTAGCTGCTTCGGTTGGGGCTCCCCCTGTTGGCGTGTCCTCTTGTTCCCCGGTTGGGGTGTTCTCTTGCCCCCCGGTTGGAGTAGTAGGCTCGGGTGGAGTGGCTGAGTCGGCTGTGCCGTAGTCCTGGCCGCCGAGAATGGTTTGTGTGTCCTTGGGCACGAAGTCAGTGTTTTGTATGGGCTCGCCGAAGTAGTCGATGAACTTTTTCGTGGTCTCGAGGATGTAAGTGTTGCCCTCGCGTGTCTTCTTGACGAAGCCTTCTTCGCGCAGGCGCTCGATGTGGTCGTACGCCTTGTTGCCGCGCATCTTGACGACGATGCTTTGCTTGATGGGCTGCTTGAACGCAATGATTGCGAGGGTGCGCAAAGCGCTTTTGGGCAGGTCGGTGGAGATGGCGAGGTGCTTCACGCTCGTCAGGTAGTCGCCGCGGACCTGCATGCGGTAGCGGCCGTCCGTTGTCTTGGCTATCTCGAGCGCGGAGTCGCGCTGGTTGAAGTCCAGGACTAGGGAGTCGAGCACGCCCAGTGCCTTTCCGAGCGATTCCGAGTCCATGATTTTGCCGAGCTGGTCAATTGTCAGCGGCTCGGCGCTCATGAACAGTGCTGCTTCTACGAGATGCTTTTTTGCCATTTCCATTGCCGTCCAGGAAAATGAATATTTCGCCAAAGATTTCTTCCTGCGCCACCGCGAGGCGGCCGCGCGTCGCGAGGTGCATGAGTGGGAGGAGTGTCATGATGGTGTCGGTGCGCGTGTTGCCTGGGACGACTTGCGAGAACATCGCGATTTTTTTGCTGTCGGCGCTGGCGAGCACGCGCTTGTACACGGTCTCGACCATTTTCTCGAAGTCCTCGCGGTCCTCGAACGCGATGTTGACGAGCTCTTGCGGGACCTCGAGGCGCTCGCGCTGGCGCATGGCGCGCTTGCGCTCTGTTTCCATTACTTTTTCTACTGCGGTGATTAAGTCGTCGATGGTGATGCGGCGGCGCGTGATTCGCCTGGCGGGGTCGAGGTCGGGCACGCGCTGGCCGTCGATTATGTATTCCCAGTGGTCGTCCTCGAGCTTGTCCTCGTATTCTTCCCGGGGGTAGAGCTCCCACGCGTCGCTCTTGAAGCGGATGAGTATTGACGAGCAGAGGACTGCGTTGGCGGGGACGCGGAAGTCTATTGTTTTCATTGCCCTGATTTTGTCTAGGTACTTTCCGGAGAGGATGGTGACGTCGATGTCCCAGGGGTCCATGCCCTCGGCCTTGACTATGCCCGTGAGTAGGGATTTCCAGTCCGGATTTTCTACAATTTCTACGAGTTGGTCGTGGACGTCCATGGTTCCCATACCCTTAAATAGTCCTTACCCGTTATATTGTTATTAAAACAGCTAATTTAAAGGTTTTGGCTATGGAACGCGTTTCTACCGGCATTCCGGGCATGGACGACCTCCTGCAGGGGGGCTTTTTGCAGGGATCCTCGATACTGGTCGCGGGGGGCGCCGGGTCGGGAAAGACCATTTTTTCGACGCAGTACATTTACAACGGCGCGGCGGAGTACAACGACCCCGGCATTTACATCACTCTTGAGGAGGGGACGACGAACATCTGGTGGAACATGAAGAGCTTCCACTGGAACATCGCGAAGATGCAGCAGGAGAACCTAATCAAGATTTACCGGGTTGGCATGTTCAACCCCAAGGAGTTCGCGCTCCAGTTCGACGAAGAGATTGGCAAGATAAAGGACATGGTCAACGAGATGGGCGCGAAGCGGCTGGTCATTGACTCGACGACTGCGTTCGGGATGTTCATGGGCAGCGACGCGGACATTCGTTACAACTTGTTCAAGCTCATCACGGAAATGAAGAAGCTGAACTGCACGACGCTGCTTCTCTCGGAGACCGGGGGCAAGAGGGACGAGTTCTCGCGCTTCGGCGTGGAAGAGTTCGTTGTCGACGGCGTGCTCGCGCTCTACTTTTTCCCGCCGGTGCGGTCGGTCTTCGTCAAGAAGATGAGGGGCACGGACCACGACAAGCGCATCCACCCCTTCGAAATCAGTGGGGATGGAGTCAGCGTCAACCCAACAGAGCAGATACTGTGGGAAAGCCTGAACAAGTAAAAACAAAACAGGCTGCTACGCCACGTTTATCTGCACTTTTTTGCTGATGTCCCTGCCGCCGGGGATGTCGAGCTTTGCCTCGACGAACCACTTTAGGTTGCGCGACTGGAACTTGCCCTGCAGTGCGTTGATGGCTGCGGCGGCGGTCTGCGCCATCTGGACGGCTTTCTGGTCGCCCTGCTGGGGCTGCTTTGGGATTGTGATTTTGAAGTCGTAGACCCCGCCATTGTAGTCCCTTTCGTTGTCCAGCGGCTGCTGGAAGTCGAACACCGTGCGCGTGCTTGAGCTGTGCGACCCGCCCGTTGTGCTCGAGACTTTCTCGAGGGCGAATAGCTTCACGAAAACTCCTTTGGCGTGGATTGGCTTGTTCGTCGTCAGGCTGGCCGTGCCCTTGATGGTCTCGCCAGTCGCGTAATTGAACTTGTCAAGAGTCAGCTCCATTTTCCCGGGTGGCAGTAGCTTGTCAAAAAGGCCCATAACTGAACACCTCATGGGGACAAACGCGCCCCAACTTTAAAATACTAGCGCCCACCAAATAATGCCGAGGTGTCAAACAGTGAACTCACAAGTCTCCGGGTTTTACAAGCTTAGCCCGAAGGAGCGGCTCGACCAGGTCGCTGCGGAAACGGGCTTGAGCGACGAGGAAAAGGAGGCCATTGCCAACGCCATGCTCCCCATGGAGCAGGCCAACCGCATGATAGAGAACGTTATCGGCGAAATGCCCATACCCCTGGGGATTGCGGTGAACTTCAAAATCAACGGCGAGGACAAGTTCATCCCAATGGCGATTGAGGAGCCGAGCGTCGTCGCTGCGTGCAGCTACGCGGCCAAGCTCGCGCGCATCAGGGGCGGGTTCACCACCGAGGCCTCGGAGCCAATAATGATTGGGCAGATACAGCTCCTGGACGTCCCCGACCCCGAGGGCGCCATCGTGCAGATTCTGGCGAGGAAAAAAGAATTAATTGAAAAGGCGAACTCCCTCGACCCCATTCTCGTCAAGTTCGGCGGCGGCGCGAGGGACGTCGAGGCGCGGGTCGTGGACAGCATCGTGGGGAAGATGCTAATTTGCCACTTGCTCGTGGACTGCAGGGACGCGATGGGCGCCAACGCAGTCAACACCATGGTCGAGGGAATCGCGCCGATGCTTGAAGAGATAACAGGCGGGGAGGCGCGGCTCAGGATAATCAGCAACCTCGCGGTGCACAGAACCTCTAGTGCCCGCGCAGTGTGGGACAAGGAAGCCATCGGCGGCGAAGAAGTCGTGGACCGGATAATCCAGGCCTACGCGTTCGCCGCGGCAGACCAGTACCGCTGCACCACCCACAACAAGGGAGCCATGAACGGGGTCACGGCAGTAGTGATTGCGACGGGGAACGACTTCCGCGCCGTGGAGGCGGGCGCGCACTCGTTCGCGGCCCGCAGCGGGAAGTACAGCCCGCTGACGCACTATGAAAAGGACGCTGACGGGAACTTGGTGGGGTCGATAGAGATTCCGACGCCCGTGGGCCTCGTCGGCGGGGCGACTAAGACACATCCAGTTGCAAGAGCGAACGTGAAGATACTCGGCGTGAAGACCGCGCAGGAGCTCGGGCAGATAATCGCGATGGTGGGATTGGCGCAGAACTTTGCGGCGCTCCGCGCGCTGGCCACGGAAGGCATACAGCGCGGGCACATGAACCTGCACGCCAAGAACATCGCAGTGCTCGCGGGCGCCAAGGGCGATATGATTGACAAAGTGGCGCAGCAGCTCGTCAAGGAAAAGAAGGTCCGCGTGGACAGGGCGCAGGAAATCGTGAAGGAACTGCAATGAAGACTGTCGTTTTTCTCCCGAAAAAAGTGTTCTCGGAAGAGCAGATGGGATTGATAGGGCCCGCGGAGTTCTGCGGCGAGAAAGTAAAAGACGAGCGGGACCTGATTGCCAAATGCAGGGGAGCTGAGGCAGTCCTCGCCGTGTGGTCCCGCACAGGCCCGCTCACCAAGAGGTTTTTCGAGTCGCTTCCTGAATTGAGATTTGTATCAGTTTACGTGACGGGATACGAGTGGGTTGACATCGGGGCGGCAAAGGAGGCCGGCGTAAAAGTGAGCAATTGCCCGGACTATTGCACAAAAGAAGTCGTGGACTGGACTGTCACGATGATGCAGCGGCTGGCCGGGAAAGAAGGGCTGGAGGGGAAGACGCTTGGCGTGATTGGGCTGGGCGCAATCGGCAAGGGAGTTGTGTCACGCGGAGAAGGGCTTGGGATGAGAGCCATTGCGTGGGACCGGAAGGAAAAAAAGCCGTACCAAGTGGCGCTGGAAAAGCTCTTGGGAGAGAGTGACTTTGTCTCAATTCATCTAGCGCTTAACAGTGAGACAAGAGGGTTCATTGGAGAAAAGGAAATCGCGTTGATGAAGAAAGGCGCGTTTTTGATTAATTCTGCTAGGGAAGCCGTGGTGGACAACAACGCTCTGGCAGAGGCGTTGAAAACAAAAAAGCTGGGTGGCGCTGCGGTCGACCTGGACTACCACTCGAGGACGGAGCTGCCGAACGCGATAACCACGCCGCACACTGCGTGGAGAAGTGAAGAATCACGGGAGAAAGGCATGGAGATTTTTGTTGGGAACCTCGTGGCGTGGCGGAACGGCAGGCCAAGGAATCTAATCAGTTGACGCTGAAGTCAATCGCGACTTGGGAGACGCGGACCGAGTGCGGGCGCACCACGCGCCTGTTCAGTATTTTTGCCTTTCGGCCCAGTGACTCGGCTGCCGCCTCGATGCGCTTGATTGCGCCCGAGTAGGGGTCTTCGTCCGGGGCGAACTCGTAGTAGTGCACCACGCCGCCGGGCTTTGCCGCGGAGATGCACGGCTCGAGGAACGACTCGCCCGTCTTGGGCGAGGGCATGAGCACGCGGTCGCACTTCGGGATGTAGGGCGCGATTTCGCGGACGTCGCCGAGCGTTGGGAGTATCTCGCCGCGCAGCTTGTTCATCGCGATGTTTTCCCTCATGAGCTCGAACGCGTGCGGGTTCAGCTCGACGGCGTATATCCTGCACTTCTTTTTCTTGGCGATGACGAGGGGGAACGGGCCCACGCCCGCGAAAAAGCCCGCGATTTCCTCGCCCGGGACCACCTGCTTTGCGATGCGCAGGCGCTCCGACGAGAGGCGGGGGGAAAAGTACACCCTGTCCACATCGACCCTCATGCGGACGCCGTGCTCCTGGTAGACTGCGGACGTCTTGTTTTCCCCCGCGATTACCTTGACCGGCATCACGCGGAACGGGCCGGTGTGGGCGCCGCCTTTTTTGCAGACGGTCTTGATTGCGGGGTGGGACTCGAGGATTGCGTTGCCAATCAGGGCTTCGTCGAGGCCGTAGCGGACCTCGATGACCGCGATGTCGCCGATTGTGTCGAACGACGTGACGAGGACGTCAAGGTCGGCCGGGGCGAGCTTGCCCTCGAGGGCCTCCCGGAGCGAGCGCGGCTTGCGCTTGCGTGTGCGGGCCTTGCGCTCGACGAAGTCGAAGCCTGGGGCGCGCTTGGCCGCAGGGAAATAGACGTGGCTCTTGCTTTTTTCCACGGCGTGGTTGGGGTCAAAGATTTCTGCGGCCAGCATCTTCTTGCGGATGGATTCCGCGACTTCTGCCGGCGCCTTCACGAACAGCACGGCGTTGACTTGGGCGGGAATGTTATTAAAGGTTGGGAGTGAAAAGGACTGTAATGCTCGTGCCTATTGCCATGCTGATTATTGCCCTGGCAGTGCTCGTCAAGTCCGCGGACTACTTCACAGAGGGCGCGGAAAAGATGGCGATGGCACTCGGGGTTTCCCCTTTTGTCATAGGCGCCACAGTGGCCAGCATAGGGACGTCGATTCCGGAGTTGTTCACGTCGATATTCGCCATCATGAACGGCACGCCCGAGGCGATAACGATTGTGCTGGGCAACGTGATTGGCTCGAACATCGCGAACATTGCGCTGGTGCTTGGCGCGGCGGCGTTCGCGACGAGGATGATTGGGGGCGTGCACGCGAGGATGAAAATCAGGTGGGACATTGTGCAGGTCGACATGCCACTGATTGTCGCGTCGACGGCTTATTTGTGGCTCGCGGTGGCGGACGGGGTGTTCAGCTTCGGCGAGGCCGCGCTCGCGCTACTGCTCTATGGGGTTTACTTCAAGTACACGCTGCGCACGCACCGCGATAAGACGGCCACCCGGGACGGCAAGAAGATGCGGCACGGGGTTATGGAGATGCTGCTGGGGGGGGCGGGCGTGCTGGTTGGCGCGCACTACTGCGTCGAGGGCATAATCGGGGTTGCGGGAGAGTTCGCGATTCCCGCGACAGTGATTGCGGCAAGCGCGGTGGCAATCGGGACTTCGCTGCCGGAGCTCGCGGTGTCGATTAAGGCGGCGATGAAGAAAAAGTACGAGCTCGCGATTGGGAACGTCACCGGGTCGTGCATTTTCAACGCGCTTGTGGTCACCGGGCTGCCGGGGCTTTTCGTGCCGCTGACTGCGAACGGCGTGATTCTGGATGTTGGGCTTCCGTTCCTGCTGGCGACGCTGGCGATGTTCGTCGTCGTGGCGATGGACCGGAAGATTGGGCACTATGAGGGGTACGGGCTGCTTGCCCTTTACGCACTGTTCATAGCGAAGCTGTTTGGGTTGTTCTGAATGTGGGAGTTTATTGAGGCGTATTTCATTCGGCCGGTCTATACGGGGGAGGGGTACAACATATTCAACACGATTGCTTATGCTGTTCTTTTCATTGTTGGGCTGTACGGCGTGAAGTGGCTGCTGAAGAAGTGGAAGATAAAAATAGGCAAAAAATTGTTTTACGCGCTGCTTCCGTACCTCGTGCTCGGCGGGCTGGTGCGTGCGCTGCAGGACGCGTGGGTGGTGAAGCACTGGCTGCTCATCACGCCGGGGATTTATTTGATGATGGCGGGCCTGGTCATTGGGATAATCATTGCCACGGGCAGGGACCTGGAAAAAATAAGGAAAGTTGGGTGGGTGCTTGCTGCCGCGGCGGTGGGGCTCGTGGTCGCGGTGGCTTACTCCGTCGCGTTCAACTTGCAGTGGCTGCTCTTGATTGTTGGGGTGGCGGTGCTGGTGGTGGTGCTGCTGTGCATGGTGTTCAGGAAGACGCTGGCCTCGAGGGAGAACAGGGTTGTCGCGCTCGGCCAGGTGCTTGACTCGGTGGCGTCCGCGATTCCGATTGCGTTTTTGGGCTACAGGGAGCAGCACGTGGTGTCGGCGCTTGTGATGCAGCCCACGCCGTTTTTGTTCCCGCTCGTGAAAGTCACGCTCGTGCTGGGCGCGCTGCACGTGATTGACAAGGACAAGGGCGACTGGAACTGGCTGCTCAAGATTGCTATTGTGGCGCTTGGCCTCGCGCCGGGGCTGCGGGACCTCGCGAGGGTATTCATAGGTGTTTGAGATGCTTTACTTGATTGGGCTCGGGCTGTGGGACGAAAAAGACATAACAGTCAAGGGCCTGGAAATCGCGAAGAAGTGTGACGAGGTATACCTCGAGGAGTACACTTCGGTACTGAAGGGGTCATCCAAGGAGAAGCTGGAGGAATTGGTGGGGAAGGAATTGCCGCTGCTGGCGCGGGAGGACCTGGAGCAGGACACCGCGTGGATGGACGAGGCAAAGGAAAAGGACGTTGCGCTGCTTGTGGGCGGGGACCCACTGGTGTGTACGACGCACGCGGACCTCTTGATGCGGGCGTGGGAGAAAGGGATTGAGACTAGGGTAGTCCACAACGCGAGTATTTTCTCGGCGGTGGCGGAGTCTGGCTTGCAAATCTACAAGTTCGGCAAGACCGCGACCGTGACGTTCTGGGAAGAGAACTTCAGGCCCACGAGCTTTTACGATGCTGTCAAGGAGAATTCGGCGCGCGGCCTGCACACGCTGCTGCTGCTCGACATCAAGGGCGAGAGGCAGATGACCCCCAGCGAGGCGATTGGGGTCCTCACGGAGATTGACTCTTCTTTTGGTGGGCGGGAAGTTGTTGCGATGAGCCGGGTCGGCGGGGACACCGGTATTGTGTTCGGCAGGGCGGCGGAGCTGGCGGAAATGGACCACGGCACTGGGCTTCATATCCTAATAGTGCCGGGCGAACTGCATGTTATGGAAAAGGCTTTCCTGAGCCATTTTCGAAAGGATTAAATACTAGGTAGCTGTAATTCCCCGCGGGCGGTTTGTATTTTCGCCCGCAAAGAGGTGTATGAATGAACAAACACGACCTTACTCTGAGGCTAGCCAAGAAGCTGGACGTTTCGCAGAGGCTTGCGAACGATGCCATCGACACTATGATCAACGAGATTACCTCCGCGGTCAAGAAGGGCCAGAGGGTTACCCTCGTCGGCTTTGGCACGTTCTACCGCGCGAGGCGTGCTGCACGCATGGGCCGCAACCCCCAGACCGGAATGCGCATGCGCATTGCGGCTGCACGGGTGCCCCGCTTCAGGGCCGGAGACGCCTTTAAGAAGGCGGTCAAGTAAGACGCGTCAAACCCGGCGGCGGGCGCGACTGGACGAGTGGATTGGCGTTGACCCCAAGTCAACGCCCAGGTCCCTCGCCAATGCCCCCCGCCCTTACCTCTTTTTATTTCCCAAGCCCATAAGCACTAGCGTGAGCCAGGAAAAGTACGAGCTGTGCCTCCGGATTACCGGGGAAGCGATGGAAAAATTAAGGCAGGTCGAGAAGGGCCAGGTGAGTGGCACTTTTCTCCAGTTCGCGAGGGACTACATTGCGGACGCGAAGCACTACGCCGAGCAGGGGGACTATGCCACTGCGCTTGAGGCGATTGCGTACGCGCACGGGTTCATCGACGCGGGAGTGCTCGCGGGGTACTTCGAGATAGAGGGGTACCACTTGGGGGCGCTGTGATGAGGATACGGGCGCTCCAGAAGAAAGACATTAACGCCGCGTCGAAAGTGTTCGGGGAGCATACTTATCCATGGGAAGAAAAGTCTTCGAAGAGCTATTTCAGGGTTAGTCTTGACTCAAAAATCCGGAACCCTGTCTATCACTGCCTCAAGTACTGGGTGGCCGAAGAAAAAGGAAAAGTGGTTGGAGTAGTTGGTATTCACAGCTGTAAAGAATGTGTCAAAGACGTTTACTGGCTGGGTTATATCGCAGTCAAAAAAGAGTTCCAGGGAGACGGGCTCGGCACCAGACTTTACGAGAAAGCGGAAGGCGAAGCACGCAAACGAGGCGGCAGGTTGTTCTGTCTCTTCACGAGCGGCGAGGAAGAACAAGGTGGATCCGTGAAGTTCTACAAGAAGCAGGGATTCAAAGTTGCCGGTAGAATCCCGGATGTTTACGAAGAAGGCGACGACCAGATTTACATGTTCAAGAGGCTGAAATGAAATTCGACCTGCACGTGCACTCCGTGCATTCCGCTGATTCGCTGATGACTGTGCAGGACATTATCGGCAGAATAAAGGAATTGGGGTTCGCCGGGTTCGCGCTCACGGACCACAACTCTGTCGCGGGGAACAAGGAGGCGGCAAAGCTCGCGAAGGAGGCGGGCTTGGTTTTCATCCCGGGCATTGAGGTGTCGACGCAGGACGGGCACTTGCTCGGGTTGGGGGCCACGAAGATAATCAAGGCGTACATGCCAGCGGAAAAAACGGTGAAGGAAATCCACAGGCAGAAGGGGTTGGCGATTGCCGCGCACCCGTACGACTACACACGGCACGGCATGGGCGACAAGTGGCGCGAGATTGGCGTCGACGGCATCGAGGCGATTAACGGCAAGAGCTTTGTTGGGAACAGCAAGGCCAAGAAGGTCGCGAAGGAGCTGGGGGTCACAGTGACTGGGGGGAGCGACGCGCACACCAAGGCGGAGATGGGGAGTGCGTGGACAGAGTGCGGGAAAGATGTTTTTGGGGACATAAGGAAGGGAAAAACGAGTGCGCACGGCAGGGCGAGTGTGGCCGCGCTCACGAGCAGGGTGTACCGCAGATTGAAGGGGACGCCGATGTTCCCTAAGTTCTAATCATCTGCTTTTTGTGCGTCTTTTCGTAGCCAGCGATGAGCTTGCGGGCGAAGAGCATTCTCTGGGCTGTGCCGATGAGGCAGAGCAGCGCGACGAGCCAGATGGCGACTGAGATGGTTTCGTAGCCCGCGATTTGTGGGTAGAAGATTGCGGCCGCCATTCCAATCATGAGCAGGAGCATTCGCTCGGAGCGCTCGCCGATTGCGGGCCAGTCCTCGTTGCCCATTGGGATGCGGATTGCGACGGCGGGCTTGGCGACGCTGTTGAGCATGTTGAGGCTCGCGGCGATTATGGACTCGGCGGGGTAGCCGGCGAGCGCGAACGCGGTGTAAATCGTGAGCTCGACGACTTTGTCAATCATGTAGTCGAGGTAGGAGCCAAACTTCGTGACGCGGTTCGTGGCGCGGGCGATTGCGCCGTCGAAGTTGTCCCAGATGATTGAAACGACGACCAGCACAAGCGCCATCGGCCAGTCGCGGATGTAGATGAAGTACGCGGCGGCGAGCACGACGGGGATTGAGAGCATGGTGAACTGGTTTGGGGTGATGCCCGTCTTGGCGAGCAGGGCGCCAATGGGGTTGGTGACGTTTTTTTCTGCCCACTTGCGGAGGGGCTTTCCAATCACCTGAACACCCCCATTTTCTCGACTTGCTTCTTTGCCTTCTCGCGCTTGGCGGCGTGGGCCTTCATGAACTTCTCGACTTTTTCCCGGAGGATTCTCTTGCACTCGCCGCAGAGCATTTCGCCGCTCGTGCACTTGCGGTAGATTTCGGTGAGCTCCTTGTCGTCCGGCATGAAGTGGTAGGCGTACAGCTCGTAGACGACGCACTCCTCGATTTTTCCGCCCGTCTCTTTTTGCTCGGCGGCGGTGTTGCAGCCGCCAGTGAGTGCGTTGAGTGCCTTCTTCACGGCGACTTCAATGGGGTCGTTGAGCGAGATGTAGCTGTTGGGCTTTGACGAGCTCATTTTGCTGCCCCCGATGCCGGTGGCGAAGCGGTGGAACGTCGCGGCGGGCTTCACGAGGTGCTCTTTTTCGGCGAGGTCACGGGCGAGGCGAATGTGGGGGTCCTGGTCCGCGCCGACCGGGACGAGCACGCGGCTTGGCCCATCGTAGTCGGGCAATTGCGGGTGGAGTATGTCGCCCATCTGGACCATGGCGGACATGATTTTCCCTGGCGAGAGCTCGCCGTACACTGCCTGCATCTCGTTGAGCGTTGTCCTGCCGGAGAGGAGGGAGTAGAAGGAGTAGTAGGGCACGCCGTAGTTGGACTGGGCGTAGATGACTGATTTTTTGGGGTCGAGGCCGAGCGCTATCCAGTTTGGGAGGTATTCCTCGAGCGCGTAGCGCTCTGCGTCTTCTTTGGTAGTCCCGCGGGTCGTGCGCGCCTCGACGTCGGCGACGAGGACCCTGGTCTTGATGCCCTGGTTTTGGTAGAAGACGCACTGGTCCACGACCATTTTGTGGCCGAAGTGCATTGGCCCCGAGGGCATTATGCCCGTCAGGATTGACACGGGCTTTTTTGCCTTGAAGTCCTTCCAGAACTTGTCGAAGTCGCGGTGGCCGAAGATGATGCCGCGGCGGAAGTAGTGGTTGTCGATGCCGAGGTCTGGCATCCTCTGCATCCCAAATTCGTGGGTTAGCTTGTCGTAGTCCTTGATTGACTCGCTGCCCCACGGGTTGAGCTGCATGTGCTAGCTAATTCAAAAAGGGCTTATAAGGGTAACTGTTAAAAACCGGGCGGCCAGCAATTAACGCGTGAGGTGGATAAAGGACAGCATTCACGGCGACGTATTCATCAGCTCGATAGCGGGAGAGCTGCTCGACACCGAGACCATGCAGAGGCTCAGGCGCGTGGCGCAGACGTCTTTCAGCAACATGATTTACCCCGGCGCGAACCACACGCGGTTCGAGCACTCAATCGGGACTTATTACTTGATGAGCCGCGGGTGCTTCCTGAACCATTTGCCCAAGCCAGAGGGCAGCAAGCTCGTCATTGCGGCGCTGCTGCACGACATTGGCCACTCCGCGTTCTCGCACGCGCTCGAGGGCGTGATGGAGAAGCACACGGGCAAGAACCACGAGGAGCACACCAAGGAAAAAATCATTGGGGGGAAAATCGCGGAAGTGCTGGGGGAGAACGGCGTTTCGCCGGACAGCATCGCGTCGATTTACGACAAGCCCATCGGCAAAGCGATTCTGGGCTACCTCGGCACGGACAAGATGGACTACTTGCTGAGGGACTCGTACTACACGGGCGTGGCGTACGGGTCTGTCGATGCCGACAGGATACTGCGGAAGCTGATAATCAGGGACGACGGCGTCCTGCTCGAGGAAAAGGGCGTGAGCGCGGCAGAGGCCATGCTGATGGCGCGCTTCCTGATGTACTCCAACATTTACTTTCATCCCGTGGCCAAGAGCACGGAAGTGATGCTCGTCCGCGCGGCAGAGGCGTCGATAGCCGCGGGCAACACGAGGGCGGAAGAGCTCACGCAGCTGGACGACTGGCAGCTCATGAGCAGGCTGGCCGATGGGGGCGGCCTCGCGGCCGAGCTGGCGGGGCGGCTGCAGGCAAGGAAGATTTACAAGTCCGCGGCGCAGCAGAAGATGAAGGACTTCAGGAACTGGCTTTATCTTGGGGACATGGGCGAGAAGGAAATGCACGAGGCCGAGGAGTCGATTGCCGAGAAGGCAGGGATTGGCGCGGACGAGGTCATGCTTTACATCCCCCGGCCGTGGTTCAGGGACGTTGGCATCCGCGTGCTGAAGGGCGGCGACTACTACTCGCTTGACGAGACGAGCCTGATAACGCGGCTGCTGAAGGAGGCACAGTGGGACTACATGAACGTCATCGCGTTCTGCCCCGGGGAGCACCGCGAGGCCGTCGGGGCAGTCGGGCTGAAGTTCCTCGAGGACTATGGGGGCGGGACATGGCAATAATAATCAAGGGGCGCGTCTGGGTGACTGACGAGAAGGAGGCCAAGGAGCTGGCGGGCCGGGGCTTCGGCGAGGAGAAGGACGGCAAGGTCTTCCTGTCCCCGGAGGAGGCGCTGTTCCTCAAGGAAAAGCGCAAGAGCTTCGTGGTCACGAGCGGGAAGAAGGAGCTGGACTTCAACGGGATGATGAAGTCGTTCAGCCGCAGCGACAAGGAGTTCCCGAGGAAGTATATTGTTTACCGGGACCTGCGTGGCAGGGGCTACGTCGTGAAGACCGGGTTCAAGTTTGGCACGCACTACCGCGTGTACGGGAGGGGCGTCCGCCCGGGGGAGGCGCACGCGATTTGGCTGGTGCACTGCGTGCCGGAGGAGTTCAAGTGCGACTTCCACACTTTCTCTGGGAAGGTGCGGCTGGCGCAGAACGTCCGCAAGAAAATGATTTACGCCCTCGTCGACAAGGAGGGCGACATTACTTATTATAAGATTGAGAGGTTCAGCCCGTGAACATACGGGAGGCTGGCCACGCGGACGCGCTCGCGATTGGGCGCATCGCCGGAAAAAGCGGGTACGCTGTGCCCGAGCTGGAGCACGACGAGGAGAGCATCAGGAAGATGCTGCACGACAGCATGCTGGTCTTCCTCGCGGAAGAGAATGGAGAGGCGGTGGGTTACATCGCGCTGGACCCGAAGGCGCCTGAGAAGATAGAAGTGCATTCAATTGAGGTGAAGAAGGAGCACCAGGGCAAGGGAATCGGCGCTGCCCTGCTGGACGTGGCAATGGCGAAAGCGCTGGAGCTCGGGAAAAAAGAGCTGGTCTTGTTTTGCCACCCGCGCAGCAAGGAAGCGATGGCGTTCTATACCACGCTTGGCTTCGAGAGGAAGGGCTTTGTGCCGGGCCACTACTCGAGTGGAGAGCCGGCAATACTGTTTTCAAAAGGGATAAATTGAGGGGGGAGCCAAGAACAAGCCCCCCAAAGGGGGCGGAGATGCTTGCGGGAATGGCTCCCAACCCTCAAAAACGTTAGAACGGCCAGTATGACCCAAGCCACTCTGGCACTAGGCTGCGCAGGCTGATGTTCTTCTTGCGGGCCTTGGTGCGGAGGTCCCAGCCCAGGAACACGACCACTGCGAGCAGCAGCACAATGAGCCCGATTTCAAACGACTCTGCGAAGCTGATGAGGCCCGTGCCGCTAAGCCGGGCCTGTGAGAGCTCGACCGCGTCCTCTGCGAGCAGGCCGCTGCCCTCGTAGAGCGCTACGTGGACGCTTGCGCTGTCCTGCTCGCCGGGCTCCACAATCAGCTCCATTTCGATTGCCCCAGAGGAGGGGGCGAGGGAGAATTCGGGGGGCGAGACAATGCTCCAGTCCGACGGCGCGTCCTCGATTGTGAGGAACAGGCTGTCGAGGCGGTTCGGGCCGATGTTCTTGACGAGATAGGCTATCCTGTAGCCCTTGTCGTGCCCGGTGACTGTTATCATGGACGAGAGCGGGTAGTTGTCGGTGAGCGACGTGACCGTGACCTGCCCAACGAAGCGGTACTCGCCTGCCGTGGCAGTGTAGTTGAAGGCGTGCTCGCCGCGTGGGCGTGCCGGGTAGTCGAAGTTGACTGTCTTGGTCTCGCCTGGCTGGAGCGACTGCAGCTCTTCCGCGAACCTGCGCTCCTCGCCCTTCTCGTCGATGAAGGTCACGACGTTGTTGAGCACGGTCTTGCCGCGGTTCGTGACTGAAACAGGGATTGTGAACTCTTCGGTCTCCTGGATGCGCATCACTGCAGGCGCTTCCGCGGTGAGCAGTGGGTCCTCTGTCTCTATCACCTTGACCACGAACTCTTCGCGGGCTATGTCCTGCCTGGACTCCACGAGTATGTGGACGGTGTAGAGGCCTGGCTTGGCCGCGCCGGGCTTGATGGACGCCTTTATTGTTTTGGTCGAGTGGTCAATGTCAAACGAGGCGGGAGTGAGCTCGACCGGGAGGTCCGAGAACACCGTGGCGTCGTAGCTGGCGAGGCAGTCGCTCGTTGCGGTCAGTGGGACAGTAATCTCCTGGTACTGCTCGACGTACCTTAGGTGGTCGCCGTCGAGCGAGATGGCGCTGCATTGCGCTGCATGGGCTGCGGCAATCAGCATCAGGAGCCCAAACACGATGTGCTTCAGGTTCACTTGGCTCACCTTCCTTAGTAGAGAGTGCCCTCGGCGTAGTTGCTGGGCTGGTTGAAGTCCAGCTCCTCGAGGGAGTCAGGAGTGTCGCCGAACAGGGTCCCGGTCATGGAAATGCTGTAGCCCTGCTCCTTGAAGATTACCCATCCCGCGGCCACGAGGACCACGAGGGCCAGCATGACGAGCGTCGCAATCCAGCCGCTCCAGAAGTCCGGCTCCAGGAAAGTGAGCAGGCCAGTGAGCGGGCTGGTGGGCGGCTCTGGCGTCGGCTCCGGGGTTGGCGCCGGTGCGGGCGGGGCAGGCGTTATGTCCTCGATGAGGGGCACGCCAATGCTCTTGACCTCGCTGGGCGTGAGCTCTTCGCTGAAGTCGTAGGTGACCTCGAACGAGCTGCCCTCGCCGAAGTCCCTTTCCCAGCCGAGCCTGTTGCCCTCTGTGTAGTCAGGCGACTCGTCCGCGGACGCGCCGTACGGGTTGGCGTCCTCAAGGCGGATGACCTTGCGGTCGCCCGTGTTCTCGACGTTGAGCGTGTACCAGCCTTCACCCGTCTTGGGGCTGTAGAAGTAATCCCTGGTTATGATGAAGTCGCCGACCTCGTAGGTAACGAGGTTGTCGATGTAAATCTCTTCCTCGGTCTCGTTGCCCGGGACGGTTGGCACTGTCGGGACGGACGGCGTCGTGTCGGTGCTGCTCCCGGAAGTGCCCGACGGGCCTGTTGGGTTGGGGCCTGGCGTACCCTTCACGCGTATTGTCATTGTCGCGCGGTCGGTGCCGCCGTTGTTGTCCGTCACGGTGAGGCGCACTGTGTAGGTGCCGCTTGACGTAAACTGGTGTGTGTTGGCCACACCGCTTCCCGCCTTCCCGTCGCCGAAGTTCCAGGCATAGGACGTGATTGTGCCGTCCGGGTCGGTGCTCGCGCTTGCATTGAAGGTGATGGAGTCACCCTTGTCTATGGTGGTGGCGGACGCTGTGAACGATGCGGTCGGCGCGAGGTTCACGCCCGTGAAGCTCATTCTGGCGACGTTGTTGGTCTCGTTGGACTCTGTCACGTTGTTGAACACGTCCGCGACTGCGGTGAGTGTGAAGCTGCCGCCCGGCAGGACAAGCGTCATCCTGACCGGCGTGCTGGTGCCGTTCGCCATGCTCGCGAAGAACCTGTCGGTGTTGTTGGCCGTGGAGTAGTTCATCCTGACCGTGAAGTTGTAGGCCGTGCTGCCGAGGTTGTAGAGCTTGACCGTGGCGTTGATGGGCTTGCCGCCCACTACCGGGGAGCCGAGGCTGAACCCGTCGTCGTTGACCGCGAGGTCTGGCGACGTCGCGCTGGAGTTGTAGACCGCGACGGTCATGTTGTCACTGTCGATGAGCCCGTCGGTGTCGTTCACGGTGAGCGTGATAGTGTACACGCCAGTGGACGTGAAGTTGTTGGTGGGCGACACGCCCGTGCCGATGGCTGCTCCGCCGACTATCTGCCACGAGTAGTTGTTAATGCCCTTGTCGTCAGTGCTGCCACCGCCGTTGAAGGTAACGATTGTGTTGGCCGGGACCATCTGGTCCGGGCCCGCGTTCGCTGTGGGCGGGCTGAGTGTCTTTATGTCCTCGATTTTCTTGCGCGGGTTCGGGGGCACACAGTACTTGTAGCCCTTGTACGTGACGCAGCCGCTCTCGAGCCAGCCGTTGGTGATGTTCGCGTCCTCGACGAGCAGGTCCTTTACCGTGGAGTTGGTCACTGTCGAGTTGAGCACTGTGGAGTTCGTGATGGTCGAGTCCGTTATGTTCGATTTGTACACCGTCGAGTCGGTGACATTCGAGCGAGTGACAGTGGAGTCGGTGACATTCGAGCGGGTGACAGTGGAGTCGGTGACGTCCGAGCGAGTGACTGTCGAGTCGGTGACTGTCGAGTTGTCGACCGTGGAGCCAGTGACGTCCGAAGTTGTCACGGTGGAGTCAGTGACAGTCGAGCCAGTGACGTCCGAAGTTGTCACGGTGGAGTCAGTGACAGTCGAGCCGTTGACCGTGGACGACGTCACGTCCGAGTCGGTGACAGTCGAGTTGTACACCGTCGAGTCAGTGACGTTCGAGCGGGTGACGTTCGAGAGCTCGACCCAGCTCCTGTAGATGTTGGAGTACAGGACCGTTGAGTCGGTGACCGTGGAGTTGTTGCTTGTGGACCACTCGACGTGGCTGCGGACTATTCTGGAGTGGTTGGTCACTGTGGAGTTGTAGACCGTCGAGTTCAGCACGGTCGACTCGCTGACTGTCGAGTCCTGGACGTCGGACGGGTCTATGTATGAGTTCTTGATGACCGTGGCGCCCACGAGGGTCGTGTCGCTGATGTTCGACTGGATGACCGTGGAGTTCGTGATGGTCGAGTTGGTGATGGTCGAGTTCTTGACCGTGGAGCACGTCTGGATGATGGTGTTGCCGTAGGTGACGTCGCCGCCCTTGTAGTACGACACGAAAGTCGTGTCGAGGGTCGAGTTGATTATCAGGTTGCAGGACGACACGACCGTTACGTTGAACGTGACGCTGTCACTGCCGTTGTTGCCCGCGAGGTCGTACGCGACCACAATATAGGTATAAATGCCGGTGCCAAGTGTAACGTTGTACGTCTCGTTCAGGCCGACGCCGGTGCCGTTCACGGTGTAGTACTGGACGCCGTAGTTGTCACTCGAGTTCCAGGTGATGCTGACGTTGCCGTCGGTGAGGTTGGCGCCGTCTGCAGGGGTCTGGATGGTGACCACGGAGTCGAACAGGTCGACCGTGAAGTTCACGCTGTCGCTGTCGTTGCCCGCGGGGTTGTAGGCAGTAACAGTGTAGAGGTAGTTGCCGTCCCCGCGGCTTACGTTGTGGCTCTCGTTGGTGCTGACGTTCAATGCGTTGAGCATGTAGTAGCTCACGTCGCCCGTGGAGTTCCACGTGATTGTGATGTTGCCATCGTTGAGGTACTGGTTGTCGAGCGGGTAAGTGATTGTCACGTTGCTTGGCGGTGACGTGTTGACGGTGAAGCTAACGATGGCACTCGCCGTGTTGTTCGCGAGGTCGTACGCGGTCACGTTGTAGCTGTAGTTGCCATTGCCAGGCAGGGACAGGGTGTGGTTCGTGACATTGCCCACGTCGAAGTCGCCCGCCGTGGTGTTGATTGTGTAGTGGTCGATGCCGTAGTTGTCGGTCCCGTTCCAGATGAGGGTTGGGAAGCGGGTGCCGATTGTCGCTCCGTTCGCCGGGTAATCGATGACGATTGTTGGGGGAGTCATGTCGACCGTGAAGCCAACCGTGTCGCTGGCGTTGGCGCCGGCTGCGTTGAACGCTGTGACTGTGTAGGTGTACACGCCCTCGGTGAGGTTCTGGGCCTCATACACGGCAAGGCCAATGTTGGCGCTGCTGTTGTTGGTGTAGTAGTTAACACCCGTGCCAAACCAGGTGACGTTGAACACGCCCGTGCTGATGTACAAAACATTTGGGTAAGTGATTGTCACGGTTGGGCCCGTGGTGAGCACGCTGAAGTACTCACTGTCGCTGCCGAAGTTGTCCGCACTGTCGTTGCAGTACACAGTGACGTTGTGTGCGCCGTCTCCGAGGCCGCTGGCGTTGTAGTACCAGCTCGTGCCACTGCCACTCATGGTGACGTTGAGCGCGTTGTCCAGGGAATAGCCACACCAGCTCGCGGTCTCGTTTGTGGTGGCGTTGACCCAGACCCAGCTGGCGCCGTAAGTAATGTTGAGCGGCGAGGTGATGGTGACCCTCGGGCTCTTGGTGTCGACCGTGAAGTTGGCTGTGTCACTGTCCGTGTTGCCAAAGCTGTCGTACGCCGTGACCGTGTAGGTGTAGTTGCCGTCCGGCAGGTTCTGCAGGTCGTTCGTGGCGAGGCCGACGTTGGTGCTGGAGTTGTCGACGTAGTAGCTGACGCCTGTGCCAATCCAGGTCACGTTGAATACGTTGCTGTTGACGTAGCCGTTGTTGTCCGGGTAAGTGATGTTTACGTCCGGCGGGGTTGCGTCAATGTTGAAGGTGATGCTGTCCGCGTCGGTGTTGTTCGCAAGGTCGTAGGCCACCACGGTGTAGGTGTAGGTCCCATCAGGGAGTGTAGTGTTGTGGCTGGTATTGGTTCCGACGTCCACACCATTGATTGTGTAATAGCTGATGCCGTAGTTGTCCGTGCCGGCCCAGCGGAGTGTTATGCTGGGGGTGGTGAAGTTGCTGTTGTTGACCGGGGGGGCAATGCCATTGATGCTGGTGATGTTGACGTCCGGCACAGTGTTGTCGAGCGTGAAATTGACCCAAGACGGCCCGGTGTTGGCAGAGCCGTCATGCGCGACAACGGTCATGTTGTGGGCGCCGTCGGTGGCTACGGTGAACGTGTGGTACATGTTGAGTGAGTTGTTTATCCACGCGCCGTTGTCCATGCTGACGTTGTAGTACGCGATGTCAGTCGCGGTGCTGGTGTAGGTCAGGTTCAGCTGGTTCGCAGAAGCCAAAGTGCTGACGTAGCTGTTGTTGACCGGGCTGGTGATGGTGACGTCGGGGTCCAGGTTGTCAATGACCAGGAGAGTGACGTCCTGGTGGTCAGTCATGAGCCCGTCAGTAACACTAATCCTGTACGCGTAGCTACCCACGTCCGCCTGGGCGGGCAGGAACGAAATCTCGCCGGTCTGCGGGTCGATTGTGAAGAGTGACGTGTCATTCGTGAAGTACGTAAGCGTGTCGCCGTCCGCGTCGGTTGCGTCAACATCGTAATAGTAAGAGACGTTCACGTACGCGTTCGGGAGGGTGTAGTTCACCAGCACTGGCGCGTCGTTGGCCTCGTCCACGAAGAGTATGAAGGTGCTTTGGTTGGTCGCGTTCATCCTGTCCTTGGCGATAATGGTGACGCTTGTTTGGCCGACTCCGTCCGGGGTGGTCGTGTTGGCGTAGACCTTGCTGCCGACTGTCCAGACCTCGACGAGGCCGGTGTCGTACGTCGGGTCCACCTCGTAGGCGAGCGGCTTGGGCCTGGGCCTGCACGGGTCGTCGATGGGCCTGGCGTTGCCCGGGTCGTTGCCCTCCTTGATGCCGCGGTCGTTGTCCTCCCAGTCCGCGCACGGGTCGAAGGGGATGTCCGGGAGGTTGGTGCCCGGGCCAATGCCGGGGCCGGCCCCGCCACCGATGCCGGGGATTATCCCTATGTCATTGTCGCCGCCAATCCCGCGCCTGCCTCCGCGGCCGTCTGGGTCGTAGCTCAGGTTTTCCCCGTCGGGGTCGTAGAAGTACTGGTCGAGGTCGCCGAAGAGGACGCGGTTCTTGGAGCCTTCGGGGATGTGCTTGTCCTCGAGCTCCGTGTGCTTTTTGGGCCAGTCGTTTATTTCGTTGACCGTTACCTTGAAGCTGGTCCAGTTGCTGGCAGAGTCCGGGTCGCGCACTGTGACGTTGACCGTGCCTGTGCCGTTCTGGTTCTCCTGCGGAGTGATGCGGATTCCAATGCCGCCATTGGCCGGGCTGGCCTTGAAGAGGCTGGTGTCGGACACCGAGAGGCTGTACTTAAGCTCGCTCTTGGCGTTGTCGACGTCAGCGAAGTAGTCGCCCAGGTCGTCGATTATTGTTTCCGCGATGTCTTCGTCGACGTACTGGTGCGGGATTGTGTTGTTGAGGTAAGGCGCGTCGTTGACCGGGGTAACGTAGAGCGTGAAGTTCGCGAGGATGAAATCCTTGTTGTCGCTCGCGTTCACGGTGACGATGGTGTTGCCGGTCTGGTCCTTGAGGCCGGACGCGACTGCATAGCCGTTCACGCAAGTGACGGTGGCGAGCGTGGCGTCCGCGGGGGTGAAGGTGTAAATGAGCGTGTCGCCGTCCTTGTCGTCGAAGTAGCTGTCAGGTATGAACAGCTTCTTGTCCTGCTCGTCCTCGACGAGGTACTGGTTCTGTATGTTGTCGACGGTCAGGTAGGGCCCGTCGTTGTCCGAGACTACCTTGACCGTGAGCGTGCCGAGCGCGTACGACATGAGGCCCTGGTTGTCCATGGCCTTGATGGTGACCGTGGTGCTGCCGTGCTTGTTGGACTTGGGGCTGATGTAAAGGTCGTCGGTGTTCGCCGGGACAGACGCGCTCAGGAGCGTGTCGTCGGCAATGGTGTCGACCTCGAACGAGAGCGTGTCGCCGTCCGCGTCGCTGAAGTGGTTGTTGAGGTTGCTGATGACTGTCTTGGGGGTGTCTTCCGTGACCTCGACGTAGGCCGGGAAGTTGTTGTCGTAGGCCGGCTTGTCGTTCACTGGCTTGACAGTGAGCTTGAACGTGCCGGTGGCGGACTTGCTGCCGTCGGTGGCTGTTATGGTCACCATGCTTGCGCCGTTCTGGTTGGTCTTGCCAGCGGCGGTCACGTAGCCGTTTCCGTTGACGTCGAGGGCTGCGAGCGTGTCGTCTGCGATGCTGATGGAATAGCCCAGGCTACCGGTCTCGAAGTCCGCGAAGTGGTCGGTGACTGGGAAGAGCTCCTTGGCGGGCGCGTCCTCGTTGATTGTCTGGTCGCTCAGGGGCTTGACAATCTGGGGGTTCTCGTTGGTGGTCTCGACATTGTACTCCGCGCCGATGGCGGAGATGTCGTCGCTAAGCGTGTAAGTGTCTGGCGTGCCGCTAGCCGGGTTGGAGTTCGCGTAGTTTACCGTGTAGCGCCTGAGCTTGTTGTCTGCAGAGCCCGTGAAGAGGTACTTGTCGGTCGCCTCGACGTCGTAGACCTCCCCGGTCGCGTGCTTGAGGGGGGGCTTGGCTGCCTTCTCGCTGATTTTGTAGGCAGCGACTTCCTTGTTCTTTTGTGCGGTGAAGAGCCATCCGCCGGCGACTGCGATGTTGTAAATCTTGGTCTGGTAGTCTGCGGTAATGCGATTGCTGGAGGGGTAGGCCTCGATGTCGCCGTCGTCGACAACGGTGATGTGATTCGTCTGGGTCGTTGAGTCAGGGAAGTAGAGCGTGCCACTGTATTCTTCGATACAGTACATCTTGCTGGCGTCGACGTCGTTGGCCCCATTGGACGAGTCGGACTCCCGGAATATTGTTGCGAGCCTGGTGCCATCGGTGTTGTACTCGTAGACAAAGCCCGTGCCGCCCGCGACGTAGAGGTTTTCGCCGCTCAGGCGGACCGCGTAGACATTGTCCCACTCGTAGTCGAACTGCGAGGGCTTGGTGAATACCTGGCGGGTCCACGTTGGGGTGTTGCCGGACTTGGCCATTTTGTAGAGCTTTCCGTTGCCGTCGCCCGCGTAAATGTTGCCTGAGTCAATGGCGACCGAGTAGATTAGCTCGCCGTTGGTGCTGAAGTCGTAGTCCCTGATTTTGGTGCCGTTGTTGGAAAAGTGGCGGCTGACCTTGCCGTCGCCCGCTATATAAACGATGTCGTGCTCTTTCGAGCCGAATGTTTCGTTGTAGAACTGTATGTCCTGAATCCACTTCTTGTGGGTCGTGACGTCGAACCAGAGCTTCTTCATGCTCTGCGAGTCGTAGGCGTGGATGTCGCCGTTCTTGAGCCCGACGACCACGACAGAGTGGTCCTCTTTTATTGGGGCGGTTGTCGCGGAGGCGAGTGCCATGACCATGGGGGGGGTGGTGTCGCCGCCCGGCGTGCCCTCGAAGTCCTCGTCTGACGGGAGCCCTGTATCAACCGGGTCTGGCTTGGCCGCGGCCGGGTTGATTGGCCTGACCACAATTATATTCTCCTTATTATGATTAGTATCAGCCGTGTCATCGACTGGAGCGGCTGCTTCACCGGCGCTTTCCTTAATCTTGTCCTGGAGGGCCTTGAAATTGCCCCCTATGAAAGCCGCCGATACAACGCTGGTCAGCAACAGCATGCTGAGCAGGATGGATAGGGTCTTATTCATATCACAACACCTGTACAAGGCTTGTTGTTACTTTTAAGGGACGACATATATAAGCCTTATGTTTTTTGCAAAGGCATACACATGGCGCAGCCCCTCAAGCACCTCGCGACTTTGGTTATGGGCATACACCTTTATAAACTTATTTGTCCCCAACTAGTAACAACAAATGATAGTTGTCCCTATTAATGGGTAACATATATAAAGGGGCAGTGAGTTATGCTGCATGTGAACAAGGAAATCATTGGCGTGCTTAGGCGGCTGGGGCTGAACCAGTACGAATCGAAGACTTATTTTGCTTTGACCAGCTCCAAGGCCAGCACTGCGACCGAGCTCTCCGACGTTGCGAGCATTCCGCGGCCCAGGGTTTATGACGTGCTGGCGAAGCTTGAGAAGAGGGGGTTTGTGGTGAGCCAGCCGGGGCGGCCGGCGCGGTACTCTGCTGTCCCTGTTCCAGTGGCTGTGGGCGCCTTGAAGAGAGAGAAGCAGAGGGAGCTCGACAAGGAACTCAATGAGCTGGCGAAGCTCGAAAAGCAGCTTGGGAAGCATTTGGAGGGGGCTGTGCTCCCCGCTGGCGAAGAGGGGGAGGTTTTCACGATTACTGACCGCAAGAGCATCTACGCGGCTCTTGAGGAGCTCATCAGGCAGAGCAAGGAGCACATCCTGCTGTCGAGCAACAAGGAGGGCCTTGCGCGGAAGCGCAATGAGTACGGGCCTTTGCTGCACCTGGCGCAGAAGCGCGGGGTGGCTGTGCGGATTGTCGAGGGGCCGAAGCGCGCCGCAATCGTGGACGACCATTCACTAATTTTCCTGAACGACGGCATGGGCAGCGCGAAGGAAGACAAGGCCGCATGGATAAGGAGCGGTTTCTTGTCCAAGGCCATGCGCGAAGTGATTTAACAACCTTTTTTCTGTTACAGCCTAGCTGCCGCTCCGTGGAAAAACCTTGACGAAAAATGGCGCTAGAACAAGCTGAGTATCCAGTCAATGATAATCCCGATTATGCCGCGCTCCTGCGTGACGAGGCCGGTTGCGGGGGACTTCGTTGGCTCTGGAGTAACAGTCGGCTCATCATTTTGGGGTGTCACCGGTTCCGGTGTGGGAGTCACTTCATCAACTTGGGGTATCGCCGGTTCCGGCGATACCCCGGGTTCCGGGGTTGGAGTAGGAGTGGCTGTCGGCTCAGGAGTCGGAGTTGCTGTTGGCGTCGGGGTCGGCTCGGGCTGCTTTGTTATCAAGAGCTTTACGTACGGGGGGTTGGCGTTAGGCCTCGCGCTCGTGGCGCGGATTTGGTAGTCACTGTCGAGCGGCTTGTCTTCGCCGGCAACGAAAATGGTTTCGCCGCGGTAAGTAATCGCGCCCGTCGGGTTCTCGGGGAGCATGCGGAGGAGCCCGCCGTTGAACTTTACGGCTGCCTTGTCGCCCCACTCGAGGGTGAACCCGGTGCCCTCGTACGCGTTGTAGATGCGGAGCTTTGTGAGCATTACCTCTGCTTCCGTAATCCCCTCGCCCGTCGAAGTGTCCCTGGAGATGAGCTCCAGGAGGTAGTCTTCGCCGACATACGCCTTTTCGCGGGGGAGCTCGATGATGATTTCCTCCCCGTCGATAATGAAGATTGCACGCGTGTATGTCGAGGGCATCATGAGTATTTCCTTGTCGCGGACTTCTGCGGCGCTCTTGTCGCACGTGTTCATCTCGAATTCTTCGCCCTCGCTCTCGGAAAAGAATTTTGACGCGCGGAGCATTGCGCCGTCGGGCAGGATTGAGACTATTCGGACGAGCCACTCGTCAGTGACTGTATAGTGGCTGTCGAACTCGACTTCGCCGTTGTCGATTTCCAGCTCGATGTCACTGAACGTGTCGCCGCTCCCGACGAGCTCGAACGTGTCTCCCTCAAGCTCGCGCGTGTCGTTGAGGTAGAGTGTGAACTCGTTGGGGCAGTCCGCGGCCATGGCTAGCGACAAAAGCAGTGCAATAATTAGCACACCTCGCTTCATAGGCATAATTTAGAATTATTGCATATAAAAAGAGGTAGGTGGGGTCGTAGCGCTTCAGCTTAAACTAAGCTGGCACGTTAGGCTTGGGAGCCTGAAGGCTCCCAGAGACAATTAGTACAGAATTATTGAGGGGGTGGGCTTCCCAGGGTATGACGTACATCCCGCAGGATACCGGACATCCCAAAGGATGTTCGGTTGTTGTTCGTCTGGGCCAGGGGGAGCACAGCTCCCCCTAAGGACACTGAGCTGGTGGGGTCGCCGCGATTTGAACACGGAAATAGTGGTATCCTCGCTCCAAAGTGCAATCATCGGCCAACAGGCCTCAGCATACCACACTTCAAGGAACCCTGGAGCCACTTTCCCGGCTAAGAGACGATTAAATCTCAAAAGCCTTCAGGATGCCAAGTTACCTCACGACCCCGTGAGTGGTAGTGTTTTATATATGGGCATATATTAATTTAACAGCGTGCAAACCTATATCACTCCACAATTGGCTGAGCTCTTGGGGATTTTGGTGGCTGATGGAAACGTGTACTACAGCGAAAAACACCGGGTTTATCGGGTAAAAATCGCTGGCGACAAACGGTACGAAATGGACTACTTTACCAACCATCTTATCCCACTTTTCAGTTCCGAATTTGGGGTTACGCCAAGAATTTACGCCTACAAGAACAATAATGGCCTCGAATGCTATTTCTATTCAAAGAAAATCACTAAGCAATTACTGGATATGGGCATGGTGGGGAACAAAACTATAGAGAGCCCGCGAATTCCCCAATCAATAAGCAAAGACGACACCCTTATGAAACCATTTCTCAGAGGATATTTTGATGGTGATGGGAGTGTGTACCGGAAGTATGGGAACTACCTCCAAATAGGGTTTAGGAGTATCGACGAAAAACTACTGAACTTAATATTCAAGCTGTTGAGGCAACTTGGTTATCATCCAAGCATAACGCTAAAGCACAAAAATGTTTTCATACACCGCCAAAGAGAAGTGATAAGATTCTTCGAAGAAGTAAAGCCGGCTAATCAAAAGCATTGGTTGCGGCTGAAGGCGCTAAGAGAAACTACTCGTTCTGTTTAATAAGCTTGAACGCTTTCTCGACTGCCTCTTCCGCAGTCGCCGCGGGCTCTATTGGCTGGCGGCCCTCTTTTTCGTCGAGCCTCGTGCCCGCGACTTTGTCAGACCACCCACCGACGCCGGTCAGCGCAACGATTGGCCGGTTGTAAGCCCAAGCAATGCCCATCTCGGACATGGTGCCGCAGCCCCCGCCCACGACAATGATTGCCTCACCCGACAAAGCCACAATCGCGTTCCGCGCGAACCCGATGCCCGTGGGGATTGTGACGTCCATAAACGGGTTGGCCTCGGTGTGCTCGGCAGACGGCAGGATTGCAACAGTGGTCCCGCCTTCCGCTTTCGCGCCCCTGGCGGCCGCCTCCATGACACCGCCACGCCCGCCGCACACAAGGATTGCGCCGCGCTTCGCGATGCCCGCGCCAATTTCTTCAGCAATCTTTAGTTGCTGTTCCGTGGCGCTGAGGTCCGCGCCGATTACGACAACTTGCTTCATGACAATCACAACCGTGCTTGGGGAATGAACATGCTTAGGGGGGACGCCAATTGGCGTCCCCCCAGTTTGCGTTGTTTTACGTCCAGCCGCAAAAGGGATGGACAAGCGGACGCGAGGGGATTTGAACCCCCGATTCCTGGCTGGCTCCTCGGTTGTTCATAACCTCATCACCACCGAAGTGGCTCGGTACAGAGGAACAGTCATCGCCCTCGGGCGTAACCGAATAGGAGGCCAGTGCCTTATCCAAACTAGGCTACGCGTCCACACTCTTTTTCCGCCAACGCTTTTCCACCGTTCGGGACCTTTATGGTCCCGTAACAGGAAAAGGGTTGCTACGCGTCCACACGGGTTTTTTGTGTAACGTCTTTTATATACAAACCCCTTAACTACACCCATGAACCAGCTTGGAATCGTGTTGGGGACCACGAGCTTTCTCCTGCTCGCGGCCACTGGGCAGAGCGTGACCTTCTCATTCGCCGCCGGGGTAGCCGTCGCCGTCATTGTGGCAGGCGTGCAGCTCCAGGAAAAAAAGCCGGGGAAGCCATCAAGAACACACACGCGCAAGCCGTCTCCGACCAAGCCGAAGACAAAGTCTCGGCGCAAGTAGGGGTGGGGAGGGGAGTTGTGAACCAACAATATTTCCCCTTTGGCTGGGTGGGCCCGTTCACCTTCCCCTCGGTTAGGTGTAGTTTTTGGAGACCATGTTTATCTCCAAAGTCATTATGGCTTACATGTATATAAACTTTTCTCTGCACTGGACAAACGTATAGTGTAATAACATTACTGCGTGACGTTTGTTTAGTTAATTGATGATAATCTGGTGTGTTAAAAAAAGTGCCAGTGTTAAAAAAAGCGCATTTATAGCAAAGGTTTTATATATCAGTTTGAAGTAAAAATAAGTCTCTTTGCTTTCCATTGCGGAAGGCAAAGTGCACACGAATTCTTGAGGATAGGGTGCGTGCCTCGTATTCTCCATGGCTGGGTGGGCTCCACCTTTCCTCACCCCATTGAGGGTAGAGGAGCGCCTATACTCAAGGTTTTGCCACAACCCTGATTTTCACTGGGGCGGGCTGCTTCAGGCATTGGACCACCTCTTTATCCAGGTCTTTCGCCGCCTTATCAGCCCCAATCATCAGGGTCCGATTGTCCACCCAGCCGGACTTCCTTATGACGAGGTCGTTTTCAGAGAGCGTGAGCCCCGGGTCCCCGGAGCCAACAATGGTTTCCTTGCGGCCGCCGCACTCGATGGTGACCGTGACTTTTTTGGCGCGGCGGAGCTTCTCGAGGACTTCTGGAGTGGCTTCCCACTGGCAGGCCACTGCCACGAAGCAGTCCCCGCGGGGGGTGATGTCCTTGTCGCGGGTGAAGGCGATTGTGGTGGGGTGCCTGGAGGTGACGTTGGGGTGCCCCTTTCCGGTGATTA
Source organism: Candidatus Iainarchaeum sp. (assembly GCA_023129115.1). Taxonomy (GTDB): domain Archaea; phylum B1Sed10-29; class B1Sed10-29; order WALL01; family WALL01; genus WALL01. The sequence continues at coordinate 8,586 of JAGMCR010000004.1, read as the reverse complement.
GCATCGCGTGGAATAGGGGTTCGCCATATAAGAAGCTTTTTATTGGCTTACTTCGTAATATCGTGGGAATTCGTGTTTTGGTGGCGTGATGGGGAAAATCGAGAAAATCAAGATGAAGGACTTCAAGTCCTTCCGCAACGCAATCATCCCGTTTGTTGACGGGTTTACTTCTGTAGTTGGGCCCAACGGCTCGGGGAAGTGCCTGAGGGGGGACTCGCAACTAGTCCTTGCCAGCGGCAAAAAGACAACGATTAAAGAGCTTGTCGAAAGCCAGATAAGCAAGTACGGCTCCACTGCAATGGACGACGGAGAGGCCTGCCTACAAAACCCGGATGGCATCAACGCCCTTAGCCTGAACCCACAAACACAAAAGATTGAGCCCATGCCCATCAAGGCATTCGTCAAAAGAACTTCCCCCAAAAAACTGGTAAAAATTAAGACCCGGAGCGGGCGGGAGGTCGTGACAACGTTGTACCACCCCCTGTTCACTGTCAAAAACAATGAAATCACTAGCCTAAAAGCAGAAGAACTAAAGCAGGGGGAATGGATTGCTGCGCCAAGAAAACTAGAGACGACGCCACGGGAGACACGGATTGAGTTCCCAGAATACTTCAGGGCATCAGACGGCGTGTACGTGCCGCACACCGAAAAGATAGTTGAGGGGATAAAGGCACTGAAAAAAAATAAAACATGGGCCGAACTTGCAAAAGTGGCTGGAGTGCCCCACTATTCAATAAAGGGCCTTCTAGACGGCCAGTCAATAAACATATACAACCTAAACCAGTTAATGAAACTAAATGGCTTGCGGCAAAAAGAAGACGAATTAATAATTGAGGTTAAGGGCAGAAGAAAAAACAAGACGATAAAACCAGTTTGGGCAATGGACAACGAACTCGCCCGCTTCCTTGGCTACATGATTTCAGAGGGCAGGAACTCTTCACAAAACCAGATGCGCTTCGTTAACGAAGACGAAGGCGTCATCAATGACTTTTGCTACACAGCAAAAAAATGCTTTGGTGTTGAACCCGCGGTCCTCCAGTACAAGGAAAACGCCAAAGACGTTATTATTTTCTCGCAACCCCTCTGCAAAACAGCAGAAAGAATATTTGGCATGGAAATCGACGGCCATTCCTCAACAAAAACTGTTCCCCCGCAGATATTCGAGTCAAGCAAAGAAGTCATCAAGTCATTCCTATCAACACTGTTTGAGGGGGACTCTTACGTCAACCCAAACTACGTTGAGTACTGCACGGCAAGCAGGCAGCTCGCAAAAGACGTGTCCACACTCCTGCTGCAGCTGAGCATACCCAGCAGCATAAGGGAAAAACGCAAATACGCTGCAAACACAGCAAAAAAAACAGTGCGCACTTATTATTCGGTATTTGTCTATGGCGCCAATAACCTGGAATCACTCGCAGAACAATTGAGCTTCACAGGGAAAAAAGCTGTGGCCCTCCAAAAGCTCCGCCACCCCAAAAAAGACACAAACCCCAACCACGACTTGATTCCTGGCGTCAACGGGCTCATAAAAAAATACATCAAAGAAGCGCCAATGTCCGTGAAAAAGAACAAATCAAAATGCCAAAAACTGGCTGCGTACTACGAAGACCGGTGCAAACCAAGCCGGAAAGGGCTTGCTGAAGTGCTCGACTACGTTGGAATAAAAAATGGGGCCGAAAAACTACTGCGCGCCTTCGCAGAATCCGACGTATTGTGGGACGAAATAACTGAAGTACAAATAATCAATAGCAAAGAAAAATGGGTGTACGACTTAACTATTGACGGCCACCACAACTTTGTCGCAGAAAACATGTTCGTGCATAATAGCAACCTCAACGACGCCATAATATTCGTGCTTGGCGAGGGCTCGATGAAGTCCATGAGGGCGGGGCGATTGACGGACTTGGTGCACCACTCGAGCAAGACCGGCGAGGCCGAGGTCTCGATTGACCTGCGGGACGGCAAGGAAAAGTACACTGTGTCGCGCAGCATCGACAAGAAGGGGTCGTCGGTTTATCGCTTGAACGGCAAGCGCACAACGCGCACCGAGCTGCTCGAGCTCTTGAGCACCATGAGCATTCCCACAGAGGGGTACAACATCATCATGCAGGGCGACGTGACGAGCATAATCAACATGACGCCGAAGCAGCGGAGAGAGCTTATTGACGACATAAGCGGCATCGCGGAGTACAACCAGAAGAAGGACAAGGCATTGCGTGAGCTCGAGAAGGCCGACGCCAAGATAAGGGAGGCCGAGATAATCGTTCACGAGCGCGGCGGCTACTTGAAGGAGATAAAGAAGGAGAGGGACGAGGCCAAGCGGTACAAGCGCTTCGACGAGAGGGCGAAGGAGCTGAAGCACGCAATCATCCACGCAGAGCTCACGGACGTCGAGGCGAAGTACAAGGAGTCGAGCGAAAACGTCGCGGCGCTGCGCAAGGACCTAGACGAGCTCCAGGACAATATCAAAAAGATTTCGGCGCAGGTGACTAACTGGGAGAACCAGCTGAAGTCGCTGCAGCAGGAAATCATGGACAAGGGTGCGGACGAGCAGCGCGACATCTCGCGGGAGATTGAGCAGCTGAAGTCGAGGCTGTCGCTCGCACAGGAAAAAATCAAGAACCGCGGGGAAGACATCAAGAACACACGCGCGGAAATCGAGAAGGCCAAGCGCCTGATAGCCCAGGGCCAGGAAGAGGCCAAGGAAAAGAGGGAGGCGCTCAAGAAGCTCGGGGAAGAGGACTCTGCCTATGCCGAGAGGATTAAGGAAAAGGATGGCGAGCTCAAAGCGTACATGGGCGAGCTCAGCGAGAAGAACCTCCTGGTGGGCGACATCACGAAGCGGCTGGAAGAGATGAACGAGGACATCGCGAAGAAGAAGGAGTTGTTCTACGGGGTCAAGGGCCGCATGGACCAGGTGCGCGAGAAAATCAGCGTCAGGAAATTGAGCGTGAGCGACCGCGGTGTGGAGCGCGAGGAAAGCGACAATCGGATTGGCGAGCTCAAGGGCGCGTTCGACACGGTCAACAAGGAGTTCGCCGAGCACAAGCGCCGGCTCCGGGGATTTGACCAGGAGCTCGAGGGCCTGTTCGAGGAAGAGAAGAAGCTGAACACAGAGTACTCGGAAATTGGTTCCGAGCTAGACGCGGTGCGCGAGAAGTACCACTCACTCCAGTCAAAGGTGGCGACCATCAGGCACATGACGGGCAACATTGCGAGCGACGCCATCATGAAGGCCAAGAGTGAGCTGCCGGGCGTGATTGGCCCGGTCGAGGAATTGTGCAGCTTCGACGTTGAGTACGCCAATGCAGTCCAGACCACTGCCGGCGCACGGATGCACTTCATAGTAACGAAGGACTCGCAGGCGGCCACGAACGCAATCAAGTGGCTGAAGCGGAAGAAGCTGGGGACGACGACGTTCATCCCGCTCGACAGGATACGGCCCGTCGAGATTAGCGCGCAGGCCGAGAAGGCGATGAACAATCCGAAGGCAATCGACTTCGCGATTAAGCTCGTGAAGTTCAAGAAAGAGTACCAGAATGTCTTTTCGTACGTGTTCGGCGACACAGTGATTGTGGAGGACATCGACGCGACCAAGGAGATTGGGTTCGGGACGTGCCGCATGGCCACGCTGGACGGGGATTTGGCCGAGGCGAGCGGCGCGGTCACTGGGGGCTTCAAGCATGGCTCTCTCACGCTCCAGGAAATCAAGCGCGTCGACGAGCTGAAGGAGAAGAGCGAGTCGCTGCAGAAGAAGGGCGAGAAAGCCATGCGCGCGCTCGAGGAATTGCGGGAGAAGATGAACCACACGCGCGGCCAGAAGGCCGAGGCCGAGCTGAAGGTAAAGGAGGCCGAGGTGCGGGTGAACGAGCTCCAGCAGAGGATTGACGAGTACAAGGCGATGACGAAGAAGTACTCGCTTTCCGCAGAGGACATCGAGAAGGAAATCCAGGGGCTCAAGACCGAGCTAATCAACGACGAGAAGAAGCTGAAGGACCTGCAGGCGCAAATCAGCGAGGCGGGGGAGAAGAAGGAGCTGGCCAAGGAAAAGATTGACTCGCCCGAGGCGCGGGTCGTGTCGCAGCGCCTCGAGGAGATGCAGAAGAGGCTGCAGTCGCTGCGGGACCAGCGGGCCGAGGTCATGATTCAAATCAACACCATCAACGCCGAGCTCGACAAGTACATGGGCGAGCGGGAGAAGGCATACCGCAACTCCATCAAGGAGAGCGAGGAATCGATAAAGGCGTGGGAGGAGCAGGTGTCCCAGCTTGAGTCCGAGGACAAGGGAGTGCAGGCGGTACTAAAGGAAAAGCTGCTTGCGGAGAAAGAGCTTTCTTCGTCCATCCGCGGGCTCGTGGAGCGCAGGGACTCGCTGGAGGGCGAGGTGATGAAGCTTGCGGAGCAGCGGGGCCAGCTGCAGCGGCAGGCCGAGACCAAGCAGTCGCAGTTCAACGACGAGAACTTCAAGAAGGCGAAGTGGGAGACGCGGCTCACGGACCTCAAGGCCGAGTTCGACGAGAGTGTCGAGGTGAAGGACTTCAAGATGGCCGTGGAGGAGATGAAGGAAGAGGTCGAGTCGCTGAATAACAAGATGATTCGGCTGTCGCCGATAAACCTCGCGGCGATTGAGAAGTACGACAAGTACGTGGCGGAGCTTGACGTGATGAAGGAAAAGGCGAACAAGCTCGGCGAGGAGAAAGAGGCTGTGCTTGCCTTGATGGAAGAGATTGATGCGCGCAGGAAGGAGGCGTTCCTCGAGGCGTTCAGCGAGATTAGGAAGCACTTGAACAGGATTTACAAGCAGTTCTACCCCAACACGGACGCTTATTCCGACATCAGGCTCCAGAACGAGGCCGACCCGTTCGAGGGCGGCTTGTTGATTGAGGCGCGGCCGGCTGGCAAGCCCGTCAAGATTATTGACGCGATGAGCGGCGGCGAGAAGGCGCTTGCGGCGCTGGCGTTCCTGTTCTCGGTGCAGGAGTACAAGCCGAGCCCGTTTTACATATTGGACGAGGCCGACGCGGCGCTGGACAAGCCGAACTCGGAGAGGCTTGCGCAGATGATTAAGAAGAGGACTGACGACTCGCAGTTCATTGTAATCACCCACAACAACCCCATGATTCACGCGAGCGACCAGATTGTCGGCGTGTCCATGAACAAGGAACAGGGCAGCTCGGTTGTCGAAGTGGACCTGAAGAGGCTCGAGGGCGGCGGCGCCATGGGCCTGCGCTGATTCTGCTAATTATCTGCTAACTATTTAATACCTCAACTGTGTAGGGGCAGCCATGCACTTGGTTTGCCCCCGCTGCCGGAAAAAGCACAAGCCCAAGAAGGGCAAGTACCTCTGTGACTGCGGCTCGGCCCTGCTTGTAGAGTACAAGAAGCTCAAGTGGAAGCCGGACGGCAAGGGCGTGTGGAGGTACCAGTCCTGCCTGCCGCACAAGGGCAGGCACTACTCGCTCGAGGAGGGCGGGACGCCGCTCGTGAAGGGGCTGGACCGGAAGGCGTACTACAAGCTGGAGGGCGACAACCCCACTGGCTCGTTCAAGGACAGGGGCACGAGCGTCGTGGTGTCCAGGGCCGTTGCCGAGGGATTCAAAGTGGTGAGCACTGCCTCGACGGGGAATATGGGCGCGAGTGTTGCCGCTTATGCCGCGTACGCGAACATCAAGTCGCGCGTGTTCGTCCCGACGGACACCCCCACCAACAAGCTTTCGCAGATAATCGCTTACGACGCGGAGCTCGTGCGGGTGAGGGGGAGTTACCACGATGCGGTGGAGAGGCTCTGGAACGACATCGTGAGGGGCAGCTACCTCGCCATGACCGGGCTCAACCCGTACTACATCGAGGGGGAGAAGACCATTGGGTACGAGCTGTACGAGGACATGGGCGCGCCGGACAAGATAATCGTGCCCATGGGCACCGGGGGATTGATTACGGCAATCCACAAGGCGTTTGTGGAGCTCAAGCAAATGAAGAAGGTCCGGAAGCTGCCGGAGATGATTGGGGTCCAGCCCAAAAACTGCGCGCCGATTGCGGCGGCGTGGAAGGAGGGCCTGGACCGGGCGGAGCGGATGACCAAGTGCAGCACCATCGCGTCGGCGATAATGGTGAAGACGCCGTTCAACGACTTGACTGCATTGAACGCAATGCGCGAGTCCAAGGGCGAGGCGGTCACTGTCAGTGAGGCCGCGATAAAGAAGGCAGTGCGCGGGCTCGGGAAGGAAGGGATTTTCGCAGAGCCCGCGGCAGCCACGACTCTCGCGGGTTACGAAAAAATTGACAAGAAAAAGAGCGACAAAATCGCCCTCATAATAAGCGGCTCCGGGCTCAAGGACCCAAGCGCCGCCCTTTAGAAGTCTTTTAGTATTTCCTCTAGGTTTGGGCTGCCTTTTTCTGCGAGGTCGTAGCGCACGCGCACAATAGGCTTGTTGATGTTGAGCACGCGCGTGAGGTCGATGGGCGTGCCGGAGACCACTATTTCGGCGTCGCTCTTGTTTATTGTTTCCTCGAGGTCCTTGAGCTGCTGGCCGAAGTAGCCAATGGCCGGCAGGACTTTTTCCAGATGCCTGAACTTTTCAAAGGTTGCCTTGATTGAGCCCACTGCGAACGGGCGCGGGTCGATGATTTGGCATGCCGCTTCCTTGGCGGCGACGAACCCCGCGCCGTAGGCCATGCCGCCGTGGGTCGTGGTGGGCCCGTCCTCGACGACTAGGGCTTTTTTGCCCGCGATGTCGCCGTCCACGGACAGCGCGGAGTCGGCGTGGATGATTTTCGCGGCGGGGTTGATTTTCTTGATGTTTTTCACGAGCCGGCCGATGTTTTCCTGCTCGGCCGAGTTTTCCTTGTTGATGATGATGACGTCGGCCATGCGGGCGCTTATTTCGCCGGGGTAGTAGGAAAGCTCGTGGCCCACGCGGAGCGGGTCGGCGACTGTGATGTACAGGTCCGCGTGGTAGAACGAGAAGTCGTTGTTGCCGCCGTCCCACAGGATTATGTCCGCCTCTTTTTCGGCCTCGCGGAGGATTGCCCCGTAGTCGACTCCGGCGTAGACGACGAGCCCGCGCTCGATGTAGGGCTCGTACTCTTCCCTCTCCTCGATTGTGCACTCGTGCTTGTCCAGGTCTTCGTACGTGGCGAAGCGCTGGACTGCCTGCTTGGCTAGGTCGCCGTACGGCATGGGGTGCCTTATGGCGACGATTTTCTTCCCCTTGCCCTTGAGGAGCTTGACTATTTTCCTTGCGGTCTGGCTCTTGCCGCAGCCCGTGCGGACGGCACAGACGGCTATCACCGGCTTCGAGGACTTTATCATGGTGGCGTCGGCGCCCAAGAGCCTGAAGTTGGCCCCGGCGGCGTTGACGACGCTTGCCTTGTCCATAACATAGCGGTGGCTGACGTCGCTGTACGAAAACACCACGTCGTCGACGCCGTGCTCCTTGATGAGCTTGGCTAGCTCTTTTTCCTCGTAAATTGGTATTCCTTTTGGGTAAAGCCTCCCGGCGAGTTCGGCAGGGTACTTCCGGTCAGTGATTTCCGGGATTTGGGTTGCGGTGAAGCACACGACTTCGTAGTTGGGGTTGTCGCGGAAAAACGTGTTGAAGTTGTGGAAGTCCCTCCCCGCGGCCCCCATGATAATCACTCTCGTTGCCATCAAAAGCCATTACGAAAGCGGAGTATAAAACAGTTACTTCAATAAGTCTTCGAGGAGCATCGGGAATTCTGTGTATCCAGTGGCGGCACTGAAGTGGCCGGCCCCCTTGACCATCTTTGCCTCGGCGTTGAGCCGCTTGGCGAAGTCCAGGGCTGTTTCCACCGGCACGTAGGGGTCGTTGTCCGAGTAATAGCAGGTATAGTGCGAAGCGGACGCCACTTTCTCCCAGTCGATTGCACCCATAAACGAAGAATTCAGCTCGTCAATCTCGGCGTCTCCCGTCTTCCCGTAAAATGGCGCGACAAAGAAGCAGTGCTTTGGCGATAGGCCTTTCTCAATCAGGTGCAGCACGAAAGCCGGGGCCATTGAGTGTGCGACAAAGACTGCCCCTTGCGCGTCCTTTTGAAAATCTTCAAAAACCTTGATCCAATTCTCCAGCGAGTGGCCTTCAGGTGTTGGGAACGCGGGTGTGAATGCCTTGTGGCCCCGCGACTCCAGCTCTTGCTTCAGCCACGGCAGCCAATTTTCTTCAGGGCCCCCATAGACACCGTGGATAAGGGAAAAGTTCACGCCCATCACTTCAGAAGATTTTTGATTTCGCCTTTCTTGAACAGGAGCTGGAAGCTTACTTCGCCGGCCTTGTCCTTGTCGTTGCTCCGGACAGCGTCGTCGAGCGCCGCCATGTTCTTCTCCTGCTCGGCAATCGCCTTTGCCAGCACGTCCTGCTTTTTCCCGGACAGTGACGCCAGCTGGGCCTTGGCGGCGGCAAGCTCCTTGTCGAACTGCCTCAGCCTCCTCTTGGTCTCCGGGGTGAACTCGCTCGGCGGCCGTGGCTTGGGAGTGGGCTTTGCTTTGGGGGGTGCCGCCGCCTTTGGCGCGGGCGCCGCCCTGCCTTTTGCTGTGGGCTTCTGGGGTGCCGCCGGCTTCGCCGCGGG
>JAGMCR010000003.1 GCA_023129115.1 Candidatus Iainarchaeum sp. | reverse complement strand
TAACACCAGGCAGTGTTACACCACCTGCCGGCAAACCAATTTATATGCGCTCCTCGTATTAGTGGCGATGGTGATTGAGACGGTGCTTGTGCCCGCAGCCACCGGAGTCGTGGGCGTAGCGCTGGGGCTGGGCGCGTCACTTGTTCTCAGGCACAAGGCCAGGCCAATCCCGCAGGCGGTCGAGAAAAGCGTGTGGGAGCAGCTGCGCGAGCTCACGAGGGAGAGGGCAGAGGCCGTGGCGAAGAAGAAGGCGCTGCACCGCGCGTACGCGGCGGGCTCGGTGAACGAGCACTCGTTTGTGACCAAGGACGCGCACTACACAAAGCTGGTCGAGGAGCTGGACAAGGAAATTGACACCGAAGTGCTTGAGCTTAGCAAGGCGTTCCTGCCCGAGGAGATGCAGAAGGGCGAGAACAAGCTCAGTGAGCTCAGCGATTTGGCGGTGCTCTCGAAGAAGCTCGAGGGGCTGAAGCACGACAAAAGGGAGCTGGACGAGGAGAGGGGGCAACTCTACCTGCAGCTGACCGAGGCCGAGGAAGACAAGAAGATGCACCTCGCGGACAAGAACAAGCTGCAGGAGAGGTACGGGGCAGACAGCAAGAGGCTGGACGAGATGGGTGCGTCGATAGCACAGCTCGAGAAGCACCGCAGCGAGCTGGAGAAGAAGGTCGCTGGAATCCAGCCGCGGGACAAGAAGATTGCCGCGCTCGAGCGCGAGAACAGGACCCTGCGCGACGGCCTCAGGAACGCGAGGGACAAGATATTCACGGGCGAGAAGGAGAGGGGGATACTCTCCACCATCATCGACAGGCACGCCAAGGAGATAGACGAGGCGAGGAAGACCGAGGAGCTGAAGTCATTGATTCAGCCGGACAACCCGGGCGTGCGGAACCTGGTGAAGAAGCTCAAGACGCCCGAGGAGGCGTTCGAGTACGTCAGGACCAAGATAGTCGAAGTGCACCCCCAGGTTTCGGCGAGCTACTGGCTGGGCGTGGACGACGTGATGCGCTTGGGCGCCGCGGACCCGGACGACAAGGCCATACTGCTCTGCTCGCTCCTGCGGGCCATGGACAAAGACGCGTGGGTCGCTGTGCTAGAGATGAAGAACGGCTACAACAGGGCTGTTGTGGTGATGGACGACCACGTGCTCGACCCGGACGAGGCAAGGGACTACAGCGACTTCTCGGGGTTTTCCTCTGAAGAGGCCATCAGGAAATACAGGTTCGACGGCTTCCCGGTGAAGAGGCTGCTCTACCGGTTCAACGAGGCCACGTACACGCCAGGGGACTAGGGACTATCTTTAAAAAGGCTTGGATTCGTAATACGAATAGTGCGTATTCTGTGAGTGATTACGATGCCCGCTGAAGTCAACAGGAGCAAATGCATGATTTGCGGGGGGTGCGTCTCCGTCTGCCCTGTCCAGGCCCTTGAGCTGAGGGAGAACGTGCTTTACGTGGACACCAAAAAGTGCATTGACTGCGGCAACTGCGAAAAGGTGTGCCCGGCCGGCGCAATTAAGGTGGTGAAGAAATGACGTACGCTCCGGAATGGGACGTCATAATCGTTGGGGGAGGGCCAGCGGGCAACAAGGCGGCGCAGGAGTTCGCCAAAAAAAAGATGAGTGTGCTCGTCATCGACAGGAAAGCGCAAATCGGGCCGCCGAAGCGCTGCGGCGAGGGCCTCTCGACACGGTGGATAAAACTTGGGGGGCAGGAGCCCCACCCGCGGTGGGCACTCCAAGAAATTACTTCGACAATGCTTATCGCGCCGAACGGCAAAAAAATCAAGATCGACACCAGCAAAACTGGGCAAACCGGCTACATAATCGAGAGGAGCCAGTGGGAGAAAATGGAGGCCGGGAGGGCAATCCGACTCGGCGCCAAGTACATGCTCAAGGCACTCGTCACGGGAGTAATCAAGGACGGCGGCCGCGTCACCGGCGTCAAAGTGAGCCGCGAGGGCAACGAAGAGGAGTACAGGTGCAAACTCCTGATTGCGTGCGACGGCGTCGACTCGATGGTCGGGAGGTACGCCGGGCTGCACACGGCGATGCCGCTCACCGAGTGCGACTCGGGCTACCAGTACGAAATGGCCAACGTGCCCATCGACGACCCGAAATGCATGGAGCTCTACTTCGGCAAGGACGTTGCGCCGAGGGGGTATGTTTGGGTGTTCCCCAAAGGAAAGGACGTCGCCAACGTGGGAATAGGAATTGCCGGGACGGACGGGGAGACCGCGAAGAGCTACCTGGACCGCTGGCTCGAGAAGCACGGCGACCGGTTCAGCAAGGCATCCGTCACAGAAATTAATGCAGGGGTAATCCCCATCACGAAGCCAGTGGACGAGTTCGTTGGCGACGGGATAATGCTCGTCGGCGACTCCGCGAGGATGGTGAACCCAATCCACGGCGGTGGCATGGGCGCAGCGCTCGAGGCCGCGGCCATTGCCGCCAAGGTCGGGGCAAGGGCAGTCAAGGCCGGGGACACCAGCAAGAAGGCGCTGAAGCCATACCATGACAAGTGGAACAAAGTAAGGGGCGAGGAATTCGCCAGAATCCTGCGGGTGCGGCACTTCGTCGAAAAGCTGGACGACGAGCAGTTCAACCTATTCGTCGACCTCGTGGAACAGAAGAAGCTCGACCCGCGGCTCTTCGTGGAGCTCGGCCATGGCAGGGGCCTGGTGGACATCGCCAAGATACTGGTGAAGGCGTCTCCGGCGGCGGCCAAGTTCGCCATGAGCTTCATCAAGTAGGGTGGAAATGAAGCGGAAAAAGAAGGGCAGGTTTAAATTTCCCGTGGCGACGCTCGCGCTCGCAGCCGGGCTCGTTCTCTTTTATTTCATGGTCTCGGGCGGGAGCACTTACGTCACTCCACTCTCGCGCATGTACCCGCTCGGGGTAAGCTATGGCAACCTCGTGGGGTCATTGACGTACACTTTTTCCCATATCGGGGTCAAGCACCTGCTCGGGAACCTTGTGGCGCTGCTTGCGTTCGGGGCAATCCTCGAGCAGAGGGTAGACAAGTGGCACGTCGCCGGGGTCTTTCTGATTAGCGGCGTATTCGCTGGCTTCGCGTACGTTCTCATACACACTGACGTGTGGGTGATTGGGGCGTCCGCCGCAATCGCGGGGCTAATTGCGGCTGGCACTGTCGCGAGCACGAAAAAGACGCTCGTCGCGCTTGCCGCGGTGCTGCTGCTGGTGCCGAACGTTATTCTGCCTGCGTCAGACATGGCGCTGGACGCGCTCGAGGGCATGCGCGTGGAGCAGGCCGAGGAGGCGCAGGAAAAGATAGTCGGCCTAGAGGAAAGGATAGAGATGGGGAACTACACGCCCCAGACCGTGGAGCAAAAGCAAAAGGCAGAGCAGCAGTACTCTGTCGCCACGGAGTCGAAGCAGGCGCTTGAGGAGGGGAGGGAGACCGAGGCAGTCACGCCCGCGTCGCTAGAGATCCACCTCTTGGGGGGCCTCTTCGCGATGATGTTCATGTGGGCCTTCGACAGGGAAGTCGTCAAGGGGTTCTGGAGGCGGTTCAGTGCCATTGTCAAATCTTGAGGTCCACTGGGTGGTCCAGGAGCTGCAGTGCATCGTGGGCACGCATTTTGACAAGATTTCTGACCTGCAGAGCGGGTGGAAGCTCAAGTTCGGGAAGACAGAGGTTGTCGCTGATGTGCCCGAAAGGATTCACCTGACCTGGCACAAGCACCAGGCCCGCGCGCCGCATGGGTTCACGCAGTACTGCCGCAAGCACGTGCACGGGAAAGTCGCGAAGGTGTGGCAGCCGGGCTTCGACCGGGTCGTGGCGATTGAATTGGACGGCGGCCAGGCGCTCGTGTTCGAAATGTTCGCCAAGGGGAATGCAATACTGGTAGGGCCGGACGGGAAGACGGAGAAGGCGTTCAGGGACGAGGAGTGGAAGGACAGGAAAATCAAGCGCGGGGTGGAGTACTCGTTCCCGAAGCCGGGGAGGCTTGACCCGCAGGAGATGACGGAAAAAGAGTTTGCGTCGCTGTTCGGGGAAAAGGACGTGATTCACTCGCTTGTCGCCGGGGTGAACATGAGCGGGGGCTATCTGGAAGAGGCGTGCGAGAGGGCCGGCGTCGACAAGAACTCTGCGAAGCCGGGCAAGAGGCTGTTCGGCGAGATAAAGAAGATGCTCGAAGAGGAAAAGCAGGGGTTCAGCGAAGGGCTTGACGAAAAGTACGCGGTCACAGAGGCGGACACGGCGGCGTCAGAAAAAGTGGCGCGGAAATTGAGGCGGCAGGAAGAGGCAATCAAGGAGCTCGAGGAAAAAGAGGTAGAGCTCCGGGAAAAGGGCGACACAGTCTATTCCCATTGGAAGGAGCTCGAGGAAGTCACTGAAGACGTCAAAAAATGGCGGGAAAAGGGGGAAAGCTACGACGAGATTAACAAAAAGCTGGCAGGAACAGCCCTTATTAACAAAAAGACGCGCAAAATGACCGTTAAACTATGAAAAAAGCGTCATATTACGTAAATTTGACGAAATGTTTATATATATCGATGGATTAATAGGTAGCTGGAGCGAGGGTGTCACGCTGAATCCTACCAAGAGCAGCGCAACGGTTCCCAAGAATCACCATACCCCCCTTCGCTCCAACCCCTTTTTGGGTGAGGTGTTAGTCAATGCAAAAGCTAGACAGGGTTATCTCTCTGTATCAGGAGGGCAGCATTAGCTTGTTCGAGGCAGCGGACACGCTAGACCTTCACCCAAGTGAATTGACCAGCATAATGGTCGAGAGAAGCCGCCTTAGCCCAATAGTGATTCGTCAATGACAATGACGTCGCTCACGGCAAAGATTGCCTTGAACGGAACCACGATGTAGTCGTCTTCCTTCGGGAGGCCGGCCGCAAGCTTTGAGTCTGCAGCGGGCTCTACCATGAACATCTCTAGGTCACCAGTCCGCTCGTCGACCTGGATGTCGCTGAGACGCCCGATTTCTTCTCCTTTGTTGGTTATGACTCTCTTGCCGCCCAATTGTTTTGCAATAGCGAATTTCCGGGTTGCCATAGCGCTCCCTCCGCAGTAATTATGGTTCCTCAATATAAAAGCTTTTCTATTGGGTTTCTCGCCAAAATACAGCACCCTTTATAAGGAGAAATATTGCAAAGATAGCGCGATGCTGCCCCCTGAACCAGAAGCAAGCCTGGTGAAGCAGCACTACACGGTATGGTTTCTCGGCAAGCCGTATGCCCGTTGGAAGTTAAAATTGCCGGGATACATAAAAAGTTTTGTGGAAGGAAAAACCCAGTTACCAATTGGAAAGAGGCAGGCGTTATGGACAAACAAAGCTATATCGACAAACTGAAAAAAATGCATTACAGGATTGTTGGCAAACACCAACACAGTGCGGTTAGTGTGTGCCACTGGACAAAAGAGGATCTGGTAAGAGACCGTTGCTGCTACAAGTCTTCTTTCTATGGGATTGATTCAAGCCGTTGTCTCCAGATGACGCCCTGTATTTACTGCCAGCAAAAGTGCGTTTTTTGTTGGAGATATCAGCCGGCCTCGGCAGAGTGGCTGCCCAAAAAAATGAAGTGGGATGACCCGGAAGAAATAGTTGAGGGGAGTGTTGACGCCCAGAGAAAACTGCTGACCGGGTACGGCGGGAACGAGAAGTGTGACAAGAAAAAGCTGGCCGAGGCACAGCACCCGAACCAGGCCGCGATTTCGCTCGCGGGCGAGCCCACGCTGTACCCGAAGATTGGGGGGCTAATCGAGGAATTTCACAAGCGCAAGTATACTACTTTCCTTGTTACCAACGGCTTGCTTCCGGAGCGGCTCGCCGAAATAACTTTGCCGACGCAGCTGTACCTTTCCCTGGACGCGCCGAATGAGGAAGTGCACAAGAAAATTAATGTGCCAATGGTCCCGGATTCCTGGGAAAGAATAAACAAAACACTGGAATTGTTCCCGTCGCTGGACACGAGAAAAGTGATTCGGATTACCCTCGTGAAGGGGTGGAATGACTTTGCTCCAGAGGAGTACGCGAAGCTGATTGCGAAGAGCAACGCCGATTTCGTGGAAGTGAAGGCGTACATGTTCATCGGGGCTTCGAGGCAGAGGATGTCGATTGATAACATGCCGAGGCACCACGAGGTGAAGGCGTTCGCGGAAAAAGTTGGGGAAGAGTTAGGCTACTCACTTGCGGGCGAGCAGGAGGCGTCGCGCGTCGTGCTGTTTTCGAGCGGGGAAAAGAGTGGAATGATTTAGGGCATCAGTTCCCCGACAAGGAAAATCGAGCCCGCGACCACGGTGAAGCCTTTTGCCTTTTCCAGCGCCTCGCGCGGGTCCTCCACGGCTTGGCAGTTGGGGGTGAGCTCCCTCACTGCCTCGCACAATTCACTGGCAGGCAACGGGTTCGGGCCATCGGTGTACTGTGTCACGATTACTTTTTTCGCGAGCGGCGCGATGATTGAAACGCAGGCCCCGTATTCTTTATCGGCTTTCATTCCGATGACGAGAGTGAATTCCTTTCCGCGCAAGTAAGCGGCGAGGGCTTTCATGGCAGCGGGGTTGTGCGCGCAGTCGAAGAGAACGTTGTTTATTAATTCCAGCCGGCCGGGCCAGCGCGCGGCCTCGATGCCCGTTCGGGCCTTTGCCTCGTTGACTCCCAACGCCAATAACGCCTCGTACGCGCACGCGGCGTTGTCCTGCTGGTAGTCGCCGGCGAGCGACAGGCTGAAGTTTTTTCTTTCGGCAAGCACTAGTCTTGCGTTTTCAGACGCACATTTCGCTTTGATTACTTCCAAGGCTTCCGGCTTTTTTTCGGTTGTTACCACTGTGCCGCCCTTGATGATTCCCGCCTTCTCGCGCGCGATTTCGGCGATTGTGGTGCCGAGGTGGCGGGTGTGGTCGAAGTCCACGGTGGTGATTACCGCCACAGCAGGGTCGCACGCGCTCGTCGCGTCGAGGCGGCCGCCCATCCCGACTTCCATCACAGCGTACTCGCAATTCTTGTCGGCGAAGTAGAGGAACGCGAGTAAAGTGATTGTCTCGAAGAAGGACAAGCCGTGCTTGGCCGCGAGTGGCCTTGTTTTTTCTATGTATTCATTTAACTCGGGGTCAGAAATACTTGCGCCGCCGACAACAAAGCGCTCGTTCAATTCGTGGAGGTGTGGGGAAGTGAAGAGGCCGCATTTCGGCAGGGAGTTGGCAGTCATTGCGGCGGTGCTGCCCTTGCCGTTCGTGCCCGCGACCTGGACGCAGGTGAAACTCTTTTCGGGATTGCCCGCATCGGCAAGGGCTTGTTTGAGTGGCTCTACCTCAAAAGGAGTGCGCGTCCGGATAAGTGAGTCGAGGAAGGGATGATGCTTCATGAAAACAACGGCTCGTTGTTGCGGGGCTTTCCGCAGCTCCACTCGCCCTCGGGGCAGGGGCCGCGGATGCAGCCCGGGCCTGCCTTCTCGAAGAGCTTTGGCGCCGCTTGCTTGCACTGCCGCAGCATCTCGTCAGAGAGCTCGCGGATTTCCCACTGCGCGCGGTTGCACGAGCGCAGGGCGAAAAAGTGGAGCAGCTCACGGGCGTTCATCGTGATTACGATTGAGGTGTGCGCCGCGTTTGGGAGGATGTAGCGCGCGTCCTCCGCGGGGATTTTGGCGTCGAGCATTTCCTGATAGAAGCTGTTTATTTTCTCTATCATGGAGTCGTACTTCTCGGCGAACTCGGACGAAGAAATCTTTTCAGGGGTGACATAGCCCTTTTCCTTTAGCTTGACGTATCGCTGGCTCTGCTGGGTGTAGCTCGCGATGCGGTGGCGGACCAGCTGGTGGGTGAGGGCACGGCTCACTCCAGAAACGTTGAACGTGAAATTCGCGTGCTCGAGCACGCTGTGGTGGCCTGAGGCAACGACGCGGCGGAGCACGTTCATGGCCTTGTCGTAGTCCGCTTCTGTGAACAGCTCGTCCGGGACTTTTTCCTTGACGCTGTACATTGCCGCGACTGCACACGTCTTTTCCGGGTCTTGGGTGTACTTAACCAGCCTAACGTGCATGGAGGGGAATTGGGGCTTAACAGCAATAAAAGGGTTCGCCCGCAAGAATATAAAGCCCAAAGAGCTAATTCCAATAGGGTGTTTTTGATGGGAAAACTGAGGTCTTTAGACCCGGAACTCGCCGAGGCAATGGGCCTCGAGCTCGAGAGGCAGAGGCAGAGCATCGAGCTCATAGCGTCAGAGAACTTTGTCTCGGTGGCGGTAATGGAGGCCATGGGCAGCTGGCTGAATAATAAATATTCAGAGGGGTACCCCGGCAAGCGGTACTACGGCGGCAACCAGTTCATCGACATGAGCGAGAACCTCGCGATTGAGCGGGCAAAGAAGCTGTTCAACGCCGACCACGCCAACGTGCAGCCCCACGCCGGCTCGCAGGCGAACATGGAGATCTACTTCGCCACCATCAAACTGGGTGACAAGATACTCTCGCTTGACCTCCCGAAGGGCGGGCACCTGACGCATGGGTCTCCGGTGAATTTCTCGGGACAGTTCTACAAGATTGCCTCTTATAACCTAGACTCCGAGACCGAGCAGATTGACATGGACCACGTCCGGAAGAGGGCGGAAGAGGAAAAGCCTCAATTGCTGCTGTGCGGCTACACTGTTTACCCCCGCATAGTTGATTTCAAGGAGTTCGGTGAGATTGCGAAAGACGTTGGCGCTGTCGCGATGGCGGACGTCGCGCACATCGCGGGACTGATTGCTGGCGGGGCGCACCCCCAGCCGCTCCCGCACATGGACGTTGTTATGACAACGACGCACAAGACGCTGCGCGGCCCAAAGGGCGCGATGATTTTGTGCAAGGAAGGGCTTGCCAAAGCGGTCGACAAGGCAGTCTTCCCCGGGCTGCAGGGCGGGCCAATCGAGAACATGATTGCCGCAAAAGCCGTGGCGTTCGGCGAGGCCTTGCGGCCGGAGTTCAAGGACTACGCCAAGCAGGTTGTCGCCAATGCAAAGGTGCTTGCGGGCGAGATGATGGCGCTTGGGTACAGGCTCGTGAGCGGCGGGACGGACAACCACTTGATGCTCGTGGACCTGCAGGAAAAGGGAGTGACCGGCAGGGAGGCCGAGCAATTGCTCGAAAAGATTGACATTTCTGTCAACCGAAACATGATTCCCAACGACCCGCAGAAGCCGTGGGTCGCGAGCGGCATAAGGCTGGGCACTCCGGCGATGACTACCAGGGGGCTCAAGGAAAGCGAGATGAAAGAGATTGCGCGCTTGATTGACACCGCGATAGCAAACAAGGGAGACGAGGCAAAGCTCGCTTCGCTAAAGGAAGAAGTGCACGCGCTCACTGGGAAGTTCCCGCTCTACCCGGAGATTGATTTCTGATGGGGCTGCTCGACAAGGTTAACCCTTTCAGGGAAGACAAGGAAGCCGGTGAAGAGAAAGCCGGGGGGTTGCGCCAAACCGGCGCCACCCCCCAATCCGCTGGCGCGAAAAAAGAGGAAGCTCCGGCACAGGAATACGGTGACGGGCCGGAGTGCTCGGTGTGCGGCCAGCCAGGCGCTGACAAGAAGTGGGCAGGCCAATATTTTCATAAAAAATGCTTGCGGAAAGCAAGGAAAATGGCCAAGGCAATGCTCTAGCCCTCGGTGAAGATTTGGCCCTCGAACAAAGAGATTTTGACGCCTTCTTCTTTCCACGCCTGCGGCGGCAGCCCGGCCTTCCAGCAGGTCGCCTCGAGGAACTCGACAGGCGACCACGGGCCGTTCTCGACGGCCACCTGGGGGAGGAGGAGGCCGCTGGTGTACTGGCCCTTGACGATTAGGCCGTGGCGGCCGATTTCGATTTTGCCTGGCATTTCTGCCTTGGGGCATTCCAGCTCTTCGGGAGTGGTGAGGACGGTCAGCTCTATCCTGATTTCGCCAAGCTCTTCGGCAGTGACGGGCTTGAACCGCGGGTCGCCTGCCGCGGAGGAGATGGCGGCCTCGACAATCGCTTCTGCGAGCGGCTTGGTTGGGTAGGGCAGGCCGATGCAGCCGCGGAGCACGTCGTGGCGGGTCCTCAGGGTGCAGAACACGCCGCGCTTTTCCGATGGCTCTTTCGGCGGGGAAATCCTTTCGCGCTTCTCTAGGTAGGTGGTTATCGCTTTCCTTGCCAGCGCGAGGAGCTGTTTTCCCTCTGCCTGCGGGATTTTCGCCATAAGGTTTTTATATTGACTGTAGTGCATAATAAGATTACTGCTTCTTTTGTGTAAAGGGGAGCTAGAGGTAACCTCTTCCCACGGCTAAAGTCGTGGGCCTTCAGGTGGTTGAAATTCGTTATCTAACGTTCCCTCGCGGGAAGCGTCCACAAGAAAGCCTTGCGGAAGGCTCATACTCAGCCAAGGGCATTGGCACGCAGTGCCTTTTGAGCCCGTTGGCGTCATTGTTAAGCGCAAAGGTCGGGTTACCCTTGCTCTGGGAAACTCCAGAGACGACCTGCCCACGGGAAAACTGGGCTAAGCCCGCTCCCATGGCGATAAAACATTTACGCCAATCGGCGCTTAAAAACCATTCGGCTACAGGTTGCCGAGAGAACAGGAGGGAGGCTCAACTTCTCCCACGATTAAAACCGTGGGCTTCCTTGAGCCAAATTCGATGAACATAACAGAGTACAACGAGCTGTGGAAACAGCTGAAGGGCGGCGAGGACATTGAGCGCCTCGCGGGAGAAGGGTATGACCGGGAATTGCTCCTGGTCCTGTATACTGAGAAGCATGTCCGCGACATCAAGCGGAGCTACTACCAGGTCACTGCCAAGAGCGACAGGCTGCTCGACGAGTGGCGGCGCGGCAGGTCGTTCGACCACCTCGCGAGCAAGCACAGGTTTTCCCCGGTACTGATGGCGAGCATCGTGCTGAGGGAGCACGGCATGACCAAGAAAGAGGTCCGGAACGCACTGGCCGACTACAACTCGGTCAAGGACAGGCGCATACGCAAGGAGCTGGAGCGGGCACAGGAATGCGACCTCGTCTACTCCACCAAGGGCTACGAGATACAAAAGCAGCGCGGCGAGGAGGGCGAGGCACGGATTGCGAAGTGGCTCGACGACCGCGCGATGGTCTACAAGACCGAGGAAGACTTGAAGGGGAGCGGGAAAACGGTTGATTTCCTGCTGGACAAGCCGATTGATATTGATGTCGACGGCGAGAAGAAGCAGGTGAACTGGATAGAGAGCAAGGGCTCGTTCGGCGACATGAAGAAGCTGCGGCGCGACTACACCGTGCAGCTCAAGCCATACACCGAGCTCTGGGGCCCGGGCATAGTGGTGTACTGGTTCGGGTTCTTGGAAGGAATGGAGCTATGGCTCCATGCCAGGGACATCTACCCCGTCCGAAAAGAGTGGTTCGGCTAGCGATTTAGCCCCCACAGGGCCTTCCTTATTTTTTCGTTGTCAAGCAACTCCATGTGGAATTTTGGGTTGAGGTTTAGGAAAATTTTTAGTTTCCTTGCGTTTTTGTCTTTCTTGCCGAGTACCTTTACAACTTCGTCGATAGTCCACTCCCGGCGAGTGCCGGCTATTGGGTAAGTGCGCGTGTCTTTTTTCTCGTGCTTTTTCCTTTCCTTCTTGGGCTTCTCGAAGCCGCTGGTGTCAATCTCGACACCGGGATAGTAATGGATGGCAGGGAACCTAACCGAGCCAGTTACTTTGTTCCTCTTCAGCTGGACGAACCTCTGGCTCACCGCGTTCCTGAGCTTGGTCCTCTTGTACTCCCTGTCCTCTTCACCGTACTTCTTGTCGACGTGGTGCCCCATGTTCTCGAAGATATAGTTAACAACGTCACCTGTTGTCGTGCCGGTCGTCGAGAGCTTTGTGTGCACGAAGATAACTAGCTTGTCCAGTTCCCCCCGGGACGGGCTGAGGTGCAGCGCCATGCCGTCGAAGTTCCTTCGCGCCTGGATGAGGGTCTCGCCCGTCTTGCCGCGCTTCGTCGACTCGTACACGCCCTTGCCAACGGAGCGTATCTTGCCCGCGCTCTTCAGCTTGTTGAACGCGCTATAGATGGAGGAGTCCTTCTGCAGGGCCTTGAGCGTGAGACGGACGTCCGTGGTGCCCATCTGCGGGTATTCCTCGAAAGTCTTCTCGATGCCTGCGCGGAGGCTGTGCTTTTTCACGTTTTGTTTCAGGGTTTTCTGGAATTTCTTGTTCTCGTGGAGCGGTTTGGCCATGGTGTATAATTAGTGCGCCGGAGTTTAAAAGTGGTAAAGCTTTATTAAGCCGGCGCGAGTTTTTTTGGGCAGGTGAACCACATGGTTGATTATACGAGAGCATTAAAGAGACCTTTTGAAGACATGGGGACATTGGCGATAGGCATTGTCCTGTCCATTATCCCAATAGTGAACTTCTTGGTGTTCGGCTACTTCGTCAACATCGCTGGTGCCACACTGAAGAAGAACTACGGCATGCCAAAATGGGACGACTGGGGCAACCTGTTCGTCAAGGGGCTTATCCTGGTGGCCATGATGATTGTGTACACAATCCCCGCCATAATCGTTGTCGTCATTGGCGCGGGATCGCTTGCAGTGGGTGGAATCGCGGGAATGATGACAGACCCAAGCGCACTTATTGGGGGGCTTGCAGGCGCAGGAATCTTTTTCCTGATTGGGGCTCTGCTCGCGCTGGTCGCGATGATTCTGCTGCCGGCCGCGGTAATCGGCTACGCCAAGACAGGTAATGTCAACGCCTTCTTTGACTTCAAGACAATCTTCAAGAAGGCGTTCAGGGGGAGCTACATCATCACATGGGTTGTGATGATGGTGCTCAGCATCATCGTCGGCGTAATCTTGGGGATAATACCCCTCATCGGGCCCGCAATCGGCGGTTTCATAATGGGCACCGCGAGCTACACTGCGCTCACAGAGGCCTACATGGAGTAGGCCCCCCCACCCTTTTTTATTTTCCAAAAGCATAGCCTTAGCCATGCGAGGCCAGCACAAGGGAGAGAACGGCAGGGTGCTAGTAATCGGGGGGGGTGAGGACTATGTGGGCGCGCCGGCGCTCGCCGGGATGGCGGCGCTCCGCAGCGGCTGTGATATTGCTGTTGTCGCTGCGCCGGAAAAAGCGGCGTACGCGATTAACTCGATGTCGCCGGACTTGATTACCAAGAAGCTGCTAGGGCGGGAGCTGTCGACGACGCACGTGCCCGTGCTCGCGAAAATGGCTGAGGGCTTTGACTGCGTTGTAATCGGGCCAGGGCTTGGGGAAAAGCCAGGCACGCTTGAGGCAGTGCGCATGCTCTGCAGCGAAATCAAGGCAAAGAAAGTGCTTGACGCGGACGCGCTGAAGGCGAGGCCGGTGCTGAGGAACTGCATAGTCACTCCGCACGCGAAAGAGTTTGAAGTGCTGTTCGGGAAGAAGGCCACGAAGGCAAACGCGAAGAAAGCGGCGAAGAAGGATTGTGTTGTGTTGCTCAAGGGGCCAACCGACATAATAACTGACGGGTCGAGGCTTGTCGAGAACAGGACCGGCAACGACGGGATGACAGTTGGTGGATCAGGAGACTGCTTAGCTGGCCTGGTGGCTGGGCTCGTGGCGCAGGGAATGCCACTGTTCAAGGCGGCTGCGGAAGCGGCGCGGGTGAACGGGCTCGCCGGGGACGCGCTGCTGGAAGAAATGGGCTACGGGTTCGTGGCGAGTGACTTGCTGGACGTTATTCCGCTGATAGCTCTTGAGTAGGAAAAACCCCAAATATAGCCAAATCTTCCAGGATTCCTGGAAGATTTAGCAAATGTTTATAAATACAGGGGGCTATAACTAGGTTCATGCGGATAAATCTGCCCCCAGGGGCGTTTTTAGGGAATTTAGACCCCTTTCTCCGGGAATTTGACCCGCGTGACCCTAGTACACTTACCTTGAGTTCACACCCAAAATGGGTCTATGTTCATCCCATGGTCTTGTCCATGGTGGCCGCCCTAAGTCTTCCGATAGCAGATAAATCAAAGATAAATGTAGAGACAATGCAGGCAAAATCTCGGCCATATTTTGAAAGAATGGGTTTATTCAAGTTTTTAGGCAGCACAGGTCAACAGCCAGTAACTGAACATGACCCATCCGGGCGGTTTATACCCCTAACCAGAATTCGCGATTCAGAGAGTTTAAATCGCTTCATCACGGAGATGATTCCATTACTGCACGCGGAACCAGAACGAGTAAACCCCCTCAAATATGTTATAAGTGAATTGGTTAGAAACGTATTTGAACACTCCTATTCCCCATATGGGGCCATTGTTTGCGCACAGTTTTATCCAAAGAGTAATAGCATCAAAGTGGGTGTTGCTGATACTGGCTTGGGGATTAAGCGGACTATCAATGAGTCACACCCTGCTTCTACTGATACTGAGGCCATAGGTTTGGCTTTGACTCCAGGCATTACTGGAGCAACCAAGCGCTTTGGCGGAAATGCTGTCAACGCCGGCGCAGGATTATTCTTCATAAAATCCATAGCTAAAGTTAATGGGGATTTTTTTGTTATTTACAGTGGGAGCGGCATGTATAAATTACTGAAGAGTAAGGAGAAAGAAAGAAGGAAGCTGTATCTAGGACCATTCAAAGACCGGCATTCCAAACATGATGATTTTCCTTATTGGCAGGGAACTCTGGTGGGGGTGGACATCTCCCTAGATAAGCACCAACCATTTACTGCCCTATTGGATTTAATCGGTGATACGTACCAAAAACACCACAAAAAAAGAAAAAAGAACGGGTTTAAGAAGGCGAAATTCATATGAAAGAGATAAAGCTATTTCCAAAGACCGGAAGTTTTGCTGAGAATAAAGATGTTGCAAAAGCCATTAGAATAAGCGAATTGACTCCGGCGTTGGAAGAAAATGAAAAAGTGGCACTTGATTTTGAAGGTGTGACATCGGCTACACAATCATTTATTCATGCGTTGATAAGTGAAGTAATAAGGAGAGAGGGAGTTGCAGTTTTAGATAGGCTAAAGTTCAAAAATTGTGATGAGACAGTTAAAAAGATGATTGCTATCGTGGTCTCTTATATGCAGGACACTTTGTAAGTAGTTGCTAGATGAAGAATGGGTTGCTTGCTGGAAGTGGTTCCGCTAGTCTGGCAGGTAGTCGGCGTAGCCCTGGGATCTGAGCTTCTTCAGAATCTTTTTCTTTGCGCTTTTTGCCGTGCCAGTCCCCAACACTTTTTCTACGCCCTTGAAGTAGTTGTCAATGACCCCCTTGATTGCCCTTGTTTTTACTGAGCGGGGGCCCTCTGCCTGGAAAGCGATTGAATTGCTTGTGCCTATGAAGAACGGCCGCAGGAGCTCGAGGAGCGCGGTCTCTTTTGTGAGCTTTTCGTTTGCCAGCCGTTTCATGGCCTTGGGAAATGGCGCCACGTCTATCCGTGCAATGCCGCCCTCGGGGGTAACCAATACATGGTGGTCGACGTGCTCAAAAGAGAGCAGCTCGCTTTTGCCGGTCTTGAGGGCGTGCTTGACTATCCTCCCGTCCTCTTCTCCAATCAATGAAAATAATTCCGTGAAAGACAAGTCGTTGTTTTCAACGCCCTCCACAAGCTTATCGGCCAATACCTCGCCCTCAATCTCGGGATAAAGGAGCAAAGACCCCTTTTTGCCGCCCTTTCCGGCAGGGCCCTCAACTTTTTCCGGGAACGGAGCGATTACGCCGATGCTGTTCAACTCTTTCCCGACGGCAATCTCTCCAAGCGCCGCTTCTTCAGACTCCGCGGAGCGCTTCAGCCGGTAATGGATTTTTGACCCGTCCTCGTCGACCCGTGTAACCCGCGGGGCATTAGCAACATCAGGCAAAAGAGGCCCGTGGGGTATGAAATAGTCCTCGCTCAGCTCGGTCCTTGCCCACGTGTGCTTTTTCTCGGGCTTTTTTGGCATTGCATAACGTTCTGTTCGCCGGGTATAAATAATCGCAAGGCTTTTATGGGACAAGGGACATAACTAGTGCGGGGAGAGTACTATGGGGAGAAGGAAGCTATACGCAATAGTGATACTAGCCGTGCTCCTGCCCGGCGTTTTTTGTGCCGAGGCAGAGTTCGGGGAAACTCTTGAAAAAGCCGTCGGCAGCGCATACCTCTTGAGGGAAATCGGGGGATTCATCGGCGACGCCTTTTCCATGCTGGGCGACACAATCCAGGCAGTGGACGGGGTGATTAACATCAACCAGTTCCACACCACCGCGCTCTACGACTCCGCGATAGTGCCGGGGGCAAGCAGGCACAACTACTTCAGCGGGATAGAGACCGGGGGCAAGAAGCCGGAGGAGTACACAGAAGACGCATGGACCACAATCAATGACGCGAAGGCGCACTACGCCGAGGCACAGGCCGCCTGCCCCTGGGACCCTGCAAAATGCGTGTCGCTCGTCGGGCAGCTGACCGGCGAGCTCGCGAAAGGCAATGCCAAGGCAAGCCAGGCGGGAATCGCTGCGCTGAAGGAGGCCGAGGCAAGCCTGCGGGAGCTCGGGAGGCTTGGCGGGGACTTGTCCGAATACGGCGGCGAGCCGTTCGACGCGTACACCGAATTCGTTTCCGAGTACGAGAAGCCGGGCGGCCGCTACAGCAAATTCAAGAGCGGGCTCGATGGCTACGCGTCCATAAAAGTGGACGGAAAGACCGTAACGAAGTGCGACACCAGCCAGCTCCCCGGGCTGGACGACTATCTCACTGCCACAGTCATGGGCAGGGGGCTCGTGCTGTTGCCCGTAATGATGGTTGGCGGGCTCATGGACTGCCTCGAAATCACGCCGTCCGCCCTGGCCACACAATACCACAAGCCATACAACAACTTAATCGGCGCGGGCGACTGGAATTCCGGGATACGCGAGGTGCTGAAGGCCAACAAGCGGATTAGGGAGGCCACGGCGCTCATGAACAACGAGCACGCAGACGCAGAAAAGAAGCGCGCCGACAGCGCCAAGCGGCTCGAGGAAGAAATAGAAAAGCTGGAAAAGGCCAGGGCCGGCGAAGTCAACTACGCCGCGGTCGAGGAAGTGCTCGGGAAAATCCCGCAGAAGCCGAGCGACCTGTTGGCCGCCGCAAAGGAGAGCAAGGCAATCGTCGACGCGCTCACGGCCGAGGCAAGCTCCATCAACATGATGAAGCAGGACAACTACCTCGCGCTCTCCACAATACGGAAGAGGCAGGCCGCAGCCGAGGCAACACACGGCGCAGGCCTTGCCGGGCACGGCACCGAAGTGCTTGGGGAGATGGCGCGCGACCTAGAGAGGCTGTGCGATAGCGAGGCAGAGCAGGCCCGGCAGAAGTCGCTCGAGGACGGGCTGTTCTCAGCCGCCAAGGTGGAAGAGGCATTGAAGAAGTGCCAGTCGGCCGACGGCGACATAGGGCAATATGTTGAAGCAATACGGGAGCTGCGGTTCATCAAGGCAAGCGACAACGAAAGGCCGGAGCTCGCCCTCGCGGAAATCGAGAGGCTCGAAATTATGATACAGAAGGCCGCCGCCGACTTCAGCGTGGAAGAAGAAAAAATCGAGCTCAAAAAGGCCAGGGGCTATGCAGGCGGCGACTGGCTGCTCGAGAGCAAGGCCGTGCTCCTCGAAAAAGCGTACTGGACAGCAGTCCACGCGCAGGAGAGCATCTGGGCAAAGGCCAAGAAGTTCTTCCCGGCGCTCGCCGACGAGCGCGTGGAGGCAAAGAGGCTTATGGCAATGCTCGAGGAAGTCGGTGGGGCCGGGGGGCTAGCCGGCAGGATGGGGCGCATGGAGGGGTATTACTCCGGGACAATTGGCCTCGAGGCCTTAGGGCACTTGGCCGAGGCCTCGGAGCTTTACCGCGATGTCGGGGAGAAAGCGCTGGAAGCGCTTTCCCCGGAGCAGCTAGTCGTTGTGCTGACAGAAAGGGAGGCGCCGGAGGCCAGGTGCAACCAGGCGGCGACAGTCCACTACCGGCAAACCGTGGTGAACCCGTATGGGTTCGAGATAGAGTGGAACGGCGCAGTGCTCGCGCCCCACGAAGAGCGCGTGGACTCCTTCACCAGGGTGGAGACGCCCATGCGGTGCGGCGGGACCGAGGAACTGATAGGGTGGATTTACCCGGACAGGGAGACGCGTGTTGCCTCACGGGAAATAGAGTCAGTTGGCGTCGGAATGGCGGTCGTGGAGTTCGACGTGGAAGGCGCCCTTGAGGTCTTCACCCCGGGGGCGGGGCTTGTGCCCGGCGGGATTGAGCTGGCGGTCGACAGCCCCGGAAACCATAGCTTCGAAGTAGAGTTCGATGCCGTGCCCTCCATGGAGGTGGCAGGGCCCGCGTGCGAGGGCGACGGCACCAAAGTCACGTGCAGGTACGTGCTTACGCTCAACTGCAGGAGCAGGCAGGACATCAACATCGTGCTCCCGCGGCCGATGTCGCAGGGAGACACGGTTTCGGCGAGCAACGGCCACGCGGAAAACGCCGGGGTTGTAGGCGTGCTGATAACCGGCGCCGGCTGCCCGGGGTATTCCACAGTCGACATCAGTTATTTGGACCTTGGCGAGGACAGCGAAGAGCTGCTGAGGAAAATCAAGGGCGGGCTGGACAGGCTCGATGGCGGGATTGTCAAAGATGGCTTGGTGAAGAGGTATGAGTCCCTGCTGGAAAAGAGCGCTTCCGAAGTGCTAAGCCGCGGCGGCAAGCTGCTCGGCGACGTGGAGGCCGCGCTCCTGCAGCAGGAAAAGGAAAAGCAGGAGCGGCTCGGGCGGCTCGCGCTCGAGCACCAGAAGAATGCGCTTGAGGCCTGGCTCCTGGAGAGGGGGTTTGGGCTGCCGTGGCTCCCCAGCGACACCATGGGTGCGATAGTGGAGCTGGAAAAGGCGAAGGCCGACGCCGCCAACGCGCTGGCCACCCGGTATGGCGAGATGAGTGAAAAAGTCACTGGGCTGAAGAACACGGCCAAGCTCTTGGCAAAGTTCGGGCTGGGGTCGCCTGCCGTCACGGCGCTGGAGGAGAGGTTTCCTGGGGTGGAAGACGACTACCTGATGTTCGCGAACTCAGAGCAGATGCTGCTGGAAATGGTGGAGGAGGCAGAGAGAGAAGCAGACTCGCTCGCCGCGACTGTTGTGTTCCCGGAGATACCAAGTGAGCCGAAGTTCGTGGCCGAGCTTGAGCGGGCAGGTGACACCAGCGTGGAGCTTGACGACCCGGTGTTCGTGATTGGGGGGGACTACTTGGAAGAAGTCGCGGACGGGCTCAAGAATGTTCTGGCCGAGCGGGCGAGGGGCGTGAAGAAGCTCGGCGGGATGAAGGGCTTGGGGGCACTTGACAGGGAAGGCATCTACCCCGCGGAAGTGAACGAGAGCTATAATGCGCTGGCTGAGTCGGTGCGGGAAGAAATTGCTTCGGCGAGGGCTGCGGCAGAAGTGCTGGTCGAGGCCGCGCTTGAGGGCGGTGACGGGCACTATGCGGGGCTGGCGAGGCAGAGCCTTGAGGCGGGATATGTAAACCAGGCGTACGCGTACGCGACACATGCACTGGAGCACGAGGGAAAGGGCCCGGCGACTGGGCTTGTCACCATGGAGAACTCCGTGCTCTTTCTGGCGCCAGTCGCGGTTGTTGCCCTGGTGTGGCAGCTAAGGAAAAAGAAGAAGATGGAGACCAAGGTGCAGAGGGCGATTCGGCTGGCGCGGTAGGCTTTTATTTGCCGGAGTGCAAAATTAGTGCGCCATGGCTGGAAAGAAAGCTAAAAAAGAAGAGCCCAAGCGGAGGGAGTTGCCAAAGCCGGCTGACATGGGGGGCAAGACGTTTGACCTACTGGGGGTCATGAAGTGGAACGCTCTCGTGCCGAAAGTTACTGCCGAGGTGGCCAAAGAAGAGCTGGGGGGCCACCCAAAGCTTGAGGAAGCCGGAGTGACACAGGAAAAGCTTGACAAAGAGGCCCACCGGTTCACGCACCTGCTAACGCCAGAAGAGCAGATGAAGCTCTACATGCAAGTCGTGGAGCGGCTGAGGGAAAGCGCCAGCGGCGAGGACGAGCTCCGCTACATGATAGACGCCGCCATCGCCCATGACATTGCCCACATAGTGGTGGCAAAGGCGTTTTCAGACCTGGTTGTGGAGGAGCTGGAGGGCCACCCCGACGTGAAAGGCAAAAAGAAAAAGCTTGTGGAGAAGCCGAGCGAATTCGTGCACCTCCTCGACAAGAACCAGCGGTGGGAAGTTGTCAAGCAGGCGTGGGCGCAGGCGAGGAAGACGATTATGGAGAAAGACCAGGCGGCTATGGCGAAGGAGAAGAGCATTTTGGAGACGGGCGCCGGTGGAAAGAAAGCGAAAATCAAGATGACAATGTCCCAGCGGTTCCTGCGGGCGGGAAAGGAAATGGGCATTATAAAAGTGGGAACACTGAGCAAAAGAAAAAAGAAGAAGAAATAGCTACTCCAAGAAATAGCTGCTCCAGTCCACTGAATCCGACTGGCGTGTTTTCAAGTAATGGATTACTTTTGCTGTTGACTGCCGGGCGGTCAAGCCAGTTGTGTTTACCTGTATCATTTTCTTGTAGTTCTGTTTCGCGTTGATGGCGCAGTAGTCCAGGGCCTCGGCCTCGACATTGTCGGACAGCTTTTGCCTGGAATAGCGGCGGGGGGCGAGGCGGCGCTTCAGGGCGCGGGGGGAGGTGCGGAGGACCACGGCGGTCGCTGGGAGTTTTAGTTCGCAGAGGACGTGGCCTTCCACGATGCCGTCGAAGCCGCGGAGTTCTGTGGCAAGCTTTTTCATGTCCACGACGAGCGAGCCATTTTCCCTGCCGGTGTGAAGCTTTTTCTTGCGGACCAGTGAGTTGACCTCGATTAAGGCAAGGGAAAGGCGCTTCGACAAAAGGCGGGCGACAGCGGTCTTGCCTGTGCCCGGGACGCCGGTGACGACAATCATACCAGACCGACTTCCCTTGACCTAAGGAAGACGAAGGCAGTAAACGCCGTGGCGAAGCCAAGGTCGAGCGTGGCAATTACGTCGCCGGACCCGCCCATGCCGTGGATTACCATAAAGACGCTGGCCAGCTTTATTATGGCGAAGAACACCATCACTATGATGAGCCAGTCCAGGAACTCCTTGCCCTCGAGCGACGAAATGTATAGGAAGAGTATGACCACCGCCATCGCGAGGCAGAACTCGAGCACGAGGAGGAACAGAATCACTTCCTCGCCTCCGCGAGCTCTTTGTACCCCATGTAGAACATGAGCATCATGCCAATGGTGCCGAGGATTTCCTTGGCGTAGGCAAAGCTCTCGAGCGCGAAGTAGAGCATGAAGAGCATCGAGAAAAGCGGGAGCATGTTCGCTATGGTTTTCCTCTTCTTGCCCTCCTGCTTTTTCCTCACAACCAGCAGCAGCGCGAATGAGTAGCCCATCAGGCCAGCGCTGGTTATGGCGAAAACGCTTGCCGCCAAGCCGTCCATAAGCCAATAGTAGGCTAGGTTTGTATATAAGGGTTTTGGAAACTGATTTAAACCCCATAATGCAATAATACTATGGTGAGGAAATGGCAATAGTCAAAACCATTGTGAACGACATCATGGACTCCATTGAAGACATAGCGACCACAGTTATTGGGATAATGCTTGCAATCTTTACTATTGGCGTATGGTACGGGGCGCAGTACCACAGCCAGCCGCACTTGTGGTACCCGCTGTACTTGTTCGTGCTCCTGCTCGTGCTGAAGCTCCTCAAGGACCTGATGGTAAGGGCGCTGAAGCCAAAGGAGTGATGGAGTGCCAAGGGAAAAGAGCCCCCACCCCATTGAAAAGCCAGCCATTGAATTTGCCCCAGAGAGCAAGAAAAAATTGGCTGCTTTTTTCAGCAGACTCAAGGGGCGGGACGCCGAGGACTACGTGAACCAAAAATACGAGGGCCAGCCAGAAGAGCTTAAGGCAAAAGAGCTGGGGAGTGTCCGCGCCGCAATAGCCGACGTCTCGCGAACACTCAGCCAAGGGGGCGCCGTGCGGCCAAGCATCGGAAAAGCCTGCCACGAATTTCTAATCAGCAAAGAAGTAGCCATGTGGAAAGAAGGCGAGACAATGCTCAAGCACTACAGCCAGCCAGTCACCAGATTCCTCGTACTCCACCCCGGCCTTATAGAAAGGCTTGGGCTGAAGCGCGAATAGTTCACTCCAGAATCTCGGCGGCGTCGACCACGCCGTCGCCGTCCAAGTCAACGCCCTTAACCACATTGCTGCCAGTGAGGAGTTCGGCCGACTGGACGATTGACAAAATGGCGGCCTTTGTGCCGGCAATGCTCTTGCCCGCGACGACCAGCAATTCCCCTTTGCCCCACGGGCTCTTTGTGCGGAGGACAAAGCCGGAGCTCTCGTAATAGTGCTTGCCAGTCTTTTCGGAATAGACGCTGTGCCGCTCGCCAGTCGCGATGCGGATGGGCAGGGAGTCGTTGATTCTGGCCGTGATTAAGTTGACTATGGGGCCGCCGACAAGCACGACGTTGCCCTTTAATTCGTCGTCGCGCACTTCTGTGTCCAACCGCACACACGGCTTTGCGGACGAGGACAAGGAGCCAAGGTAAAGCGCGAGGTCGGCCGCGTAGAAGCCGTCCCTGGCCCGCGCCTGGAATGGGCCGTGCGGGTCAGGTGAGCCAACAACGATTTTGCCGTCGAAAGCGCCCTTGGTGTAAAAGCCCTTTAGGACTTTGGGTACAGGGGCCTCCTCCCACTCCTCGCGCAGCAGCACGGCGAACGCGTGGTCCTTCACGCCGAAGAAGCGCGTCAAGGCGCCGCGCTTTTCCTCGGTCCGGACGACAGAGATTACGCCCGATTTCTTGAGCTGGTTGAAGTGGTAGTGGACCAATTGCTCGTTCAGGCCGAGCTCGCGGGCCACCGCGCTCGCGTAGTTCGGGCCGGCGGTGAGGAGCTTCAGGATTCGCCAGCGCGTCGGCTCGAGGAGGAGCTTCAGCTCTGTCGGGGATACAAGCCGCGCCTGCATCCCACCCGCCTTCTTGCTCAGCAAGACCATTAAAATAGTTGTTATAATGGTTAAATATAAATATTTGGGTTTATTGGGCGGTTTTTAGGTTATTCATGGTAAAAAAGCCGTTGGCTAAAACGGGGGTTTTAATGGTCATTTATAAATGGATCTGGGCAAAAGAGTTCCCCTATGTGCGGAATCATCGGCTACAAGGGCCCAGAGAATGCTTCTGAAATAATCTTTACTGGGCTCAAGCGGCTCGAGTACAGGGGCTACGACTCGTGGGGAATCGCCGCGAAAAAAGACAGAGGGCTCTTCAGCTTGAAGAGGGCCGAGAAGCTCGGGGAGTTCGAGGGAAAGCTCCCGGAGACGCACACTGCAATCGGCCACTCGCGCTGGGCCACGCACGGCGGAGTAAGCGAGCGCAACGCGCACCCGCACCTTTCTTGTGACGGGAACATTGCAGTGGTGCACAATGGGATTATTGAGAATTACCAGGAGCTGCGGAAGTACTTGATGTCCAAGGGGCACTTGTTTAGTTCTGATACAGATACGGAAGTTATTGCTCACCTCATCGAAGACTACGCAAAGGCACACCCGTTCAGGGAATCCGTCCTCAAGGCAATTGAGCACCTGAGGGGTTCGTACGCCATTGTGGCGATAAAAGCAGACGAAGACGAGGTCATAGGCGCGAGGAAGGACTCGCCGCTCGTTGTTGGAATCGGCGACGGGGAGTGCTTCCTCGCCAGCGACGTCCCCGCGTTCATAGACCACACCAAAAAAGTTGTTTTTCTTGGCGACGAAGAAATGGCTGTGCTGAACAATGGCGCCGAGTTCTATGACGTGGTGACCGGGAAGGAAATTGAGAAGGAAGCCACTGAAGTCGAGTGGGACGCGGAGCAGGCCAGCAAGGGAGAGTTTGAGCACTATATGATCAAGGAGATTAGTGAACAAAAAGATTCCCTATTGCGGGCTGTGGCCCATGAAGACAAAACATTGATGGATATCGCGGACCAGATAAATAATGCGTTTGGAGTGTTTTTTGTGGCGTGCGGCTCCTCGTATCATGCAGCGCTGACTGCGTCGTACATCTTTTCGAAGATTACAAAGAAGCACATCAACGTTGTTTACGCCAGTGAATTCCCTTACTACGAAGACTTTTTGACTGAAAGGACTTTGATGATTCCAATCAGCCAGAGCGGCGAGACAGCGGACGTGATGGCGGCTGTAAAGACTGCGAAGAAAAAGGGGACAAAGATTCTTTCAATCGTGAACGTGATGGGCTCTTCGCTGATGCGTGCATCACACTCTTGCCTACTCATGAACTCGGGCCCCGAGATTGGAGTGCTTTCCACGAAAACATATACCTCCCAGGTCGCATTGCTGACGATGCTTGCCTATGCCTGCGTTGGCAAGCTCAAGGAAGGAAAAGAGCTTGTCAGAAAAGCGGCGGAGGCTGCCGAGGAATTGACTTCGGCGGAGTCGAGGATAAAGATTGTTGAGCTGGCATCAAAGCTTCACAAGGAAGAGCACATGTTTTCCATTGGCCGGGGGGTGAGCTACCCCACTGCGTTGGAGGCGGCGCTGAAGGTAAAGGAAGTCGCTTACGTGAACTGCCTCGGGTTCTGTGGCGGGGAAGCGAAGCACGGGAGCATAGCCCTTGTTTATGACGGGATGCCTTGCCTTGTTTTTTCTCCAAGCGATGAAACAAAGGCGGATATATTGAGCAACGCGATGGAGCTCAAGGCACGCGGTGCGTACATAATTGGGGTCTCACCAGAAAACAACGAGACCTTTGACTGCCACATCAAGGTGCCGGACGTCGGCGACGGCAACGCGATTGTCGACATAATCCCAGTCCAGCTCTTTTCGTATTACCTGGCAAAGCTCAGGGGATGCGACCCGGACAAACCAAAGCACTTGGCAAAGGCAGTGACTGTCCGCTGAATTCCATAAGAACGAGAAAGGCGGAAGAAACGAGTAAAAATTGATTGGGTTTGATTCCCTCCCGGGGCTCTGGCCCTACGGTAGTAGAGCCTGCACCATCGAAACTTTGGTGATGAACGAAGAGCACTCTCGTCGCGCCCCAAATTCCGCGGAATCACCGTGGATTTCCTAGGAAATTTCTGCGGAAAACAAATGAGTTGCTACTTTTTCTTGTATTTGAACCTTTTTTCGTAGTCTTTGTGGCGGAGCCATTCTATGACAACACTGACTATGAGCACTTCGTTCGCTTTTATTGAGTAGAGGAGGCGCCACGCGTTCGGCAAGTCATACTTCCACAGGTTATTGATTTTGTATTTCTTGATGTATTCCTTTGGGATGAGCTTGCTTGGAATCTGTATTCCGCAAGCAGGATTTGCCTTGAGGTCGTCCATTGCCCTGTCGATAAACTGGTATAACTCCTTGTCCTCGAACTTGCCTTTCTCGAGCTTGTCAAACGCCTTCTTCAATCTCTCGTCAATGAAACCAACGTGGATATCTCTAGTCATTTCACAATCAGTCCCTTGCTCAAGAGCTTCCTCACTCCCTCCGGGTCCCATATCCACACCAGCTTTTTTTCTCTGTCAAAAATTATCTTGTTGGAGTACTCAAGGTAATCAATGATAGTACAGAAGGTCTGGTACATTGTCTTGCGGGGCAGCCTCTCCCACACCTGCTTTTTTGAATAGTCACCACTATGCTTTTGTATGAACTCTTCCACCATCAAGATAGTGTCCAGGCGCGGATAACGCAGGACTTTTTCTGGCTTGAACCCACTAATTGCTACTTGCGACTGCATACCTTGGTTATATCAATTGATATATTTAAGTGTTTTGGTGCTTTGGGTATGGGACTTGCTTCCCTCCCGAGGCTCTTTTATACTGTTTCTTGCATAATCTTGTTGATGCCACAAAGGGAAAGGTCAAGAACCGAAAAGAGAATTGACCGGATAATGCGCCGTGGGATACGCGGCAAGACAAAAAAACAAGAGCTCGAAAAAATCCTGGGGATTGTCTGGGACGAGGGGCCGGACTGGTGGTGGTCCCTGCCTCGGGTTATGGACAATCTTGCGAAGTCCAAGAGGTACAGCCAAAAGCTTGTCCTGAGGACGCTCCGGGGCGGGGTTGCCAAGGACAAGGACGCCTTTGTTGCGAGGATGGAGGCGCTGGCAAAGAAAACGCCCAACAAGTACCACAAGCGATGGCTGGACTACGCGGCAAAACAGGCGGCCGTGTTCCACAAAAACGTGGAGGGCCATCTTGAGATATGCCTCAAAAAAAGAGGGGTGATGAACTCTCTCAGGCTAAACGAAAGCTTGTCGGCACTCGAGAATTTCATGGGGCAAATACACACAACCAATACAGCATACCTAAAGCAGCTGGCAGAAAAAAGCCCTGACTGGAAGGACGAGCTGGAGAAAGAAGACGATTGGTACCCGCACGTCGATATGCTAAGCCACTACCAGAACAAGTTCAGGTCAAAAAAGTTCGACAAGTACGAGAAAAACAAGGCAAAGTGGTGGCAAAAACAGCGCTTTTTCAAGGAGAGGGACAAGATTTACAGTTTGAACAGTAAACTTAAGTGGATTGTTAAAAGCGGGCTGAGGGCAAAAGGGCTCGAGAGCTTTGAGGTGCTGAACCGCATTATGGACGGGGACGAAGAACTGGTAAAAAAACGCGGCGACGCAGTCGAAGAACTGCAAAAAACACTGGAGTACAAAAAAATCAAGAAACAGAAACTGGCAGTCGAAAAGAAGAGGCAAAAGATATGCATTGACTCCAAGACCGCGAACTGGCTGTCGAAACTGGCGTTAGGCGATGAAGCCATGCTTCATGGCCTGGAATACGCTGGCGGAGCCAAGGCTAGGCTGGGCAAAGACGGAAACCTGTGGCTGGAGCCAGTCTACAGCACCCTAACACAACTGCCTTTTGTCAGCATACCCCAGCACTCTACACTACTTGAAACGAAATCAGACGCCAAGTTCCACGTCCACCCCTACGAGCTGGCCAGGACCCTGCGCTTCCCCAAAATGCTTGAAAAGATTAAGAAAAACACGCCGGAAGCACTCGAGGCCAAGCGGACGAAATACGGGGTTGTAGAGGTAATCAAGCCAAAGTACAAGTACTTGATAGGCGGTAAGCAAATGTTCCGCCCTTCCAAAATGGATGGGTGGTTTTCCCAGATGCCCCTCATCACAGTCGTGCTGGAGCCGGAAAAAAACAAGCTTGTGCCCAAGCTGTTCTTGACAATGAACATAGGGGGCATGATACGCCATTTCGACGTAGAGGTCGTCAAGAAAGCAAAGAAGTAGAATGGGGCTCTAGAGCCGTACGGTAATCTTCCTCCCGAGACCCCGCACGTATGGAATTTGGCCAAGTCGGTCACGGTGAAATAAGCCTTAATTCCTGCAAAAAGCAGTATTTTTGCGTTATTCGCGGGGAAAAGTATTTATTCGTGGTTAGGTTAAGGAATACTGGGCGTTGGCACGAGTTAGCGCCGAAAGGAGTGATAATTATGAGTGAATTGCCAAGAGCAGCCGTTGAACGGCTTATTCGGAACGCTGGAGCCTCCAGGGTCAGCGCGAGCGCGTGTGACGAGCTTATAGAGGTGCTTGAAGAGGTAGCCCTGGACCTTGGTGCCCAGGCAATCCAGCTCGCCAAGCACGCAGGGCGCAAGACGGTCACAGCAGACGACATAAAGCTCGCTGCTAGGACCTAGAAAAGGCCTGGGTGCAGCCTGGGAGCGAGGGCCATCAGGACAGCCAAGTAGACGTATTGGTGCCGGGGGGGCAGACGCCTTTAGTTAGTTCCCCAATCACCCCTTTTTCCCTTAAATCCGCCTCATCCACCTTAAAAAGCTCTGCAGCCGAGGCACTGGCCTCAATCCCGGCAAGCGCGGCCTCAACTATCTTCTTGGGGTACTCAAAGTCAGGCGAAGAGCCCACCGTGAGGAAACCGTTCTTGTCTATTATGGCGCACCACGTGGTATTGAGGTAGCCGTTGATTGAGTGCTTCACAGGTTTTATCCCGGCCTCGATTCCCACGCCGAGGTCGCCGTGCCCGAGCGCGGCATGGGCGCGGTTGACCGCGCCGTCGATGGTCTCGTCGTCGCTCATTGGCTGCGCCGCGACTCCCGAGACGCACTTCACCGGAACGATTTCGAAGTCGTTGTAGTAATGGGCAAACGCCTTTCGCACGCCCTCGTGCTTTGCTTTTCTTTCCGAGCCGACAGCGATTTTCACAGGTAGTCACCAAGCCCCTTTTGCTTTTTCTTGATGCTGCGGATTTTCGCGGACGGGTTGTGTATTTCATAGTCGAGTGTGCAGAACTCAAGGTTTTTTTCCTCGAGCATGTGCAGGGCGGAGGGAGTTATTTTTGGCGCGCACAGGATTCCGCGCGTCTTCGTGTCGAGGCGCTTGCCGACTTCGTCGACGTAGCGCTGGAGCTGCGTCACTTCCTTCAGTCCAGCGGTGCGGCGCTTGACCTCGATGACGACAGAGTTGCCTTTCTTGTCGCGGGCGAAGATGTCGATTTTGCCTTTTGAGAGTGGGGACTCCTGGTTCAACACGGTGAGGCCTTCTTCAACGAGGTCGGGCTTCTGCATAATCAAGTCGGAAAGGTTTTTCTCTGTGCCGAACACGCGGAGCGACGAGTCGTCCCTTAAGGAAAAAGAGCTGGCTGAAAAGACCTTGGAAAAAATCGCCTCTAACAGTTCGGCCGGCTTCTTGCGCGTGGCGCGGATTACGAGGGTGTCCTCGCCGAGCTTGGTTGTGATGGTGCCCTTCGGCGGCTGGTAGTTGATTGCCGCAAGGCCGGAGTTCTGGTGCACCAGGAAAGAGCCGTCGCCCTTGATGAGCACCACGCGCTCGCCGGACGAGAGCTTCGAGGCGGCGCGGCCGTGGTACTTTACGCTGCACTCGCCCACGATGATGGCCATTTTCCTAGCGGAAAGCGCTTCGTCAACAATGGCTTGTGCCTCGGTGAGGTCCATCACGTCACCGTGGGGCCACCGGTCTGGGTGGTCTCGTCGGTCCCGCCGTCGCCGTCAGAGCACGTGAACCAATACGTGTAGTTGCCGGCCGCGAGGGTAAGCGCCTTGAAATAAGTGCGCCCATCGGAATAAGCCGCGGAATCGGCTGCAGCCAAAGGATAATTGTTTTCGCCCGCAGTCGAGTTCAAGTAGAGCTTGATTGTGCCCGGCGCGTCGTTGTCGTCGTCGGTGTAGACCACAGTGAAGTTGAATGTTGTGGTGGTGCTGCCCGTCGTTGGGTCCACGTCATCGCTGGACAGCTCCGGATCAGAGTTGCTAATCACCAGCTTGCTTGAGTTCTTTGGTGTCCCGCAGTCCGTCCCGTCGCACGGCGTGTACTCGCACCTTATCTCGTCGTCCTTCACGAAGTTTGAGCTGTCGAGTGTTTCGGATGTCTCGCCAGCAATGAGTGCGTCGTTGTTCCACCAGCGGAACTCACTGTCTAACTCAGAGTCGCTGTCAGCGTCAGAGAAAGTCCCGTCACACGTCAGGTCAGTTAGGTTGTATGCCAGGTCCGGGTCTATCGCAACATCTGTAACTGAAGGCGCGGTGTTTGGCTCGGGCGCGTACTCGACGTCGAAGTCCCACTCGTGAGTAGAGCCCATAACGTTGTCCTCGAGGTCCTTGCACATGGCGTAGACGTACCATGTCCCGTTGTCGAGCGCGGAATGCTTCCGCGTGTGGATGGTCTTGTCCGCGTTCCGGTCCATGGAGTACGCGAGGTCGCCGTACTCGTCGAATTCCTTGTCCGAGTCGCTGGAGAGCGAGTACCTGCACGCGGCCGCCTCGTTGGTCACCACCTTTATCACCGGCTTGTTGGTGCCGTAGACAGTGTCGTCGGGCGACTCGTCAGTGATGGACGGCGGCGTCTTGTCGCTCTCGGTCGGCTTCACGCACGACGGGAGGACATCGTAGTCCTCGTTGCCAGAGTTGTCCATCGCCGTAACCGCAAAGCAGTACCGCTTGTCGTTGTCGAGGCCGCCGATTGTCCAGCTCGCAGTCGACTTGGCCTTGATGTAGTAGGCCACTGTTTTTCCGAAGACATTGGTGATTTCTTCGGTGAACTTGAAGACGTGGTACTCCTTGAAGTCATTGACGTCCACCGTGCTCCACGTGAGCTTTACTTCGCCGCCCGCTCCCGTGTCAGTGGCCTTGACATTGCCAACCTGCGGCGGCGCAGTGGTGTCAGGAGAGGCCGAGGACACAGTGAACTTTGTGTCGGACACTACCTCGTTGCCCGCCTTGTCCCTCGCCTTGATGTAGAGCGAGTGCTCTGCATCGTCCAGGCTCTTCGTGAGCGTGAACACCTTGCCGTCAGAGGAAGAGAGCGTGATGGCGTCCGAGTTGAGCTTGGCCTCGGCAATAGTGACCTCCTCGCTGAAGGTCACGGTTATCTCGACCTCCGAGTCGCTGGTCTGCTCGTTGTCCTCGGGGTCCACCGTCACCGTGGGGGCGGCGGTGTCGACCGTCAGCTCGACTTTCTTCGAGACCGAGTTGCCGGCCGTGTCCTCGGCCGAGACCGAGATGTTGTGGGTCCCGTCGCTGAAGGACTTCTCTACCTCGTACGTCTTCTCGTCCTTCCGCGTCACGTTCTGGCTCAGGCCGTCAATCTTGAACTCCGTGAGCACCACGGGCTCGTCGAACAAAGCCTTTACCGTGACGTCGCCGGACTTCACGAAGCCGGCAGGGGTCAGCTCAGGCGCCAGGAGCTCGGTGTCCTCCGTGACAGTAATGTTGTTCTCCTGCTCAGCCGGCTGCGTCCCAACGCATCCCACCAAGAGGGCACACAACAGCAAAATAGCAAACTTGCGCATTATTACACCTTCACATGAATTTTTCTATCGCCTTTCCGAACGCGGGCCTCACGACGAGCACGCCGATGATGATGCCAATCAGGGTCGTGATGGCGAAGCCCTTCAGCAGCCCGAGGCCCAGGGTCATCAGCGGAATCATCGCCGCCCCAGTGGTCATGGCAGAGGCGACGATTATGCGGAACGCGCGCTTGATGCGGGCGACCACGCTTTCCTGGTAGTCCCCGCGCTCGCCGCGCGTAATCTCGTCAGTGATGATTATGAACTGGTCCACGCCAGTGCCCACCGCCGCCATTATGCCCGCAATCGAGGCCATGTCGAGCTGGTGGTGGATGAGCGCGGTGATGCCTAGGATAATCAGTATCTCGGACGCGTTGCCCATCATCATCAGGCCGGTGACGCGTGGCTTCCTGTAGCGAATGAACACAAGCGCGCCCACGGCGAGCCACGCCAGCAGCCCCATCAGCAGAGCGTCCGACAGGAACGTCGAGCCAAGTGTCGGTGACACAGAGCTCGTGCTCGCGATTGACAGGCTTACCGGCAGCCGGCCGCTGCGGAGGACGACCACTATCTCGGTCATGTCGGAAAGCGCGGTCTCTATGTCCGGGGCGCCGCCGGTGATTATGGCCTCGCGCACCGGCTCGCCGCTCGTGACGCCGGGCGTCAGGAACAATACACTCTTCAGGTTGGTCGCGCCCCAGAGCCAGTAGGTCGAGGAGTTGCCCCTCTCGACAAACCGCTCGTCGGCTGGGAGGGAGTAGACGCCCTCGGGGACAATAATCTTGCTGTAGTTGTCAAGCCCGGCGACGAGCTCGGGCGTCAGCTCGTCGGCCACGAGAATCGGGATGAGCGTGTTCTTCTCGAACTCTTCAATCAGGATTGGGTAAGAGCCGGGATTCGTTGGGTCAATCCTCATCTCGGACTCGTCGCTGTAGAACGCCTGGGGGACAACGATGGCCGCGTTCTGGGGCCGGTCGATGAACATGAAGATTCTTTCGCAGTCTTCTTCGGTGCACTTGCCCTCTGCCTGTGCGGCGAAGCGGTCGCTGCCCTCCTTG
Organism: Candidatus Iainarchaeum sp.; assembly: GCA_023129115.1. Classification (GTDB taxonomy): domain Archaea; phylum B1Sed10-29; class B1Sed10-29; order WALL01; family WALL01; genus WALL01. Next base: position 136,742 of record JAGMCR010000003.1, on the reverse strand, counting down.
GACAGCTCGAACGGCACCTGCCACTTCTGCGTCGACGAGATGTAGCCGTATCCCTTCTGGGGGTTGGTCACGACGCCAATGATGTCCTCTGAATAAAGCACGACCTGGCCGTCAACGATTGCCTCGAAGCTGCCCTGCTGCGACAAGAGGTTCTTCAGCTGCCCGACAGTAGCGGAGTCGCTTGCGGAGACCTCTACGGTTATGTACTCTGTGCCAAAGGGGCGTACGCTGATGTCCTTCAGGCCAAAGCCATTCAGGCGCTCGGACAGGACAGTGATCATGGTGCCCATTGTCACCGGGTCGACGGGCTCTTCCAGGCGGAGCTGGATGATGGTTCCGCCGCGGAAGTCCATGCCGAACTCGAGGCCGAAGAACAGCAGGGGGATGAAGCTGAGCAGGAGCACTGCTATGTAGACCTTGATTCTCCAGTCCTTCCACAGTTCAGTTATTTCTGTTTTCGTTCCGCCCACCACTGTACCAGTACTGAGTTAGTGAAGTAGGTGCTCGGCAGGTCGGCAAGCATGCCAAACATGAGCACCGCCGCGATTTGGAAAAGGGTCGTCATCTGGTTGAAGTGCGAGAATACCACGAGGACCACGAGCACGATTAGCAGGGTTCCGGTCATTGTGACGCCTGTCTTCATGGCGCCGAACGCGCGCTCGGCTGGAGTGCCTTGCTTGCGCTTCAGAATCCTGTCCGTGATTAGGATGTCAGTGTCGACCGAGTGGCCCAGCATCATCAGCAGGGCCGCAATAGTTGGGAGGGTGAGTGGGATGCCGAAGACCGCCATGCCCCCCAGGGCGATGAACACGTCGAACACCGCCGCCTGGATTACTGCGATTGACGGCACGACCTCACGGAAGATTATGAACACGATTGCCGCGATGAGGAAGAACGCGACCAAGAGGGCGCGCTGCGAGGTCTCCCAGAACTCCCTGCCGAGCGACGCGCCGATTTCGACCGAGCCAATCTGCTCCTCGGGCACCCCGAGGAAGCTGGCCAGGCCGTTCTGGACTTCCTTGGTGAAGTCGGCCTTGGCTAGCTCGACGACCTCGCGGGCGGTCATTGCGGCGCTGGCATTGCCCCGGGTGTAGGGGCGCGCGAGCGCGATGGCGCGGCCTGGGTTGGACTCGGTGATTGCGTCCGCCTCGATGAGGTCTGGCGTGCCCGCGAACTCGATGATTACGCCCTTCCTTCCCGTGAGCGGGTTTTCGGAGAAGCGGATTGAGAGGTCGTCCAGGCTGTACTTCGCGAGGCTGGCTCCGAGCTCGGCCTCGGAGACGCTGCTGTCGATGGTTGCCATGAGCTGCGTGCCGCCGTTGAGGTCAATGCCGTACTTCAGGCCGGGCAGGGCGAGGAACGCGGCGATTGCCAGGGCTATTGAGATTATGACATAGAATTTGTAGTAAGGCGTTGCATAGATGTTGGGAAGATGCATTGAAACCACTTATCTGGGGAGAAACCTAAGTCTACCCCGGATTATGTCCTCGGCAAGTTGTAGTAGAATGGTGTTTAAATACCTTTCATAGGATATATGGGCATGCAAAGGGCGATAACGGCTCCTTGTGAGGACGACCCAGACTTAATTAAGACGATGGAACTATTCAACCAAGCCTGTCAAGAAGTGATTAATGTTGGTTGGGAAATCAAGGAACATAACAAGATAAAACTTCATAAGCTTACTTACCGCGCTATTCGCAGGGACTTTCCCTTGCTCCAGAGTAACTTGGTCCAATCCGCGAGAGACGTTGCCTGTGATATGCTTAAGAGGACTAAATTCACCAAGAAGCCAAAGAAACACTTGCTTGGGAGTGTTAGGTTAAATCTTCGGACATTTACCCCATTCCTCGAAAGCGGCTTTGTTTCTGTCAGCACGGTTCGTGGAAGAAAGAAAATTCCGATTAAAATCCCGAATCACTTTAACAAATACAAGGATTGGCGAATTAAGGCTGCGACTCTCAAGTACAAAAACAGCCAATTGTTTTTCGTTCTCATTGCTGAGAAGGAGGCTCCAAAACCCAAAAAGCCAAAATTGGTGTTGGGAGTTGACCTCGGCGTGAACAATATTGCAGTTTGTTCTAATAACACGTTCTTTAATTCCAAGCACCTCAAAAAGGTCAAGGGAAGATATCAATACCTACGCAGAAAGCTTCAGTCTATTGGCACTCGCTCTGCCAAACGCAAGCTCAAGAATATTAGCGGGCGAGAAAGACTGTTCGTGACTGACCTCAACCACTGTATCAGCAAAGAATTGGTTTCCCTGCCTTTTGATTGCATTGCCTTCGAAAAACTCCACATCAAAAAGAAGAAGCGTAATGGAAAGCGTTTCAACAAAAAACTGGGTGGATGGAGCTACGCACAACTCCAAGCATTCACTAGCTACAAGGCAGAAGAAACAGGCAAAACTGTCGTGTTCGTGGGAGCGGCTTACACAAGCCAAACATGTAGCAAGTGTAGCCACAAAACAAAATCCAATCGAAACGGCGCTGTCTTCAGCTGCAAGTCCTGCGGCTTCGAGTTGCACAGTGACTTGAACGCTTCCCAAAATATCGCCAGCCTCGGCAAGACTGAAGTTGGTAGGCTGCTTGTCAACCAGCCAATCGTAACCTCATAAGAGAGTTACAAGCCCATTTATTAATGGACAGTTGACACTACCACAAATAGTTTTAAAACCTGAGTGGTTAATAGAGATTTAATTGCAATTGATGGTGAATGCATGGACTTAATGTTTTTGCACAGGCGCGGGGGGTTCATGAAGGACTGGCCAGGCGGAGACGTGCACACGAAAGACGGGATGATTAAGGCGGCTGATGTGAAGAAAGGCGGGCTTGTGAAGACCGCCAAGGGTGAGGACTATCTCGTGGTCGAGCCGACGCTGCGGGACAGGATACAGAACATGAAAAAGGGGGCGCGGCCGATTTATGAGTATGACGCCGGGCTGATAGCGGCGATGCTTGGGATTGATGGGGAGAGCGTGGTGCTCGAGGCGGGGGCCGGGAGCGGTTGCATGACCCTGGTGCTCGCCAACATCGCCAAGAAAGTGGAAACGTTCGAGAAGGAAGAACGCTTTCACAAAATCGCGAAGGCAAACGTCGAGAAAGCTGGCTTCAAGAACGTGGAACTGCACAACACAGACTTGCTTGAGGCGAAGCTGGGGGAGTACGACGCCGTGTTTTTGGACATGAGGGGCCCCACGGCAGGGATTGAGAAGGCGGCGCCGCATTTGAAGCAGGGAAGGTTCCTTGCGGTGTTCACGCCGATTATTGACGACCTGAAGCCCATCGCGAACAAGCTGGAAGAGCTCGGGTTTATCGAGACGCGGATTATAGAGCTTGACATGAAAGAATTAGAAGTGAAGAAGTACGCGCGCGTCAAGGGGCTATTTGGGTTCCCGGGGTTCGTTGTCGTAGCAAGGAAGTTCAGTTAGGTAGGCCTCGACCAGTTTGCGGCTGTAGCCGTCGATGTTCGTCTCAAGCGCTTCCTCGGGCGTGAGCCACTTGTACTCTGTCAATTCAATGCCATCGACTTTTGGCTCGCCCGAGACAAAGCGGCACAGGAAGTCCAGGAAGACGAAGTGCTTTTTCTTGTGGAACGACGGGTCGTTGATGAAGTCCTGGACCTTCAGGAGCCTTACGACCTCTATTTCGATGCCTACCTCTTCCATTATCTCGCGCTTCAGGGCGTGCTCGAGCGTCTCGCCGAGCTCGACGTGCCCGCCCGGGACTATCCACTCGCCGTGCCACTTCGGGCTCGAGGCGAGGAGGACTTTTCCGTCGGTGTTCACGATGAGGGCACCGACGCACGGCTCCGGGTAGCTCATCTCTTCCTCTGCCTCTTCCCCTTGGGCTGGACCCACTCGTGCTTTCCCTTGGGGTTGGCGCCCTGGCCCTGGTGCTTCTTCTTAATAACGTTCTTTCCCTTCATTTTTCACCAGCTCCTCGTATTCCTTTGCGTAAAGGAGAATGTTTTTCTTGTCTTCCTCAGTGAGCTCGCGCAGCTGCTTCGCCGGCACCCCGCCCCACAAAGTGCCCGCGGGCACTTTGGTGCCCGGGCGGAGGACGGCGCCGGCAGCGATTATGCAGTCGTCGCCGATTTCACAGCTGTGCAGCACGGTCGCGTTTATGCCGATGACGACGCGGTCCCCGACAACCGAAGAGTGGACCATCGCGCAGTGGCCGACAGTGACGAACTCGCCGATGGTGCAGCCCTCGTTTGGTGAGGTGTGGACGACGCAGTTGTCCTGGACGTTGCTGTTGTTCCCGATGCGGATGGGGCCGGTGTCGGCGCGGAGCACTGCGCCGTAGAGGACTGCGACGCCGTCGCCGAGCCCGACGTCCCCGATTATTTTTGCTGTGTCTGCAATGAATTTCATATATGCATCACGATTATGGCTATTAGCGCGAGGGCGATGGCGAGCTTTTTCATGAAATTGATTTTCTCGTGGTAGGCCGCCATCGACAGGACGACGGACACGAGCAGCGAGAGGGCGATTACCGGGAAGATGACCGACGCGGGGCCAGACTGGAGCGCCAGCAGCATCGACGAAAACGCGGCCAAGTTAGTCAACCCCATCGCCGCGCCGATTTTCAGCGAGCCCTTTTTCTTGCCGCCGCGCTTGTGCAGGTTCTTCTCGAGGACGAACGTGGGGCCAATCGCGAAGAAGTACGACAGGGCGATGAACGGCAGGATTACAAGGTTGTCAATCACGGCGGCGACGATGAGCTCGGAAGCTGCGAAGAAGACCGCCGCGCCGAGCGCGAAAAGCGCGCCCCTCGACAAAGTGAAGTGGTGGCGCTTCTCGACCAGGAGGAGGATGGCGGCGACGCTCAAGGCGATGCCAAAGTACTGGAGGGGCTGCAGCGACTCGCCCAGGAAAAAGAACGCGAGCACGGCGGCGATGACGCCGTGGAGCGCGAACAATGGGTACGCCAGGATGGACTTGACGTGCTTGAGGGACTCGAGCTTCAGGACATTCGCGAGCAGGTAGAGGCTTACCTGGGCGACGGCGAAAAACGCGAGGAAGCTGAAGTCAAGGATTTTTTCGGGGAACAGGGCGAACAAGGCGAAGGCCGCGAGCGATGCGGTCCAGTAGTAGTAGAGGAAGAGGTTCGAGAAGTCGAGTTCGCTTGCCTCGGCTACCTTGAACAGGAAGTCCAGCACGCCGTACGCCAGCATGGAAAAGAGCGCGAGCGCGAACCACATCAGGCAAGAAAACGGAAAAGAGGTTAATATAGGTGAGGGGGTCACCTCTTGCGCACGATGGTTATGACGACGAGGGCGAGGCCGACGATGAGGACCACTACCGCAGCAATCGGGGCCCAGTCCACTTCCCCCGTGACCCTTGGGTCAAACATTGCCGGCGGCGCCGAATACTCCATCTCGTACAGGCGCCTCTGCAGCTGGGCGTTGATTGAGTCGTCAATTACAGGCGAGTGGAGGCTGTAGATTTCCTCCGCCTCGCCGTAGAGCTCGCTGGCTGAGTCAATATCACCGGTCGCGAAGTACATGTCCCCCGAAGAGAGGTATAGCTGCATCTTCAATGAGTAGTCCCTCTCGCAGAGCGCGTCCGCCGCGACGCGGTACTTCTTCGCCGCCAGGAAGTAGAAGGCAGAGGCACGGGACGCGTCCTCCTGCTCCTTGTAGCACTGCGCCACCTGGGAATATCCCTCGGCCAGCTGGGCGAGGCCGTCATAAATGTTTTCTGTCTGCTGGGTGCGGCAGTCGACAGAGTCTATGCCCAGGTATTGCTCCATGCCGGACTCGACGTCTGCCGCCAGCTCGGCACACTGGGCCATCGCAATCGAGCTGACCAGCAGCAACAGAAGCAGGCGCCTCATCGCTTGAATTATACAGTAGTAGATATATATAGATTTGTCGGCACAAGGCACGCATGGCACTGATACACCCAGTGCCGGGCAGGATATTCCACGCCTCGATGACAGAGGCGCACAAGCGCGCCCGGCAAATCCGCGCAAGGGAAAAGAAGGTCGCCATCAAGGTGCGCGAGCTCGCGAGGGTCGAGTACCTGAGCGAGTCCGTCTTTGGCAAGACTGATGCAGTCGTGAAGAAGACCGTCAATTTCAACGAGCTGCCCCCGTTCCAGAGGGAATTGGCCGGGTCGCTGGTGAACCTTGATGAATTGAGGCGGGCCCTGCACAGCCTCGGCTGGGCAGGCAAGAAAATACTCCAGCTCGGCAAGGACTACCGCAGGAAGATGCGGGGCAAGAGTGACTTGAAGGAGATTACGCGGCTGCGGAAGCAGTTCGAGAAGCGCGCGGAAGACATACTGGACGGCGTCGAGGGCGACGTCAAGATAATCAAGAGGGCGGAGCGCGCGCTGAAAAAACTGCCGTCGATACGGAAGATGAAGACCGTGCTGATTGCTGGATACCCCAACGTCGGGAAGAGCTCGCTTTTGAACGAGCTGAGCGACTCCAAGGTGGACGTGCAGCCGTACCCGTTCACCACGAAAAGCATTCTGGTCGGGTACATGAGGGAGGGGTACAGGCGGTTCCAGCTGGTGGACACGCCAGGGGTATTGGACAGGCCGGCGCGGAACGAGATTGAGAAGCAGGCCGTGGCTGCGCTGAAGCACTTGAGCGAAAAAATTATTTTTGTTGTCGACCCGAGTGAGACGTGCGGGTATTCTGTGGCAGAGCAGGAGGCACTGAAGAAAAAGCTCGAGAAAGAGTTGGGGGCGGACGTGCTTGTCGTCTATAGCAAGGCGGACTTGCAGCCGGCTACCGGCGTTGGCGGCAAGCCGGCGCCCCGGCCACGCGGGTTGAGTGTGAGCGTGCAGGACAAGGAGTCCATCAAGGAATTGAAGGGGCGCATCGTGGCTTGGTTCGGGCATAACACTTAAAAACAAACCCACAAATAATCTATCCCGCTGTTTCTGGAGGGATTAAAGATGGTTATCAGCAAACAGGATATGGACGGCGTGATTTACCTCATGGACAACGTCATCAACGACAACGGTGTCCCGAGGAACATCAGGAAAAGCGTTTCAGACGCCAAGGAAGTGGTCTCCAAGGAGGGCAACGAAGTCAACCTGACCAGCGCCACCTATTTATTGGACGAGTGCCTCAATGACATCAACATGCCGATGCACACGAGGCCCGAAATAATGGAGATTATTTCCGAGCTCGAGCGGCTGAAGGAAGAAATGAAATGACCCCCGAAGAGAGGTATGCGCTCGTCTCGAGGAACACTGAAGAGATAATCACGGAAGAAGAGCTGAAGGAGGCGTGCGCGGCCAAGAAGCCGTCGGCCTACATCGGCTACGCGCCCACGGGCATGCTGCACGTCGGGCATTTGGTGCCGTTGCTGAAGACAGCTGATTTTTTGAACGCGGGGTTCAAGGTCAAGTTCTTGGTCGCTGACCTGCACGCTTATTTGGACGACAAGAAGACGACCTGGGAAAAGCTTGACTCCCGGAGCGAGTACTACGAGGAATCTGTCAAGGGCGCGATGGAAGCACTCGGCGCTGACCCGAAGGACATTGAGTTCGTGCGCGGCTCGAAGCTCGAGCTGAACGGAGACTACTTCAGGAACATCCTCAAGATGGCCGGAGACGTCACTCTCGCGAGGACGAAGAGGGCGGCATCGGAAGTCGTGCGGTTCGGCGACGAGCCGAAGCTTAGTGGGTTTATTTATCCATTGATGCAGAACGAGGACTTCAAGGCGCTTGGGGTAGACGTCTGCTTTGCTGGGGTGGACCAGCGCGGGATTTACATGCTCGGCCGCGAGCTGATGCCGGACAATAAGCCAGTCTGTGTTTTTACGCCCCTGCTGCCTGCGCTGCACGGCGGGAAAATGGGCGGAAAGATGGGCGCGTCCGAGGACAAGGGCAAGATCGGGCTGCACGAGAGCGAAGAATCAATAATCAAGAAGACGGGCGGCGCGTGGTGCGAGGCCGGCAAAGTCGAGGGCAACGGGGTCCTGGCGCTGGCGGAGCACATTGTCTTCCCGGTGAGGGGCGAATTGGTTGTCGAGCGGCCCGAGAAGTTCGGCGGGAATGTTGCGTTCAAGAGTTATGGGGAACTGGAGAAGGCGTTCGTGGATGGATTGCACCCGATGGACTTGAAGAATGCGATGGGGAAAGCGATTGCGGATATTCTTGAGCCGTGCAGGAAAAGGCTCGCCAAGAAAGAGAAGCTGCTCAAGGCCGCTTACTGATTTTTTGCAAAAGGAAAAGTAGTTAAAGTTCGGCTGCGTAAGATAATGCAAGCCCGGTCGCTGACAGCGCAGGGGTGCTTGCATGAAAGAAGAATTGCTCACTGCTTTTAGGGAAAAGGGACTTTTCGTCACTCCGGAAGCGCTAGAGATAATCATGGGCAAGGAAGAGCCCATGGCGTTTGCCGTTGAAGTGATGGAGCGGGTCAAGGGCCCGTGGGTGAGGAAAGAAGACCTCGAGGAGAAGAAGGAGGCGCCCAAGCTCGAGCTGAACCTGCGGAAGCCGTTCAGGCCCGCGGCGAAAGAGATGGAGGCCAGGGTCAAGGTGTTCGAGGAGCAGGACGTGACCGGGAAGAGCACGAGCGAAGGAAAAGTAGGGGACTTCATCGCATTGTTCCGGGACAGGTACGAGGCCCTCTCCAAGATGCTCCGCGTGCGCGGCAACATGGCGCGGGACATCGACACCGTGAAAAAGAAGCGGCTGCAGGACAACACCCGCGTCATCGGCATGGTCAACTCCATTCACACCACCAAAAACAGCCACCGGCTCATGGAGATGGAAGACCTCACGGGGTCGCTCAAGGTGCTGTTCCCGAAGAGCGACAAGACAATGATTGACGTTTCGCAGAACATCATCCCCGACGAAGTGATTGCGGTCGAGGGAAGGATGTCGAAAGAGCTGTTCATCGCGAAGCAGATATACCGGCCCGACGTCGCCATGCGCGAGCCCAACCGCGCAGAGGAAGACATCTACGTCGCCCTGATTTCCGACATGCACGTCGGCTCCAAGCTGTTCCTCGAAAAGCGGTTCCATAAGTTCATTGAGTGGCTCAACGGCGAGGGCAAGGAACGTGAGCTGGCCGGGAAAGTCAAGTACATCACGATTGCGGGGGACCTGGTGGACGGGGTTGGGGTATACCCCGGCCAGGAAGAAGAGCTGGCAACGGACGATATTTTCAAGCAGTACGAGCAGCTGCATTTCTACCTGCAGCAGGTGCCGGACTACATAGAAATGATTGCAATCCCGGGCAACCACGACGCAGTGAGGATTGCCGAGCCCCAGCCCGCGCTGCCCAAGGAAGTCCTTGGCCCGCTCGGGTCGCTCGACAACTTCAGGTGCATGGGCTCGCCGGGATACGTCTCGCTGCACGGGTTCGAGGTGATGCTCTACCACGGCGCCTCGATACACGGCATTGTGCCGCACACGAACAACGTGAATTATGAGCACCCTGAAACGGTTATAACCGAGTGGCTGAAGAGGAGGCACTTGCACCCGGTGTACGGCGAAAAGCCGCCGATAGTGCCGGAAAAGAGGGACTACCTCGTGATGCGGAAGGTGCCAGACCTGCTGCACGTCGGCGACGTGCACAGGAACGGCTACGTCACTTACCGTGGGGCCATCGGGATAAACAGCGGGTGCTGGCAGAGCGTGACGCCGTACCAGATTAAGCTGGGCCACCACCCGACGCCGGGCGTGCTACCGCTCGTGAGCCTGAGGTCCGGGAAGATAACCATACTCAAGTTCGGGGAGGAGATAAAATGATTGCCTGCGAAGGCATCAAGGCGTACTACTCCCTGCTGGAGGAGGAGACCACGCGGGCGTACGGGGTTGCCGCCGCTGCGCGGGAGAAGGGGTACGACCCCGAAACCAAAGTCGAAATCGCGCTGGCCGCCGACATCTGCGACCGGGTGGAGGGGCTGGTCGGGCCGGAAGGCATCGCCGAGGCGATGCGGGAATACATGAAGGGCCACGACCGCGAAGAGACCGCACTAAAGGTATGCGACTGGATAATTGGAGGGAAGTTCGGCTGCAAGGACCGGAACGAGCGGGCGGAGCAGTGCATACGCACGGCGCTCGCGCTGCTGACAGAGGGCGTGGTGGCAGCGCCAATCGACGGCGTCGCTGCGGCGAGCATCGAGGAGAACCCGGACGGCAGTGATTATCTTAGTGTTTCTTTTGCGGGGCCAATACGGAGCGCGGGCGGGACCGCGCAGGCGCTCGCGGTATTGATTGCGCACTACACGAGCAACCTGCTTGGGCTGAGCGGCTACAGGCCGACGGACAGCGAGGTCGAGAGGTATGTCGAGGAAGTGGCGCTCTACCACAACGCCGTGAGCAGGCTGCAGTACCGGGCCACGGACGATGAAGTGCGGCTGATTGTGCGGAACTGCCCGGTGTGCGTAAACGGTGACCCTACCGCGGAAGTCGAGGTCGACGTCTACAAGGACCTGAAGCGGATACCCACGAACCGGGTGCGCGGCGGCATGTGCCTCGTAATAAGCGAGGGCATCGCCCAGAAGGCGAGGAAAGTTGTCGCGTACGCCGAGAAGTTCGGGCTGGACTGGGGGTGGCTGAAGTCAATAATCAAGGGCGGCGACACCGAGGGCGTCAGGGAGCTGAAGCCGATAGACACCTACATAAAGGACGTTGTTGCGGGGAGGCCGATATTTGCGTACCCCTCACGGGTTGGGGGGTTCAGGCTGAGGTACGGCAAGGCGAGGAACACCGGGCTGATGAGCAAGGGACTGCACCCCGCGACCATGACCGTGCTCGGGGGCTTCCCGGCGATTGGCACGCAGCTCAAGGTCGAGAGGCCGGGCAAGGGAATGACGGTCGTGCCCGTGGACACCATTGGCGGCCCGGTCGTTCGGCTCAAGAGCGGCGAGGTCCTGGAGGTGGAGAGCGCCGAGCAGGCCACGGACCTGGATAGCGATATTGCGGAGATACTGTTCACCGGGGATTTGCTCGTCTCTTTTGGTGACTTTCTGCACAGCAACCACCCGATTATTGCCTCGCCCTGGGTCGAGGAGTGGTGGGGGCTGGAGCTCAAGGAAAAAGGGGTTGAGGCAAAGGCAGAGAGCTTCGAGGAGGCGCTGGAAATCAGCGAGAGGCACGGAGTGCCCCTGCACCCGAAGTACACATATAACTATCACGACGCCACTGTCGAAGAAATGAAGAAGCTCATCAAGTGGCTGGACACCGGGATGGAGAACGGCCCGGAGAAGCGGACGCTTGAAAAGCTGCTGGTGCCGCACAGGCTGAAGGGCGACTACGTCTACATCGAGCCAGAGGTCAAAAAAGTGCTGGCGACCACGCTCGGCGGCAGTGGGGTTGAGACCGAGGACACAATGGAGTTCGTCAACGCGCTGTCGCCCGTCAAGATAATGCCGAAGGCGCCGATTTATGTCGGCGCGAGGATGGGCAGGCCAGAAAAGGCGAGGGAGAGGCTGATGACCCCGGCGCCCCACGTGCTTTTCCCGGTCGGCAACTACGGCGGGGCAACCCGCTCGGTGCTGAAGGCGAGCGCGCAGGGGAGCATCACTGTCACCATAACGCGCTACCGATGCACTAAGTGCGGGCGGCTCTCGATGAGCAGGATGTGCGAGTGCGGTGGGAGGGGTGAGCTCGACTACGTCTGCCCCCGCTGCGGGAGGAAGGGCAGGAAGTGCCATGCGTGTGGCACAGAAGGCGTCGCGCACGACAGCAGGGTCGTGAACCTCAAGGAGGCCATGGAACAGGCCATCAAGAAAGTCGGCAAGCCAGACCCCAAGCTCAAGGGCGTCAAGGGATTGATGAGCGCGCACCGCATTGCAGAGCCGCTCGAGAAGGGCATTTTGAGGTCGAGGCATGAGGTCTACCTCTTCAAGGACGGGACAATCAGGTTTGACTCGACAAACCTGCCGCTCACGCACTTCACGCCGAAGGAGATAGGGACCTCGGTCGAGAAGCTTAAGGAAATGGGCTACAGCAGAGACGCGAAAGGCGGGGAGCTGCTCAGGGACGACCAGGTCATCGAGCTGTTCCCGCAGGACGTGGTGCCCGCGGAGCGCGGTGGCGAGTACCTGTTCAGGGTGTCGCGGTTCGTTGACGAGCTGCTGCAGGGCCTGTACGGGCAGGAGGCGTACTACAACTGCCGGACGCCAAAGGACTTGGTTGGGCAGCTTGTGGTCGGGCTGGCGCCGCACACCAGCGCGGGAGTGCTGGGGAGGATAATCGGGTTCTCGAAGGCGCGGGGGTGCTACGCGCACCCGTATTTCCACGCGGCGTGTAGGAGGGACTGCTTTGCTTTTGGCGAAACGCTTCCAGTGTTCAACGGCCGTGAGTGGAGGATAGTGCGGATTGGGGAACTCGTGGAAAGCTTGCTGAAGGAGAAAGAATTCCACGCCACTGAGATGGGTGACCAGGTAGTAGAGACTAGGGGGTATAGCACCTTGTCCCTTAATGGAAACGGTGAATATGAATTAATGCCAATTACAGCGTTTTCAAAGCACCCGATGCAAGACCATGTCGTTACCCTTGAACTGGAGACTGGGCGCAAAATAACCACTAGCGGCATGCACCCGTTTATTGACTCTAAAAGTACGAAAACGCGGGCGTTCCAGACAACGGAAGCACTTATCCCAACGCGCTTTAATATAGCTGAAAAGGATGTTGAATGCTTGGACTTGCTGGACTATGCTGATGAAAACACCATGGTTGTGGGAATTGGGAAGAAGCTAAAGGATTGTCTAGAAGAGGGGGGTGTGAGAAAAACCGCTGACGAGATTGGAATGAACAAAAGCACGTTGTATAACTATGTTATGCGCGATTCTGTTCCGGTTTGGCTGGCACACAAGCTTGGCATTCGCATTCCAAAAAATGTTCGCCTCAAGGAGAAGTGGGACACAGCTGTTCTGCCAAGGAAAATAAGGGTTGGGAAAGACTTTATGAGGCTTCTTGGGCTTTATGTCGCAGAAGGGCATTCCAGGAAAAGAGAGGGCTCTTGCTACCAAGTTGATTTCGCTGTAACCAAAGAAAAACCGTTGGTGAAGGGTGCTATCAATCGAGTGTTTGGGGTTGGCGCTTCAGAAGGCAAGCAACGAGTCACAATTTGCTCGCGGTTGGCATACAACTTATTTATCGGTTTGGAAGCGGGCACACACGCAAAAAACAAGAGGGTTCCACCAGTTGTGTTTTCGCTGCCCATGAAAAAAGTGGCGTGGTTCCTGCAAGGATACTTTGAGGGGGATGGCGGCATAAGCAAGCCAAGCCGTGGGGGCTCAAGCCCTGAGGTCAGTTGCACTTCCGCCAGTAAACTGCTTCTCCGCGACATAGAATTCTTGTTGACTCGGTTTGGGCTGCTGTGCTCGTGGCAGAAAGACGAAAGAAAGATTAGTGTGGGGAAAGTTGCCGAGTTCTATAAAAAGAAAGGAAAAACATTCAATTGGACGTGCTACAAGTTGCGCATGCACGGGGCGACTACAAAGGATTTCTGCGAGAAAATAGGCTTCTGGTGGCCGGGAAAGAAAGAAAAAGCCAGGCGTATAATGCGGGGGCATTCATTTAAGGCGAAGCGCGTGAAGCTCAAAGAAGGCTCTGCAATTGTTGCTGTTAGGAAGAGAGTGACTGAAAAAAAGCCCCAGTCCCTGTACAATTTCACAGTGGAAAAAACACATAACGCAGTGGTTTCTGGTGTTACTGCAAAACAATGCGACGGCGACGAGGACGCGGTCATGCTATTGGTGGACGCGCTGATTAACTTTTCGAAGTGGTACCTGCCCTCGACGAGGGGTGGGTCGATGGACGCGCCGCTGGTGCTTACCCTTGCGCTGGACCCATCGCAGGTCGACGACCAGGTGCACGAGATGGACGTGGCGTGGGAGTACCCGCTGGAGTTCTACCGGACTTCGCACGAGCTGCGGAAGCCGGGGGCGTACAGGATAGAGCTGGTGGGCGAGCGGCTTGGGGAAGAGGGCCAGTACTCTGGGTTTGGCTACACGCACGGTACGGGCCGCCTCGACAATGGAGTCATCCAGTCCATGTACACGAAGCTCGGCTCAATGCCGGAGAAGGTGAAGGCCCAGCTCGAGCTCGGGAGAATAATCCGCGCGGTGGACGAGAAGGACGAGGCCGAGAGGCTGCTCAACTCACACTTCTTCAGGGACATTTATGGGAACCTCAGGGCTTTTGGCGAGCAGAAGTTCAGGTGCGTCGACTGCAACGCGAAGTATAGGCGAGTGCCGCTGGTCGGGAAGTGCACGAAGTGCGGCGGGAAAGTCATTCTCACGATTGCCGAGGGCTCGGTGAGGAAGTACGTCGAGATAAGCAAGGGGATTGTCGAGAAATATGGGCTGCCGGAGTACATGGCGCAGAGGCTGAAGCTCGTCGAGAGCAACATTGACTCTGTTTTCATCAACGACAAAAGCAAGCAGTACAACCTTGCCGACTTTTTCTAGAGCTTTGTGTAGTCCCCAAGCTCGGGCACTATCTGCCGGATGCCCCCGGCTGGCGCCTCGGTGTCGCCGAGGTAGCGCGGGATTATGTGCAGATGCAGGTGCTCGATTGTCTGGCCCGCGGCAGGCCCAAGGTTCACGCCAATGTTGTAGCCGTCCGGCTTCTTGCTTATGCCGGTGTGCTCAAGCATCTTGCCGGAAAAGACAGCTGTCTTCTCGTCGGGCGTGTGGATGAACCCGCTGTAGAACTCGCTGAAGTCCGTTGACTCGATTACCATGATGGTCTTCAGGATTGCGGGCTTCAGCAGCGCCCACTCGCCGTCCTTCAGCTCGGCGATGGTTGTGACGTGCCGGTTCGGAATGACGAGGGAGTGGCCCGGGGAGACCGGGAATGCGTCGAACGTTGAGCGGAAGGCATCATTTGCGTAGATTACGTCGTCCTTCTTGAGGTCACAGAACACACATTTGCCCATAGGTGGGGCAACACAGGGGGACTATAAAATAGTTACGCCTTAGCCTAGGTAGAAGTAATAGATGACGAGAAACAGTATTACGAGGCCCAGGAGCGTGTACTGGCCGACGCGGGTGCCGAGCATCCAGGGCGCAATACTGCCCATGATGCCCTGGCCCGCGGTCGCCGCAGCGCCAAAGCCCCAGTCGAAGGCCTTCTTGGAGTAGTCGACCCAGCCCGCGGGGGTCTTGAGGTCCTCCAGCATGTCCATCGTGACCTCGATTGAGCCGCGCTCCCGCTCCGGCACGTCGGAAATGAACACCGGGGAGCCAGAGATTGCGTCGAGGTCAATGCGCTTCGTGCCGCTCGGCAGGCGGATCCACACCTGCCAGTACGGGATGTAAAGCAGGTTCACCCCCGTGACGGTAACGACTTCCTTGGACAGGTTCATCTCGCCCGCGACCTTTATGGCCGCTATGTCCTTGACCTCTTTATTCTGGACCGATGGGATCCGGGCCTCGCACTCGATGCCGTGCGTGGTCTCGCGCTCGCGCTTCGTCGGCACGCTCTGCATTATCTGGACGATAAGCGGGTTAAGCTTGCCCGTGACCGCGTCGATTGCCATCTGGGAGGCGTAAGTTTGGGACTTGCCCTCGGCCTCCTGGTAGACGTCGAAGTTGAAGAACCAGTGAGGGACATAGACAAGGCTAGTGCTCTCGATGTCGAACTTGCGCCAGTGGCGGCTCTTGAGAACGCTCTCCACGATGCCAAGAATGTCCTTAAGGGTGTATCGCACCTGAAGCGCGGGCGCGTCCAGAAGCATTGGCCTCTACTTCCGCGAAACCTTGATGCCCTTGGGCGTCACGAGGAGCTTGTACTCGCTGAGCCTCGCGATGTCCCCATCAAGCGACTTAGCCGCGTTCTTTATTTTGTTGACTGTCTGCTTCAGCTTGATGGCATTCCTCTTCATGAGGGGCTCGATGTTAAGCAGCACAATGTTCCCGTTGCTCAGCTCGTCCTGAACAACAGTGGCATCGCCAACGTCCTCAAGGATGAATGGCTTGATCCACACGTCCGCCTCTTCTTCCATGAAGTCCTCGTTCTCTAGGCCGAGTGTGTCCAAATACTCCTCGACTTCCGTTTCCTCGGCACCAGGCGTGCCAGTTAGTTTTTTAAGAAATCCCACCATTCGTAAGCCTCCATTAACAGCTTGAAAAGCAAGACCGATTATAATTTTTGGGTAATAAAAAGCCTCTGTTTAATGCAAAAAAATACCGGAAGAAAACATTATAAAGGGCACTTCCCATAATCGTCAGCCGCGAGGTGCCGGGATGGAAAACCTGTTCGAGAAAGAGATCAACCGCTCAACTATTTTTGAGGACAGGAACGTTCTCAGCCCGCACTACCTGCCGGACCAGCTGCCGTACCGGGAGGAAGAGATAACCAAGGTGATGAAGGTCATCGCCCCAGCGCTCTCGCAGAAGAGGCCGTCGAACCTTTTCCTGTACGGGAAGACCGGGGTTGGAAAAACGGCGGTCGTGAAGCACGTTATGGAAAAGCTCGACGAGACCAAGAAAAAGTACGAGGCACAGGTCGACTCGATTTACCTGAACTGCAGGACGCACAACACGAAGTACCAGGTCCTGCTGAAGCTCGCGCAGCGCGCCGAGCCGAACGAGAGCTTCCTCGGGCTGTCGTCCACGCACCTCTACGAAAAGTTCGTGGAATACGTCGACAAGGGGCTTGTCTTCATCGTGGTGCTGGACGAAATCGACAAGGTAAAAGATCTGGACGACCTGGTGTACGCGCTGACGCGTGCGAATGATGATTTGAAGAAGGGGCACATCGCGCTGGTCGGGATAAGCAACAAGATTAACTTCAAGGAAAAGCTTGACCCGAGGAGCAAGTCGACGCTGTGCCAGGACGAAATGGTCTTCGCGCCGTACAACGCGGAGCAATTGAGCGCCATACTCGCCGACCGCGCGAAAGAAGGGTTCAGGAAAGGCTACATCACAGACGGCGCGATTGGCTTGGCCGCCGCGTTCGCCGCGCAGGAAAGCGGCGACGCGAGGTACGCGCTGCGGCTCCTGCTGAAGGCGGGCGAGTTCGCTGACGCACAGGACACGAAAGCGACTGAAGAGTACGTGAAGAAGGCGAGGAGCGCGGTCGAGGAAGACATTGTCATTGAGCTGATTAACACGCTGCCCGAGCACCAGAGCATCGTGCTCTACGCGATTGCCAACCTTACTGCGGAGGGGAGCAAGTACCGGAGGCTGACCGACAACGGGGAGCGGCTGCTGTTTTCCGGAGAAGCGTATGAGGGCTACGAAAGCCTGTGCAAGAAGTGGAAGACCATGGCGAGGAGCGCGAGGTGGTTCAGGGAATACCTCAACGAGCTCGACATGATGGGATTGATTACGATGACCATGAGCGGGCCAGGGATACGGGGGAACACGAGGCTGATTAAATTGTCCTTCCCGCCCGGAAAAGTCAAGGCAGCGGTCGAGAAGAGGTTTGCGTGATGGCGGGATTGTTCAAAGAATTCCGGGAGATACGGCGGGGCTTTAGCACAGTATCTCAATTGATGGACAAAAAAGAAAAACGGTCCTTGTTTCTTGCCACAGCAATAATGCTCGTCACTGGTTTCTTGACAAACCTCCCGGCTGTAATCCTCGGCAAATTTGTTGACGAGATGATTGTGTTGGAAGCCCCATCTTTTGAAATGGCGGTTCCATTCTTAGTGATGGTTATTGCGATAATATTTTTCCACGCAGTTTTAACGGTCATCCGAAAATATTTGGTGGAGAACGTAGCAACACAAACTGAAAAGAAACTGACTGTGAGGGTGATTAGCCGGCTGCTAAAAACAGACATTAACGAATTCATCAACAAATATCAAATTGGGGCATTGCACGGCAAGATATTCCGTTCAATACAAGGCCTCATCAAACTGCTTAAGCTCGGGTTTCTGGACTTTTTCCCCGTCTTTTTTTCTGCCCTGGCGGCTCTTGGAATAGCTTTCTACCAAAAACCGTTGCTTGCCTCTTTCATGATTCTAGTGGTGCCCATGGGTTTATTCATCGTAATCAAGCAAATCTCTTCCCAAAAAGGCATTAGAGTGGCTTTATTGCGGGGCAAAGAACAGATTGATGGGAAAGTCGTCGAAATGATGGGGGGATTGGAAACAATCCGGGTAGCGAACACTGGTGAGTTAGAAGTCAAAAAAGTGGAAAACATCGCCGAAAAACTAAGAAAAATAGAGATAGGGCACCACATCTGGATGGCGCTGTACGACGCCGCCAAATATTTGAATGAAGCCTTTTTCTACGTGCTGGTTGTCAGCATTTCAATTTATTTTGCTGTGAACGGAATCATCACAAAGGGTGACATACTCACTTACTCCATCCTGTTTGTAAGTGTTATCCGGCCGCTGAGGGAGGTTCATAGGATACTGGATGAGGCCCACGAAAGCTCCATCAAAGTAATGGACTTGCACGGCTTAATAACACAGCCACTGGACGAATCGTTCAAGGCAATCCCCCAGCAATCAAAAGAATCCGCTGATGTTCTGGAGCTGAAAAACGTTTCATTTGCTTATTCCAACAAGTCTGATAATGTCTTAAACAACGTGAACATCAAGATAAAGCGGGGGGAAAAAATTGGGGTCGTGGGTGCATCCGGCTGTGGCAAGACAACGTTTGTCAAGATTCTGCTTAGGTTAATTCATAGTTATAGTGGGTGGATATCCCTCCTTGGGAAAGACCTGAAGTCATTGACCAGGAAAGAAATCGCGGAGCGGATTGCCTACATCCCACAAAAGACTTACGTATTTTCTGGAACAATAAAAGAAAATATTACGTACGGATGCTCAAGAAGAGTAAATCAGGAAGACTTGGTTAACGCTGCTAAAAAAGCCAATATTTATAATGAAATTAAAAACAAACTTGGCGGGTTTGGTGGAAGAGTCGCAGAAAACGGAAACAACCTAAGTGGCGGCCAAAAACAACGGCTTGCATTGGCACGGCTTATTCTTCAGTCACCTGATGTCCTAATCTTTGACGAGGCGACTTCTGCATTGGACAATACAAACGAAGTGATAATCCAAAGAAACCTCGAAAAAATATTTTCAGACAAGACTATGATAACCATTGCCCACCGCTTGACAACCCTAAAGAACTGCGACAGGGTCGTTGTTTTTGACAAAGGCAGGATTGTCCAAGAAGGCAAATTCAACGAGCTCTCAAAAAAGAAGGGGCCATTCAAGGAATTTCTGGAACAGCGTCCTTCCCCTGAAGAATAGGTTTACTTCGTCAAGCCACGCTCAAGTTTGTGCTGCCTAGCAAGTAGAGTGGATGACCGCGACCACGGTGGCTTTGTCTGCTTCTTTGTTGTAGAGCTGGATTGCCTCGGCGCTCGGAAACGCAAGTAATTCTATTTCTTTTTCTTTCATCAACTGCTTCGCATCGTCGGCTACCTGCAGGACTCCAGACGCGCCGGTGCCGACAATCACTTTTTTTGTGTTTGGGGTGAGGTAGTTCTGGAGTTCGGCTGCCTCGAGCAAGTGGTTTTCTGGCCGGGGGCCGCGCTCGCGGAGTTGGGAGTTGGCGACCACGACGTCGTAGTGGCAGGCCTCGCCGTCCCAGGTAATACAGCCAAAGGAAAAAGAGTCGAACATTTTACTTCACGTGGATAATCGCGGTTATGGCGGGCTTGCGGCCCTTGACCTTCATGCGCTTGTTGTAGTAGTCAATCGCTTCAGGGGTGTGCTTTTCCACGAGGTCAATCTTCATGTCCTTCAGGTAGCTCATGGCCTCGGGGGTTAGCTTGACTATGTCGTAATGGCCCGTGCCGACGACAACTGTCTTGGTGTTGCTGTCGATGCTCGCGTCAAGCTCCTCGGCAGTCACCCTCAGCGGGTCGCCCGCCTGGCGCTGGTAGACGTCGCCGTCAGTCGAAATCACGATGTCCTGGCTGAACACGCTGTTGTCGTACTTGACCTTCCCAAAAGTAATCCACTGGAACATCGCACTAATAGGGAATGCTGGAGTATATAATTATTCCAGTTTTGACTGGGCGGACCTGGGCGTGGACAGCGAGACCTCCTCGCCCAGCTGCTTCTTTACTGACACGGCGACGCGCGGGCCAAGGACGCGCGCCAAGTCCTGCGCAGGCATCTTTTCCAGGTCCGGGATAGACTTTATGGAAGCACTGAACAATTTGCGTGCGCGCACGCGACCGATGTTCTTTAGCTCTACCAGCGGGAGTAATTCGCCGCGCACGCCGTACTTGATGCGGCGCTCCACGCGCCGGAGCTCCTTTAGTGGGAGGTGCTCGAGCTTGGCCAGCTCGATGGCTGCATAGGAAACCCAGTTCCAGTTCGACAATTTGGCGCGGAGGATGCCCGGCGCCACGCCGTACTTTTCCAGCAAGGAGTCCTCGTGCAATTCCTCGAGCCAGTCGCGGAGGAGTAAGGTGGTCTTGTACTTGTCAAGGAAGTTGTAGTCCTCGAACCCCACGTTCACACAGTCAATCCCCAGTTCCTTTTCGTGGGAATAGGCATTGGCCCACAGGGTGGACTCCTCGCCAGACCGGGCGCGCAGGTAGGGGCGGAGCTCGTCCGTCGCCGTGAGCATGTACAAGAGCCCGAGCTCGCCCATCGAGCGCTCGCGGAGCGCCTTCAGGATTGTGTAGGCAGAGAAGGGGTCTAGGTAGAGCTCGGAGACGCGGCGGCCGAGCGGGGTTGGCAGGAGGTGGTTGCCAGTTGTGACGAAGCCCCAGTCCTCGAGCTCGCGGAGGATGCCGTCTGCCTTGCGGCGGATGGAGTCGATTTCGCCGTACTGGAAGGCGTAAAAGGAATTGAGGAGGAATTCGTCGAGCTTCTTGCGCGTCGGCGTGAAGCCGACCGCGATGCTCGCGAGGAGCTGGGTGCGGAGCACGGGCTCGAACCCCAATTGGGAATACACTTTTTCGGGCTTGCCCATGACATAGTCGGAAAAGAATGTGTCCTTGTCGGCGAGGTCCTTGGCGACGCAGACCGAGAGTCCGTCCTTGCTGTAGTTGGGGCGGCCCGCGCGGCCGCACATCTGGAGGTACTCGCGCACGCTGATTGGGGAGAGGCCGTTCTCGGTGTAGCGGGAGAGGTCGCGGACGATTACAGTGTCCGCTGGTAAATTAACGCCCATTGAGTTATGAACAATAATGTTATTAGCTACGAAACTATGGGTTGATTCAACACTTAAATCAAAAACATCTGTTTTCTTTTTTTGTTTAGTGATATCTTTTATTTCTTCCCAGTAAATATCGGAGAACGCCAATCTTTTTATGTCGTCTAATGGTGGCGAACTTAACGCGGGAACTGAACAAATTTTCTTCACCGTCTTTCTTGTCAGTACTCTATGTGTGTTCTCAGCAACCCAAAAATCTACACCAGACAACTGCCTTGCTTCATATGTTGAGATACCAAGTTTCTTTCTTAATTCAAGCAGCTTCATGGACAGGGGAATCTGGTCTTTTTCATAAGTTGTCTTTGTTTGATTGGTCTTAATTCCAAAACGATTAAACAATCTTTTTGCGGACTTGCCAGTTATCACTAAACGGTAATGCGGGTGCTTGGCAACAATAAACTGGTTATGGAACTCTCGGACCCCATCATTTTTCTTCAGATAAATGGAAGAGATGACCCCCTGGCTCAGTAATAATGATTGTAGGTCTGTGGCAAAATCTTTGCTTGAGGTATAATATTCTATGGCATTATCCTGAACCCTGAAACAACCATCACATTCAATCAAAGAAAAGATGAATTCTAAAATCAACTCGTTTGACAAAGAGAAAAAAAACGGGCAAATCCTTATGATGTGTGCTTTTCTTCCCGGGGTGACCCCAAAACATTCAAGCAACAAACCAAGAGTTTTTGATGTAATCCTCACGTGTGAGACCCCATCATCAAAATAACTTTCTACCACTTTACTGTTCAAGCCAAACACTCTGCGGACAACCGCTTGAAATTCCTTTATTTTTGCTTTATCTGATGAAGTAAAAGAAATAACATAAGAATGACCCACCCACCACGACAGTTTTCTCGAAACAGAACCATCAGCAAGCATATAAGCTATGAATTTGACCAAGTCTTTATTGATATAGAGAGGTAGCCTTAAAGCGTCTTTCAGATGTGGCGACCTAGAATAAAGCACCCTCTTTATTCCCTTGTACACTCCCTCTTGTTTAAGACCCGCATCCTCAGCCATGCCCAATAACAGATCTAAAGGAATGGATGTCTTCCCCCGCAAGTAATTGAAAAAACTATTCTCATTTATACCGTAACGCTCATACATCGTTTTCTTTGTTTTATATGTAGGTAAAAGAGAATCAACCACCCGTCCAAACACTCTCTCAGAACCAATTACTTTTAATTTATCATGCGGAAGAACATCCAAAGTAAACACGTCAACAGGATCTTTTTCTACTAGACGAGGAGTCGCCACCCACATGTCTTTGGTTAGTTTACCTGCTTGAATCCATTTGAGCTCTCCAAACTCATTGACCAAAATAGGGTGATTACTAGTCAACTCAATCTTTTTTCCTGTTCGAGTTACTAGTTTAACCAACCCACTTGTTTTTCGTTTGCCTGTTGAAACAACTTTATTGTCAACCAGTTTAAGAGTCTTGGGGTCTAGGGATTTAACTGACATTCCAACTCCAACTTTTTTTATTGGTGTGTAGCTACCATCCGACAGCAAAATTCTGGTGTCGGGAGGTAAACATAAAGTGGGCGTGGCGGCGATGGCCTTGATTTTTCCTTCGCGGAAGGCGCTCTCGATTAGCTTTCTTTGTTCGGCGACGAGGGCGGCGGTGTGGAACGCGGCGCCCTTTCGGACTATGTCTGCCAGTTCTTTGCACTGGCGGGTGGGGGACTCCAGCGCGGAAAGGATTTTGTCGGCGAGGTCTTCGTTGTTGAGGTTGAGTGTTGACGCGATGCGGCGGGCCTCGGCGACTGCGGAGCGGCGCGTGTTCACGAACACGAGCGATTGGCCGCCGCGGGCGACGGTGTCCTCGACCAATTGGAGGACGGGCGTTTTTGCTGTCGAGGATACCTCGATTGTTCCGGCGTCGGTCTCGATAATGTTTTCGTAGTAGACCCCTTTGGTAAGCCGGGTGGGGCGCCAGTCGCTCTCGACGAGCTCTGCGCCGAGCCAGTCCGCTATTTCTTTTGCGTTCGGGACCGTGGCAGAGAGGGCGATGATTTGACATTTGGGGAGGAGCTGTCGGAAGCGCGTGATGATGGTCTCGAGCGTAGCGCCGCGGTTGGTGTCGAGCAGGTGTATTTCGTCCGCGACCAGGAGGCCGACGCCTGGCACGAACTTGGACTTGTGGCGCATGAGGGAGTCGGCTTTCTCTGTTGTAGTGATGATTAGGTCATAGTTTTGTAAGTGGTGGTCACGAGAGTCCAAATCGCCGGTTGATAAGGCAACCCTCAGGCCTGGAACTTTTTTGAATGTGTCGTAGTGCTCTGAGGCGAGCGCGCGTAGGGGGCATAGGTACAATACTTTCTTGCCTTGTTTGATTACTTCCAAAGCCGCAAGCAAAGAAATTAGGGTTTTGCCCGAGCCGGTTGGTGAGGAAACGACGAGGTTGGTGCGGTTCTCGATGAACCGCGTGGCTAGCGCCTCTTCCTGCACGGGGTTGAGCTTGTCGATTCCCAACTGCTTGAGCACGGCAAAAGTTGGGGTTCGGGGGCTTTAAAAGGAGGGGCGTTACGGGTTGCCGAGAAAGAATATTAAGCTTGGGCGTATAGTTGGCTCATGGCATTTACTTACGTGCTTTCGTGGCTTTTGAACGTGCTGGTGTGGGGGGTGGTGCTCGCGATAATTGACGAGGGCAAGGGCTATGGCCTGGAAAAGATGCCCATGGTGCCCTTCCTGCTCGCGATTGGGATACCGACGCTGCTGGAAGTGCTTGCATACACGTTCGAGCAGAAGCCGTTTTTGGCGTTGATTTGGCCGGGCTTCGCCGCTTTGTTATGACCAGCCTATTGGCGGGGACCTGCCTCTGGGGGGCGCCAATTGGCGCCCCCCAAGTCTAACGTGCCGGCTTAGCTCAAGCCATTTTTGGCGCTGATTTGGCCGAGCTTTTCCGCTTTGTTGTAGCCTGCCTATTTGCGGAGGCTTGCCTCCGCTTTAGTCCAACGTGCCGGCTTAGTTTAAGCCGATTTTGACCAGGCGAGCAGCGTTTTCATCGCGCCGAGCTTTTTCTTTAGCTTGTTGCGCTTTTCCTCAATTTTCTTTAGCTCGTTCTGGGCCATCTGCCGGTTGAAGTCCAGCCGCGCCTCGACTTCTTCTGTCATGGGGGCGCGCTTCTTTCCGATGGAAGAGACACGTGCCTCGTGGAGGCGGAGGCGGTATTCCTTGGAGCGGATGAATAGCTTTAGGCGCTTGCGCCACTTCTCGCGGTGCAGCAGGTGCATCGGCGGGCGGACCAGGTCGTGCGTCGCGCGGTACGCCGGGTCGGTCAGGAGCTTGGCGCGGTGCTCCCAGTACAGGGGGTCGGCGGCGCGCTTGGCCACGTCAGTGATTTTATCTGTCTTCAGGTGCTTGTGCCTGCGGTGCCAGTCGCCGAGGGACTTGTCCCAGCCCGCGATTTTCTTTTCTGCCTCGCGGATTTGGTCCCCGAGCCGCTTCGGCGTTGGGTAGACGAGGACCGGGAAGCCACCCGTCTTCTTGAACTTGGTGACTCCGCCCATGGCGAGGTAGGTCTCGACCGCCGCCTGGCGCGATGAGTGGGAGTCAGCCATGTCCTTGGGGACGAGCTTTTTGAACTCGGCGAAGCTGCCGATGGTAATGGCCATTGTGGGAAACTAACGCGGAAGGTATTTAATAGCTTTTGTGTAAAAGGATAGACCATGATGCCAGGAATGGACCCAAGGAAAATGGCCCAGGCCATGAAGGCAATGGGCATAAAGCAGAAGGAAATCAACGCAGACGAAGTGGTGATAAAGGCCGAGGGCAGGGAAATCGTTGTCTCGAACCCCAAGGTCATCGAAATCGATATGCAGGGCACCAAGACGTTTCAGGTGATGGGCGACATTAGTGAAAGGGGGATTGGCCCGTCAGAAGAAGACGTCAAGATGGTGATGGAGCAGGCCGGGGCCGACGAGGAGAAGGCCAGGGCCGCGCTGGAAAAAAGCAGTGGAGACATCGCCGAAGCGATAATGGCGCTGAAGGGCTAGTTCTCGACAGCCACAATCTTTTTCTGTTCGCCCGATTTGGTTATCTTGAGGCTGAACTCTGCGGGGCCGGACTGTGCCTCGCCCGAAATGATTGCAGTGACCTCGTCAGACGGGAGCGTGGAAAGAGTGTACTCATGGCCGCCGCGGTACGCGGTATAGGTCTTGGGGAGAATGATTTGTGCGGTCATGCCCTGGTCCACCACAGTCATGTTCAGGCCGGCGAGCTCGCCGAGGACAATGGAGTATTCTGTGGGGTCGGCGAGCATGAAAACCGCGCGGAAGACATGGCCCTCGCCATCAATTGAGTCGAGCCCGGCGCTTGAGAGGTTGGAGAGAATGGCGACGGTCTCGTTGTCCCCAAAATCCGATGCCACGACCGCGACCAGTATGGGGTCGACTCGGGTGATTTCTGCGGTCACGATTGCCTCAAGCTCTATGACCTGGGACAGCTGGACTGTCTGCTGCACCGGCTTCGTGGCCTCTGCCGCCTCTTCCGCCGGGTTCTTCGCGGCCTCCTGCGCGATGAAAGCCATTGGGCCCATTAGGCCGATGGCCACTATGGCTGTTACGACAATTAGCTGCGCCCGCGAAACCATGCGCTGGATTGTGGGGGCTAACGTTTAAATAGGTTATCATGCAGAATAGGAGCCGCATGGGCGTAAAAGAAGGCGACTTTGTTCTCCTGGACTACACCGGAAGCACGGACGGCAAAGTCTTCGACACCACCGTGGAAGGCGCTGCGAAGAAGAACAGCATCTACATCAAGGAGCAAGTGTACAAGCCACTCGTCATAGTCGCCGGAAAGGGGGACCTCATCCCCGGGCTGGACAATGCATTGATTGGCATGGAAAAGGGCGGGGAGAAGAAGCTCACGATTCCGCCAGAGGAGGCGTACGGCCCGAGGGACCCAAAGCTCATCAAGATTGTGCCCCTCAAAATCTTCACCGACAATAAGCTGAACCCGTTCCCGGGCATGCCGGTTCAATTAGATAATATGACCGCGAGGGTGCAGAGCGTTTCCGGCGGGAGGGTGAGGGTGGACTTCAACCACGAGCTCGCCGGCAGGACGCTTGACTTCGAGATAAAGCTTGTTGACGTGCTCGCCAAGACAGAGGAAAAGGTCCGGGCCCTCGCCAGCCAGTTCTTCGGGGAGAAAGACCTCAAGCTCGAGCTGAAGGGCAAAAAAGTCATCGCAACGCCCAAAACCGAGCTGCTGGCCACCAAGAGGTATGGCCAGGCAAAGGCGTACTTCATCACGCAGGTGACCAGCAGGTTGCCCGAAATGAGCGTGGAATTCGTAGAAGAGTACAAAAAGGCATAATGTTTTTATATGGTGAGACCAACAATAGGCTGGTCTTGTTCTTTTAGTCATTAAAGGTGAGTAGTTAGTGGACAAAGAAAACACGAAGCATGGCACCACGACCCTGGGCCTCAAGTGCAAGGACGGGGTTATTCTCGCGTCCGAGAGCCGGGCGACCATGGGCAACCTCATTGCCAACAAGGATACGCCCAAGATATTCCGGCTACAGGACCACATCTGGATGACGACCGCGGGGAGCGTGGCCGACGCCCAGAAGCTGGTGCGCATCATGCAGGTGGAGACCAACCTCTACCAGATTGAGAGGGACCACCCCATGAAAGTGGACGCGGCAGTGTCGCTGCTGTCCAACATACTCCACGGCAACAAGTGGTTCCCGTACTGGGTGCAGCTCCTAATCGGCGGCTACGATACCGGGCCGAGGCTGTACTCGCTCGACGCAGTGGGGAGCGCGCTCGAGGAAAAAGTCGTTGCGACGGGCAGCGGCTCGCCGTTTGCCTATGGATTGCTTGAGGCACAGTACAGCGAGGGCGGGACCGTGGACGAAAATGTTCCAGTCGCCGTTAAGGCGATAAAGTCTGCTCTGGAGAGGGACGCCTTCTCCGGCAACAACATCAAGCTAGTGGCAATTACCAAGAGCGGCTACAAGAAAATCGACCCAGCGCCATACCTAAAATAAGGCTCCAGCCAACCCACGGACAAGGGTTAGTAGAGGCTAGCTTATGTCAGAAATCGCCAAGCAAATGGAGAAAAAAGTCCAGGAAATAGTGCCAGCGGACGCCATGGTCACAAAGGTAGCCATGCTTGCGTCAGAGGTCGTCGTGTACACACGGAACATGAGGCTGTTCCTGGAGACAGAGGGGCTCGTGAAGTCACTCGCGGGGCAGCTCAAGAAGCGGGTACACATCCGCTCGGACAACTCCATGCTCATGGACCCAGAGGCAGCCAAGAAAAGGATGCAGGAGCTGGTCCCACGCGAGGCGGGGATTGATGACCTCGGGTTCGACAGCGAGTTCAACGAAGTCGTGATTGAGGCCAAGAAGCCCGGGCTCGTAATTGGGAAGCATGGGTCTACATTGAAGGCGATAACGATTGAGACTGGGTGGTACCCAAGGATACTGCGGGTGCCGACGCAGCCCTCCCCCGTAATCAAGGGAATCAGGTACACACTGCTCAAGGAGAACAAGGAGCGGGCCAAGTTCCTCAAGGAGACCGCGTCGCGCATCTACCGCAACGACACCAAGGGCACTGACTGGGTCAGGCTCACGCCCCTCGGCGGCGCGAGGGAAGTCGGCAGGAGCTGCTTCCTGCTGGAGACGCCCGAGTCAAAGATACTGCTGGACTGCGGGATTAATGTTGCGTCAAGGGACCGCGCGTATCCGCACCTGGGGTCGATTAACTTCGCGATTGACGAGCTGGACGCTGTGATTGTCTCGCACGCGCACCTCGACCACTCGGGCTTTGTCCCGTACCTCTACCAGTACGGGTTCAGCGGGCCGACTTATTGCACTGCGCCGACCCGGGACCTGATGGCGCTGCTGCAGCTCGACTACATCAGCGTGCTGAAGAAGGAGGGGATTGACCCGCCCTACAAGGACAAGGACGTCAAGAAAACCATGAAGTACGTGATTACGAGGGACTACGGCGAGGTCACGGACATCTCGCCAGACATGCGGCTCACCCTCCACAACGCCGGGCACATCATGGGCTCGGCGAGCGCGCACCTGCACATCGGCCAGGGCGTGCACAACTTATTGTACACCGGGGACTTCAAGTTCGGGTACACGAAATTGTTCGACAATGTGCACACCCGGTACCCGCGGCTGGAGACGCTTATTATTGAGTCGACGTACGGCGGGCCGAGGGACATAATGCCGCCGAGGTACGTGTCGGACAAGCGGCTCATCCAGAGCATCAAGCAGACGTGCGAGCGCGGCGGGTCAGTGCTTATTCCAGTGTTCGCGATTGGGAGGGCGCAGGAAATAATGCTGGTGCTCGAGGAGTACGCGAAGCGCAACAGCTGGGACATACCTATTTACATCGACGGCATGACACGCGAGGCGAGCGCGATACACACTGCTTACCCGGAGTTCATGCGGCGCAATGTCAAGAAGAGGATTCTGCACAACAACTCGCCGTTCGACTCTGATATTTTCATTGAGGTCGACAAGACGAAGCGCGAGGGCCTCGCGGACGAGAAGAGCAGCGTGTTCCTCTCGCCCTCGGGAATGATGAGCGGCGGGCCGTCGGTCGAGTACTTCAAGAACCTTTGCGAGAACACCCAGAACAAGATAATTTTTGTCGGCTACCAGGGCGAGGGCTCGCTCGGCAGGAAGATACAGACTATTGGAATGCGGAGGATGGGGGGCAGCAAGACCATTCCGCTGAACATCGGCGGCAGGACCAAAGCCGTCGAGGTCAAGATGCAGATTGAGACGATTGAGGGCTTTTCGGGCCACAGCGACAGGAACCAACTAGTTAATTTCTTCAAGAAACTGGCGCCCAGGCCAGAGAGGGTGATTACAGTGCACGGCGACGAAAAGAGCTGCACCGCGCTCGCGAAGACGCTGGGGTACTCCAGCAGGGTCGAGACGAACACGCCCAGGAATTTGGACTCGATTAGGCTGAAGTAGCTAGTCCCGGTAATACCCCTCGCCGCGGCGGAGGAGCTCGTCCTGGATTCTGGAATAAGACCACACGTTCAAGTACTTCTTCTCGCGGAGGACTTTCTTTAGCTCTGGAGTCGTGAACTGCTTCAGGTCCATGTGGTAGCCGATAAAGTCGGGCATGCTGGTTGGTAACGGAAAGAGGGTTTAAAAAACTAAGCCCAGTACCTTTTGGTGCGGGCGAAGGCCTTTTCCTGGACAGTGGTGGCTGCCTCGAAACGCTCTCCAGAAAGGGCGTTTACCCGGGGGTGGGGGGCCTTGAACACCACTGGGGGGTTGGGAGTGCTGATGTTTTTATAGGCGTGGCGTGTAAATGGGTGTATGGAGCTGAAGCCCTCCGAAGCCCACAGCCAAAACAAGATAGGCGAAATGCGTAAAATAAAAAGCCACGTCATGGAGTTATTCCAGCCGTTTAAGCCAGAGCTGGGGGGGTGGATATTTAAAAACCGTGGGATCGACCCCTACGCACAACTGCTCCGCCATCACGAGCGCCTGCAAAACAAATTGAAGTACGCCGAAGCCGAATTGAGTGGCCAGTTCGAAAAAATGGGGGGAACAGGGGGCACAACCGAAGAATGGAAGGAAGTCCATGCTACCTTGGTGGAATTAAAAAAAACAGCAGAAAAAACATTAAACGGCATCCGCAACAACGTAGTGGAAGCCAAAAGCGTTGACCTTGAGGAGTACGGGCCAGAACCCGAGCCAACAGCTGAAGAAAGACGGAGAATGAAACTAATCGAACTAGAAGAATTCAGGCAACACCAAAAAGAACTGATAGAGAGCATACGGGCCAAACATGATGTTTGGGACAACACCCTTGACTACCTGGAAAAATACCCACTCAATGTTCTTACCTTTTTGGATGATAAGTTGATGGACGAAATCAAATCAAAAACCGCCCCTTCGCAATAACTTTTCGATTAATGTTTGTTTTTGGGTGGAGGGGGGGCTGGAAAGCGCTGTGGCACGCGGTTTTGCGGTGTTGTGGCGGTTGAGGTGTTTATGTGTGGGGGGCAAAGTGAGTGGCCACGGCAAGAAGTATAAACAATAAAATATAGTTTGTGATTGATAGTTTGTTACTTATAGTTTTTGGAGTGTATTGTTGATAATAATGGTTTTAGAGTATAGTTTCCAGTGGCTATTTCTTGCCGAGAAAAGCGAGTTATGGTCGGAGAGGGAAGGAGATAGGAGAAGGGGCACGAGAAAGTGGTTTTTGGTGTTGGGAGTGAGGTATGCAACTCCCAACAGGGAAACAAGGTTAAATCGGGCTTGTTTTGCGGAATAACTGTTGGGAATGGCTTTGAATTTTGTGTGGTTTCGTGGGGGGAAACCCGCTGGTTAACCTAGCCCTCGTACGAGCGCTGCAATTCCTTGAGCGCGCCCTCGATTGAAAACAGGCTTGCCAAGAGGGATTCCGCGTAATGCTCGCGGAATGTCTTTGGCAGCGAGAGTGAGTCGGACGACGAGTCGAGCACGAAAGAATAGTGGCGCTTCTCTTCCTGGGCCAGGCCCATCGCCATGAGCCGGTGCATGTGGTAGCGCACTGCTTTTTCTGGCTGGCCGCTTTTCTCTGACAGTTCAGCGACCGTTGGCTTTTGCCCGGAGAACTGGAGCTCGAGGAAAGAGTCCATGATTGGGAGCACGCTCTGGCGTGACTCGTCCGGCGACAAGAGGCCGAGCGAGAGGCAGAGCCAGCGCAATAGGGACTGGCGCGTGAGCTTGGTCTCGTTCGGGAGGCGCATGCCCCGCACCGTGTATTCCCGCTTGATTAGCTCTTTTTCAGGCACCATGTAAGTATTTATTCTCGCAGTGAGTATATTAATGTACGGTGTTTATGTGGAAGAGCAAAAAGACAACGGGATGTACGTGCGGACCTCCTTTCTCCCAATCAGGATGATTGTGGGGCAGAAGGAGCCGGTGTCGCTGGGCGTGGAGGTAAGGAACCGTGGGAGGCAGACCAAGAGCTACAGCGTCAGCGTCAAGGTGCCGTTCGCGTTTGGGTTCGACCGCAGTGGATTGATGCGCGAGCACCGCATACGCATCAAGAACGTGGACCCCACAAAGAAAAAAGAGGCGAAGTTCAGCATCTACGGCAAGTTCAACATAACGCCGGGGTTCTACGACTTCGACGTAATCGTGCGCGAGCACGACGAAAGGTTCGACAAAATCACTGACCAGCAGCACTTCCCCGCGAGGCTGCGGGTCGAGTGAACCTTATCTCTTGTTTTTATACAATTTTTTCTCTTGCTCGTCTTTAACCATTTTCCTAACGCGTGACGCAATCTTCTTGAAGTTCGTGTCCGAATACCTTCTTGGGAGCTTTATGCCTGAATATCCGGTTTGGGCGGTAATCTTTTTGATTTCTTCGGGTGACTTGCCAGACCTGAGCGCTTCTTCGACCATCGTCTTGCGGATGTCGCTTGGGCTAACAGGGAGGCCGCCGAGTTTGCCCCGGGGGTGCGGCTCGTACTCCTCTTTTGCTTCCTGCATCTCTGCGATCTCTTCGGCAGACGCATTCAGCTCCGCGAGCATCTGCTCAAGCTCTTCAGCCTTCTGGTTGAGTGTTTCTTTGTGCGTCTCGAACTCCATGATGTGGTTCCCGAGCTTCACAGAAAGCAGATTGAGGTTGGTTGTGAATGGCTTGGGCATTTCAAATCCTTCGTCACGCTCCTTCTGTTGCTTTACGTGGATCTGGGCATCCCCCACCAGGCCCTCCTGGAACGCCTTGGCGACGTAGAGGTAGAGCAGGGTGTTTTGGACCAGGTCTATGTGGCCCTTCAAGTCGTTTTTCGCGAGCTTCTTCCTCTCTTTGTTATGCTCGCGGACTATTTTCTTGACCCGCCCCCTGATTTTCTTCAGGTCCTTATGGAGATTGGTTGTTGCCCTCTTCGCGGTCTTGCGGCCCACCAAATCAACGTAGAAGGTGATCGGATCCCTTACCCTCCTTTTGCCAGAGCCTTTTTTGCCAGAGCCTTTCTTGCCTGCCATGAATATCACC
The DNA here is from genome assembly GCA_023129115.1 of Candidatus Iainarchaeum sp. GTDB lineage: Archaea > B1Sed10-29 > B1Sed10-29 > WALL01 > WALL01 > WALL01. Next base: position 104,699 of record JAGMCR010000003.1, on the reverse strand, counting down.
AAGTGAATAAGTTGTGGCGGGCGAGAATAAAAAAGCTTTCTTCCTGCGGGATGGGATTACGGCATGATGCCGGACTGGAATGCGTGGTTGTGCTTTTCCGTGGTGTTTTCGCCGGCAACCAGGCTTAGCCGAGCCCGGAACCGGTGTATTACGGCAAGAGCTAGACCGGGGAAAGCGTGCTCGCTGGCGGGTGCGAGGACTGTTCCGGGGTGATACCGAAATGGATAAATATACTGGCGCATTAAGGGCTAGGCAAATGGTGAAGTACGAGACAACCATCAAAATCAAGGCGCGGGAGCGCGTGCCGGACCTGCGGACAATCCTCGAGAACCTGTTCTACCGCAAGCCCGAATTGTCCAAAAAAGCGGAGAAGCTCGTCTACGCGCTCATCGAGAGGAAGCGCATTCCGGACGCAGAATGGGCCGAGATGCAGAAACAACTCGGCTCCACGCACCAGGAGTACTACACCATGCTGTCCAAGCTCAGGGACGCCGGCCTCATCACCAAGAGGAGCGGCGACTGGATAATGAGCGAGCAGTTCGGCAACCGCTGCCAAGAAATGGCGGACATCTGGCAGGCATTCGTCAACAGGTGGAGGAGTTAACATGGCAAGCTTTAGCCTATTCTCGGAGCTGCGCAAGGCGCGGCTGAAGGTAAGGAGGAAGACCGGCGACGAAACCATACACGCAATCAGGCCCTTCTACAAGGACGTGCTCGACGTCGACTGGGGGCCCACCCACTACACCATAGTCCGCTCTGGCCTCGTAATCCGCGGCGCCAAAGTCTACCGCGAAAACGAGTACATTGGCAAAGTAGAGGAAAAAATTGGCTTCATGACGCACTTCGACGTCTACCACAAGGCCAAGAAATCCTTCGAAATCAAGGAGCGCGAGACCCTCTTCAAGCAGCACTTTGAGATAGTCAAGGACGGCAAGCAGGTCGGCGTCATAAGGCCTGAAGGCGTCTATATCCCCATCCTCTCCAACCTCGGGAAGGGCATAGAAGGCGAATACACCGGCATAACCAAGGACGACGAGGAAATGCTGCTCATGGCAGTGCTCGCACTAGGCGTATAAATTGCAGCAATCTTCTGACAAATTCTTTGGGGGAAGACCAAACTCTTTTCCGGTCACTTTGACAGCCGCATCAGCACGGTCTCGAGGTCGTGCGCCAGCTCCTCGCCCTTTTTGGTCATGCTCAAGAGCTTCACGCGCCCCTCCTTGTGGAACTCGACCAGCCCATTCTCCTCGAACTGGTCCAGCACCTTCGCCAGATGGGCATAGCTGCAGTCAATCTCCTTGGAAAGCAAATGGGCGTACCACGTCCTCTTCGTGTCAGACAGCGCTACAATGGCCCTGACGGGCTTTTCGTGCAAGAACAAACTCGGCTCCATGTGCATCACTTCACTGGAAAATATGTGTTGGAACAGCTATTTAACCTTTTCTATTTCGGTGTTTCGAAGATGTGCAATAATATTGGAGTAACATATTACGTATTTTATATTTTATAAAATATATTTTGGAGTTGAATTGAGGATTAAGGAAAAGTGAGAGTTCGGGCTCGTGGAATCAAAAAACCGGGAAAAGTGTGGGCCAGCGAAAAAACCCCCCTCCCCAGGCAAAAAACCGGGAAACCAAACATCAAAAAAGGGTTTTGAAGCCAGAAAGTGAGAATAAGGGGGTTGGGGGCAAAATGGGTGTTGGGAGTGAGTTAGAGTGGGTAAATAAGGCCAAAAAGTGGGTCCCAGGCGGGGCCAGCAAAAGAAACTTGGGGGGCCGCCGATTGGCGACCCCCCTTAGTGCTGAAAACACGAAAGTGCGTGTTGGGAGTGGGCCTGCGCCTGGCCGCACGGGGGGCTGGCTTCCACAAAGGCCAAAAAAGCAAAAGTGAGGGTTGGACCATTGGCGGGCCAGGCAGTTGTGGGGGCTGTACCCAATGCAACTCCCAACAGCTGAAAAGTGAGAGGCAGCGGATTTGGGCCGGCTGGTGACTTGAGAAAACCAAAAAAGGGAGTGGTTACTGGCGGAAGGGCAAACGTGAGAGGCCGCCAACGGGGGGCCGCCAATTGGCGGCCCCCCATAAGCTGAAAAACAAAAAGTGAGTGGGTGTTATAGTTTTAATCAAAATAGTGAAAAAGTGAGGGTTTGTGTTGTGAGAGCCGGTGCTGGGAAATCCTGTAGGGTTTTCCCGCTCTCACCAAAAAAGGGGCTGATTTGCGTCAAGTGGCTGGTAAACAACGCGTCACATTACGTAACATAACGTATTTATTTGAGAACATTTATAAGAAGTGGGCATGGGCATGTTCGACTTCTTACGCAAGAAGAGCAAAAAGACAAAGGCAAAGCCAACGCTGGAAGAGTCTGAGCTGAAGAAGACGCTTTCCAAGAGGCACGAGCAAAAAAACACGCCAGAAGCCACTATGCTAATGGAGAGTATGGAGGTGCAGGCCCCCAGGGTATACAGCCCGGCTGTCGAGCACCCCCTTTTGACGATTCAGGACCGGATATCCAAGCTCGAAGAGATTTATAAGTCCATGAACGACCGCGTTATAGTGATAGACGGCAAAGTAGCCACGAAACAGGATATAGACGACCTGAAGGCCATGGTCCACGAAGACATTTCCAAGGGAGACCGCGTTTTGGTAGGGATTGACGGCCTGGGCGACAAACTCGAAGATTTACGGGCAACGAGGGGTGAGTTGACGCGTCAAGTTGACACGTCAAGGCATGAGTTGACGCGTCAGGTGAAAGCACTTGACGAGATAGATGAAAAAATCGATCTCCTGGAGTGCGACGAGAAGATAATTAACGCGCTGGGGGAGAGTGAGCTGAGCACCATCGGCCTCGCAGAGGAGATAGGGCTGACGCGGCAGTACATCTGGGGCCGCCTAAAGGCACTCCAGGCGGCGGGTTACGTGGAATCCGTGAAAAGCGGGAGAAAAACCAAATACCGGCTCCTGAAAGAGCTGTGATGGCATTGGTAAAGTTTACGTAAACTTTACGCGTCAACTAAGCCACATTACGTAATATTACGTAAAGTTGCGCAATATTACGTAATATTACATAAACCCTTACCCCCTTACTTCCGGTATTCGAGCCGCTTCCTTATTCCTGCGATGTGCCCGGCGCCGACAACTGCCAAGACTTTGCTGTAGGGAAGCGAAGAAATTGCTTTTGCCATATAGGCGTCGCGCTCGGTGACCAACGCCTTGTAGACAGACGGGAGCTCGCGCTTGAACTCGACCATGAGCTCGTCCTTTTGGTCAATCAGGGTGTTGAGCCTGGCCTTGTCCCTCACCTCAAAGAAGCCGCCGATGATTCCGGTCAAGAGCTTCACCTTTTCTGAAAGCGTCATATTACGTAAAGCGCGCTTGAGCGTGACGCGGATGTCGCGGTCCACGAGGACGACTGGGATGCCATGTTTTCTGGCCTCGCGCGCAGCCGCGACCATCTCTGCCCCCGGCTTAACGCCGGTGGTCTTGCCCGCCTGCTTCTGCAGCTCGAACAGCAGCACCTCTACAAAGCCCTTGGGCCGCGGCCTCGTGCGCTGGGTCAGGGCGAGGAAGCGCCCCAGGTCCAGCTCGAGGGCGACCGCGTCCGGCGCGAAGTCCTGTATCTCGGATTTGACCGCCTGGAGCGACTTTCGGAGGACATGGCCCGTGCCCACTATTGAAATTGCCTTGTCTTTTGTCTTGAAGCGCTCGATTTTCGCCATGATAACCTTTATAAACCCCCTTCGCTTATTTAATGGGGCAGGCATTATATTGTTTTGCATTGGAGGCGCATGGGAATGATGCACATTTCAGAGCTATACGGCATTGACATTTACTCCGAGGGCGCGAAGTACGTGGGCAAGGTAAACGACATCATACTTAACCTCGAGACCGGGAAGATTGTCCGGCTCACCACTGAGCCACTCCGTTCTGTCTCGAAGGAAAAGGCAAAGGAAGTGCTCAAGGAAAAGAGCGTCCTTTACAAGAACGTTTCTGCGGTCGGGGACATCGTAATACTCGGCGCGAGCAGTGGGGTCGTTGAAGAAGGAGGGGCTGAGGCCAAGCCCAGCTACACCCCACGAAGGAGCCTTCTCGGAAGGACTAAGTGAACAGCTTTTCGAGGCGAGAGAAGTAGTTGCGGGAAAGCTTTACCAGCTTAGCCTTGCCTTTAGCCCGTGTAATCAGCACTTTTTCGCTGTGGCTTATTTTGACTGACTCCAGGCCATCAGCAACCACGGTTATGCCCGGGTTTTCCCTGGCGAACGAGACAGTGATTTTCCTGCTGCTTGACACCACAACGCTGTTCACCCTTGACAGGTGGGGGCTGATGAGCGTAATCGCCACTGCCCCGCTCCCTGGCTCGAGCACTGGCCCACCGCAGCTCAGGTTATAGCCTGTGGAGCCAGTTGGCGTCGATACAAGCACGCCGTCGCACACAAAGAAGCCCAGGGGCTCGCCGTCTATCTCAATGTTCAGCCTGAGGGCCTTGCCCGCGGTGGAGCTCGTCACAAGAACCTCGTTCAAAGCGCGCCGCTTTTTGCCTTTTACTGTGAATTCTAGCTTCTCCCGCTTATCCACAAGCATTTTGCCCTTCTCCACGGCGCTGAGTACTTCTTCAAGCATATCTATCTCGTTGCAGGCCAGGAAACCGAGCTCGCCCGCATTCAGTGAGATTATGGGGACGCCGGGGTATTTTGACTCTGCGTATAGGATGGAGCCATCCCCGCCGACTGTGATTACGTAATCGGGGTTGGCTTTGACAAGGGACCACCCCCTTAGTTCCAGTATTCGCTTTACCTCGGCGAGGTTCTTGAACTTTGGGGTCGAAAGCAGTGCAGCCCTCATAATAACCTTTATTAACACCCCATGTATTTATTTGTGCGTGCAAATCGCTGAAAGGCAACTGCTGCTGCGGGACAGCAACTTCGTGCGAATCCTGCGGCTGGCCGCCGAAGCCAAGGGCCTGATTTCCCTCGGGCCGGGGGAGCCAGACTTCGACACGCCCAAGTTCATCCGCCAGGCCACGAAAAACGCGCTTGACGCGGGAAAAACCCATTACTCCTCAATGGCCGGCAGGCCCGAGCTGCGTGAGGCAATAGCCAAAAAGTTTAGGAAAGACCGCCGCGTGGGCATCGACCCCGACAAAAACATCATTGTCACGTGCGGCTCGAACGAGGCCATCTTCCTCGGGCTCATGAGCATTCTCGACCCCGGCGAAGAAGTGCTTGTCCCGGACCCCTGCTTCCTGAGCTACATCCCGACGGTTGAGGCGTTCAACGCATACCCTATCTCTATCCCGCTGAAGGAAGAGGACGGGTTCCAGCTCTACACAGACGCGATTGAAGCCGCCATCAAGGACCCGAAGCGCGTCCGGGCAATAGTGCTGTCGTCGCCGAGTAACCCCACCGGCACAGTGCTCAAGAAAAAACGCCTTGAGGAGCTTGCCGACATCGCAATCGAGCACGACTTCCTTGTTTTCATGGACGAGGCGTACGAAAAGCTGGTCTACGAGGGCAAATACCACTCAATGGCTTCACTGAACGGCATGGAAAACCACTGCGTCACCTTCCAGACCTTTTCCAAGAGCTATGCCATGCCTGGCTACCGCCTCGGCTACGCAGTTGGGCCAGAGGAGCTCATCAAGGCAATGACACGGCTGCACACTTACACCACGCTTACTGCCCCCACAATGAGCCAAATCGCAGGCTACCACGCGCTCACGGGCTCGCAGGGCTGCGTAGAGCGCATGCGGAGGGAGTACGACCGCCGCAGAAAGCTCGTGGTGAAGCGCCTAGGCGCTATCCCGGGGTTTGAGCTAGTCGAGCCAGACGGCGCGTTTTATGCCTTCCCAAGCATACACTTCAAGAAACGTGGCAAAAAGCTTACTTCCGGCCAATTCTGCGAGTTCCTGCTCAAAGACGCTAAGGTCCTGGCTGTCCCAGGCACAGAATTCGGCCGCTACGGTGAAGGATTCATACGCCTGAGCTATGCCACAGAATACTCACTAATCAAGCAAGCCTTTGACAGAATTGAGGAATCCGCCCAAAAACTCTAAACCAAAAAAAATGGTTTTAAGTCACCGTTCTGTTTACATAAAAGTTTATATTAGTGCTTAAACTACAATAGTCCAATGGTTTTGATGGGGGCTGTGCGTGGGCTTTGATGGGGGGATAGCCCGGAGGGAAGTGCTGGTGTATTGCTCCGGGCAAGTCCCAAGGACCGTGGCAGGCATTGCGAGGCACCTGAAGACCCTCCCGGGCTTCTACCCAAAGACCCCCGGCGAAAAGCTAGGGAAGCCGGTGCGCTCACTCGTGGCGCCACTGCTGTCTGCAGGGCTTTTAATTAAGTATACGCCGCAAAACAGCTGTTGGGAACGCGCTAGGGAGATGACTACAAAGGGCAACCGCGCCGCAGGAAATCCGGTGCCCCGCAAGGTGGGCGAGCTCTACCAGACAAACTTCCTCTATTCGTACGACTCCCACCCCCCAATCATTAGCTTGCCGGTTCCTGGCGGCGAAATGAACTTTGAGGCGAATGCGCTCTTATACCATTTCCCAAAGCCCGCGAATTATACTTGGGAAATGCTGAACCTGCTGATGGCTGCCTCAGACGCCAAGCAAAAGGATGACCTCCGCCTCCACCTGTACGTACTCCCCTTTGACTACAGGGAAATTGAGTTTTTGGAGCACGTGCTTGACTTCGGCTATGAGTTTAGGGAAATTAAGTTCCCCTTCCGGCCAAGCGTTGACGAGGCAAAGGGATTCCTCAGCGAATTAGCTGTTGGGAAAGGTAGTGAGTGAAGCAAAACCAAAAGTTTAATAAGTGATTAAGTAAGTAATAAGTAATAATTGAACAGTGTTCAATAATTAATTAATAATTAACAATTAATTTTTGATTCCCCAACAGTGATTCCATGCATTCCGAGACAGTCCTCACAGAAATCCGCAGACACCCCAGAGGCATCTGGATCCGCGAGTTAGCCCGAAAGTCAAAAGTCAGCCCGGCAACTGTCTGCAACTACCTTTATGGCTACCACGACCGCGCAGGCAACTTTGTGAAGCCCGTGCTGAAAAAGTACGTAAAGCTAAAGAAACTTGGCAATTCCTCGCTCACACTGGTGTTTCCCAAGTAATATTACGTAATATTTACGTAAATTTGACGTTTTTTCGCGCGTGATGGGCCCCGACACCCACATTACTGGAAGAATGGGGGGTGCCGGTAAAAGGGAACCGCAGTCCCAACAGCAAAAACCACGCGGTTCGCTTCTAGAACTCTGCGACGAGCGCATCAACCCCCACCAGCCGCTCGGCGCGTCCCCCGAGTTCTTTGATTTTTTCGTCAACTCTTTTGCGTTTCCGCCGGCAGTCCTTAACAATATAGGCCATGGGGAGATTCCCATACTTTTTGAGTACAGCGTCCTCTGCTTCCTTGCTGAAGCGCCCGGCCAAAGGGTTCTTCTCGCCCAAATGGTATTTGATTCTGACTGGCTTGCCCATCACATAGTTATTGGACTTTTGGGCATAAAAAGTTAGTAGAGGTTCTCGGCAACCCCTAACCACAAGCCATTTATTTAGAAAATCGGTCTTTTGTTTGATGTTGCCCTCCCCCACATTAAGCAAATTCGATGAAAAGCGCGGGCTTAGATTCCCAACAACCCTCGACAGGGACCTCGCTTATTTTATTGGTGTTCTTGCAGGGGACGGGGCTCTCGTCTCAAGGAGGAAGAAAAACGGGACCGATTACGAAGTAAAGTGTGTTGGCAACCCAAAAGACGAAAAGCCATTTTACAACGAAGTGCTTATACCTCTCATAAAAAAACTCTTTAATTTGGATATCCTCCCCCACCTTGTTGATGGGGGCACAACGTACGGGTTCCGAATTTGGTCCAAGTCCTTAGTCCAATTTTTGGTTGGGGTTGGGCTGCCATGTGGTAGGAAATACGAGAAACTACGAATCCCCCAAGCAATCAAGGAAGAACGGCCCCTCCTACCTGCCTTCATAGCGGGGCTCGCCGACACAGACTTTTGTGTTGCACTGAAAAGGAGAGGAAAGAATATTCAGTATTACCCAGTAATTGAACTAAACACAGCATCTAAACACATAATACAAGAAGTGGCAGAGGCACTGCATGAAGAGGGTTTCACTTATTCCTTGTGTTTAGATTTATCGTTTTATGATAAAAGAATAGAAAAAGAAGTAATATCCCATCACCTCTGCGTTTATGGCTTAAGAAACCTCGGCCTCTGGTTAGAGAAGATTGGTTTTAGAAACCAGAAACACTTGGCAAAAGCCAAGCTGGCTTTTGAGAGAAATAAAAAGAAAGTAGCGGGGACCAGATTTGAACTGATGACCTTCGGGTTATGAGCCCGACGAGCACTCCTAACTACTCCACCCCGCTTTTGCGCCTTCTTTTCTATTGGGAGCCCTTTTTAAGCGTATTGCCTTTTCGGGCTGAAAAGTACGTGCAGAAGGATTGGCGTGACGACCATGCTTATCAAGACAACCATCACGACCGCCGAGAACACGAAGTCACCAGTCGGCCCCTCGAGCAGCCCAAGAGTTTTCGCGGCAGTGATTATAACGAGGTCAATGCCGCCCCGCGGCAGCATCCCGACGCCCACGAGCAGCGCGTCCCTTTCCCTTAGGTTTCCCAGCCACGAGCCCGCGTACGCGCCAATCAGGTTCGCAGCCGCGATGGCGGCGACAAGCACAAGCACGAACTCTATGGAAAACAGCCCGGTCATGAGGCCCACCCACGCGAAGAAAATGGGAACAAATATGCCATACGTAAGGGAAGCAATCTTTTCGTAGAACACGTTTTCCCTGAGCTGGGTCTTCGAAATAATAACGCCCGCGAAGAACGCGCCGATTATGCCGTTCAGCCCAATCACTTCAGCGAGGTATACCAGCCCAAGCATAACCACAAACACCATGGTGAACTGGGCCTCCTCGACCTCGAGGAACCGGCTTTCCGCGATTATCCTCGGGATTGCCCGTGAGGCCAGGTAGAATATGAGGAAGAACGCCACTGTCAGCGCAATCACCCCAAGGGCACGGGGCATGTTGGCGAACGTCAGCGTGGCAAACGTTATGACAATCGTGAAGACGAACAGCCCTATGAACGAGTCGACTATGGATGAGCCAAGCAGCAGCCGGCTGCCCTCCGCGTGCAGCAGGTCAAGGTCAATCAGCGTCTTAATCGTTGTTATGATGGACGACGTCGAGAGCGCGGCGGCGATGAGCAAGAGCTCATTGAAGCCCAGCTCCATCCCCGGCACTATCACCCCAACGTTCGAAGCAACGAACAAAATTGCGATGAACGGGAACAAATAGCCCAAGAACGAGACCCCCAACGTCCCAAGCTTGTTCTTGACTATGTCCTCGAGCCGAATTTCCTTCAGCCCCGCCACGAACAACAGCAAAAGCGCGCCGAGCTGGCCGAACACAGAAATCTCGGGGCTCGCGTGCACAATGTGGTGCACCGGCCCAAGGAATATGCCTGCCATTATGTAGCCAAGTATGCTCGGGAGGTGAACCCTCTCTGCCAGCTCGCCCAGCACCTTTGCGCCAAGCAAGAGCAGGCCCAGCTCAAGCAAGAAGCTCATGCCTAACGCCTACGAAGGCGCGTTTAATAACTTTTCGCCTTTGCGCTGGCGAAGTACCCCCGCCTCGGCTTCCTGCCGAGCACAAGCCAGCTGAAGTACTCCTTCACGAAGCCAATCCCCGTAGCCAGATACCCATTCTCCCGCATCCTACGCGGCGAAGTCCGCACGCAAATCCCCCTGTCCACAACCACTTTTCCCCGCTTTTTCATGCGCATGGGGAGCTCGGTGTCCTCCAACATGCTCATTCCCTCATCGAACCCTTTTTCCGCGAGGAATTCATTCTTCCGGTAGCCGCAGTTGTTCCCACTTAATTGGTAGAGCCCAAACACCGCAGTGAACCGGTAGAGCCAGTCCTGGTTGAGCTTGAAGACAAAGCCGTCCACGACGCCCCCACCGAGCGGCTCAACAACCCCGCCCGCGGCCACGACCTGCTTGTCCCTGAACACTTCCCTGTACGCCTCAACCCAGCCCGGCGGCACGACCGTGTCGCCGTCCGTGAACAGCACAACGCTCCCCTTTGCCGCCGCAGCGCCAATGTTCCTCGCCGCGCCAGCGCCGATGCATTTAGTGTCCTTGATTACCCTGCCGTACTTCTTCGCGACCTTCGCAGTCCCATCGCTCCCACCCGCAACAACAATCAGCTCGCAGTCCTGTGGATGTATCGCCGAAAGGCATTTAGAAATAGTTTTCCGCTCGTTATATGCAGGCACGACAACGGAAATCATGGCTCAGTCTTCTTTCTTAATTTGCTCGGTGGCGAGCCGGGAGATGTAGCCGGCGACGATGTTCCGGTCGCTTTTGGAGTAGTCGAACAGGCCGGTCGAGTTGAGTATCTCCTTGTTTTTCTCGAAGTCGTTGCCGAACTCGATTGGGTACATCGAGTACAGCTTTTCCGCCTTCTTTTTGAGTATGCCGGTCGTCTGCTTGCCCATGGACATCACTTTATGACAGTTATCGGGATTTTCCCGCCCTCCAGCTCGGAAGTCGCCAGCTTTAGGGGGCTCATCCCATCCTTTGGCTTTACGAGCGGCGGCGCGCCCATCGCGAGCTGCAGCGCCCTCGCGCCCAGTATCCTGGCTTCCTCAAACCTCGTGTATTCCATATGCTCACCCCGAAAGCGATTCAATTGTAAAACAAGCCCTTTATAAGCGTTGGGGTTTGGGGCTAGAGAAAAGCCGCGGCGTCCCGCGTGGCGCCAGAGACTTGGCATTCCACGCATTCCTTGCCCATGGTGGGCTTTCCGCACTTCCTGCACTTGCCGCCGTTGCCCTCGACCCACTCCCCCACGGTCGGGAACTTGACTGGCAGCGCGAAGTTGAACGAGCCCGTCGACACGAACACGCCTTCCCCAATGCTATAGTACGGAATCTTCTTCTCGAGCTCTGCCACGTACGGCGTTGTCTCGCAAATCGCCCTCGCGTCCTTCGGAATCAGCTGCAAAATAACTTTGTTGTGCACCTGCTTCAGTATCCGCTGGTCGATTCCGCTTGGGTCCTGCTCGACAATGATTGTGAACACCTTGAACTTCCTGCCCTCCTTCGCAATCTTGGCGATGATGTTGCCCTTGCTCGTCTCTTCAGGCGACAGGTAGTTGTGCGCCTCCTCGACCAATATCCCGGCGGGCTTGTACTTTTCCCACTCCTTTTTCTTTTTGGTGCATGCGTGCTTGTACTTCCTGAACATTGACCGCGCCAGCATGCTCGTCACAATCTTTGCGCTTTTGTTCCCAACAGCGGAAACATCGATAATGTACCAGTTCCCGCGCGCGACCCCGTCCATCACGCTGTTCAGGAACCCGTTCGGCTCCTTGACCCAGATGTCGTCATCGCGGAAAATGCTGCTGACACGCCCCCTCGTCGCGCCGATTATCAGGTCAATTCCTGGAATCCTGTCGGCGCCGACGAGCCCAGCCTTCATTCCTTCCGCCTCGTTGTTCATGATGTACGGAATCCACTTCCCGCCCTTCTGCCTGCGGCAGATGTTCATGAAGCTCAGCTGTGTGTCCTCCCTGAAGTCGTACACCTCCATGAGGTAGCCAGGGTAAATATTGTAGAACGACACTTCCAATTCCTTTTCGTGCGGGTCGCCCGCGTTTGCCCCCACAGTATAATGAAAAACCCTTGGCGCGCCGACCTGGTTGAAGTGCTTTAAATCGCCATAATACTCGCCGTGCGGGTCAATGATTATGCCGCCGGCGAACGGCTCGCCGTCGCCCTTCAGCGTAACGTTCAGCAAGACCTTCGCGGCATTGGTTTTCCCGCTGTTCGTCCACCCGCACAGCAGCCAGTGCGTTATGTACGCCTTCCTGTCGAACCCCACGGTCGTGTCCAGCTTTTCGCTCCCGCTCCTCACGTACGCGAAGTCCAGCTTCGGCAGGCCCAGGACGTCGAAGTCGTCGTGCTCCAGCAGCTCGACCGCGTCGTTGTGCCTCGGAATGGTCTTGTACCCAACAATCTTCCGCCCGCCGTCCACGCGGTACTCCATCAGCACGCTCGCCGTGGCGTACATCAAGTACCGTTCCTCCTGGTCGAACGAGTAGTCCTCCTCGCTGTACCTAGCCCGCAGCGCAGAGTCCATCGGCACCTCACTCAGGCTGGTCACGAATATGTAGAACACTTTGCCGTCGCTCCGGATTTTGTAGAAGCCCTCTTCCTCGACCATTCCCTCTACAAAAAAATATACTTTCCTCTTGTCACCGTCGAAGTAATCGACTTTCCCGACCTTCATGTTTATTCCTCGTCTTTAGCCGGCTTTCTCCAGCCATAATCCTCTGGCCTGAAGCCGTGTTTACCAAGTATTCTTGATAGCACTTCCACCATTTCTTCAGTTGGGTGGAGGGGGGCGAATATCCCCAGTTGCGCCGGCGGTCGCGTTTCCATCACTTCTTCAATATGCTCGACAGCGAGCCTGCAGAGCTTGGTGCCAATCCCCCTACCCCGGCAGTTTTTTGTGACATCAAAATCTGACAAATATGCGTTGATTGGATTGTAGCCATATTCTGCTGTCGCGAGTATTTTTTCCCCTCTTAGCCTAGTTACCACCAACTTGAAGTGTTCGTGGTCGTCAAATGTCTCTTTTGCTTTAACTCGCGTGCGAACCACTTTTATTTTCATTTTCCCCCTTCGGCCCTTGACTGTACCGTGCCACACCGGTTCTCCGCCTTTCATTTATTGCTCCTCTTCCGAAACTTGTCGTACCAGTATTCATTTTCGATGTCTTTCTTTATCAACTCATACGCCTCACCAGGCAAATCCGCTTCCTCGAGCGTCTGCTGCACGAAAACCCGCGCCCGGTCCCGGTCAATGGGCCGCGTGACCGAGTCAGTGTGCACCGCGCCCAAAGGATAGGGGTACCCCCGGTACTTCGGGTCCAGCGAAAACAAGCCAATCTTCGACAATTCCCCCGCAATCCTCTTCTCTTGCTCGCTGGGGTTCAGCTCAGTTATTTGGAACGGAAAGTCGACCCTAAACGCATACCTGCTGTTGGGAGTGAACGACGCGAACATGACTTCCGCGACCGGCTCTTTCCCGGGGTACTCCTTCACAAGCGGGTGGCAGAACCACGGCCTTGCCGACTTGCCGTGCTGGACCGCCTGCATCATCAAAAAGCTCGACGCAGAATACCGGTTAATCCGAAGCCCACTGCGCTTGCTCACGCCAACAACATTTGGGTGTGCCCTAACAATTTCCTTTTCGTACGCGGTCTGGATGCTAAGCGCGCCGTCAATCAAGAGCAGGTCTTCGTCCCCAAGCCAATTCTTCCCGAGCTGCTCGCGCACAAAGCCCATTTCCTCCCTCTTCAGGTAATTTCCTTTCTCCCAGAACTCCCGCGTAACAATGTCCCCCCCGTCGCCGTCGTCCTCGAGAAACAAGCAGAACCGCTCGCTCGAGTCCTGATTTATTGTGTCCGCCCGCTTCCTCGCGGGGTCAAACTCAATCAGCCTCGCCTTGAGCTTCAGCAGGCCAACCCCCCAGTACGGCGTGTCGAACAGCGCCGTGCTCCCGCTGTCCACGGCGAGCACAGTGAACTTTCCCCTTATTTCCTTGGGCTCATAATTAACAAAGCTCTCCGCGCCAAGCGGATAAAGCTTGTACTCCCTGCTCTCGGTCGACTTCATGGTCGTTGGGGGCACTAGCTTGGTCTCGTCGTACTTCGCGCCCAAGTACTTGATTAGCTTTTCCACTGCCACTGCGTTATACTACGCGAAAAGCCTTTAAAAACCGCCGTCCTATGGCTTGCCGAGAAGCTATTTTTTCTTCTTGAAAAGGGAGAGCAGCCCCTTCTTTTTGGGCGACCCAAACTCTTCTTTCTTTGCCACAAAGTTAATTGTTGCCATCTGCAATTCTCCGGTCTGGAGCTCCATTGTCTTTGGCTCCACCCCCGGGTCCTGCTTTTTCTGCCAGTCTGCGTGGACGTCGGCCAACAGCTCCTGCGCGGCCATCGGGTTCTCGTCAAGCGCTTCCTTCACCCTCAAGTACTCCCTTTCGGGCAGCACAATTGCCACTTGTGCGTTAACTGTCCTGTCGCCATGATTCTCGTCTGTCCTGAAGTTTTCGCGCTCAGCCAGGCTAGGCCTTACTTTCCGTATAACATTTATCATATATGCATTCTGCCCCTTATACCCATCATGGACGTTCTCAAGAATCTGCTCCATTTTAATCGGCTTGTTATTCGCGTCCGTCAGCTTGCCGTGGGCAATCCTTATGTCGCCGTGCTCTAAATTGCCTTCAAACCGCTCCACCCGTGTCCCGGGCCTCGGCTCCGGGTTCCCGGGGTCGTGCTCAGTCCGATTCGCCGTCGGTGTCCCGACCTTCGGCTCTTTTATGTTTTTGACATCCACATGTCGGTACCCACTACCCGACGCAGGGTAATCCGGGTGGTCTTTAAACGCTTCCTTGACGCTTTCCTCGACTTGCCCGTAGTCAACACCGCTGTGGAAAAAACTGCCAAACTTCCCCCCACCCGATTCCAAGTCCTGTTCAATGGTTTTTTTGAAGTTTTCGAGGATTCCACCCGGCTCCTCCCGCTCGACTCCCGGCTCTTCCGGCGCCCGGATTTCCTTGTCAATCCACTCCGGCTCGTCCCATTTTTGCTCTCCCTCGAGGTCCGCCTCAATATCCTTCTCAATCTCTTCCATGACCTTCTCGGTCACCCCCGCCCTCATCTTTTCCTGGAAGTCCTTTCTCCAGCCCTCTCGGAGCTCGCCTTCCGGCGCCTCCCACTCAATTTCCATACCCTCTTTCTCGAAGTCTTTCTTAATCTCCCCAGTAACGCCCTTGATTAAAGCCGCCCTCGCCTTTTCCTTGGCTTTTCTAGCCTCTGCCAGGCCCCGTGGCTCCAGCGCCCCGCGTTTGGGCTTCTCCCACTTCACCCCCTCTTTATACTCTGTCCACTCTACCCGGTCTTTATAGTCCTTCCGTTCTTCTTTTCGCTCCTTTTCGTATCGCGCCCCGCGCCCTTTGCCTCCTCTTTTCCTCGGCATTTAACTCACTATACTTATTGCTTTTAGCCAATAAATACCATCACCCGAAAAACCCTTTTATACTCCCCCAACCCCCAATTATCCAATGAAGTTCGTTCCCGGCAAGCCCGCGCTTTTGATTCGCGACGCCCTCGTAATCGCCGACCTGCACATCGGCCTGGAGCAGGAGCTCCACGCCAAGGGCGTGCGCCTGCCCTCGCTCACGAAGCGCATGCTGTCCGACATAACCGCCCTCATCGAGCAGACGCGCGCCAAAAAATTGTTCGTGCTCGGCGACCTGAAGCACCGCATCGCCAGCCTGAGCAGCCAGGAGGCCAAGGAAATCCCGCTGCTGCTCTCCACCCTCTCCCGCCTCACCGAGCTCCGCATCGTCCTCGGCAACCACGACGCGGGCCTGAAGCCATTGCTCGAGGGGCTTGAGGTCTATGGCTCGCGCGGCTTCACCTACCGCGACCACTTATTGTTCCACGGCCACGCCAGGCCGCTCCGCAGTGACGTGGAAAATGCGTCCCACCTCGTCGCGTCGCACTGGCACCCGGTGTTCGAGTTCCGCGACTCTGTCGGCGGGAGGACGACTGAAAAGATGTGGGTCGAGGCCCACGCGTTCGGCAAGCCTTTATTAATCATGCCATCGTTCAATAGGCTGCTCGGCGGCGTCACACTCAACAAAATCGACGAAAAGTGGGTCGACCTCGAGGGCGCGAAGCTCACACTCATCGACGGCACTTACCTAGGAGAGTTCAACAGGTGGTAGCATTGTTCAAGCAAGCAATTGTTTTGCGCACGGACCTCGAAATGGGCAAGGGCAAGCTCGTTGCCCAGGGGGCGCACGCCTCCATCGAGGCCTACCTCCGCACCGCCAAGAAAAAGCCGGAGTGGGCCACACTCTGGCTCGCAGAGGGAATGAAGAAAATTGTGCTGCGCGTCGGCTCCAAGGAAGAGCTTACTGAATTATTCGAGGAAGTCAAGAACCTAATCCCCTCCACGCTCATCACTGACGCGGGCCACACCCAAATCCCGCCCGGCACGCTGACCGCGCTCGGCGTAGGCCCAGCGCCTGAGATTGAAATCGACAAGTTCTTCTCAAAATACAAGCTTTTGTGATTCGTTATGAAGAAGCCAGAGTTGGTGGACATAAGAACCCGGGGAGAAGCCGGGTTTTTGGTCAGCAGGCCGAGAGAAAAATTCTGGTTCAACGTCAAAGGAAAAAGAAGGAAACTTTGGGTCGACAACTACTTGCCCACACGCGAGTCTTTAAAGGAGTTCGGGGAAAGCGAGTTTTCGTACTTGCGCGACTTTTCTCACGTGAACGTCATGCACAACAATGAGGGAATCCACACAATTGAATTGTATTTCACAAGCGAGAAAGCAAGAAACACGTTCCAGGCCCAGGCAAAAAATTTGGTAGAGCGGTATAATGGCGAGAAAACCACCGCGACGGTCGAGGTGGCGGCAGGCGAACACGACACCCTCCACGTCTTGAGAGTGGAGCTGCCCGCGGCCAACAGGGCCATCCTCACCAAATTTCTCAACATAGTCAAGACAGGGGCAAGCAAAGACCTGCCAAAAGTTATCAACAGGTGAAAAGCATGGACATTGGTTTTACAGGAAACGCAATTGTTGTTTTGAAAGCGCCAATTGACGACGAAGAGCCCGTGCGCATTTACGCCGACCTGCTCGGCGTGAACGACGCTGGGGTCACTGTCTCTTTCGAGGACAGTGAAGAGGAAAAGCGAACGTGCTTCATTCCGTTCTCGAACATCCGCTGCATAGAAAAGGCAGAAGCGCCCGGTCCCGAAGCAGAAACCAGGGGGATGCCTGCGGCGAAGCCGGCGGCATCCCCCCAAGGCGGGGAAGCAGCCCCGCAGCAGGCGTTTTGAATGGACGCAATCACGTGCATAAAAACCCGCCGCTCAATCCGCAAGTTCAAGCCGAAGCCGGTGCCGCGAGAGCTGCTGAACGAAGTCCTTGACTGCGCGCGCCACGCCCCTTCTGCGTGTGACGGCGAGCCATGGCTATTCGTCATAGTGAAGGACCGCAAGCAAAAACAAGAGCTTTCCACGCTCAAGAAGCCGCACCCCTCACACTGGATGGTCGACGCGCCAGTGCTCGTCGGCGTCTGCGTCGACCTCTCAAAGTCCCCCAGGCGCTGGATTGCAGACGGCGCAATCGCGGCCGAAAACATGCTCCTCGCGGCGCACGCCCTCGGCCTCGGCGCGTGCTGGATAGCGATGCGCTATGACGACTCCCCACTCAGCGCCAAAATCCAAAAGGCGCTCGGCGTCGGGGAAAACATCTTCCCAATCTGCCTGATTGCACTCGGCTACCCAGACGAAGAGCCCCACCCAAAAGAGCTCCATAACCTGCAGTCAATGGTGAGGTAAAAAGTGCCCGGCCCAAACGTGGCCCTTAGGATTTGCACGCGGTGGGCACACTAGGGCGCCAGCCTGCACCAGTAGCCCCACACTACCCTTATATACCTCCTTCCCCTATACTCAGTTATGAAGGTCCAGGCCAACTGCTCCATCTGCGGCAAGTACGCCAAGCTCAAGAACGGCATCTGCCGCCGCTGCGAGAAAGAGCTCAAGGAAAAAGAGGGAAAGGAGTGAGCAAATGCAAATTGGAGTCAAAATAGCTGACGTGATGCGAAAAAGCGTCGTCACGGTGAAGCCGGGCGACAACTGCGAAAAAGCCCTGAAGTACATGGTCGAACTCGACATAGGCTCGGTCATTGTGGCCGAGGACCACAACCCAATCGGCATCCTGACGGACAGCAACCTCCTCGAGCGCGTCTTCTACGACCACAAGGACGCAAAAAAAATCCTGATAAAGGAAGTGATGAGCCACCCAATCCGCACAATTGAATCCACCGTTGACCTGCAGAAGGCGAGCCAGGTAATGCGCGACCTGAAAATCAAGCGCCTCCCAGTCGTCGACAACAACAAATTGGTCGGCATCGTGACCGAAACAGACATAATCGCGGTCTCGCCGGCGCTCTTCGAGCTCGTCGCAGAGGCAGTCGAGATGCGCTGCGGCCTCCCCGAAAAGGAAGTGCGCAAGATTTCTGGCGTGTGCGAGACGTGCAACGCGTTTTCCGAGGAGCTGGTCAATATGCAAGGCGTGCTGAAGTGCCCAGAGTGCAGGGAGTGAGCCAGCATGAACGCTATGGACATAATGACGGGCGACGTCTACTTCGTCGGGCCTGAAGACACTGTGGCACACGTGCGCAGGCACTTGGTGCAGCACAAGATTTCCACGCTGCCCGTAATCGACAAGGGCACAGTCATCGGCGTCGTCACCGAGCGCGGCATCAGCGACGCGCTTTACCGCCTGCACGAGCCCATTGACGCGGTCAAGGCATCCGAGATTATGCAGGAGGACGTTGCGCTCACCGGGCCGAACACCACCCCGGAAGAAGTGGCAGGGCTTTTTGCCGACACGAACTCCCCCGCCGTCATAGTCTTCGACTCGGAGAACAAGCAGGTCCTCGGCATAATCACGAAGACCGACCTCACCAGCTACTTTGTCAAGAACTATCCAGGCGAAGCAGCTGTCGCGGACTTGATGAAAACGAGCGTCCAGACCATCGGCAAGTTCCACTCGATTTTCCGCGCGGCCAAGGAGATGGAGGAGCACGACATCGGCCGCCTCGTCGTAATAGACGGCAAGCCCATCGGCATCCTCACGGCGCGCGACCTCGCGCTCTCGACCTACGGCCTGCGGCCAGACAAGCTGGTCTACCCGCGCGACAAGGGCAAGTCACGGGCCGTGTACTTCAAGCCCGCAATCGTAGAGGACCTGATGCAACAAGAGCTCTACACCATCCCATCGAAGAGCGACGCCGCCTCAGCCGCGAAGCTAATGCTCGAGCGGGGAATCGGCTCAATCGTCGTAATCGACAACAACGAGTTGAAGGGCATCATCACCAAGACCGACATCGTGGCCTATCTGGCGAAAAAAGCTTAAATGCCGCTCGCCCTAATCCTTGCCATGGCCAAGCCCCAGAAATACCTGCCGCGCGACGTGATGAAGGAATACGAGGGCGCAAAGCGATTGAGCAAGATTACCGACAGGCTTTGCAGCAAGAAGCCAAAGACCCGGTTTTTCACGAGCAAGTGGATGAAGAACCTCAGAAAGATAAGGGACGCGCATCAAGCCGTCTATGACTTGCTTAACGACGTGGGCAACGGCACGCTGCAAGGCGAGGGAATTGAGGAAAGGCTCAAGGGAATCAAGAAAGACATAATCAAAAACAAGATCAGCATAGCCGCCAGCACTGTGGCGGCTGGGGCGAGCCTTGCCGCCGCTTTTGTTGTGCCCATGGTTCTACTCAAGACAGACACCTACAGCGAAACGCAGTTGATATCAGATACCATCTTCAACGTTGGCGCGACCGGCGCATCGTTTTTGTTTCTCATGCAGGCGCGTGAGCGGATAAAAAAGGCAATAGGCCTTAAGGAGCAAAAAGGCATTTTGCTGGACTTGCTCAAGCTCTCCGAGGCAAAAAAAATCGGGGACATTGACGTGCGTAAGGCAAAAGAAGCATTCATCGCAGAAGAGATGGAGCACCGGCTAAACGAAATAAACCGAATAGACGCCCAGATTGGCGTGCTCCACGACCACCACGAGGAGAACTGGGGCAAATTAAAGGGATTCAAGCCCCCGAAGCCCCGATAAGCCCATTTGCAACAACCTTACAGGAACCTTTATAAAGGGCAGCATTAGCAATACCTTCAGCTGCTTCTGGATGGCACTTCGAAGCCTTCGGGCAATGCCGTTGTTGTCAACAAGGAGCAGTACAGCCCCGCGGGTCAGCCCTGGAAGGCTTCGGCCCATGACCAAGGGTGTTACAGCGGGGCGACACTCCCACTCACAATGTGATAAGAGTGATAAAACAGACCCCGAAGGGGGCAGTCATCAATGTCCGCGTCGTCCCCGGCAGCAAGGAATTTCAAATCGCCGGCGAGGACGAATGGACAGGAGACATCAAAGTCAAAGTAAAAAGCAAAGCAATTGAAGGGAAGGCAAACCAGGAACTCGTTACTGAGCTGGGAAAGATGCTTTCCGCAGAAGTCAAAATCATTTCAGGTCACAAGTCGCGGCGCAAGGCGCTGCTGACGGCAAAAGACGCTGACTCGGTCAAAAGACTGATAAAATGACTGGAGTTGAAAAGGCAGACAAGCTGAACCGCCTGCTCGCCGACCTCCAATCCGCCCTCGACTCGGGGGCGATTGCAGTGGTCGAGGGGCCCAATGACGAGCGCGCTTTGCGCACGCTCGGCATGAAGGGCCGCGTGGAGCAGCTGTCCAGGACGCCTTACAGCGAGCTGGCCGAAAAGCTGGCAGGGAAATGCCAGGAAGTGATAATACTCACTGACTTCGACGCCTACGGAAAAAAGGCGGCGAAGGGACTGCGGGACTCTTTCTTGAACGAATGCGTTAGGCCGGACTTATCGTTCCGCACGCGCTTCAAAAAGCTGCTCGGCTACACCGAGTTCGAGGACGTGCCCTCCCTGTTTGAAAACGAAATAAACAGGTGAATACAAATGGGAAAAACATACATTGATACCGTAAAGTACCTAATCAAGGGAACAATTGAAATCGACGGAATCGTCGAGAAGCCCGATGTGGTCGGCGCGATTTTCGGCCAGACCGAGGGGCTTTTGACTGACGAGCTCGACTTACGCGAGCTCCTCAAGGCAGGAAAAATCGGCCGCATCGAGGTCGACATAAAGGTAAACAAGGGCAAGTGCAAGGGCACGATTGAGCTGCCGTCCAGCCTCGACAAGAGCGAGACCGCACTCATCGGCGCAGTCCTCGAGACAGTGGACCGCGTCGGGCCGTGCACAGCCAAGATAGCGATAAAAGACATCGACGACACCCGCGCGTCAAAGCGTGACTTCGTGATGAATCGCGCCAAGGCACTGCTCAAGGACTTCGGGGGCGAGCACAAGGAGACCAAAGAGCTCACGGGCGAAATCAAGGCCAGCCAAAAGACGGCCAAGCTCAAGCTCTACGGCCCGGAAAAGCTGCCCGCCGGCCCGGACGTCGACTCTTCTGACGAAATAATCGTCGTCGAGGGCAGGGCAGACGTGCTCACGCTCCTGAAGGCAGGGATGACGAACATGATTTCGCTGAAGGGCGCGGTCATACCCAAGACAGTTGTCGCGCTATCCAAGACAAAAGAGGTCACGATGTTCGTTGACGGGGACCGCGGCGGCGACATGGTCGTGCGAAACTTCAGCGATTCCGGCAGGGTGGAGTACGTGGCCAAGGCGCCGGACGGCAAGGAAGTCGAGGAGCTCACGCAAAAGGAAATCCTGAAGTGCCTCAAGAACCGCCTGCCGTTCAAGCGCTTCGCGCTCAAGAGCTCTGTCAGGACGCCGTTCCGCGGCGGAGGGCGCGAGCCCCGCGAGCGCAGTGGTGGACGCAGTGAGCCCCGTGAGCGCAGTGGTGGGCGCAGTGAGCCCCGTGAGCGCAGTGGTGGGCGCAGTGAGCCCCGCGAGCGCAGCGGGCGCGACTCAAGAGAGCGCGGTGGCCGCGAACGTGGCGGACGCAGCGAGCGCGGCAGCCGTGACCGCGGTGGGCGCGAGCCACGCGAGAGGCGGGAAAGGCCGGCACCAACGCCCGTCCCCAATGAGCTGTCCAAGATTTACGACACGATAAAGGGCTCGATGAAGGCCGTGCTCCTCAACAAAGACGGAAAGGCCCTCGGGGAAGTCCAGGTCGCAGAGCTTGTCAACAAAATGCGGACCAAGAAAGAGATTGACAAGGTCGTGTTCGACGGCATCATAACGCAGAGGCTCATCGACTTGGCTGCAGAAAAGAAGGTCGGCACAATCGTTGGGCTGAAGAAGGCAAAGATAGAGGACAGGAAGGGAATAGCCATCTACACGATGGCTTAGCCCTTTTTCTTTTCTACTTCAATCTCTTCCTCTATCGGCAGAATTATGCTGCCCGTGCGGTAAAGCATCGCACCGACTATGAACAGCGCGAGCCAGAACATGAACCACGCGCTGGGAATCATGAAGTAGCCGAGCATCAGGTCGCCCGTGAGCGCCTCTGGCAGCAGGCCAAACACCTGGATTGCAACTGCGGTGCTGCCCTGCGCGAGCTCTAGCTGCTTGATGAGCCTGAACAAGGACGAGACAGTGCCCAGCACGCCAAGCGCCGCCCCCACAACAATGAGCGCGCCGGTCATCTTGAGCAGGTGCAGCTTCTTGCCGCCTATGCGGAGGAGGATTACTCGGTGCATACCTTCGTCTAAACCATGTGGCTATAAAAAGCTTTTTGCCCAGAATTTGTGCCACGGGCCTGTGGTCTAGCCTGGTTATGACATCGCCTTTACACGGCGAGGATCCCCGGTTCGAATCCGGGCGGGCCCATTCCAGCGTCTCGGGGGGCACAGCCCCCCGCTACCCTTTCGGGAATCGCGGATTCCCTTATTTCTGGCGATTACGTTAATCAAAGATTAACTCATTTCTGGCGACTTTGATTATCGTAATAAGGCGACAAAGTCGCCGAAATTTCCGAAATAAGGCGATACGAAATCGCCGAAATGGGAAGCATCCCCCCAGGTGAGTGGGTAAGAGCTCGCTGACGCTCGCAGTTTTTTGTTGTTTGTCCGCTGGCCAGCGCCAGGGGGGGCACGGACAACGTGCCAGCTGAGTTTCAGCTGATACGGGCGGGCCCATTTGTCCAGTTGCGATTGGACCAACCGCAGACTAAAGCGGGGCGTGAAGCCCCGCAAATAGGCATAGTTTGGCTGCCGCTACCCAAGTTTGCGCTTTTTTTAATCCCAGCCTTATAGCTCGAAGTCGACTTGCTCGAGCCTGACGATTCCCATCTGAACGAGTATCGCAAGCCAGAAGGAAGCCACGAGCACAGCCACAAGGCCGACGATGGCAAGGTAACCAGTGTTCATGCTGATTTCAATCATGCCAACGCGCTTTATGACGATGGAGGCAGGCACCACGTTCACGAGCACCAGCAGCCACAAAACAACCTCGAAGATAATGAAACCCAATATCTCGACGGCTGTTATGCGGGCCAGGTTCATGAGCTGGTCAACCTTCGGCACTGACTGTGCCACTTTCCTTTTTGCACTCTTCTTCTTTTTCCTTGCAGCCATGTATCCACCTAAAATTTCAGTTTAATCCTACCGACCTCAACAATGCCGAATACCTCAGTGAGTATCGCAAGCCAGAAGCCAGCCACGAGCAGGGACATAAGTCCCGCGATTATCAGGTAAGCGCTGTTTATCTGGAGGACTACGCCACCCGAGTTGCTGAGAATCAGCTGTGGGGGGAACCATCCAATTGACACGAGAAGCCACACAATGACTTCCAGCACTATGAAGCCAAGCATCTGCACAGCCACCAGAAGGGCCAAGTTCTCGGCACTTTTCTTCATGTCTTTTTTAGCTACCATGCTAATCATTTCCCTAATAAAACCACACGGCTTTTTAAAGGTTTGGGGGGAAAAAACCAGCATGAGGCCTAGCTGGGTAAAGAAAGCTGCGCAGGAAATGATAAGGAAATTGCTTGGCCTGGCAGAGGAAGGCGGGCCCAAGTCCCGGCGCTACGCCTCCCTGGCCCGCAAGCGCTCCAAAAAGTACAAGGCCCCCCTCCCCCCCCACGCCAAGAAAAGGATATGCAAGAAATGCGGCGCATTCCTCGTTCCCGGCAAAAACCTCCGCGTCCGCAAGCCCAGGCGCCCGAAGGGCGTCATAACCTATACCTGCCTCGAATGCGGCCACAAAATGCGCCACGGAACCGGCGAAAAGCTTAAAAAGCGAGGCACTCAAAAAGCATAGCGAGTCTAGAAACCTTGTTTTTCTGGCGTTAAACGAGGCATTTTCTGACGAGTCCCATTTTGGTTAAAGGTGAAAAGATGTCAACAAGAGACGTATCGCCTGGCCGGCTAATCGACGAGCTGGCAGGGACAATGAAGAAAGAGGGCATAGTTAACCCTCCCCAGTGGGCAAAATTCGTGAAGACCGGCGCCCACGCCCAGAGGCCCCCCCACGACCCCAACTGGTGGTACGTGCGCGCGGCTTCTGTGCTAAGGCAGGTCTATATGCGCGGGCCCGTTGGGGTGCAAAAGCTCAGGAACTGGTACGGCGGCAGGAAGAACCGCGGCGCAAAGCCAGAGCGGCACTACCCGGCCGGCGGCAAGGTCATCCGGCTATGCCTCCAGCAGCTCGAGGCCGCTGGCCTAATAGCCAAAGAAGGCAACGGCAGGAAAATAACGGCCAAGGGCCAGTCGCTCCTTGACAAGACAGCTGCAAAGGTGGCCCCGCGCCGCGAGGCAAAGCCAAAGCCCACTACAAAGGAAAAAGCTCCAGCCAGGAAGCCAACCGCCAAGAAAGAGGCTAAGCCAAAGAAAGGGGCAGAGCCCAAGAAAGAAAAGGCAAAGCCCAGGAAAGAGCCCGAGCCCAAGCCAGAAAAGAAAGAGGCAAAGCCAGCCAAGAAGGCAGAGCCCAAAAAAGAAGAGGCAACGCCTGAGCCAGAAAAAGAAGAGGCAACGCCTGAGCCAGAAAAGAAAGAGGCAACGCCCAAGCCAAAAGAAGCTAAGCCGGCAGAAAAGAAAGAAGAAAAGCCAGCCAAAAAGGCGGGGAAGCCGGCAGAGCCAAAGGAGGAAAAGGAGTAAGATGGACCTCGATGAGCTAAGGCAGAAGCGCGCCGCAGACCTGCAGGCCCAGCTTGCCGACAGGCAGGCGGAGCAGGAGACGAGGGTGGCAATGGAGCTTCAGAAGGACGCCGTGCTCAAGCAATTGCTGACGCCCGCTGCCAAGTCCCGCCTCACGACGCTGAAGCTGGGGAACCCATTGCTGGCGGAGCAGGTCGAGAAGCTCGTCATCTACCTCGCGCAGTCCGGGAGGGTCCAAAAAATCGATGACGCAACATTGAAGCAACTCCTTTCCAAGATAAGCGGGGAAAAAAGGGAAATAACGATTAAGAGGAAGTGACTGTGATGCCAAGCCGGAAGGACACAAAAACCAAGGAAATCCTTGCAAGGGCAGGGAAGAGCAACAAGCGCGTGCCGATGTGGGTCATGCTCAAGACCAACCGCGCGGTCTCCACGAACCCCAAGCAGAGGCACTGGAGGCGCAACTCGCTCGCGAAGACCCTGAGGAAAAAGGGCGCTAAGGACTGAGTGGCATGGCTGAGAAAAAAGAAGAAAAGAAAGAAAAGAAGGCCGAAGAGGAAAAGAAAAAGCCGAAGGCTGAGCCAAAGCCGGCAAAGGAAGAAAAGCCAAAAGCCGGGGTATCCGCGCCAGAGGCGGCGACACCCCAAAAGCCAGAGGCAAAAAAAGAAGAGGCAAAGCCAACCGGCGAGAAGAAGGAAGAGGCCGACAAAGAAGAAAAGAAAATAGTCAAGGAGTCAGTCCACACAATCAGCCTCCGGAAGGCGTTCGACCACCCCCGCACCTCACGCGTGAGGTACGCGGCGAGGGAGGTAAGGCGCTACATCAAGAAGCACACGAGGAAAGAGGCATTCATCGACCCGTCGGTCAACGAGGCGCTCTGGAACAAGGGAATTCAGTCGCCCCCGCGGAGAATCAAGGTAAAAATCCAGGAAGAGGAAAAGCGCGCCACTGCGGTGCTCGCTTAGGTGCAGGGCATGTACATAGAGCAGAGTGACTTGCTGGGAACCGCGTTCGTCGGCGTGTTCGCGGCGACCAACGACAAAGTGACGTTCCTCCCCCCGAACACGGGCGAGGACTTCATCACCCTCGTCGAGGACATACTCAAGACCGAGGCAGTGAAGGCATCTGTCGCGAACTCGCCCCTCATCGGCGTGTTGGCGTGCCTCAACTCACGGTGCATCGCGCTCCCGCGCACCGCCTACAAGGAAGAGGCCGATGCGCTGGAGAGCTACCTCAGCACCGTGACCGTCGAGGCGTTCACGGCCGTTGGGAACATGATGGCAGCGAACGACAGCGGGGTCGCGGTGAGCCCGCTGTTCAGCGAGAAGGAGACCAAGCGAATCGGCGAGGCGTTCGGCGCCACCCCCGCACCCGTGCATGTGGCCGGGCTCGAGACAACGGGCTCGTGCGTGGTGGTGACGGGCAAGGGATTCCTCGCGAACCCCAACGCGTCTGCCGAGGAGATGAGGCTCCTCTCCAAGGTGTTCAAGGCCGAGGGGGAACTTGGCTCCCTCAATTACGGAAACCCATTCATAAGCGGGTGCATACTCGCAAACTCCAACGGCGCAATCGTCGGCTCGACCAGCACACCATTCGAGCTGGGGCGTGTTGACGACGCGCTGTTCTTCAAGAAATAGGTGATTGGCATGATAAAAATTTACAGGCTGAAGGGGATTTTCGGCGAGAAAGGGGCGAAGCATGGCTTTGCGATTGACGTCCGGGCGCTCAAGCCAGAGGACGCAAAAGAAAAGGTCTACACGGACATCGGCTCGAAGCACAAGTGCAAGCGCCGCGAGGTCCAGATAACCTCTGTTGAGGAAGTGCCTGCCGGGGAGACGACGTCCCTGCTGGTAAAGCAGTTGAGCGAGGGTGAATGAAAATGGTTGAAATTACGGCAGAACAGGCAATTGGAATGATAAGGGGCAACGAGGCCAAGATGGGGCAGATAAGCGAGCAGCTACAGGGGCTCGCCCGCTCACTCGAAGTGCTTATGGCGACGCGCTCCACCCTTGAGGAAATCAAGGGCGGCGAAAAGGAAGGGCTTGTGCCGGTTGGCGGCGTCTACCTCCCTGTTGGGATTGACGTGTCAACGGTCAAGGTCGAGGTTGGCTCCGGCGTGGTCTTGGAGAAGAGCCGCGAGGAGGCAATCGAGATAGTCAAGAGGAGGGAAAACACCCTTCGCGAGACCGCCGACAAGCTCCAGGGAATGGCGAAGATGCTGCGCACCGAGTCCATGGAGATAAGGAAGAAACTCGCCGCGGCAAGGCAGCCCCCCACCTCTGACGTGCCAGTGATAAGCGGTTGACATGTTTGGATTCCTCAAGAAAAAAATCGAGGACTTCGCCTCGAAAATAACGAAAAAGGCAGAGGAAAAAATCGAGGAAGCGCCCACCCAGCCAAAGGAAGAACCAGTCCCTCAACCAGAACCAAAGAAAGAAGAGCGCAAGCCAGAGCCAAAAAAAGAAAAGCCTGCGCCAAAAGCAAAACCAACGCCGCCCACCCCAAAACCCGGGGTGTCGCCAGTACCGGCGACACCCCAAGTTATTGAGCCAGAGCCCGCGGCACCAAAAGTTATTGAGCCAGAACCCGAGCCAGAGCCGGCGGCACCAAAAGTTGTTGAGCCCGAGCCCGTGGCACCCAAAGTTACTGAGCCAGTACCGGCCGAGCCAAAACCAGTGGTATCGCCGGTTCCGGCGATACCACCAGTTGCAAAGCCAATCGAAGAGAAAAAGCCAAAGCTAGGCCTCGTCACTCGCATCAAGCGCGCGGTCGCCGCCGAAGTCTCGCTTTCTGAGAAAGAAATCGACGACTTCATGTGGGAGTTCGAGCTCGCGCTCCTCGAGGCCGACGTCGCCCAGCCCGTGGCCGAGGAAATAATCTCTTTGCTGAAGCAGCGCCTTGCCGCCACGAAGTTCTCGAGGGGCAGCGACGTCCGCACAGTGATAGAGTCAGCGGTCCGCGACACCATACGCGAAATAGTCTCTGTGCCCAGCTTCGACCTGGTCGAAAAGGCAAAGAAGTCCGAAAAGCCTTTTGTGGTAATGTTTTTGGGACCGAACGGCGCGGGAAAGACGACGACGCTCGCAAAAATTGCGCACATGCTCAAGGAAAACAACTTGTCCTCAATCTTTGCCGCATCGGACACTTTCCGCGCAGCGTCCATTGAGCAGCTCCAGTACCACGCGGACGCGCTTGGGATAAAGATGGTCAAGCACACGTACGGCGCAGACCCCGCCGCAGTCGCATTCGACACAATCAAGAGCGCGAAGGCCAGGGGAATCGACTGCGTGCTCATTGACACAGCCGGGCGCCAGGAGACCAACAAAAACCTGATGGAAGAGCTGAAGAAAATCAAGCGAGTCGCCAACCCGCACCTATTGATTTACCTCGACGAGGCCTTGGCCGGCAACGCGCTGCTCGAGCGGGTCGAGCAGTTCAAGGCAGAAATCGGCGTCGACGGAGTCATTCTTTCCAAGATGGACATGGACGTGAAGGGCGGCGGCGTCATCAGCATCGCCCGCTCGACCGGCGTCCCAATAATCTATTACGGCATAGGCCAGTCCTACAGAGACCTCGTGCGCTTCAGCGCGGACGACCTGCTGGACAGGATTTTCGGCTAAGCCATAAAAACAAAGCAGGATTAAAGGGTATGCAATGGTAGTATCCAAGTTGGCTTCCGGGCTAAGGGGGGTCATCAGCAAGATATCCGGCGCCGCAGTCGTTGACGAGGCGCTGCTCAAGTCAAGCATTAAGGAGCTGCAGCGCACGCTGATTTCCGCGGACGTCAACATCAAGCTGGTGTTCGAGCTCTCGAAGCGGATAGAGTCGCGCGTGAAGGACGCCACAGTGCCGGCAGGCATCTCACAAAAGGAGCACTTCATAAAGCTGGTCTACGACGAGCTCATTTCCCTCGTGGGCGAAGAGTTCCAGCCAGAGGTCAAGCCACAGAAAATCCTTTTGGTAGGCACGTATGGCCACGGCAAGACCACCACCACGGCCAAGCTGGCAAAATACTTCGCGAAGCGAGGCCTTAAGCCAGCGATAATCACTACTGACACCTGGAGGCCCGCCGCCTACGAGCAGGTCGAGCAGCTGGCCGAAAGAGTAAAGGTCCCAATGTTTGGCATCAAGGGCGAGAAGGACGCGGCCAAGATACTCAAGCAGGGCATCGCGGCCGTCAAGGGCCATGACCTCCTTATCGTGGACTCCGCTGGCAGGGACTCGCTGAACAAGGAATTAATCGACGAGGTCAAGGACTTGTCCGCAATCCTCAAGCCCGACCAAAAAATCTTAGTTCTCGGCGCGGACATGGGCCAGACCGCGGGCAAGCAGGCAAAGGAGTTCAACGACGCGATTGGGCTAACGGGCGTCATCGTGACGAGGATGGACTCGTCCGCGAAGGGCGGCGGCGCTCTCTCGGCGTGCGCCGAGGCGGGCATCCCAATCACTTTCATTGGCACGGGCGAGAAGCCGGAGGACCTAGAAGCCTACGACCCGCAGAAGTACATCTCGCGGCTGCTGGGCTACCCGGACCTCGGCTCGCTGATGGAGCGCATCAAGGAAGTGGTCGAGGAAGAGGACCTTTCGCCGGAAGACCTGATGAAGGGCGAGTTCACGCTCAAGAAGTTCTACAAGCAGCTCGAGGCGACCAAGAAAATGGGCTCGCTCTCAAAAGTCTTTGAGCAGCTTGGCATGAGCGCCCAGCTCCCGGACGACGTCCTCGAGCAGAGCGAGGAAAAGATGAAGTCGTACAAGCACATCATGGACTCCATGACCGAGAAAGAGCTCGAGGACCCTGATGTAATCAACTCCTCGCGCATCCGCCGCATCGCGAAGGGCTCGGGCAAGCCGGAGTCCGCAGTCCGTGAGCTCCTGAAGCAGTTCAATGCCACCAAAAAGATATTCAAGAAGTTCAAGAAGGGAAAGCGCCTCCCCAAGGGCCTTTCCAAGATGATGGGAAAGCTTGGTATGGGGATGTGAAGTGGACTTCGACTACTCTGCCGCACGCAAGCACTTGCTCGAGATCGGCGCGTGCGACCGCTGCATCGGCAGGCAGTTCCACCGCTTGTTCGAGGGCATGGACCAGGGCGCAATTGGCTCCAAGGTCCGCCAGTCAAACTCACTTGCAGAGGCAAGGCACTGCGAGACAGACAAAGTCGCCCTCAAAAAAGACTGCCCGCTCTGCAGCGGCTACTTTCTGGAGACAGACGCCATGGCCAAAAAAGCCGCAGAGCTCCTCGCAGGCCTGGACTACGAAAACTTCCTCGTCGGCTGCCGCGTCGACCGCGCGCTCCTCGGCAGGGAGGAAGAGCTCTGGGTGGAAATCGGGGCGCTGCACTGCGAGCCACTCAAGAAGGACCTAGTGCGCCAAATTGGGCTTGAGCTGGGAAAGGCCACGGGCAAGGAAGCGGAGTTCACGCACCCGGACGTGACCGCGCTCGCGGACTTCACGACCGGCAAGGTATCTCTGAACATACACGCCCTCTTCGTGTACGGCAAGTACAAGAAGCTCCTGCGCGGAATCCCCCAGACAAAGTGGTTCTGCAGGCGCTGCAGGGGCCGGGGCTGCAAGGAGTGCAATTTCACTGGCAAGATGTACGAGGAGAGCGTCGAGGAAATAATCGCGAAGCCGTTCATGGAAAAGACCGGTGCAAAGGGGGAAAAGTTCCACGGCTCGGGCAGGGAGGACATCGACGCAACCTGCTTAGGTTGGCGGCCCTTCGTGCTGGAGCTGCAGCAGCCCCTCCGTAGGTTCCTCGACTGGGAAGAGATGGCCAAGGAAGTCAACTCTTCCGCCACCGGAAAAATCGAGGTCCAGAAGCTGCGCAAGTCCTCAAAAGAAGAAGTCCGCCGCATCAAGGCCGCCCGCCACGACAAGACGTACGAGGCAATCATCGAGTGCGAAAACGATGCTTCCGACGAAGCAATCGAAAGCGTAATTAATGAATTCCAAGAAAAAGAAATAAGCCAGCGCACGCCGGACAGGGTGTCGCACCGGCGGGCCGACCTAGTGAGGAAAAGGGCAATCCACGGCGTGGAGCTGGAGAAAAAGGGGCTACGGCTCCGCGCAGTAATCCGCGCCGAGGCGGGCGCCTACATAAAAGAGTTAATCAGCGGCGACTCCGGGAGGACAAAGCCGTCTTTCGCCGACTTTCTCGGGCCGTGCAAGTGTGTCGAATTAAACGTTCTAGAGGTGCATGACAATGTTTGAGTTATTGGGAGTTGCAATAGCCATAATCGGGACAGCGGTGGTCTCCCACACAGACTTCAAGACTGGCTATATGCCGGACAGGTACACCCACGCCATGCTGCTGCTTGGCGCGGCCCTGCTGCCGCTCTACAGCGGCCTCGAGGCTGCAGTCCCATACTACCTGATTGCTGCCGGCGTGTTCGCAGCGTCCTTCATCTTCTACACGTTTGGCCAGCTCGGCGGCGGCGACGTCAAGCTGTTCACAGCACTCGCCCTGCTGCTCCCCATCTATCCAGCCCAGCTTGTGGCCCTTGGCTTCAATCCAATCATTGCCCCGTACCCATTCGTCGTGAGCGTGTTTTTCGCGTCGGCGGTCATGGCCATGGCAGTGGTCTCCATCGACTACCTCCGCCGCCTCCACGAAGACCGCAAAAAAATCAAGGACTTCAGGGCGAAGTCGTTCCGCGGCCTGCTGTACTCTGCGCTGACCCTCCCGCTTGCCGTAATCTGGGTCTACTTGAGCCCGATGATGACAATTGTCGCAGTCCCCCTGGCGCTCGGCACGTTCGCGATGGCGTTCAAGGAAGACATCCTGCGCCTCTACGTCGTCAGGAAAAAAGCCGTCAAGGACCTCAACGACGACGACGTCATAGCACTCGAGCTAATGAGCCCATCAATGAAGAAGAAGCTGGGGCTCGGAAGCAGAAAGACCTTCCTTGAAATGGAGCTGAAGGCGATAAAAAAGACGGCCAGGAAGCACGGCATCAAGCAAATTATCGTTCAGGAGAACTTGCCGAAGTTCGGAGTATTCATACTGGCTTCGCTATTGCTGAACTTGATGGTTGGCGACACACTGCTTTGGCTGCTGTTCACCTAAGCATTGCCCAAGACGCGCGATACCTTGGTCCCGCAGACGCTGCACGTGCCCATCATAAACTTTTTCTTGCCGCGCTTGGTGTCAATGATGACTTCCTCACCGTCCTTAATCTCAACTTTCGTCCTGCATTTGACACAGTAGGCTTCCATAACCCCCATCAAGCAACACGCATTTAAATGCGTTTGGGTAGTTCAAAGCCAGCCAAGCGACCTAAACACCAAAAACAGGAACATAAAGAACCCAAAAATCATGACCAGCGACGAGACCTGCCCCGCGAGCAGCGTCGCCAAGACCCATTTCTCGTTCTTTTCAGGCATTTGCAGTCGCCTTTGACTTAATTTTCTTCAGCCGCGTGAAGTTCTCCCTCTCCCGCTCCTCGAGCTTGAACGCGACTTCCTTCTTTATCTCCTCAAGTATCGGGATTGTGATGTACTCCAGCGAGTTCACCCTGCGCTTCGTGGCCTTAATCTCCTCGGCCAGGCGCTTCAGCTTCAGCTCAAGCTCCGCCAGCTTCAGGATTCGCGGCGCCAAAGCCCGGTACTTGTTCACGGCCGCCTCGAGGTAGGTCGAGCTCGAAATCACCGAATACCACTCCGGGCTAATCTCAAGCTCGTCAATCTCAGGCACCTTCACGCCCATGATGTTCTTGGACTTGAAGGTAATCTTGGTCTCGCCGGAAAGCCCCTGCGCGACACGCTCAATCTCCTGTATGCCCATGTGCGCCTCGGCCATGAACAGCCGATCCTCTGCCTCGCCAAGCTCCCCGCCAATGCCGGCACGCACTTCCTTTACCTCTTTCAGGGTGCTGAAGAACTCCATCACCAGCGTGTCCCGCTTTTCCTTTAGGAGCTTGTGGCCCTTCTCGGCCAGCTTCAGCTTCTTCTTGGTGCGAAGAAGCTCCATCCGGGTCGGCTTTACCTGCATCGTCTTACACTCTCGGCTTCTTTTTCCTCTTCAGCCCACCGAGGCTAACCAAATTGCCACCAAGCAAGTCAATGTCCGTGATTTGCCCGGACACCCTTGCCTCAACAGCCAGCTTGCCTTCGCCCTTGGCCTTGTGCGGGTGGTACTTCTCGATGTACTCGTCCCTGACCCTCTTCAGCTCGCTCTCAGGCAGCATCGACAGCAGCTCCCAAGTCAAGCCGAGCGTCTCCTCAATGCCCCGCTCCTCGGAATACTCCTGGCGGATGAACTTGTCCTCGAAGTCGTCGGCAAACTTGAGGTAGAGCTTGTCAAGCTCGCCCAGCGACTCCTCGCCGACAACAGCCACCAGCTCCCGCACCTCGATGCCCTGTGCATATCCCGCGTAGAGCTGGTTCGAGATGTCGGGGTGGTCGCCCCTCGTCTTCCCGGAGCCAATGCCGTTCTTCATCAGCCTCGACAGCGACGGCAGCGGGTTGATTGGCGGGTAGATGCCCTTGCGGTGCAGCTCCCTGCTCAGCACAATCTGCCCCTCGGTAATGTACCCAGTCAGGTCTGCAATCGGGTGCGTAATGTCGTCGTCCGGCATCGTAAGGATTGGCAGCTGCGTGACCGAGCCCTTCCTCCCCTTAATCCTCCCCGCCCTCTCGTAAATAGTCGAGAGGTCGGTGTACATGTACCCCGGGTATCCCCGCCTCCCAGGGACTTCTTCCCTGGCAGCGGCAATCTCACGCAGTGCCTCACAATAGTTCGTCATGTCCGTGAGGATGACCAATATGTGCATGTCCTTTTCGTACGCCAAAAACTCCGCCGTGGTCAGCGCCATCCTCGGCGTGATAATCCTCTCAATCGCCGGGTCGTTCGCCATGTTCAGGAACATCACCACATTGCTCAGCGCGCCAGTCCGCTCGAACTCCTTCTGGAAGAACAGCGCCTCCTCGTTCGTAATCCCCATCGCGGCGAACACTATGGCGAACTGCTCGCCGGTCTTCCTCGTCTTGGCCTGCCTCGCAATCTGCGCGGCAAGCAAGTTGTGCGGCAGGCCCGCGCCCGAGAAAATCGGGAGCTTCTGCCCGCGCACCAGCGTGTTCATGCCATCAATCGTCGAGACGCCTGTCTGGATAAAGTCCAGCGGAGTGTCCCTCCGCGAGGGGTTAATCGCCTCGCCGTTGATGTCCAGCTTCTTGTCCGGCACGATTTCAGGCCCATTGTCAATCGGCTCCCCCCTGCCATTGAACACGCGGCCAAGCATGTCGGTCGAAACGCTCAGCTTCACGGTCTCGCCGGTGAAGCGCACGCTCGTGCCCTTCGTGTCGATGCCGTCCGTGCCCTCGAACACCTGCACGACTGCGTAGCCCTTCGCGGTCTCGAGCACCTGGCCCATCTTCTGCTCGCCGCTGCCCGTCTTTATCCTCACGAGCTCGCCGTAGCCCGCGTCGTCAATGCCGTCCACGACCAGCAGCGGCCCGGCGACCTCGCGTATGGACTTGTACTCGCTTATCATTCCACCACCTCCACTGCAGACGCTGTTTGCTTTTCAATCTCTTTCCGCATCTTCGGGATGTTCTTGATGAACTCCTCGTCGTACTTCATCCGCGCAATCTTTTCCTTGATTGGCAGCGTGGTGAGCTTCCCAATCTTTGCACCGGACGCCATGGCCTTCGTGGCCTCGCCGTGGAAGTGCAGAATCAATCCCAGCATCCCGTACTGCTTCTCGAGGCTGCAGTACGAGTCCACGTCGTGGTAGGCGTTCTGCTGCAGAAAGTCCTCGCGAATCGACTTGGTGGTGTCGAGCACGAGCCGCTCCTCGGCCGGAAGTGCATCCGGGCCGACGAGCTGCACAATCTCCTTCAGCTCAGCCTCCTTCTGCAGCAGCACCATCGACTCCTTGCGCAGCTCAACAAACTCCTGGGAGACCTCTTTCTTGAAGTAGTCCTCAAGGTACCGCTCGTAGAGCGAGTACGAGGTCAGCCAGTTGATTGCAGGGAAGTGCCGCCTGTACGCAAGGCTCGCGTCCAGCGCCCAGAACACTTTCGTAATCCGAAGCGTGTTCTGCGTCACCGGCTCGGAGAAGTCGCCGCCCGGCGGCGACACTGCGCCGATAACACTCACTGACCCGTTCTTGTTGTTCAGCGCCGTTACCCTTCCGGCCCTCTCGTAGAAAGCGGCGAGCTTCGACGCGAGATACGCGGGATACCCTTCTTCGCCAGGCATCTCCTCGAGCCGGCTCGAGATTTCCCTCATGGCCTCTGCCCACCTTGAAGTCGAGTCCGCCATGAGCGAGACGTCGTATCCCATGTCGCGGTAGTACTCGGCAATCGTAATCCCGGTGTAAACGCTCGCCTCCCTCGCTGCGACAGGCATGTTCGAAGTGTTCGCAATCATCACGGTCCGCTCCATCAGCGGCTTCCCGCTCTTCGGGTCCTTTAGCTTCGGGAACTCCTCGAGCACTTCAGTCATCTCGTTCCCGCGCTCGCCGCACCCGATGTACACAACGATGTCAGCGTCGCTCCACTTGGCGAGCTGGTGCTGCGTCACCGTCTTCCCGGAGCCGAACGGCCCCGGAATTGCCGCTGTCCCGCCCTTCGCGAGCGGGAAGAACGTGTCGAGAATCCTCTGCCCCGTCACGAGCGGAACGTCCGGGAACAGCTTTTCAGAATACGGCCTGCCGACCCGGACCGGCCACTCCTGCGAGAGCTTGATTTCCCCTTTTGCCTTTCCTGACTCAACTTTCACAACAACATCGTCGACCCGGTGCTTGCCGCTGCTCACGTCGACGGCCCTGCCGCTGATGTCCGGCGGGCACAAAATCCTGTGGGTGAGCACGCTGGTCTCCTTGACCTCGCCGACTATCTGCCCGGGAGTAATCTTGTCCCCCTTCTTCACAAGGGGCTTGAACTCCCACTGCTTCTTCTTGTCGAGCGACGGCACATCGATTCCTCTGGCGATGAAGTCGCCGGACTTGTCGGCAATCGACTCAAGCGGCCTCGCAATCCCGTCGTAAATCGACTTCAGCAGGCCTGGGCCCAGCTGTATGCTGAGCTGGCGGCCAGTGGGCTTCACGGGCTCGCCTGGCCTCAGGCCGTTTGTGTCTTCGTACACCTGTATGGTCGCGGTGTCCCCGTGCAGCTGGATTATTTCGCCAATCAGATGCTCCTCGCCCACGCGCACCATGTCATACATTCGTGAGCCTTTTATGTCGTCCGCAACCACAACCGGGCCGGATATTTTCTTTATCTTTGGCATTTTCACACCTCTATCTCTATTCCAACGGCAGCCTTCACGATTTCCTTGAGGTCGTCGACGCTGCCGAACTCTGAAGCGCTGTCAGGAAGCGTTATCAGGTTCTTGAATTCCTTGAGCTCGGGGAGGATTCCCACGACGCTCGTGTTTGCGATGATTGTCTCTTCTTTCGGGAGCTCGCGCACGCGCGCAAGCCACTCCGCGCGGCTTGTTACGCGATGGCTGTTGCTTATCCCCGCCAGCAGCATCGCCGTCGCGAACTGCGGGT
Organism: Candidatus Iainarchaeum sp.; assembly: GCA_023129115.1. Taxonomy (GTDB): domain Archaea; phylum B1Sed10-29; class B1Sed10-29; order WALL01; family WALL01; genus WALL01. The sequence continues at coordinate 68,471 of JAGMCR010000003.1, read as the reverse complement.
TCCCGAGTATTATCACGCCATCAGCTCCAGCACCCTCTCCGTGGGCATTCCTTCCTCGACCGCCTTGCTAATCAGCTGGAGCGCCTTCTTCTCGCTGTTCTTTTCCATTATGTAAAGCGCAATCGGGTACGCACCCTCCGGGTGGAACATCGCGAGCTGCCGCGTCCTCGACGCGATGTGCTCGCCCACCGCCTTCTCGAGCTCGACGATTTTGCCCTCGGACACCAGCTCGCTGTTGTCGCGCAGCACCGCGACCGGCGGCAGTGCCTCGGGCGTTATGCCCTCGAGGGAAACCTTAACGAGCTCGCGCGCGTCGCCGCCCATCTCCGTGGCTTCCGCAAGCGCCTGCTGCTCTTCCTCGCCGAGCCCGCGAAGCTTCGCCCTAATCAAGAGTAGCACGTCCTCTGCGACCATGGCCCCCTCCAGCAGCGCCATAAGCTCCTTGCCCTCCGGAATCCTCGCGGCAGAAATGGTTTCGCGCATCTTCTTCGTCACAAACCCATCTATCTCCATCTCGGCCTCTTCCCACGACTTGTCCTTCCAGAAGTCGCTCGAGAACAGGTCCGCGAAGCCCGTGCGCTGCAGCATTACGGCCATGTCGCCCACGGTCTCAGCGCCCCTGAGGCTGTTAAGCAGCGAGGGAGTCACGCTCCCGACGGGCACTGTCAGCTCCTCGTTCAATTCAATGCTCTTGAGCTTGCTCTTCATCAAGAGCTTTATGCAGCTCGCCTCGTGCCTCATCAGCTCTGCGTCGAGCACGGCCTTGTACGCGCTTGGCGTGTCCTTGGCTATCTCGGCGTACTCGCCGAGGTAGTGCCTCTCCAGCAGGAGGTGGAACTCCCGCGCGTTCTGGCATTCGCACTCGTACGCCGTGCCCTTGAGCCCGGACACGAAGTCGGGGAACGACGCCGCCGACGCCAATCGGCTGTAGTCATCTTTCTTCAGCAGCCTTGCAGACCTCGCGCTAGCCCGGGCGTCCGCGTACAGGTACGCAGACATAGGGAACACCTTGAGGAAGGCGTACCCTGCCAGGGCAACGACGAACGCCACCGAAAAGACTACAACTACAACCATTTCATTCCTCGAATAGCGCCTTGCTCGCCGCCATCTTTACCTCGCTTATCCTAGAGTCCATGAGGCTGTCCAGCGTGAAGTCATACGCTGTGTCTCCGGCGACTATTTTGACGCCGGTGATTGCCTTGTCTGGCTTCATTTTGTCCCCGAATATGTCCTTGTACTTTGGGCTCCCACAGTACGCGGTGTAGCCCTTCACCTTCGGGAGGTGCCGCTTGACGTAGCTCATGTACTCTTCCGATTCGCTCAGCTTCTTGAGGCCCTTGCGGGCCTCGGCGACGACCGATGCTATGTGCTTCTCCTTCTCGCGCTGGTATTCCATCCGCGCCTTCATCCGCGCCTCGTTCACCACGCGGCGCTTCGCGGTCTCGCGGACCGACTCAAGCCTCGCCTTTCGCGAGCGCTTGATTTCCTTGACCTGCTCGGACTGCCAGTCCCGGATCTTCTTTGTCCTGGCTCTCGCTTCTGATTCCAGGGACTTCGCGTCCGAGCGGTAGCGCTGCTTCACGGCCTTTTCGAGGCCGCGCAGGTCTCCAACAACTTTCATTCGCGCACCTCAGCCAAGCACTCCAAGGCCGACCACCAGCACAATCAGCGCGATGACGAACCCGAAGATTGCCGGGGTCTCCGCCTGGCCCGAGAAAATGATGCTCGGGACAAACGCGCCCTGGTTCCTGGACGTCGCCGCGATGCCTGCAGCCGAAATCTTGCCCTGGAACGCAGCACTAAGGCCAGTCAAGGCAACAACAAGCCCGGCCGAGAGCATTACGCCGCCCTGCGCGACCGTAAGCTCATTGGCAGCTCCGAGAAGCCCGGCGCCCATCGCTATCAACAGCGCGATAATAAAGCCGTAGATGGTCTGGGTCTGGGGCATGGCCTGCAGCACAAGCGCGTTCTTGAAGTTGTCCTTGTTTTCCGCGACTGCGCCAGCAGCCGAGACTCCTGCCGCGTGGACACCCATGGCGGTGCCGAACCCTGCTACTCCTAAAGCCAGCGCAGCACCAAGCATTGCCAGTGTCTGCCCTGTTATCATTCCAGCGAGAAATTCACTGATTCCCATTATTTTACCTCCGTTAATTTGCGTTTAGCATAAAATGGTTGATAGGCCACTCCCCCGGCGTCATAAAACTTGGAGAAGAACTCCAGGAAATGCAGCCTCAGGCTGTGGACAAACGAGCCCAGGGCATTGACGCCAATGTTGAACGCGTGGCCCCCTATGAGTATTACTGCCGCGACGAGCGGCCCGACGACTGGAACCATCTCCCCCATCATGCCAGCCATGAAGTTCACCGCGAGCGCAATCCCCGCCGTCCCCAGCGCAAGGCTCATCAGCCTCGCGTACGAGAACCAGTCCCCGAGCCAGCCGGTGAAGTCAAAAATCGAGAGCGCGGACATGATTGGCCCGTCCTGCTTGAATGCGACAACAAAGTTCGCGACGACCGAAAGCAGAATCAGCCCAACCCCGACCATCTGCAGGTACCCCAGCCCCATCATCGAAACAATGATGAGCACTATGCCAGTCATCATCATGAGCATGACGCCGCTCGGCCGCGCCGCGTCGAGCAGGCTCTTGCGCTTGTCCTTGACCCCAATCAAGTACCCTGTGGTCAAGTGAATGAACCCAATCACGAGCGAAATAATCAGCACTATCATTGCCTCTTTCATGGGGTCAATCCAAAACGGTATGCCCAGCCACTCCGTGACCAGCGAGCCGGCCCAGCTCCCGAACAATGCGCCCAGCATCGCCGTGAAAACCCCGTTTACCGTCAAGATTACCCCAAAGTTCTTCATGCCCTCGTTGACCCTGCCCACGCCGCCAACCATGAGCAGCCCGAGCAGCCCCAGCACAATCCCATAAATGGCGTCGGTGAGCATAAACCCGAAAAACAGCGCAAAAGTGAACGCGAGAATCGGCGTCGGGTCGGTCTTCCCGTACTTCGGGAGCCCGTACAACCCCGTAATCAATTCGTACGCCTTTATCGGCTGCGGGTTCTCCAGCAGCGTGGGAGCGTCCTCGCGCTCCACGGGCAATATGTAGTGCTCTGTGAAGCTCCGCTTCACGAGTGACTTGAACTTCGCCCACTCTTTTTCAGGCACCCACGCCTCGAGCCGTGCAATCGCATACCCCTTCTCGATTGCGGTGTCGGCCTTCATGCGGTCGGTCACTATTTCCAACTCTTCTGTGAGCGCGTCCACCTTGAGGTGCTCGCTCTCCCACAGCTTCCGCAGCCTCGCCCTTTCCTTGGACATATCGTCCCTCAAGGCACCGAGCTCTTTCTTCAGCTGCCGCCTCACCTCTTCGGGCGTGCCCTTTTCTGCCGGGAGCTCCAGCTCCTCGAACCCAATCTCGTGAAGCCTAGCGAGCGCCTTTTCCTCGTCCGCCCTCTTGCTGTACACCAACACAAAAAGAGTTTTCTTGTCAATCGGCCGCAGCAGCTTGACGCCCTTCAGCTTTTTCAGCTCGGCCTCGCTCTGCGCGCGGATGAGGCCGGCGTGCGCGCTTATTTCCCACCCCCTGCGAATGTACGCCAGGTCAATGCCGGGCGGGTAAAGGTCTAGCAGCTTTATCCTCGCCTCGAGCTCAAGCTTTTTTTTCTTGAGCGGGCCGATGTCTGTCTCGAGCCCTCCCTTGAGCCCATCGAATTTCTCCCGCGTCTCAGTGATTATTTCCTCGTCCCGCCTCTTGTCGACAACAACCTTGGGCTCGGGCCTGGGGAAAAGCATCTTGCCGATGTTTCCGACCGCGGGCTTGTACTTGTAGAGCCGGTCCCGCGAAGCCTTCACGTCGGAACTCATCTTGAAGAGCTCTGAATACTCTTCAGGGATTGGCCCTTCTTTTTGCTTTATCTGGCAGATGCCCTTCGAGTGCAGCTTGAGCAGAAATTCGTCGACCCCGGCATTGGGGACGAGGAGCGTGACATGCCGCATCGGGGCGGTGGAGAACACTCAATATCACCCGCTGAGCACGGCCCTGAGGCCCTCCTTTACTGCGCTTGCCTTGTTCGCGCTGTAGGCCTTCTTGAGGGAATCCTGCTTTTTCTTGTACTCCTGCTGTACTTTCTTGGCCTCTTTGGCGCCTTCTGAAGCGCCTTTTTCAGCGGCTTTTTTCTCCTCCCCCTCTGCAGCGGCCTTGGCCTTTTCAATGGCAGCCTTGGCCCTCTCGATTTCTTTGGTAATCCCTTCCTCGAGCTTGGCCTGCTTTTCCCCTATCTTGACCTCGTGGGCGTTTTCAAGCCGAATAAGCCGTCCAATATCCTGCATAAGCTGTCCCTTACCGTAGAGCTAGAATGTGGGCTATACTTCTGTTGGATTGACTTTAAAAACCTTTCATTTTTCCGTCAGATGACGGGAAAGCTAGTGGTTGAAATGACGCATTCCAGTGAAGACCATGGCAATGCCGTGCTCGTCGCACGCGCCAATCACTTCCTCGTCCCTTATCGAGCCGCCCGGCTGGATAATCGCTGTCACGCCCGCCTTCGCCGCCGCGTCCACAGCATCCCTGAACGGGAAAAAAGCGTCGCTCGCCAGCACGCTCCCCCTCGTGTCCAGCCCCGCGTTCTTTGCCTTCATCGCCCCGACCACTGCAGAGTCAACCCGGCTCATCTGCCCCGCGCCGATGCCAATCGTCCTGTCCCCCATAGCGTAAATAATTGCGTTGCTCTTGACGTGCTTGCACACCTTCATCGCAAACTCGAGCGCCTTCATCTCTTCCTTGCCCGGCTTGCGCTTCGTGGCAACCTTCAGCCCGGCAAACAATTCCTGGTCCCGGCCCTGCAAAAGCACTCCGCCGGCGACTTTCTTCAGCGTCATCGCCTTCGGCTCTTTCCCGAACTTCGGCACTTCCAAAACACGCAAGTTCTTCTTCTTTGACTTCAAGTGCTCAAGCGCATCCTTGTCATACCCCGGCGCAATCACACACTCAATAAATGTCTTTGTAATCTCTTCCGCGGTCGCCAGCTCAAGCTTCGCATTAACAGCAACAATGCCGCCGAACGCAGAAACCGGGTCGCACTCCATCGCCTTCCTGTACGCCTCGGCCTGCTTCCTGTCAATGCCAACCCCGCACGGGTTGTTGTGCTTCAGTATCACGACCGCCGTCCCCCCGAACTCCTTCACCAACTCAAGCGCAGAGTTCAGGTCATAAATATTGTTGAACGACAGCTCTTTCCCGTGCAGCTGCTTCGCCGTCGAGACAGTCGCCCCCGCAGCAAATGCCTCCCTGTAGAAAGCCGCCTTCTGGTGCGGGTTTTCGCCGTACCGCAGCTTTTGTATCTTGTCAAAAGTAAGGTTGAGCGTCTCCGGCAGCTCCTCTTCCCCCAGATAATTCGAGATAATCGTGTCGTACCTCGCGGTGTGGGCAAACGCCTCGACCGCAAGCTTTTTCCTGGTCTCCGGCTTAACCCCGCCCGCCTTTATCTCTTCAAGCACTTGCCCATATCTTTCCGGGCCACAAACAACAACGACGCTTTCGTAGTTCTTCGCGGCGCTCCGGAGCATGGAAGGCCCGCCTATATCTATGTTCTCTATAACTTGCCCCAGCTTCCCACCCTTCTTAACCGTTTCCTCGAACGGGTAGAGATTGACCGCGACCAAGCCAATCGCGTCTATGCCGTTTTCCTTCATCTGCCTCTCGTGCTCTTTGTTCCCGCGCACCGCAAGCAGGCCGCCGTGCACCTTGGGGTGCAATGTCTTCACCCTGCCGCCCATTATCTCGGGAAACCCAGTGTAGTCAGAAACGTCAGTTACTTTTATCCCGGCGCCCCGCAGCGCCTTCGCAGTGCCGCCAGTCGAAAGAATTTCGTACCCCGCTGCAACAAGCCCTTTCGCGAATTCAGTTATCCCTGTCTTGTCCGAAACGCTGAGCAGCGCCTTCATTCGCTTTCCTCCACATAGTCAAGGTCGTGCGGCGCGCTCTCGATGACGCCCGCAGAAGTAATTTTGATTAGCCGCGCCTTCTGCTGCATCTCCTTCAGGTTCTTCGCGCCGGTGTAGCCCATGGACGAGCGGAGCCCGCCGACAAGCGAGTTCAGTATGTCCTTCACCCGGCCCTTGTACGGCACCAGCCCCTCGACGCCCTCGGGCACGAACTTCGACTGCTCCTGGAAATACCTGTCCGCAACAGCCTTCCTGGAGCCCATTCCCCGGTATCGCTTGTACTTTTTGTTGTCCCTCACAACGATTTCGCCCGGCGCCTCGTCCGTGCCGGCCAGCAGGTTGCCCACCATCACGGCATTGGCCCCGATTGCGATGGCCTTTGCCACGTCAGCAGAATTCCTTATGCCGCCGTCCGCAATCACGCTTATGTCGCCAGCCACGTCCGCAACGTTTGCCACAGCAGTCAGCTGCGCGACGCCGACGCCGGCGACAACCCTCGTAGTGCAAATCGAGCCGGGCCCGACGCCCACCTTGAGGGAGTCCGCCCCCGCGGCAATCAAGTCCTTGGCTGCCTCGGGCGTGGATATGTTGCCCGCGCACACCTTGCACCCGAACTCTTTCTTCACTTTCCTCGTGAACTCGACCACGGCAGTGTTGTGGCCGTGCGCAGTGTCGATGACTATCAGGTCGGCCTCTGCCTTGACAAGCGCTTCCACGCGCTTCATGTCAAGGCCTGTGGCGGCCGCGACCATGAGCCTGCCCTCCTTGTCGCGCGTTGCCTGGGGGTACTCCTTGCGCGAGAGGATGTCGCGCACGGTTATGATGCCGACGAGCCTCTCCCCCTTCATGACCGGCACTTTCTCAATCCTGTTCTTGTGCATGAGCTCGGTGACCTTCTCGAGGGGCGTGCCCTCTGCGGCGGTTATCAATTCCTTGGTCATCAGCTCGGACGCCTTCTTCGTCTCGTCGCGCTCGAACTGCACGTCCCGGTTGCTTATAATCCCAACGAGCTTCCCATTGTCCACCACGGGAAAAGTGGAGAACGAAAGCTCGCGCGACAGGTCACGGATTTCGCGGAGCGTGATTCCCGGCGGAATGGTCTTGACGTCCTGGATAATGACTGACTCCGCGCGCTTGACCCGCGTCACTTCGGAGACCTGCTCCTCAATCGTGAAGTTACGGTGGACCACGCCGAGCCCTCCCCTGCGAGCCAGCTCGATGGCCATGGACGACTCTGTCACCGTGTCCATCGCAGCGCTGAGTATTGGGATGGCGAGGCGTATGCCGGCGACCTTGGTGGAAGTATTGGCCTCTGCCGGATTGACAGTGGTAAAATTAGGAATCAGCAAAAAGTCGTCAAAAGCGAAGGACTCCTTCGCCGCCTCAAGTTTTTCCTTGAACCCCATGTAAAAGCTATGAACGAGCCTATATTTATTTCTTCCATTTTCGGCATACATCGACGAAATTCTGCATTATCCTCTCGCCGTGCTCTGTGTGCTCAACCTCGGGATGGAAGAGTGTCCCGTAAATCGGGTTCTCCGTGTGCCTCATCGCGTGGTTCACGCCCTTTGTGGACCTGGCCAGTATCTCAAAACCCGGGCACTCGGTGATTTCGTCGTTGTGCGACGCCCAGGCCTTGAATCGCTTGGGCACCCCCCTGAACAAGTCATTCTCTTTCTCGACTATTATCTCGACCTCGCCGAACTCCGGGTTTTCTGCTGGCTGCGCCTTCCCGCCGAAGTGCAGGGCGATGAATTGCTGCCCCGCGCAAATCCCGAGTATCGGGACATCCAACTTGTCAAGATACTCGTGCGCATGCCCCACTTCCCCCTCGCCCCCACTGCCAATGCTCATCGCACCGCCCGAAAGAATAATGCCGTCACACGCAAGTTCTTCGACCGGCGTGCTAACATCAACTATTTCTGTCTCGCAGCCCATGTCGCGCAGCCGCCGCCAAATCCTGTGCGTCCACTGCGACCCAAAATTCACAACAAGTATCCTCATTATTCCCACTCTATTGTCCCCGGCGGCTTCGACGTAATGTCATAAACCACCCTGTTGACGTGGTCCTTGAGCTCGCGCGTAATCCTGTTAGAAATCCTTGCGAGCACGGAATGTGGGATCTCCGAATACTTTGCGGTCATGCCGTCGATGCTCTGCACCGCGCGCACCCCAATGGTATACCCATAGGCCCGCTTGTCCCCCAATACCCCCACAGTCTTCGTCGGCAAAAGCACGGCAAAATACTGCCACGGAATCTCGCACTCCCCCCGCCTCGCAGCCCGCTCAATTTCTTCTTCCGCAATGTGCACCGCTTCCTGGAGGATCTTCACCTTATCAGGGGTCGCCTCCCCCATAATCCGCACAGCCAACCCAGGCCCGGGGAACGGCTGCCGGTTGTACACCTCTTCGGCGATGCCAAGCTCCTTCCCGACCTTCCGCACCTCGTCCTTGTACAGCTCGCGAAGCGGCTCAATCAGCTTGAACCCGTGCTTTTCGGGCAGGCCCCCGACATTGTGGTGGCTCTTGATATTGTCCCTTATGCCCGCACCGCTCTCAATCCAGTCGGGCGCAATCGTGCCCTGCACCAGGAACTTGGCGCCGGTCTGCTTGGCGCGCTCCTCGAACACCCTTATGAAAAGCTCGCCGATTATCTTCCTCTTCTCCTCCGGGTCAGTAACGCCCTTCAGCGCGTCGTAGAAGCGCTTGCCCGCGTCAACCACCTCGACCTCCATCTCCAGCCCCTTGAACAATTCCCTGACGTGCTCGTCCTCGCCCTTCCGCATGTAGCCAGTGTTGACGTAAATGCAGTGCAGCTTCCTGCCAAGTGCCTTGTGCGCAAGCACAGCCGCGACCGTTGAGTCCACCCCCCCCGAAGTCGCTATCACGGCCTCGCCGGTGACAGCCCCCCTAATCCAGTCCTCCTCTTCTGCAATCCACTTCTTCACGTCAAACAATTTTCTCACCCGTTATTGCCTCGTGAATCTCCGTATATCTCTTGCTCAGCTCGTTGACCACTTCATCAGGCAGTGCCGGCGGAGGTGGGCTGCGGTCCCAGTCCAGGCCCATCAAATACTCCCGCAAGTACTCCTTGTCCATAGACTTCGGCTCGCCCGCCTCGTAGCTCTCCTTGTACCAAAACCGCGACGAGTCAGGCGTCAACAGCTCGTCAATCAGCACAAGCTCCCCGTCAACAAGCCCAAACTCAAACTTCGTGTCACAGATTATTATCCCCTTGCCTTCAGCGTGCCGGTACGCCTCGTCGTAAATCCTAAGCGACTTCTCCATGGCCTCGTCCGTGTACCCACTGATTTCCCTCGCCTGTGCAATGCTAATGTTCTCGTCATGGCCCACTTCTGCCTTGGTGGAGGGCGTGAACATCGGCTCGTCAAGCCTCTGGTTTTCCTTTAGCCCGGCAGGCAACTCAACACCATGCACCTTGCCGTCCTTCTTGTAGCTCCTCCACGCCGACCCGACCAGGTACCCACGCACAATGAACTCGAGCGGAAGAACCTCTGCCTTCTTCTGCAGCACCGCGCGGCCCTCCAATTCCGGCGTCTTGAGCTCTTCCGGCCACTCCGCAATGTTCGCGTTCTTCGCGATGCCCCCCATCCGTCTGAACCAGTAATTAGAAATCCCGGTCAGCGCTTTCCCCTTGTTCGGGATGCCTTCCTTGAACACGACGTCGAACGCAGACACACGGTCTGTCGCAACAAGCAGAATTTTGTCCCCAAGGTCATAAACATCCCTGACCTTGCCCCGCCTCTTTGGGAAGCCAAGGCCAGTCTCGGTGACTATCATAATTCCGCCTCCGCATAGTCCACCGCGTTCCTGAAGACCTCAAGCCCCAGCGTCCCGCTTTCCCCGCGCGTCCACCGAGGGTGGTTCGTCCTGTGCAGGTAGGCCTCCGGGTGTGGCATCAGCCCAAACACCCTGCCGCTAGGGTCACAGAGCCCCGCGATGTCGTTCAGCGACCCGTTCGGGTTGTCAGGGTAGCCCGAGCCGCCGTACCTCAGAGCGACCAGGCCCCTGCCCTCTATGTCCTTCAGCACTTCGGGCGGCGCCACGAGCTTGCCCTCGCCGTGCCGCACAGGCAGGTAAAGCTCCTCGATGCCTCGTGTCCAAACGCACTTGTCGCCCACCGGCTTGAGCGGCACCCACCTGTCCTCAAACCTCCCGGACCCGTTGAACGTGAGCGTCACCTTTTGCTCGCCCACCTCGGGCAGCAGTGCGTACTTCACCAGCGCCTGGAACCCGTTGCAAATCCCAATCACGAGCTTTCCGTCCGTAATGAACTTTTCGATTTGCCTGCCAGCCACATGCTTCATTTTGTTCGCGAGCATCTTCCCCGCGGCAATGTCGTCGCCGAACGAGAACCCCCCCGGCACGACGAGTATCTGGTAGCTGTCAAGGCTCTTCGACACAAGGGAACTAATGTGAACCCTCTCCGGCTCCGCGCCCGCCAGCTCAAGCGCGCGGGTCGTCTCGTAGTCGCAGTTAATCCCGTAGCCCGTGAGGACCACTGCCTTGACCATCACCAGAACCCCCTGAACGTCTTTTGCCAGCTCTCGCGCAGCGCCTTCACTTTCTCGTCAAGAACGCCAGTTATCTTCAGCGAGTCGCCGCCAACCGTGCCAATCCGCTTTGCATCCGCGACAAGCGACTCAAACTCACTCGCGCACTCCGGCGCAACAGTAACAACAAACCTCGCCCCGCTCTCCGAATAAAGCCTCTCCACCACGGTTTTCGCATTACCGGGAAGCCCGTCCAGGCCTATCTCCGCGCCGACGTCCCCCGCGGCACAGCACATCACGAGCGCGACGCCGAGCCCGCCGCGGTAGCAGCCGTGGCACGACCTGACAATCCCCTTTGCAATCGCCGCCTCCACCGACTCGTAATTCTTCTTCGCCTTTTCCTTGTCGAGCTCCGGCACCCCATTTCCAACGGCGCCCCGGGCCTCGTAGTACTCGCTTGCCCCGAGCTCCGCGTTCGTCTCCCCCACGATGTAAACGTAATCCCCCCCACCCTTGAAGTCCATCGACACGCACTTCTCAACGTCGTTCACCTTGGCGACCGCAGTGAACATCACGGCCCCTAGCCCACTTACCTTGTGCTCCTTTCCGCTTGAGTCCTTGACCGCCCCATCAATGAACATGCTGTCCTTGCCCGAGATGCACGGCGTCCCAAAGTAAGTCGTGTAGTCGTAAAGCGCCTTGTTCGCCCGCACCAGCTGCGCGAGCTTGTGCCTGCCGTCCGGGTTCTTCTCGCTGTCGTAAACCGAGTTGGGCCAGCAGAAGTTGTCGTTCAGCGCCACGTGCCCCAAGGCCGCGCCCACAGAAATCACCTTGCGCAGCGCCTCGTCCAGGGAAAGCGCGGCCATGTGGTAGGCGTCAATCTTGCTGTACTTCGGGTTGAACCCGGCCGCAATCGCCAGCCCCTCCTTCCTGTCGAGCACAGGCCTGAGCACAGCAGCGTCGCCCGGGCCGTCGTTCCCCGCGCCGATGAACGGCTTTATCACGCTGCCGCCCTGCACCTCGTGGTCGTACTGCCTCTGCACCCACTCCTTGCTCGCAATGTTCTCCCTCGCGACCATCTCGTGAATCAGCCTGCCATGCTCCTCCTCGGGCAGCGTCGGCTCGTCCCACTCCTTCGGCGCCCACTCGGCCTCTAGCTGCAGCTGCGGGAACCCAGCGTGCAGGAAGCCCATGTCCAGGAAGCACACTTTTTTCCCGCCGTACAGCGCAGTGAACTTTCCAGTGCCCTCGAACACGCCGATGTCGCTCATCTCGACGTCATGCCTCTCCGCAAGCTCGCGCAGCCGCTCCATGTTCTTTGGCGGCACGGCAAGCAGCATCCTTTCCTGCGACTCGGACACCAGTATCTCCCACGGCTCCAGCCCCAAGTACTTCAGCGGGACCTGGTCCAGGTCCAGGGTGCACCCGTTGCTCATGCACGCGCTCTCGCCAGCCGCAGAAGAAATCCCCCCAGCCCCAAGGTCAGTTATTGCGTTGTACAGCCCCTCGTCCCGGGCCTCCAGTATGAAGTCCTGCACCTTCTTCTGCGTGAACGGGTCGCCAATTTGCACGTGGCCAGCAGTAATCCACGCGCCGCCCTCGAGGCTGCTCTCGGTCGCGCCGTGGATTCCGTCCTTGCCTACCCTGCCGCCGGCCATCACCACACGGTCGCCGGAGTCAATGTGCTTCTCGTGCGATTTCCTGCCGGCAACTTCCTTCGGCATCAGGCCAACCGCAGACACGTAGACCAGCGGCTTCCCGAGCCAGCCGTCGTCGAAGAACACTGTCCCGCACGCAGTCGGGATGCCGCTCTTGTTCCCGCCGTCCTTGACGCCCTCGACAACGCCGTCCAGCAGCCGCTTCGGAGGCATCCTCGGCCTAAGCTCGCCATCATAAAATGGGCTCCCGGTGCAGAAGCCGTAAGTGCTCCCAACTATCTTGCTGCCGAGGCCCGTGCCCATCGGGTCCCTGTACACCCCAACTATGCCCGTAATCGCCCCGCCGTACGGGTCGAGCGCGCTCGGGCTGTTGTGAGTCTCGCACTTCACGACGTAATTCCATTCATCGTTCAGCGACGCCACGCCCGCGTTGTCCCAGAACATCGAGACAATCCACCTACGCTGCTTCGCGATTTCTTCGCTCGACTTCTTGATGTAGCTCTTGAAGAGGCTGTCAATCTCTTCTTTTCCCTCCGGCCCCGAGTACTTTATCCTGCCGTTGAATATCCTGTGCTTGCAGTGCTCGCTCTGCGTCTGCGCGATTATCTCGAGCTCCACGTCAGTGGGCGACTCCGGCAAACCGTTCTCCGCGCGCTCTGCCCCCACCGCCTCGCGCGAGTAATACTCCTTTATCGTCTTCATGTCGGCCAGGCCCAGTGCAAGCGAGCAGTCCGCGCTAAGCTTCTCCAGCCCGGCGTCGTCCAGCTCGAGGCTGACGGCTTTTGCCTCGCCGACGTGCCCCAGCTCCACCTTTGGGATAGGCATCTCCACGTTTTCGCCCCGGCCGAACACCCTCCAGTGCTGTATCATGCTGTTTGCGAGAAGCTCTGCCGCAATGCGCTCCGTCTCTTCCTTGCCGGCGCCCCTCAGCCGGTACTGGACAGAAGTGTAAATCGGGCCCACATCCCTCCCCGCCAATTCGGACAGCGCCTTCCTCGACGTCTCGCCAACAGTGTCCTTCACGCCTGGCAGGAACCCAACCTCCACCAGGCTCTCGTAGTCGCCGTCAGCCAGTGTCTCCTGCGTCACGGGGTCCACGAACAGGCTCTCTGCCTTCTCGAGCTCTTCCCCCCCAAGGCCTTCTTCAATCGTGTAGACGTCAACCCTATCCACCGACGCGCTTATCCCAAGATAGGAATTTATCCTCTTCTCGACGTAACCTGCCCTCGCGTCAGGGTATTGCCCCCTGAACCTCACGAGTATCCTAGTGGCCATTAAAGATTCATTTCCTTCCCGTTGTGACTGACGCTTATCTCCCCCTTTTGGCCAGTCGCTTTGCCTATTTCCGTGCCGCCCACAAGCTGCGCCACGGCGTCTGCCTCTCCACTGGGCACGACAAGTGCGAAACCCCACCCCATGTTGAACGTCCTGAACATCTCCTTCCAGTCAACGCCCTGCTCCTGAATCAATCCAAAAATCGGCTGTGGCTCAAACTTGTCGAACGCAAAGCCAATCCCCGGCGAAGACTTGAACAGCGCCCCGAACTTTAGGTACGCATCACCCGTTATGTGCACCGCGGCCTTCACGCTGTACTCTGTTATCGCCTTCAGCACCGGCTTGACGTAAACCCGCGTGGGCTCGAGCGCCTCGAACACCAGTTCCCTCTCAAGCCCGTCGGGCTTGTCGTGCGCGCCGTACTTCCCCCCCCACTTCTTGAACAATGCCCTCCGCACGAGGCTGATTCCATTGCTGTGCAGCCCACTGCTCGGAATCCCAACAACAGCATCGCCGTCCGCAATGCCCTTCCCGTCAACCACGTTGCTCTTTTCAACCTCTGCAACGCAGTCACAATTAATGTGGTAGAGCGCAGTCATCAGCTCGGGCACGTCCGCGGTCTCGCCGCCGACCATGGGGCAGCCCGATTGCTCTGAACCCTTCTGCAGCCCCTTCTGCAGCGCAGCCAGCAGCTCCGCCGCCGACTCCTTCACGTCAATGACATTCGTCAGCGCAATCGGCTCGGCGCCACACCTTATCGCGTCGTTCGTGACCATGGCCACTGCGTCAATCCCAATCGTGTCATGCTTTTCAGCAAGCTCGGCCAGCATCACCTTGGTCCCAACGCCGTCACAAGTCTTCACATTGTACTTATCGCCAACCGGATAAACAGTGTTGTACGGCAGCGCCACCGGCGCGCCATACTTCGAAAGCGAATAAGTTGACTCGAACGCAGAGAACACGCTCTTCGCAGCGCCACGCTTTTCCCTGTCCACGCCGCTTTCCGCGTAAGTCAAGCTCATCTGCATTCCCTCAGCACTTTGTCGACAACCCTCGTGCTTTCGCCTAGGTAGGAGTGCGGGTCCATTGCCTTGTCCAATTCTTTTCCCGACAGCCACGCCGAAGCCGCCTTCGCCACAGTGGCCCGGTAATCCCTGCCCCTGGTGAACGAAGCCATCGCCGCCTTCTTCACCATGGCGTGCGCCTTCTGCCGCGGCACGCCCTTCTTCACGAGCGCCAGCATGATGGACTCACTCATGACGTACTCGTCCGCCTCAAGGTTTTCCCTCATCCTCTTGGGGTAGACATTCAGCCCATGGAGTATCGATGCCATCTGCCTCAGCGAATAGTCCGTTAGCACAAAGCTCTCCGGGAGAATAATCCTCTCCGCACTTGAGTTCGTCAGGTCGCGCTCGTGCTCGAGCGCAATGTTCTCCATCGCGACCATCACGTTGCTCCGTATCACCCGCGCGACGCCGCACAGGTTCTCGCTCTTGTGCGGGTTCCGCTTCTGCGGCATGGTCGAGCTGCCGACCTGCCCCTTGGCGAAGGCCTCCTCGACTTCCTTTATCTCGCTGCGCGAGAGGTTCCTGACTTCCTTCGCAATCTTTTCGACGGT
Organism: Candidatus Iainarchaeum sp.; assembly: GCA_023129115.1. GTDB lineage: Archaea > B1Sed10-29 > B1Sed10-29 > WALL01 > WALL01 > WALL01. The sequence goes on along the minus strand of JAGMCR010000003.1, from coordinate 53,457 downwards.
CCCCGCGACTATTCCTGTGAACGCGACCATCTCCGCCATGCCCTCGCGCTGCACGACCTGGTTCGTGGCCCCAGGCTCGCCGAGCCCCAGCTCCTTCATCACAAGCTTTTGTACGCGCGTGGTGCCAAACCCCGCGAACGTCCCTACTGCGCCGCTCATCTTTCCGACAAGCACGCGCTTCTGGAGCTGCTGAAGCCGCTCCTCGTGCGCCTGCACCTCGCTCAGCCAGACCGCGCACTTGAGCCCGAATGTAATCGGCAGCGCGTGCTGCCCGTGCGTCCTTCCGACCATCACGGTCTTCCTGTGCTTTTTCGCGAGCCTGCGCAGCTCTTTCTTGAGCGCCTTCAGGTCCTTCGCCAGCAGAACAGCGGCGTCTTTTAGTATCAATGCCCACATGGTGTCCACAATATCGTACGACGTGGCGCCCATGTGCACCCACTTGCCGGCCGCGCCCGCCTTCTCGGCCAGCGCGTCAGCGACCGCCATCACGTCGTGGTGCGTCCGCTTCTCGATTTTCTTGACGCGCTCGAGCTTCACCCTCTTGGCCGCGGCGGCAATCGCCCTCGCGTCCTTCTTCGGTATCGCCCCAATCCGCGCGTGCGCCCTCGCGAGCGCCACTTCGACCTGCAGCATCTTCTGCAGCTTCGACTCCTCGTCGAACAGCGCGTACATCTCGGGGAACCTGTACCTGTACTCGATTGGATGGATCACTTCCTCATCTCCTCGTCCTGCTTCTTCACCTTTTCTTTCATTTCTTCCCTGTACTCGCCGAGCTTTTGCCTCAATGCGTCGTCCTTTGCCGCAAGAATCTCCACCGCAAGCACCGCGGCGTTGTCCCCCCTGTCGATGCCGACGGTCGCCACCGGTATGCCCGGGGGCATCTGCGCAATCGAGAGGAACGCGTCAAGCCCGTCCAGCTTCACGCCGACCGGCACTCCGATGACCGGCCTCGTGGTGTGCGACGCGACCACGCCCGGCAATGCCGCAGCCAAACCAGCAATCGCGATGAAAACTTCGGAGTCCGAGGACTCCACAAGCTCCTTGACAATTTCCGGCGCGCGGTGTGCAGAAGCAACCCTGACCTCGTGCTCCACCCCAAACCGCTCAAGCACTTTCGTGCATTTTTCAGCGATTGGGGCGTCAGAAGAAGACCCTAAAATAACCGTAATTTGCATTTGGGGCTCACCCTATTTATTTGGTGATGGGGCGGTTTATAACCCTAACGGCTTCCCTGAGCTCATTCATGTGCCTTATCCGCTTTTGGATGAGCTCCGGCGTGCCGATGTCCTTCCTGTACTGCACCCTGCCCTTGACGAGCGAGAGGTCCTTGGCGGCGACGGCCTCGGCCTCCTCAATTGTGTCGCCGATTCCGACGAACGCGAGCGCCCGGCTCGACGACATGTGGATGCCATCCTTTTTCTTGTCCACCGACGCATAGTACATCCGGGACTTGGGCTTTCCCGTTATCCTGACCTTCTTCCCTGACTCCGGCTTCTGGGGGTAGCCCTTGGGCACTATGTACTTGCACACGGTCGCCTTCGGCTCGAACTCCAGGGGGATGCTCACGAGCTCGCCCTCGTTTATGGCCTCGCACACCTCGCAGTAAGGGGTCTTCAGCACTGGCAGGACGTTCATGGCCTCCGGGTCTCCGAAGCGCGCGTTTATCTCCACGACCTTTGGCCCCTCCCCAGTAAGCATGAACTGGCCGTACATCACTCCCTTGTACGGCGTGTTTTCCGCCTTCAGCGCAGCCACGACGTCCCGCAAAACATCGACTGCCTGGTCGTAGTCCTCCTGCTTCATGAACGGCAGGAGCATCCCCGCGTTGCTGTAGCTTCCCATGCCGCCGGTGAACGGTCCCTTGTCGCCGTCGTACGCGAACTTGTGGTCCTGCACAGCCGGCGTCGGCACAACGTATTCCCCATCAACAAACGCCTGTATCGTGAACTCCTCCCCCTCGAGCTTTTCCTCGATTATGACCCTGGCCCCGCCGCCAATCCCGTCCTCGATTACTTTCTTCGCGTACTTCTTGGCAGCCTCGAGTGTCTTGAGCTGGCCCGGCACGTCCGCAACGACCTTGACGCCCTTGCCCCCGGTCAGCCCAAGCGGCTTGACCGCGACAGGCTTGTCGTATACCTCAATAAACTCCGCGGCGTCGTCCCCGTTGTCGAACACCTTGTAGACCGCCCTGCCGCGGCACGCGTGCTTTTCCATCAGCTCCCTGCAGAAGCTCTTGTCGAGCTCGATTTGCGCGGCCGCCTTGCTCGGGCTCGCGCACAGAATCCCGTTTTCCTCAAGTACGTCGGTAACGCCCTCCCCCAGCGGCGCCTCAGGCCCCACAACGCAGTAGTCCACCCCCCATTCCTTGGCCTTCTTGAGCACAAACTCGGGGTTGGTTGTCTTGCCCGTCGCATGCCCCGCCGCCAGCGCCACCAGGCCCGGGTTGTTGGCGCCCATCACGCAGTAGACCTCAGCAGTCTTGGCCAATGCCTCTCCCATCACGTGCTCCCTCGCGCCGTTCCCGACGAGGAGCACCTTCATTCATCCACCTCGTAGGGCCTTTCCTCGCCCTGCATGGCCAAAAGCTTTGAAACATCAGTCGGGTAGTCGCCGTCGAGGCACGCGGTGCACAGCCCCTTGAGGCCGATTGCCTTGCGCAGCCCCTCTATCCCAAGGTAAGTGACCGAGTCCGCGCCTATGTGCTTCGCCATCTGCTTCTCCACGTCATCGTACCCCGCGGCGGCGAGCTCAGCCTTTTTGGTCATGTCAATGCCGTAGAAGCACGGCCACTTGATGGGCGGGCAAGCAACCACAAAATGCACTTCCTTCGCGCCAGCGTCCCTCAGGAGCTTCACTATCTTGCGGCTCGTGGTCCCGCGCACTATGCTGTCGTCGACGACAGCGACCCTTTTGCCCTTGATTTCGTGGATGATTGGGTTGAGCTTCACGCGGACCGACGCTTCGCGCAGCTCCTGCTGGGGCATTATGAACGTCCGCCAAACATACCTGTTCTTTATCAGCCCCTCGCGGTACGGGGCGCCAATCTCCCTCGCGAACTTCAGCGCGGTCGCGCGTGAGGTGTCAGGCACAGGAATCACGACGTCGACGTCCTTGTCCCACTGCTTCGCCAGCTCTTCCCCAAGCCGCAGCCTGACGTCGTAGACAGGCTTCTTCTGTATGGTCGAGTCCGGCCTGCTGAAGTACACCCACTCGAACATGCAGTGCCTTGGCTCCTTTTCAACAAGCGTCTTCCTCTCCATCTTGCCGTCCTTTATCGTAATGCACTCGCCCGGGCCCACGTCGTCTACGACTTCCTCGCCCATTATGTCGAGCGCCACGCTCTCGGACGCGGCGCCGTACTTGCTCAGGACGAGCGGCCGGATGGCGTGCGGGTCACGGAAAATCACGAGGCCCTCGCCCGGAACGAGCGCCACGACCGAATAAGAGCCGTTGAGCTTGTTCATTACTGACTCGACGCCGGGAAGCAATCCCCCGTTCGCCTTCATCTCCTGCAACAGCAGGTTCATTAGCGCCTCGCTGTCGCACATCGAGCCAGGCCTTATGTCAAGCCCCTTGACTATCTCCATGTAATTCGCGATGTTGCCGTTGTGCGCCAGCGCCATCTCGTTCTCGTAGAGGAACGGCTGTGCGTCCCGCTCGAAGTCACTGCCGATTGTCGGGTACCGCACGTGCCCTATCCCCATCTCCCCGTAAAGGTTTTCGAGCGCCTGCTTGCTGAAGACATTGGGGACAAGCCCAGGCTTCTTCTTCATCCGGAACCGGTGGTTCGACGGGTCATAAGTGGCTATGCCACAAGAGTCCTGGCCCCGGTGCTGTATTGAGTACAGTCCATAATACAGCTTGTGCGCAACATCTCCGTTGCTTAAGGCGACTATCCCACACATAACGGTTGCCTCAAAATCAGGGAGTAGCCCAATCGACCTACACCCAACGCTTTTTATAACTCTTTCTTTCTTTATAATACATCGGGGTGATTGCTTGCCTGCTTCAATTATAGATGGAAAAGCCTTGGCCGCAGGGCTGAAGGACAAAGTCGCCGGAGAAATCTCTTCACTGGGGTTCAAGCCGCGGCTCGACGTAGTCCTTGTCGGGGAAAACCCGGCGTCAAAAGTCTACGTCAAGATGAAGAACATTGCGTGCGAAAAAGTTGGCATAGAGTCTGTCAAGCACTCTTTGCCGGACACAACAACGCAAGAAGAACTGCTCTCCCTCGTCTCCAAACTAAACGCCGACCCCGCAGTCGACGGCGTGCTCGTCCAGCTCCCACTCCCAAAACAAATCGCCGAAAGCGCAGTAATCAAAGCCATCGACCCGGCGAAAGACGTCGACGGCTTCCACCCCGTCAACATGGGCCTCCTCCTTTCCGGGCAGCCGGGCCTCACCCCCTCCACGCCGACAGGAGTCATCGCCATGCTCGACTCAATCAACTTCAATTACAATGGCGCCAAAGCAGTTGTCGTCGGCCGCTCGAACATAGTCGGCAAGCCGCTCGCAATTATGCTCTTGCAAAGAAATTGTACAGTAACTGTGTGCCATTCGAAAACAAAAAACTTGCCCGAAGAAACAAGGCAGGCCGACTTGCTCATCGCCGCCGCCGGCAAGCCAAAACTAATAACCGCCGACATGGTGAAAGAAGACGCCGTCGTCATCGACGTAGGCATCAACCGCACAGACTCCGGATTGTGCGGCGACGTTGACTTCGACGCGGTAAAAGAAAAAGCGTCCGCAATCTCGCCAGTCCCCGGCGGCGTGGGCCCGATGACCGTTGCCTCCCTGATGCGCAACACGCTCGAGGCGGCGAAGGAGAGAAGGAAATGAGCAAACTCAAAGGTGTAGCTCATAACGTGGCGGATAGCTTCACGAGCCTCATGAATTACGATGTGAAGAACCACAATTATGTCATGGAAGAGTTGGCATCAGAAATGGCGTGGTGCGGGGTGGACAACGCCGAAATAGACCTCATGAAGAAAACCATAAGCCCGAGTAGGGTGGGGGGTATGGGGGTCAAAAAAAGCATAGCATTCTACAATGAGTTCCTAGCTGAGCAACTAAAGAAAGTGAATAGGGACATAGCAGAAGTCAAGGTGGCTAAACTTCAAATAACACGAACTGATAAAAGAGACGCCGGCCAGAATGGAACGCAGTGGCGAGTTTATGAGGCTGTTGGGGTAATCACTTTGAAGAACGGGCAAACCTCAAAGAGTGGGAAAGTGGAGAGCCGGTGGTTGGAGGATGTTGGTTTCATTCAAAGGTTAAAAAATTGGTTGGGGGCAAACAAATGAAAGTCGGCGTCCTCGGCTCGACGCGCGGCACTGACCTCGCCGGAATCTTTGCCGCAATCGACAGCGGCGAGTTGAGCGGAATCGAAATATCCGTCGTAATCTCGAACAAGAAAAATGCCGCTATACTTGACCTCGCCCGCGAAAGAAGCATCCCCGCGTACTTCATCGGCCCGGGCACGCTCTCGCGAGAGGACTATGACAGGCGCGTCCACAACGCGCTCGTGGAAGCGGGCGCAGAACTTGTCCTCCTCATCGGCTACATGCGCTTTTTGTCCCCGTGGTTTGTACACAAGTGGTGGGGCAAGTGCCTGAACGTCCACCCATCTTTGCTCCCGAAGTTCGCGGGTGGGATGGACCTGAACGTCCACCAGGCAGTCCTCGACGCCGGCGAAAAAGAGACCGGCGCGACCATCCACTTCGTTGACGAGGGCGCGGACACGGGCGAAATCGCGTGGCAGGAGTCCATCCCCATCGCCCCTGATGACACCGCGGACTCGCTCAAGCAAAAAGTCCAGGCACTCGAGGTAAAGGGCTTCGTCGAAATACTGAAAAAAGCGCGCGACGGAAAGCTCAAGGCCTCTTGAGCACTTCGTCCCTCGCCGGCCCGGTGCTAAGCATTGTTATTTTTACCCCAACAAGCGACTCGATTTTTTCTATGTAGCCCCTCGCCTCTTTCGGCAGCTCTTCGTACGACGCGACCTTGCTGTTCTCCCAGCCGGGCAGCTCATCGTAAACAGGCTTCCACCCGTCAAGGTTCGGCGGCAGGTCCTCAACCCTCTCGCCGTCCTTTTCGTACGCAACGCAAACCTTCACTTTGTCGAAGCCGTCAAGCACGTCGAGCTTGGTCAGCACTAATTCATTGATGCCGTTGATTCTCATCGCGTACTTGACTATCAGCGCGTCAAACCACCCGCAGCGCCTTGGCCGCCCGGTCGTGGCGCCGAACTCCTTGCCCTTTTCCCGCAGCTTTTCACCGTCCGCGCCCTCGAGCTCGGTGGGGAACGGCCCGTTGCCGACCCTCGTGGTATACGCCTTGGTAATCCCAACAACTTTTTCTATTGTCCCGGGGCCAATCCCCAGCCCGGAGCAAGCGCTCCCGGCGACTGTGTGGCTGCTCGTCACGAACGGGTAAGTCCCGTGGTCAATGTCAAGCATCGTGCCCTGCGCGCCCTCGATTAGGACTTTCTTCATCCCAAACAGCGCGAGCGACGCGTCGCCAATGTACTGCTTGAGCTTCTGCCCCGCCCCGTAATAATCATCACTGACCATGCCCTTGTCGAGCAGGTCCATCACGCGGATGCCCGTCCTCGCCGCCTTGTCCTCGTAGCACGGGCCGATGCCCTTCTTCGTGGTCCCGATTTTGCTGTCCTTCGCGTCCTTGTCGAGCTCTTCCTGGGTGATGACGTGCGCCTTCTGGTCAATCAATAAGTCGGGCTCGATGCCAAGCCCGCGGAGCATCTCTATTTCTTCCAAGAGCTTCCTCGGCTCTATCACCATTCCATTGCCGAGCACACACTTCAGCCCGCGCACAACCCCGGACGGGATAAAGTGCAGCACGTACTTCTTCCCCTCGACAATAACTGTGTGCCCCGCGTTGTTGCCGCCCTGGAACCGGGCGACCGCGTCTACTCCACCCGCGAAGTAATCAACCATCTTGCCCTTCGCTTCATCCCCGAATTGGCATCCCACTATAACTGTTGCCTTCATCTAAATCCCCACCAATAAAGCAAGTATCACGCCGTAAATCGCCGTCGCGGCGAGCCCCCAGGGCAATGCGCGCTTTGCGGACTCCCAAGCGCCCCCAAGGTAATAAACAATAATATTTCCCACCAATAAGTCGCCAAGCACGGCTATACTGGCCCCGATAACCGCCATGCGAACCGTTATACGCCCTGTTTCAACCAGCACAGGGAAAGAAGCCATGGTAGAAGCCGAGCTAGTAATCCCGCCGAAAAACGTGGCTATATAAAATATATCCGGAAGATATACTATCACAACTTCAAGTGCCACCAAAACAACCGCCAGCTTGACCACGAGCGACGCGGCTTTTTTTACCTGGAAGGGGCTACTAAGCGAGATTTTCATGGCTTTCGCCTTGCCCCTGCCCGTCCAGTAGCCGGCAGCTATCAGGAAAAGCGAGCTCGCGATGATTGGGGGCGCCAGGTAATCTACGCTCGCCGGGAGAAGCACGGCGAGGATGACGAGGTTTCTGAAGAACATCGAGGCGTTTATAAACATATAAGAGGACGACAGGATGACTTCCTTCTCCTTGTTCTTGGCATAGGCCTGCGTCATTGAGTAAAGCACTGCAGTGCTGCTCACGAGGCCGCCGAGCAGGCTCATGAGCTCCATCTGCTCCTTCCCACTTATGTACCTCGAGCCCACGAAGCCGGCAAAGTTAATCAGCGCCAGCATGAACACAAGGAGCCAGATGTCCATGATGTTAATAACGACGCTGTAGAGCACGATTGGCTCCTGGGGCACCAGCGGATAGATTATGCCCACCAGGATGAGGAACTCAAGAAAGTCCAGCACCTCCCTGCTCGAGAGCTCCCGCACGAACTTGTGCATCCAGTCCTTGGCGAACATCACTATCGCGGTCGCGATTGCCACGAATACTGCTTCCGTGACCCTCCCGTAGGCGACGAACACCCCGAGCACATAGCTCATCAGCAGCGCTATGCTCGTGGTCATGCCAACCGCCTTGAACTTGAACAGGTTAGAGGCATAGAGCACCGCGACCAACAGCATCACGGCGACGAAGCCGAGCACAATCTGCAGCCCGTCCCCGGTCAATTCCGCGAACTCCACGAACAGCGCCCCAAGCAGCGAGATGAGCGCGAAAGTCCGCAGGCCCACAACTACTTGCTTCTTGGTGTACTCCCTCTCCATCCCAAGCAGCGCGCCTATGGCGAGGGCGACAGCTATCTTCTCGATGAATTCCCAGGTCAGGAAAACCCCGTTCATTTCTTTCCTTCCTTCATCGCCCTGAGCATTTTCTTTGCCGTGTCCCTTACCTTCTGGTTGTTTTCGATGGCGGTGCCGACCTGGATGGCGTCGGCGCCCGCCTTGACTACTTTCTTGGCCTGCTCTGGCGTGCTCACCCCGCCGCCAACAATGTACGGAATGCTGATGGCCTGCCTCACAGCCTTTATCATCTCAAGCGGCATGTGCCCCTCTTCCGGGGCAGACCCGGCGTCCGTGAGCAGCAAGCGGTTGCCCATGTACTCCCCGGCCATGGCAAGCGCAGCCGCAATCCCCGGCCTGTTGCGCGGCACCAAGTTGACGTCCGCGACCCAGCCCACTGTGCCGCCCGGCGCGACCACTATATAGCCCGTTGGGAGGGGCTCAATCCCCATCCGCTTTATCACCGGGGCGCCTGTGGTCTGGGCCATGGTGGTCCAGTACGCATTCCTCGAGTTCAGGAGCGAATAAAAGTAGATTGAGTCGGCGTGCCTGGTTATCGAGGCGTTGTTTCCCGGGAATATGTTGACGGGCACGCTGACCGCCTCCTTAATCAGCCGGGTGGTCTCGTCCATGAGCGAGCCCTGCGCGCCGATTGAGCCGCCGACCAGTATGAGCTGCGAGCCCCCGTCCTCGGCTGCCTTTGCCGCCTTTGCAGCGTCTTCTGGCGAGGGGTGGTCGCAGGGGTCGATGAGTATAAAAAGCATCGGCTCACCGCGCTTCTTGTGGTCGTAGATGTACTTCTCTACCTTCCCCATTTTCATTTGCCTCAACTCCGTGGACATTTAAGTGGGGACTTTTTTATATATAGAGGGGGTTATTTATCCCGCATGCGAATCCTCGTCACGGGCGCGACTGGCTTCGTGGGGAAGCGCCTCGTGCAAGCGCTCAAAAAGAAGGGCCACACCGTAATAGGCTTCGGCAGCGAGGCAAACCTGTTGACAGAGGACGGCCTCTCCCGCATCCGCTCGAAGCGCTTCGAAGTAGTATACCACCTGGCGGCCGAACTGGACGAGTCCAGGCAACTCTGGAAGCTGAACGTGGAGGGCACGCGCAACCTGCTCGACCTCTGCAAGCGCAGGGACTTGGAGCGCTTTATACTCCTCGGCCCGATTGGCGTGCTCGGCGAGACCCGCTCCCCAGCGCGAGAGGACGACCCGTACGCCCCAAAAACAAAGTACGAGAAGTCCAAGGAAGAGGCCGAGCGCATTGTAATGGACTACCGGCTCAAGCACCAAATCCCCTACACAATCGTCCGCTCTACCATCATTTACGGCCCGAACCGCTTCTGGGGGCAAATCCTGAAGGCCGCGGAGAACAACTACCCAATGATTGGCCGCGGCGAGAATTCTTTCCATTTGGTCTACATCGACGACGTAATCGACTTCCTTTTGCTCTGCCTCAAGCCCGACGCCCGCAACCAAATCTATAACCTTGCGGGCCCGGACGTTCTGTCGTACCGCGACACTTACAAGCTCATCTGCAAGCTGATGCACAAGCGCTTCCCGTCCGACCAAGTCAACCCCATCGCTGCGAAAGCCGCTTCCCTCGCCTATCTCGCGCGCTCAAAGGTGACGCCCGGCGAGTCCAATGTCACCATGCTGCCCTCGAGCATCGACCGCCTCCTCCGAAACCGCGTCGTAGACATAACCAAAGCCCAGTCCATCGGCTACAAGCCCAAGTACAAGCTGGAGAAAGGCCTCGCCAAGACAATCAAGGAGCTGAAGGCATAGATGACAGAAGAAATTACAGTTGAAAGACAATCAAGGAGTTGAAAACATAGATGACAGAAGAAATTACAGTTGACCTGCAAAGAAGCCACTTTACTGGCGAGGGGTTAAGGCTCTTCCACAAAAACAATAAGCAGGACGTGCTAAAGAGTTTGCCACAGCTCTTAACCCGCGAAGGGCTTAACAAATTGCGTGGGGCGGGCATCGACTTGAACGGGCCTTTCCACATGGTGCCAAAGATAACAAAGCAGTTTGATGGTGTTCGCGTAGTACAAGACTGTGCTCGAGGTGATTGAATGATCTTACACGACGCAGAGCTAAAGAAACTAATCGAGGGTGACCCACCTCTGGTGAAGAACAGCCTTTTTCCCTTCGCTTCGCTCTTCCCCGGCAATCCTTTGGGATTTGCCAGGAGGCAAAAACCCTGGGGAAAAAATACTCGCTTCGCTCGAGGTGTTAGAGCATGATTCTACATGACTCCGAACTGAAGAAATTGATAAAGAACGACCCCCCTCTTGTGAAGGACTACATCTCCCTGAAGCACCAGCTCCAGCCCAACGGCTTTGACCTCACCGGCCACGAGCTATTCAAGTTCAAGGGCGCGGGCAGCTTGGACTTCTCGAACAAGGAGCGCGTTTTTCCAGAGACAGAGCCAGTTGTCTTTGAGGACATGTGGGCGCTTCTCGAGCCGGGAATCTACAAAGTAAAGACGAACGAGTACGTCAACCTGCCGGACGACGTAATTGCGTTCGCCCAGACGCGCTCCTCGCTTTTGCGAATGGGCGCGTTCACTGTGCACGGGTTCTGGGACGCGGGCTTCCACGGCAAGAGCGAGTTCTCCCTCGTGGTCCAGAACCCGCACGGCCTCCGCTTCAAGCAAAACGCGCGCGTCGCACAAATAATGTTCATCCGCCTGAACAACTCTGTTGACGAGGCGTACTCCGGGATGCACAAGGGGCTTGAGTAACTACCCAATCATCCCGTACTCAGCCAGCCGGCTAATCCTCTCCCCTATCGGCGGGTGCGTCGAAAACATTCCCCCAAGCGACTTGAAGAAGCCCTTTTTCTCCTTGTCCATCGGATCCTCGATGTACAAATGGGCAGTGGCGCCGTTCGCCCTCTTCAGCGGGGTGTGGTCCGCAGCCAGTTTCTTCAGCGCCATCCTCAAGCCGTCCGGGTTCCGCGTCAATTCCACCGCGCTCGCGTCCGCCATGAACTCCCTTTTCCGCGAAATAGCCATCTTTATCAATTGCGCGACCACAGGCGAGGCGAGAATAAACAAAAACCCAATCGCCATCAGCGCCGCGTTCCCGCCCTCCCGGTCCCGGCTTTTCCCGCTGTAGAACATCATGCGGATAAACACGTTCCCAATCAGCGCAACAATCCCCACCAAGACCGCAGCAACCATCATGGTCCTGATGTCATAGTTCTTGACGTGGCTCATCTCGTGCGCGACAACGCCCTCGAGCTCCTGCCGGTTCATCATCTTCAGCAGCCCGGTCGTAACGGCAATCTTGGCGTGCTGCGGGTCGCGCCCCGTCGCGAACGCGTTCGGCGAGGCGTCGTCAATCACGTACGCCTCGGGCGTCGGCACGCCGGCCGCGATTGCCAGGCCCTCAATCGTGTGGAACAAGTGCGGGTACTCACGCTTCTCGACTTTCCTCGCGCCGCTCACCCCAAGCACAATCTTGTCCCCCGCGAACCAGCTGACCAGCCCCCAGACCACTGCGAGGAAGAAAGTAATTACCATGCCGGCCAGCTCGGAGCCAATCCACATCCCGAAAAAGAAGCCAACAACAATTATCAGGACTAGGAAGGCCCCGAACAGGAAGAACGTGCTGCGCCGGTTCGCAGCAATCGCGTCGTAGTATTCCTGCGGCATCAGAACTTCACTTTGACTGCCTTGCGCTCCGCGGCAGTTGCCTCAAGATGCTCTTGCGCCTTGAAGCCGAACACGCCGGCGATTACGTTGCTTGGGAACGACTGCACTTTCTTGTTCCACCGCATTATCGCGTCGTTGTAGAACTGCCTCGCGTACGCAATCTTGCCCTCAATCCCGGCAAGCTCTTCCTGGAGCATCAAAAAGTTTTGGTTGGCCAGGAGCTTGGGGTAGTTCTCGCTGACCGCGAACAGTGTCTTGAGCGCGCCGGACAGCAGGTTCTCCGCAGCCATCTTTTCGCCGGGAGAGCCGGCCTTGCTGATTGCCGCGCGAGCCTTGGTCACTTCAGTGAGCGTGCTTTTCTCGTGCTTGGCGTAGCCCTTAACGGTCTCGACCAGGTTCGGCACGAGGTCGAACCGCCTCTTGGTCTGCACGTCAATCTGCGCCAGCGAGTTCTCCATCTGGGTCTTGAGCGAGATGAACGAGTTGTACATCATGACGAGCGCTATCGCCGCCACGACCAGCACAAGCAGTATTGCCCCTAATATAATCCACATTGGTTTACACCCCGCACTCAAGACGAAGACCCAGTATTAAAAGTTATTGGATTTTCTGCGCAGCCTGAAAAAAGAAGTTGCAATATACGCAACTGCTGCCGGGGATTTGGGCCCAATTACTTTTTCGGCGTCTTCTATGCATTCCTTCATCAGCTTCTTCTCGTAGTCCCGTATGCTCTTTTGGGTCATGCGCCCACCACTCTTACTTTACTAGTGGTAAAGTCCACTCTATAATATATAAAGATAATGGTATTTTAACGAAACCAGTCTATGCTTAGCAATGACAAAAACTGCTGTTTCTGAAGCATCTGCTGGAGCATTTTTTGAGATACTGGTGACACTGAAGAAGGGAAGCAAGCGCTATTCCGAATTAAAGAGGACTACTGAAAAAAGTGACAAAACAGTGTCTGAAAACCTGAAAAAAGCAGTGGATTATCGTCTTGTTGTTAAAGAGCCAAGGAAAAAAGATGGCGATGTTTTCGCGGTTTATTCCCTCACTCCCAAGGGAAACAAGTTCGTGAGAGAGGTCCTCGAGTGGGAGGGCCGCCTTTCTAAATAATTCCCGACTCGCGCGTGCTTGCGTAACTGTTTTTGCCGACTATTATGTGGTCAAGAAGTTCTATCCCAATCAGTTCTCCTGCCGCCCCTAACTCTTTTGTCAGTTCTATGTCTTCTTCACTGGGGGAAGGGTCACCGGACGGGTGGTTGTGCAGCAAGACAACGCCTGACGCAGACTCTTCTATGGCGGGCTTGAAGACTTCGCGGGCGTGGACAACAGTTTTGTCAACGCTCCCAATCGATATAACCTCTTTTTTCAGGAGCCGGTTTTTTGTGCCGATGTAGAGGCCGACGAACACTTCTTTTTTCCGGTTCGCGAGTGAAGGCAGTGCCACTCCCACAGCGTCAGCCGCGCTTTTTATGACTGCTCCCTCGGCCGGCGCTGAAAGAGCCCTTTTCCCAAGCTCGACTGCAGCGATTAGCCTGCACGCCTTTGCTTTGCCAATTCCTTTGGATTCGCACAGCTTCCTCACACCTAATCCCGGGAGTCTCGCGAGTTTTTCTTTGCCGAGCAGTTCCTGGGCGACAGCAATCGCGTTTTCGTTTCGGGTGCCAGAATTCAGTATAATCGCCACTAACTCGGAATTGCTTAGGGCGGCGGCCCCCTCTGCTTCCAGCCGCTCCCTGGGGCGGTCATTGGGGGCCAACTCCTTTATGGAAGCCGTCATGCGTCTTCAATGCCTTTCCCAGTAACTTTAAAGACAACTTCGCCGTCAGCCAGACAAGGAGAATCAACGAGCCGCGCAATCCTCTTCTCGCCCTGGCTGTTCCGCAGGTAGACGCGGTAAGTGCTCTGGTGCCCAACGATGTGCCCGCCGATTGGCGTGGTCGGGTCGCCGAACAAGAGCCCGGGGTTCGCCATGACCTGGTTCGTAACGATAATCGCCAGATTATTGAGGTCCGCCAGCCTCTGCAGGGCGTGCAGGTGCCGGTTCAATTTCTGCTGCCGGCCGGCCAGCGTGCCCCTGCCGACGTACTCCGCGCGGAACGCGCTCGTCAGTGAGTCGACCACAACGAGCTTGATGTCGTTTTCCTCTATCATGTCCGATGCCTTTTCCGCGAGCAGCATCTGGTGGTCCGAGTTGAACGCGCGCGCGATGAAAATCTTTTCCAGCGCTTCAGTCTGGTCCAGTCCCGCGGCCTCGGCCATTTGCCTGACGCGCTCTGGCCTGAACGCGCCCTCAGTGTCGATGTAGAGCGCGCCGCCGCCGAGCCCGCCCTGCTCCACGGGCAATTGCGCGTTGATGCACACCTGCAGCGCAACCTGGGTCTTTGCGCTCCCGAACCTCCCATAAAATTCGCTGATTGACCTAGTCTCAATCCCGCCGCCCAGCAGCTCGTCCAGCGCCTTGGACCCTGTCGTGATTCTTCCGACGCTCGCGCGCTTCTCCATCAACTGGTTCGCGGTCTCGAAACCCATTTCGCACGAGTCGCCGGCGTACTTGATCAGCTTTTTGCAGATGCTTTCGCCCATTCCAGTCGCGTCCATCAATTCCCCGACCGCGGCGACCGCAATGCTTTCGACGCCCCTGTAGCCCGCTTCGCGGAGCTTCTCTGCCGTGGCCGAGCCAACGCCGGGCAGCGCTTCAATGTCATTCGCTTTTTCAGTCATTTTTCATTCACCTTTGAGCATTTCTATTTCCTGTTCAACATTCACTTCGTGGAACTCGCGCACTATGAACTCGTCGCGGCCGAACGCCTCGTTGTGCCGCGGCGTGCCGCTGAAGACCATTTCCGTGCCCAGCGCTTTCGCCTCACCGGGCTCGCCGCCCTTCGCGCACTCCTCTGCAGTGGTGCCCAGCAATTTCTCGGCCTGGTCGCGGAAGAACACGCCCCGCACCACGCCCGTGCCGTCGTCCAATTCTGCATTAACAACAATCGCAGGCTTCGCCGGGCCACAGCACTCGCCGTCGTGCTTCTTGCCGCACTTCTCGCACACTTGGTAGACCGTGGGCGGGTAGACCTTCACGACTGTCGCACGAATCTCTTTTTTTTCTCCGGCGCCAAGCCGTGACACCTCTGCCCTTCCAATGCCTGCAAGAGCTATTCCCTCGGGGTTCTGGATTAATCTCCCCCTCCACCCCAGGTTCAGTTCCGGCTTCCCGCGGTTGACCCTTACGTAAGCGCCCTCGACCAGGATTGTGTCGCCTTCCCTCACCTTTCCGTCCCAGCGCGCGTTGTCGTCCCAGAGCGCGAGCCGCCTCTCCGTGCCGTCAGACACAATCATCGAAAGAACTTTCCCCTGTTTTCCCTGCCGCTCGAACTCGGTGAGCGGGAAAATCCTTTCGATTCTCGCGGCGAAGTTTACGTCGTTCATCCCCTCCGCAACATCACTTAGCTTTGTCAGCTGCGGCACGCCCTTCTCGACGACTTTGACTTCGCTGCTGTACCCCATGCTTAATTCGGCCATGCCGTTGCGCTCGCGGGCGGACGCGTTGATTACCTTGACTTTTGCGCCGCGCTGGACTTCGCCGTTCTCTATCAAGTCACAGGCATTGTTCCACAGCGTGACCCGGATTTCGCCGGTGCCGTCCTTGACTATGAAGCTCCCGACGCGGCCGGACTTGCCGTCCTTTTCCCATTCCTTGACCGGGAAGACCTGCGTTACGTCGCCCTCGACGTCCACGCCCTCGACACCAGGCCTGACCTCGTTGATTTTGGCCATGACCGGCTCGGGGTCCAAACCAACGTCCACGCCCTTTTCCTTGGCGATTGAGTATGCCGCCCCTGCCTCGGTGAGCAGGCCGCCGTATTCGTCCTGCTTTTCCTTGATTGCCGCCTCTACATCATCGCTGGACATTCCTGCCTCGACCAGCTTCTCGACAATCAGGTCCCTGTTCTCGAGCACTTCGTTGACCATGCGTATGGCAACGCCGCCACAGCATTTATAAAGAGAGGCATACGGCTTGCCGAGGATGAAACCACAAAAATCATCATGAACCCCCAAAAATTGGGGGGCAGCGCCCAATTAGCGCTGCCCCCCGAGACGCCATTTATTAACCATCACGCCCCCAAATCCCTCCAATGGACAAAATCACTGACTCGGTCTACTTCGTCCCCGGCCGCGGCTACGACTCGAACTCAATCCTCGTTGTCTCTGACGTCACTTTCCTCGTGGACACCGGCACCGGGGAAAACATCGACTACTTGAAGAAAGAGCTCGCGGGCCACCCCATCGACGCAATCGTGAACACGCACTGCCACTTCGACCACGTCGGCGGCAACAAGTATTTTTCTTGTCCTGTATACATCCACGGAGCAGACCTGCCCTACCTGGCCAAGGCCGATCCCGAGTATACTGCTTCAGGAATGTTCGGAGAAAAACTCTCTGGCTCAACCCCCCAGCCGCTCGGCAAAGAATTCCACGGCTGGGCTGTCATCCACACGCCGGGCCACACCGCCGGCTCCATCTGCCTCCATAAAGGCAACATACTAATCAGCGGCGACACCCTGTTCGCCGACGGCTTCGGAAGAACCGACCTTCCCGGCGGCGACGAAAACGCAATGGAAAAATCCCTCGCATTGCTCCGCGGCCTCGGCTACTCCATTCTTTTGCCTGGCCATGGGCCGCCGGTAGTGCTTTAACATGGGGATACATACTCGAAGACTGAGGCTATACAGGCGATAAGGAAGATGTTCAAGTGAATAGTAGTTTAAAGGGGGTCAGTAGGAATCTTTATAAACCTTCGATACCCCAACAAATATTAACATGATCCCCAGCATTCCTACGGGGATGCTGGATGTCTCTCCGGAGTTACTCCATGGAGAATGCTTTAGTTTTTATAGACGCGGGGTATCTATCCCACATATCTAAACATTTTGGTAAAGGAAAATATCTAAAAATCGATTATAACCAACTTGCCATTAGTTTAGCAAAAAAGCAGAATTTGTGGTGTGCAGGCGTATACTACTATACTGCTCCACCTTACCAAAGTCCTTCACCAACAGAAGATGAGATAACTAGAAGGGCAAACTACGATAAATTCGTTAATAAGGTAACACGCATACCCAACTTTCGTGTGAGAGAAGGACGATGTCAAAAAGGGGGTGATGACTACATCCAAAAAGGGGTCGATACAATGCTCGTCATGGATCTTATGGACATTCCCCAACACACAAAAACAATTATTCTCCTTGCTTGTGATACTGATTTCGTTCCTATTTTGAATAGACTAAGAACTGCCAGAGGGATCAAAGTTATTCTTTACTACTTTAGCGATTATATCCGGGGTTCGCGATTTTCTATGTCGAACCACATACTGACTGCCTGTGATGAGACTATATTACTTGATGAAAGTCACTTTCAAGACTGCTTGCTGAGAGAAAAAGAGTAAGCCTCCTCCGTATTTACATTGGTGAGTCTGTATTGGTTTATTGCCTGAAAACAAGCTCTCACTTCTATATCAAAATCGGGGTTTGTATCTGGTGTAATCCTCTTGCACGAGTGCTATTGCCTAAACGGCGCTAGTCCTCCCCGCCCTCCAATCCCAGCTCTTTCTTTCCCTTGGCGGCCCCTCGCCGAGCCCCTTCTTCAGCTCTGCCACTACCTTCTTGTCCTCGCACAGCCCGTCAATGCGGTCCAGGATGGAGCCCTCGCTCATGCTAAAAAATCGGGTTTTGGGGTTTAAGGCTTTTGCCGTGCCGGCCAACAGCAGTAAATAATCCTTGCCCTGGTGTTCTTCGTGCTTTACGATTCGTTCGCACCCCCATGAAACATTTATATACGGTCCGCGTGAAATCTTTTTAATGCAAGCGGTCTCGGAACTCTACGACCTCGGGAAGCCAATTGACATAAGCAAACTCGTTTCTTCTATTGATTACTTCAAGAACGTCAGGGGCGCGGAACTCGCGCAAGCCACGTTTGATGGCTTCGGCTTCCAGGTCTTTCCGAATGGCTTGCTGCGCGTCGTGTACCTCGACCACGAAGACCCATCCGCCTGCCTGCCCAAGGTAGTGGCCAAGATAGCCCAGGCGCTCGTGGACATGGGCAAGGCACTTGGCCTAGGCCTCGATGCCTCTGCTGTCCTGGCAACGCACACCAAGGAAGAAGCAAACGCCAAGCACTACTCGAGCCTGCCCGCGGTGAAGAAGGGCGGGGTCAGCTACCGGCTGTTCCCCCACATTCACCTGGCCTCGCTTGAGCTAAAGGGCGCTTTTGCCACGAAGAGGCTCATGGAGCTCGTGGGCAGCGAACTTGGGAGGTGCGCAGTGGAACAGGCCCGGCCGCAAAGCCTGGACGAGCTCCTGACCGCGCTCAAAAAGTTTTTTTCGGAGATGAAGCTCGGCGAACTCGAGTGCGAAAAAACAAAGAAAGGCCTTTTTGTTGCCCGCGTGTACGGCTGTGCGTACACGGCATGCCCACAGATTGGCGAGCCGTACTGCCACCTGGAAAAAGAGCTGCTGAGGTCTGCCGTCATACACTTCATGGGGGCGTTCAACATCACTGTCCAAGAAACAAAGTGCTGGGGCCTTGGCGACACTTACTGCGAGTTCGAGGCCAGCATGCTCGCAAAGTGAAGCTGCCGCCTTATTTCACGAGCTTCTTTATCTCCGCGAGTATCTGGTCGATGCTGTACGGCTTTTCGATGAACCCAATCTTGGGGTCGATTTCCTCAAGCGTTTTCTTGACCTCTGACTCGGCAGAAACAGCTGTGAGCACAATCACCGGGATTTTCGCGGTCTTCTTGTCCTTCTTCAGCCGCCGCAGGACTTCTGTGCCGTCCATTATGGGCATGAGTATGTCGAGAAGGATGACGTCCGGCTCGCTTTTCTTCAGCTTCTCCAGGCAATCCTTGCCGCCGAGGGCTATCTCCACCCCAAATCCTTCGTCCACGAGCACGCCCTTGATTGCTTTCGCGACATCCGGCTCGTCCTCGACAATCATTACCTTCATTTGCTTAGCCCCCCCTCTTTTTTGCTGGGCGCTTGCCCGCCCCTTTACCTATGGGCAAGATGAATATAAACTTACTGCCCTTGCCATACTCGCTTTCAACCCAAATCTTCCCCCCGTGCGCCTCGACAGTGGCCTTGGATATCGCGAGGCCCAGGCCCGTGCCAGGCGCGGTGCGCGCCAGGCCGCTGCTGACCTGGAAGAACTTGGTGAATAGGTGCGGGATTGCGTCTGGGGGTATGCCAATGCCTGTGTCCTCCACCTCGAAGCGCACGTACTCCCCGGCTTTCATGGCACTGACTGTCACGCCCCCCTCCTCGGTGAACTTTATTGCGTTGCCGATTAAGTTGTGGAAGACTTCCTCTATTTGCTCCCTGTCCACAAAGACTTTTGGCAATTTCCCCAGCTTTTCCTTGAGGTATAGGCCCTGCCCCTTTGCAAGTGGATGGTACTCCTCCAGCACGCCATCAACTATTTTTTCTGGGCTGTGCATGTGCTTGGTGTACACGACTGCGCCAGCCTCGAGGCGCGAGAGGTGGAGTATTTTCTTGACTGTCACACTGAACCTGTCAGTCCCACCCAAAATGTCTTCCATTATTTCTATGTTGTCCATTTGGCCGATGGCCTTGGTCCCCTTGTACGGCTTGACTTTTTTGCGCTCCCTTTTTATTAGGCGCTCTATGTCCAATTTCATGATGGTTATTGGGGTCTTGAGCTCGTGTGCAATGTTTCTGAGGAAGGCCTCGCGCATCTCATCCGCGTGCTCCAGGCCCTCGTTCGCCTCGGAAAGGTCTTCCATCACGCTCTCCATGGCGGCGCGCATCTGTTCAAGCTCTTCCACGGTCTTCTCGAGCTTTCCCGACTTCGTGGTGAGTTCCTCCGTCCGCCCCTCCACAGTTTTTTCCAGCCCTGCCTTGCTCTGCTCCAAGTGTTCGCTCATCCAGTTGAACGCCCGTGCCAGGTCGCCAAGTTCGTCGTGCGACATGACGCGCACCCTGTGGCCCATATTGCCCTCGCCAATCGCTATGACCCCTTCGCCAAGCTCGTCGATTGGGTGGGTTAGCTTCTGGGCGAGGAAGAACGAGACAACCGCCCCCACGCCAACAATGGCCAAAGCAAGGAGCACGTTGTACAAAACCATTCCTGACACGGCTTTCCCGACTTCCTCGGTGGAGAAGCCAACCCAAACCGTGTAGCCGCGGTAGCTTGGCGCGACCGCGGCCTTAATCCGCTGCCCCTCCCACACGTCGTCGATGACGACTGGCTCGGCCGCGAAGGTTGCAGGGTCATCGATGAACAGCCCATGCTCGGCAGGAATGCTTGAGCTGAATATTTCGCCGCTTGGCTTCACCAGCCTGCAATAAACAATGCCTTTCCCAATCCCCATCTCCTTGATTATGGTGCGCTTGTGTGCAGGGGAAAAGTTCACTTCTGCCGACGAAACGCTCATCGCTATAATCTTTGCCTCTGACAGCCTCGCATCGATTAGGTTGGCCATAAGCTGCGCCTGCTGCGTGCTAATTGTCATGTATGTGACAGACGCGACGGCGAACACCAGCAGGACGCAAAATGTTGTGGTGACCTTGTGCCTGAAGAGAAGCCTTACCAATCCAAGTCACCGCTTATGGCGGGGAAGAGCTGTGCTCTGCCTGCACCATCATTATTTTTATGCCGTCAAGCTTCTTGGCGTTGACTATCTCTGGCGGGACAATCCCCTGCAGCAATATCTTTTCCTTTGTGACGATTCCGCCCTTGTTTATCAGGCAGACAGGCATATCACTTTCTGTGGCGATGTAGCCGCCAAGCTCCCACTGCGCGATTACCACTGGCTCGTAGGCGTCCCAAATTTTTATCAGCTCGCCAATGGTGAAGTGGTCGACGTGCCCGTGCGTCAGGAGCACTAAGTCGATGTCGCCGTAGGCCTCCCTGAAGTGCTCAATGTCCTTGAACTTGGCTGGGCACATTGGGTTCGCCTCCAGCCACGGGTCAACAAGAATCCTGACTCCGCCGGGCGACACAAAGAAGTAGGAGCCGTGGCCGAGCCAGGTCCCCCTGATTCCCTCAATCTCCCACTCAATCCCCGGCTCTGCTATGAACGGCTTTGCCCGGGTCTCGTTGTTGAGCCTCAGCTCGTCCAGCGCCGCCACAAACTCTTCCGGGTTCGGCGGCATCTCCGGGAAAGTGCCGTAGTGGTAAGGGATTGCGTACTCTGGGTTCACCCACGAGGCCGCGACAGCCGCCAGCTTCGAGTCCATGCAGTAGAACCCGTCGGCGGGGAACAATCCAATGTCCGGGTGGTAGTGGTCGCGGATGACGAACTTGAAGTCGCTGATGAGCGCGGTGTCGCCGGCGAAGTGCAGGCGCTTCCCGTTCTCGAACTCTATCACGTAGCCCGTGCCGGTCCCGGTGTACTTCGGGCCCTCGTATGCCTCGACAACTGTCCCGGCAGGCGCCTCGGCGAGATGCACGCCAGTGGCGGGCGCCGGCTCCCTGAGGTACGCGCTTGCGCCGAGGAACAGCGCCGCAATCGAGATTATCAGCACCACGGCCATGAGGCCAGTAAGTTGCGTGTCCTTTAGCTTCTTCATTTCATCACCGTTTCCTGATTGAGCCATAAGCGCCGCGCATTTAAGCCCTTTTCTGTGCGTCAGCGCTCCTGCTTGAGCTCTTCCACTTGTTTCTCGAGCTCTTTTACCTTTTTCTTTAGCCCGATGATTCTTTCTTCCCTGCCAATCAAGAACTTAGCCGTCTTCTTCAGGGACTCCAACGCTTTTTCCTGCTCCACCGTCTTCTTGGCGAGTTCCTTTGTCCTCTCTTTGACCGTGCTCTCCAGCCTTTTTGTGTAGGACTGGATTTCCCCAGCCATCTCGTTGAACACTCCCGCCATCTCGCCAATCTCGTCGCGGGTATCCAGCTTGACGCGCTTATTCCTCTCCCCGCGGCTGAATTTTTTCATGCCAGCCATCAGTTTCTTGAGTGGTGATGTGACGACCCGTGCTATCAGGAACGAGGCCAGAACGATGAACGCGGCGCTAACAAAAAAGAAGAGCAGTATAGTCCCCTCCAACAGCCTTTTTTCTTCAGCATATTCAGCCGTCCTCTTCCTAGTCTCTTCTGCGAACACCAACCCGAGCTCTTCCTGCGGTTTCGTGAACTCGTCCATGTAAGTCGTGGCACACACCCTCAAGTCTCTCTCATCCACCGCGACGCAGCACATGTACTTGTCCCTGATGACGCCGTCAGCGTCCTCCCACTCATAGTAGCCTGCTGACTCTGTGCCATTCAGGTTGGCTGACAGCACTGCCCAGAACCCGGGCAGCTTTTCCTCGAGTGCGTGCAGGTCTGTCCCGATTATTCCGGGGTTGACATGAAAATAGTTTATAGCGTTCCTGTCGTGGACTGCAGTGTACCCTGTCTCACCCACAGGATGCACCGCAATTCCCTGGAATTCCTCGCTCGCCTGCAGCTCTTCCATTGTCGCGTCCGGGGTGTATCTCAGGTAAGTAGTGATGCCAGACGCGGCGTAGGCCGCTATCCTCATTATCTCTTTTTCCCCTACTTGTGCCAGGGCCTTCTGCGTGGCGTTGAGGGCGGTGTCCATCATTTTCTGCCTGCGCTCCAGCGCGGTTTTTTCTACGCGTTCCCCGTAGTCAAACACAAATAACATGACGACGGACAAGGGCACGATTGACACCAGGAGGAACAGCACGAACAGCTTGGCGCTGAGTTTAACCTTTAGCACTAAGCATCTCCTCCAGCCCTGTGGCAACCGACCGCTTCTTCATCCCACTCACTCCGGCAGCACGCACACCACGATTGTCTTGTTGTGGAACATTGGCGGGCCGGCAGTGGACCCAACTTCGCCGAACGTGAAGAACCCGGCTGTTGGCACGTTGCCGACAATATCCCTCACTGCCTTTACCTCTGTTTTTGCGTCATCGCCCAGGAACAGCAGCCGCGACACGCAGTCAAACACGAGCAGCGCGCCAGGCTTTTTCACCCCCGCCATTGCCTGCCGGGCCGCTTGCTCGGCCGCTGCAATGAGGGATTGCTTGTCGCCCTGCATGATGCGCACAGCACTGTTCTCGGGCACCTCGGCCACGCACTTGATGCTGCCATCTTTCTCTGCCATAAGCGGGTCGCGGATTAAGTACTCGCCAGTCCTCTGGGGCATGCCAAGCGGGTGCTCCGCGGCGAATTTCGCAAAGCCCTTGGCGCTTATCCTGTCGCCCGGGAACTGCTTCTTGTAGGCATCGAGCGCAGGCCTTCCATCGATTTCGTGCACCACGTTGCCTTTTGCCTTTGTCACTATCATTGGTTCGCCGATGGGTGTCCAGCCATGCGCTATGCCCACCCCCACTTTCTGGCCCAGCAGCGCAGTCACGACGGCGTCCGAGTGCACTTCATCATTGATGAACTGGTACGTCTTGATGAACTTCAGGTTGTCGCCTGCCCCGCCGCCAACGAGGCGGTAGGCTGCCCCAAGTGTTTCATGTGCGCCTGCCACAACTTTTGTCACGTTGCCTGTCAAGCCGTCCGGCAAAAAGATTATTGTGCCGGGCTTTTTGAGGCCTGCCACAGAATCCCTTCCCGCCTCGTGCGGGCCCTTGCTTATGCCCTTGCCGATGCCAACGCTCGCCGGGCTGCCGCGCATTGCCATGACCACAACAGCGTCTTTGCTGAGCTCTTCTCCTGCTATAACGCCTGCGCCGCAGCATCCGGCGAGCTTGGCACTGCTTGTGACAGACCTTATGCCTGAAAGCAATTGTTTTTGCTGGAAGCGCTCTGTGCTGAACACCACCACAAAGTTGGGCTTGCCCGAGCCCTTCACAGCCTGCTTTGCTGCTTCCTCACCTGCTTTGAATGAGTTTTTGTTCTTGCTTATGCCCACGCCTGCTTTCATTTCAACCTATCCTCCTACTAACTCTTTTGCCTATTTTAACTTATCCCTCAACTCTTTCACCTCGTTTTTGAGTTCGATAATCCGCATTTCCCTTCCCACAAGGAACTTGTTAATTTTCTTGAGTTCCTTGACGGATTTTTGCAGTTCCCCCCGCGCCCTTAGGGCATTAATAGCTGTGCTCACCTGGTCGGCCACGATTTTGAGCAACCGTTGTTCGCCCATCCCCAGTTCGGTTGAGAGCGAGAGCACCTCCACCACGCCGATGGTGCCCCCCTTAGTTGTC
Organism: Candidatus Iainarchaeum sp.; assembly: GCA_023129115.1. Taxonomy (GTDB): domain Archaea; phylum B1Sed10-29; class B1Sed10-29; order WALL01; family WALL01; genus WALL01. The sequence goes on along the minus strand of JAGMCR010000003.1, from coordinate 29,390 downwards.
AGGGGGACGCAAATAGAAGTTGTGGGCTTGTACCCCCTCAACCGCCGCTTGGTTGAGATAAGCGGGGCTCGTCGCTGGAATGACTTGCCAGCGCACCCCTCACCGGGCTTCATGGACATGCCTGCGCATTCCTGCTCTGTCAGGCCGAAGCACTTGCGCGCGACCAGTTCCCCGTGTTCCTTGTCATGCATCCACACAATACCAAGTTCTGCGCCAAGCGCCCTGCAGCTCTCTTCCAGTGCTTTGCCCAGCAGTTCCTGCTCTGTTTCTGCAGCAAAAGCAATGCTGGTTACTTCGTAGAGGAAGGATAGGTCTGCCGTAAGCCCTTCGAGGCGCTTGTCTTCCTTTCGCAGCATTTCCTCTGCCTTTTTTCGCTCGGTGATGTCTATAAGCGAACAGATGGACTTTTTTGTGCCCGGGATAAGTTGGACACTAAGGAAAACCTTTCTCACGGCACCCTTCTTGCCCACAAAGTCAAATTCGTATTCGCTCGGCGCCTCGCCATCTTTCTTCCGTCTTTCTGTGTGGTACTCCTCCATCCTTTTCAGGTACTCTTTGGTCACGAACTCTGTCCACTTCTTTTTCCACTCAATTTCTTTTAGTGTGTACCCGCATAGCTTACTGAAGGTCTCATTAGCGAAGGAAATAGTTTTATCCGCCTCAACGGTGCACATCGCTGTGCCAGTGTTCTCCCAAAACACTTTGTATTTTTCCTCGCTCTCGCGCAGCATTTCCGCTGCCTTCACGCGCTTGGACCCCAATTCAATAGAGTGGAGCGCCAGGGAAATGTCTCCAGCGACTTCCATGAACAGCGACTGCTCTTCCCTGTCCACGCCTATGGCCGCGGGCACTGACACAGAAAGGAGGCCATAGGTCCTGCCGCCGTGCGCGAGGCGCACGGTCAACGCGTTTTTGCCCGCATAAAAACAGTGGAGCGGGCAGCCCCTGCACGACTTGGCCGGGTCCTCAGTGACCACAACGCGGTTTTGGCCCAGCGCTTTCTCCCCGCACCTGGTAAGCTTTCCCTTCTTCATCAGCTTTTCCATTGCGCTAAACTTTGTCCCAATCCCCGACTCAGCAGCCATCACAGGCTTGCTTCCCCCGTCAAAAAGGCATGCCCACGCGCTGTTGTAGCCCTGTTCCCGGGTAAGTGTCTCGCAAACGCTTTTGAGCAGCTTCTCAGAGCTTTTCTCCCTTACAATGAGCTGGTTCACGTTGCGCACCGCCCGCAGGACCAAGTCAATGTGCGCCAGGTGCTCCTCTGCCTTCTTGCGTTCGGTGATGTCAAGGATAAACCCCTCAATCATGTCCTTCGATGGGCTTGGGAACGCGTGGTCCTCCACCCACACTGGGGTGCCGTCCCTGCACACGAACCGGTACTGCAGGACGAACGGCTTTTTTGACTTGACGCCCCTGGACCACTCCCTGAGCACGGCCTTTCTGTCGTTCTGGTGGATGCGGGCTGCCCAGAACCCTTTCTTGCGCCACTCCGCGGCCTTGAACCCCTCCACAATCCTCTCGACGAATTTGCTGGCGTAAAGCGCGTCGCCGTTCAGCGCAGCAGTATAAAACCCGGCCTCGGTTCCCTCCACCAACCCCCTGTACCTCTCCTCGCTCTTTTTCAGTGCCTCCTCTGCCTTCTTGCGCTCGGTGATGTCTTTGTCAACCCCGCGATACCCAACCACCTTTCTTTTGTCATCATAAATCGGGACACCGTTCGTGAGGAAGAATATTTCCCCACCGTCTTTCGTGAGGTTGAGGTTCTCTAAGTCAACGATTGGCGCCCCCGTCTTAAGAGCGGCGTTGAATTCCGCCATCGCCTTTTTGGCCTCGTCTTTAGGCATTAGGTCGTAGAAGTGCAGCCTCAACAACTCTTTAGGCGTATAACCCAAAATCTGCTTTACCTTGCCTGACGCGTAAGTGTACTTGCCGGTCCTGTCAACCTCCCACACCCAGTCAGCCGATGCCACGGTGACGTCCTTGAACTTCTCTTCGCTCTCGCGCAGCGCTTCCTCTGCCTTCTTCCGCTTGGTGATGTCACGGAGTATGGCAACGCTCCCGGTTATTCTGCCGCCCTCCCGCAGGGGCGAGCCATGGATTTCAACAAATATCGTTTTTCCCTTTTTTGTGCGCAGCTCGACAGCGTAAGGCGGCGTGGCCTGCCCGAGCACTCTCCTGGCGAACGCCGCGAGCATCTTCGCAAGGCTCTCGGGGGTGAACATCTTCAGGGCAGCCAAGCGCGTTCCCACCACGTCTTTTTCAGTGTACCCGCCAGTCTGCGTGATTGCCCTGTTTATCTTGGTTATCCTGCCGGTCTTGTCCAGCACGACAATGCCGTCCGTGACACTGTCAAAAACAGCTTTATGCACCCCAACGGCCTTCCCCGCCTTTTTGCCGCCCTTTTTTTCCACCCCTGCCCCGGGGGCCCGCCTTGCCATGCTACACAAAAAGAGCTTCATGTATATAAATGAGCTTTGAGGCATATCCTGGTTTGGCCACTTCGCGTGCCGCGCCGCCAAACCGCCTATTTGGGTGTGGCCACCAGCTCGAGCCCCCCCATTGCTTCCCCCGGCCTTGTCTGTTGATATCCCCCCCTTGGCCCACGGGCTAAAGTGCATCACAAGCAAGCCATCTGCATTAACCTTAAATAACCCAGTCCCGTTTTGCCTATTGGTGGCTTAAAATGGCTGAAAAGCTCTTCATCGGCGGAAAATGGGTCAAAAGCAAAAGCGGCAAGACCTTCACCTCCATCAACCCCGCGACGGGCGGGACAATCGGAACGTTCCAAAGCGGCAACTCCAAGGACGTAGGCCTCGCCGTCCGCGCCGCGAGAAAAGCGTACAAGAAATGGCGCCTCACCCCCGCGCCGGGCCGCGGCGAAATCCTGTTCGAGGCCGCGCGCCTCTTGAAGAAAAACAAGAAGCGGCTCGGCAAGTGCGTCACCGACGAAATGGGCAAGCAAATCTCGGAAGGCCTCGGCGACGTCCAGGAAGCAATCGACGTCTTCGAGTACATGGCCGCCGAGGGCCGCCGCTTCTTCGGCCACACCACCACCAGCGAATCGCCGGACAAGTTCGCCATGACAGTCCGCGTCCCGCTCGGCGTGTGCGGCCTAATCACGCCGTGGAACTTCCCAATCGCAATTCCAGCGTGGAAGCTCGCGCCCTGCTTAATCGCAGGCAACGCAGCAGTATTCAAGCCGGCGAGCGACACGCCGGGCTGCGCACTCGAATTAGTCAAAATCCTTTCCGAGGCCGGAGTCCCCGATGGCGTAGTCAACCTAGTCACCGGCTCCGGAAGAAACGTCGGCGCCCCAATCGTGAGGCACAAGGGAATCGACGCGATTTCCTTCACCGGCTCGCGCGAAGTCGGCGAGTTCGTCGCCGCAAACGCCGGATTGAAAAAAGTCGGGCTGGAACTGGGCGGCAAGAACCCAATCATCGTGATGGGCGACGCCGACCTGGACCTCGCCGTGGACGGAATCATCTGGGGCGCGTTCGGCACCACTGGCCAGCGCTGCACCGCCGCCTCCCGCGTAATCGTGCACAAGGCAGTCGAAAAGCCTCTCCTGGCAAGGCTCTTGAGGGCGACAGGCAAGCTCACAATCGGCTACGGCATGAAGGCGGACGTGGGCCCGCTCGTGAACCAGGCAGCCGTGGAAAAGACAAAGGCCTACGTCGAAATCGGCAAGAAGGAAGGCAAACTCTTTTGCGGCGGCAACGCGCTGGAAGGCAATTTCTTCGAGCCCACAATCTTCACGAAAGTAAAGCCGTCCGCACGCATCGCGCAGGAAGAAATCTTCGGGCCCGTGCTCGCGATAATCACCGTGAAGTCCCTGGGCGAGGCCATTACTGTCGCGAACAGCACCAGCTACGGCTTGTCCGCCGCGATTTACACGCGCGACGTGAACAGCGCGTTCACCGCAATCCGTGATTTGGAGGCAGGCATTACGTACATAAACGCCCCCACAATTGGCGCTGAAGTCCACCTCCCGTTCGGCGGGGTAAAGGCGACTGGCAACGGGACAAGAGAAGCGGGAATCCTCGGCTTGGAAGAATTTTCTGAAGTAAAAACAGCCTACGTCGACTACTCGGGCAAGCTGCAGAAGGCACAAATCGATGAGTAATTAACGGGCAATCGCCACTTCAGTTATTTTGTCGGCATACTCCTTACTGGCTATCCGGTCCAGTTCAATCAAGCCCAAAACAAGCGGCGAATCCACATTAAGCTTGTACATGGTCGCTCTCCCAATTTTTCTTGTTTCCGTGATTATGCCATTAGAGACTAGTTCGCCCCATACCTTATCCAGGGTCATGCGTGAAACACCAGTAGCTTCAGAAATCTCGGACTTGGAATAGTCAAATATGCGGTTCTCTATAAAAAAATCAATCACCCTGAGCTGGGGGGTTTTTCCGACAACTTCGAGGAACAATGATTCGGGCACGTTTCCCACCTACTGTTGCATTGTACAATTACTTATATTTAAATGTATTGTTTTTATACAATAGTTTTAAGTACTTCCCTGGCTTTTGAATGCCTTGATGTATTCCGGCCTCAGTGCAGAAGAAAAGGTGGTGATTGCCTATATCCTTAACAAGATGGCAAGAGGGGGGTATTGGGGCAGGAGGCCCATCAACGAGGACGGCCTTGTCAAATACGCCAAGTTCAGCTTCGGAACGTCTGGCCTGAAGCAATTCCTGAAATTGCTTCGCAAAGATGGCCACCTATTGTTCAAGAAAGGCGCCAAAGGCTGTGACCGGTATTCGTTAAACCCTAGGCACAAAACGAGATAAACGCCTTCATAGACAAGCACATGCCGCCACAACTTCCCGTAGCCAGGAAGTAAAAACAATTTACGTCGACTACTCCAGCCGATTACAGAAGGCACAAATCGACTAAATCGCGTGCTCGACCGGAGACAATCCGCGCGGCTTCCGCTCCTTGCGCACTTCCACAAGCGACTTGTCAATAATCTCAACCGCTTCGTCAATCTCTTTTTCCGAGACAGTGTAAGGAGGAATCAAGCGAATGGACTTCCTGCCCGCGCCCAGCGCGACCAGGCCATTTGCAATCAAGTGCTCGGCAACATGGTCCCTCGCCTTCTTGTCGGCTAGGTCAAACGCGCACATGAGCCCAAGCCCCCTCGGGCCAGTGACTTCAGGGTGCTTCGCAGCCAATTCGTGCAAGCGCTTCAGCAAGTAGCCGCCCATTCTCGTGCAGTTCGAGAGCAGCCTCTCCTTCTTTATCGCCTTGATTGTCGCGGCGCCCATCGCGAGGTCAATCACGCTCCCGCCGCCCCACGTGCTGCTTATCGACGACGGCTCAGGGGGGAAGAAGCTCCGGTTCGCAATGGTCGCGCCGACCTGCAGCGCCTTCGCCGCGCAAAACACGTCCGGCTTGATTCCATAGTGCTCGAAAGCCCACCACTTGCCCGTGCGGCCCATGCCGCACTGTATCTCGTCGCAGATGAGCGGAATCCCGTGGCCCCGCGTCACCTTGCGGATGCCCTTCATCAAAGAATCCGGGGCAATGTTGTACCCCCCCTCCCCCTGCACAGCCTCCACAATGACGAACGACAGGTTTTCCGCGCCGCCCTCGCGCTTAATCATTTCCTCGAGGAGCTCCGGCGCCCGCTCGTCGAACGGCAGGCGCTGGATCGGGAAAGTCCAGTACCCGGCCTTGTGCACAATTTTTGAGTTCGTGCACGACAACGCGCCCAGCGTCCTGCCGTGGAACGCGTACTCGAACGACGCGCCATAATACCCATGGCACCGCCGGAGCGCGCTCTTGATTGCGTTCTCCACGGCCTCGGCGCCGCTGTTCACCAAAAACGCGGCGTTCATTTCCGGCGGAGAAACATTGACCAATTCCTCAATCATTTCCATGTGCTCGGGCACAATGAAGTCCTGGCCCGCAATCTTCACCGGCGCGCGGCTGTAGTTCTTCAAGACCGCGCTCAGCGCGGGGTGATTGTACCCCAGCGGGCTCGACGCGACCTGCGAAGCAAAGTCCAGGAACACATTGCCGTCGACGTCCCGGAAGTAACTGCCCTGGCCCGACTCGAACACCATGGGCAGGGGCAAGCCCCACCCGCCGTTCAGCCTCTGCATCTTCTCCAGCGCTTTTTTGCTCTTGGGCCCCGGGACTCTCGACACTTTCGCGCGCATAATTGCCACTATGCAGTTAGGCTTAATAATCCTTACCGGCTAACCGCAACTATGACGGAGCAGACGGGCTGGCGCGGCATCGCCTTTTCACTCGTGTTCGGCCTAATCTTCTGGCTCTACCCGCTCGGAATCGACCCGAGCATGCAGGCAGTGCTCGGCATCATGGCCTTTGCGGGGGCGCTTTGGTTTACCGAGGCAGTCCCGCTCCACGTCACCGCGCTCGCAGTGCCGCTCATGCTCGTGGTGCTCGCGGGCTTCTCGCCCGCAGAAGCGACGCAGCCCTTCTTCGACCCCGTTGTTGTATTGCTTTTGGGCGGCTTCGTGCTCGCGGTCGCGATGCAGAAGCACGGCCTAGATGAAAAAATCGCCTTCTTTTTCATCAACCGGTTCGGCCACACGCCCAGCCGCTTTTTGCTCGGCATCATGGCCGTCACAGCGTTCCTCTCGTTCTGGATGACGAACACCGCGTCCACGGCACTAATCATCCCCATCGCAGTCGTCGTCCTCAAGGCAAACAAAATCGAGCCATTGAAGTCCAAGTACGGCAAGGCAGTGGTGCTCGGCGTCGCGTACGCGGCGACCATCGGCGGCATGGGCACTTTAATCGGCTCGACCCCGAACGCAATCGCCGCGAAGTTCCTGGGCGACCGGGGCATCGCCCTTTCCTTCACGGACTGGATGGCGTTCGGCATGCCCATGGTCATCATCCTCCTCCCAATCTGCTGGCTCTTGCTAACGAAATTCTTCCCCATGCCAAAAAAAGAATTAAAAATAAAGAAGCAGAGCACGACGCTCAACAACAAGCAATCACTGACACTCGGCGTCTTTGCCTTGACAGCGCTCTTGTGGCTCACGACAAGCATCCACGGCGTCTCGTCGTCAATGGTCTCAATCGTGCCAATCCTGCTGCTTTATCTCCTCGGCCTGCTCGCGACGAAAGACTTTTCGAAGGCGCACTGGCCCACCCTTATTTTGTTCGGCGGCGGCCTGGCGCTGGGCACGGCAATCACCACGGTGGGCCTGGACCAGGCGCTGGCGTCGCTCGTCGTCGCTGTGCTGAACGGAAACCCCATGTTCATAGTGTTCGCCGGAGTCGCCGCCGCGTCAATCGCACTAACAATCTTCGCCTCCAATACCGCGGCAGCGGCAATCATTGTGCCGGTCTCAATCCCCCTCGCGCTCGGCCTCGGGCTGGACCTCCGCCTCTTAACAATCGTCGCGGCGTTGGGCGTGAGCCTGGACTTCATCGTGCCGGTGGGCACGCCGCCGTCGGCAATCGCTTACTCGACGGGCTACATCAAGGTGCGGGACATGGCCTTCGCCGGCACAGTCCTCGCGGTAATCAGTGTTTTGGTGCTCGCCACGCTGGCAACCTTCTTCTGGATGTGAGCAGCAATCTCTGGGAGTGCCATCAACTAAACAACAAGCTCGGGGGGTGCCCTTAACGTGACTATGGGGGGTGCCAATTGGCACCCCCCAAAAGTGTGTGGCCACTAGCCCTATTAGCCATCTGCCGAACCAATCTCAAAGAACAAGCGGGAGCTTCCGAACTTTTATGCCCTTTTTCGTTAGCTCGAGCGGGTAAAGCTGGGGCTTCACTTTCATTCCCGCCATTTCGGGGACAGAAATCGCATGGACGACCTGCCCGCCCTTCTTTATGGCGTGGAGGTGGATTATTCCGTCGGCGAGGAACTCTTCCACGCCGTACGGGCTCAATTCTTCGCCCCTGGACTCGGAAATCAGCATGGCTGTGCAGTCGTGGCGGTTCAGCATCCTCCGCAGCTCGCCGAGGGCCGCGCGGTACTTGAAGCTTGCGTCAAAGAACCCGCCGAGGTAGCTTATGGAGTCAATCACTATTCTCGTCGCCTTCTGCGAGAAAATCGTGTCCTCAAAACTGGAGAGGAACTTGTCATAGTTGAAGAGCTCGATGCTCATCACAACCAGCGCCCCGCCATCAATTGCCGCCTTGAGGCCCCAGTCGAACACGGACGCCATTGCGATGAGGTCCTCTTCCTTCCTCTCGAACGTGACGTAAATCGCCTTTTCGTTGTTGAGCGCGCCGCGGTAGAGGAACTCGAGGCCGAAAAGCTCTGTGTACGACCCCACTGGCCCGGCAAGCAAGAGGGTGTGCCCTTTAGGCACTCCGCCGACGACGCTGTCGAACCCGCTGATGCCTGTTTCTATAGTCTCCACAGCCATAGTTAACACTCGACGCTATTTAAAACTATAAGAAAAAGGGGGTTAAGCCCCGTTAAGGGGCTTATTCGCACTGTCCGCGGATTGTGCCACTCTCGGTGTGGACTATGTTTGCTTCAGACTTGTAGGTAATAGTTATGTCCACGGCGTAGCCGCCACCAGCTGCTGGACAACTATCAGCGACCGTGCTGTTGATGGTTACATTGTACTCCTTGCCCGGCGCCCAGTTCGCACCACTTACATAAGTGTATGGGGCGAAGGCACTGGCGATGTCGGCTTCGTACGTGACGTTCACCTTCTTCATGGTGCCACCAGCAGCATTCTCGTAGCTTACCTGCATCCCACTTGAGGAGTATACGTAGTCCTCAATCCTGACGCGGTTGAACCCGCTGACTCCACCGCCTCCAGTGCCGAACACACCTGACTGCCAAAGCACGATTCCCACGATGATGACCACGAGTATAGCCCACCCGTACGTCATCAAGTATTCCATTGCTCCTTGTCCTCGTTTCTTCATATTGAATCCTCCAAAAGGATAATATCCCCTGTTAATGAACAGCGATTTATAAACATTATGGTTTTAGGTGAAGAATCCGCCCAGTACAATGCGCAGGACGGTTATCGAGACAAAGAACAGCGTCTCTGCCACGAGTATGAACATCAGGATGTACGGCATTTTTTGCATGGTCTCCCCTGTTTGTAGGACAGAGACCAGTATCGCGGCTATGCCCGAGCTCGTCGCCAGGTTAAGCGCAGAAAACCAAATCAGGGTGTCCACGTTGATGCCGCTCTCGCCGGCCACCAGCCCGATAAGCGGCGAGTTTCCGCCGATTGCTGCCTCCTGGACCAGGCTCCCGACGTCCAGCGTCTCCTTTACCTGGCTCGTCAGGTCAATGAACGAAATCGAAATCGAGTAAAGCACGGGCGCCACAATCAGCACGGCCATGACTATGAACAGCACGTACGAGCCGATGTTCGCGTTCGCCTCGTCGTCAAGAATCTTGAACGCACGGATGTCGTAGGCAATCTGGTCCATCATCCCCGCCACGTTGTGGCCCGAGCGCAGCCCCTCCTCCATCAGCGTTGCAATCCTCGTCACGAGCGGCGAGTTCACGCGCTCGCCGAACTCCTTAAAAGCCATGCTCGTGGGCTTCCCGGTCAGTATGCTGTTCCCGAGGACGTCGAGCTCGCCCGCCAGCAGCCCAAACTCGGGCCTCGCGGCCAGCAGCAGTGCCTTGTGTATCGGGATGTCGGCGCGGATGTTCGCGGCAATCAGCTGCAGCGCGTCCGGCAGCATGACCTCAATCTGCCTAGCCCTCCTGCCGCCGTAATAAATCAGGACGTTGTGGAAAATCCCGACGAACGCGATTCCGAACACCATCGCAGTGCCGCCAATGAATATCAGCCCCCCCTCCCCGAGGAACGTCCGGATAATCAGGGCGATGACTACGCCCATGAGCAGGGAGTTCAGCAGCGAGAACATCATCCACCTGCCCGTCTCCATCTTGATGCCGGCGTAGACCAGCGCGTTGCGCGAGGCGTCTACGAAGAACTTCGGCATGGCCCGCTCCGCCAGGTTGGCCATCCGCGTCTGGAAGTCGTCTATGCTACCACCTCATCACCGGCCTCTTTGTCTTCAGGAACTGTATGAAAAAGTACTGTACCACGACCGACATCAGCACGAACGAGAGCATGACGCCCTCGTTGAGCGTGATGCTCGAGAGGGACGACATGATGAGGAAAAGCGTCATCCCCAGCGTCGGGAATATCACGGTCACCATCATGTACATCATGGCCCACGGCCCCAGCTCCTTCGCGAACTTCTGGAGCAGCACCCGCTGCTCGGCAGTGAACTGCTCCACAATCACGCGCAGGGTCTGGCCCATGTCGCTCCCGGTCCTGAGGGCGTTGACCACCTGCCAAATCGTGCGCCGCAGGTAAATCGACGGGTTCCGCAGCGCCATCCGCTCCAGTGCCTTGGTCATTGACTTGCCCGAGTTGATTTCCTGGACTACGCGCATGAACTCGTGCGATATCTCGCCGTACCCCGCCTCCGAGACACTGACCATGGAGTTGAACACGGGCGTCCCGCCCATCACCTGAATCAGCAAATGCCTAAGCGCGTAAAGGAAGTTCCGCTCTATCTCGTACACCCTCTTCCTCACCATAAAAGTCGGGTACATCATCGAGCGCATGAACATGAAGAAAAAGAAAAAGACGCTTATCCCCACGCCGCCCCAAAAAAACGCCCAGTTCCCGGTGGCGTACATCACGACAAGCAGGAGCACAAAGATGGTCACTCCCTGGAACGCAGCAGACAGCAGGGCCAGCGCGGAATAGTCCTCCGGGTCCCACTTCATCTCTGCCTGCGCGAGGTCCGCGATTATGGCGGGGTGCAGCCTCGTTATCTGGTAGCCGATGAACGCCAGATTCCTGGCTAGCTTCAGCGCCCGGTCCCGCTTCATCGGCATTGGTGGGAGGTAGTCAGTCATTTGCTTATCAGCTCTTTCGGGGACTTGTTCTTCCGCATGGCCTCCACGACAACTTCCTCGCTGGTGTAGTACTCGCTTATTACCCTGCCAATCTCTTCAGTTGTGGCGACCTTCTGCTTGACGAGCCAGTTCAGTATTTCCTCCTTCTGCTTCAGCTCGTCGTTAATCTCCCTAAGGCTCATGCCAGTGAACAGCTGTATCTCAGGAATCACGCGCACCGAGTCCTTGACCCTGCCGAAGGTGTCCGCGCCCGCGCGCCACTTGTAAATGTCCCTGAACGACACAGTGCCCTCGGCGCTCGGCAGGACCTCCGCAATCTGGAGCACCCTGCGGATGCCCTTCTTCCGGTGCCTGAACTGCACGCTCACCAGGTGCAGCGACTCAAGCAAGGTCTCTGGAATGCTCAGCGGCGGAGTCACAAGCCGGCGCCTGACCTCGTCAGCAGTGTTGGCGTGGAGCGTCGAGTACACCGAGTGCCCGGTGTGCATGGCCTCGAACAATACCTCTGCCTCCTCGTGCCTCCTAATCTCGCCCACAATCACGCGGTCGGGCCTCATGCGCAGGGAGTTTACCATCAGGTTAAGCATGGTCACGCCCCCTTTCCCCTCCGGGTTCGGCTGGCGCGTCAGCATCGGCACCCACTGCAAATAGCTCGGCAGCCGAAGCTCGCGCGTGTCCTCAATCGACACGATGCGGTGGTTCGGCGGCAGGAACGGCGTCAGCGAGTTGAGCAGCGACGTCTTTCCGCTCGCTGTCCCGCCCGCGACAATAACGTTGAGCTCGTAATGTATTGCGGTCCAAAGCAGCGCCCCGATTGTAGCGTCCAAAGTCTTGTTGTTTATAAAGTCGACAATGGTCCACGGCTCGCGCGAGAACTTCCGGATGGTGATGGTGTTCCCGTCCGTCGAAATCGGGAGCAGCGTTGCGTTGACACGCTCCCCGGTCGGGAGGTGCGCGTCCATGAGCGGGTTCAGCGTGTTGATTTGCCGCTCCGCCCTTCGTCCAATTGAGTTGGCGTAGTCAGCCGTCTGCTCGTCGCTCTTAATCTTGAGGTTCGTCTTGAGCCAGCCGTGCATCTTGTGGTAGACCCAAATCGGCTCCCTCGACGAGTTAATCACGATTTCTTCCAGGCCGTCGTCGGCGAGCAACAGCTCTATCTTCCCCAGCCCAAGCATGTCGTTGATTAAGTACTCGCTCAGCACCGTGATGGTCTCCTCGTCAATCCCGGGCATGTAGTGCTTCAGCTTCTCTATCGCGCTGTCCCTGAACCTCTTCTCGACCTTCTTCTGGAGCTTTACGTCAAGCACTTCCTGGCCCCGCACGCCGACTTCCGTGGTTATCTGCGAGCGGATTTTGTCGAGCACAATCCACGTCCCCTCGCCGATGTCGGGCAAGTAAATGTCGTAAATCGGGTTGTAGCCAATTGTTGGCCGAACGATTTTGATGTTCACGGGAATCTTTTCGCGCGTGATGGAGTACTCGTTCAAGAGCTTCCCGTCGTAGTGCGCCGCGACGTAAATCTCGCTGCCCGGCATGTCCAGTGCCTTCGCGGCCTTGAGCTTTGCCGGCACCTTCACGTCCTTGAGCGGCTTTTCCTTCGCGGCCGGCTTCTTCCTCCCCTTTATGCTTTTCTTGCTCTTCTCGAGCTCGTCAAGCGCAGTTTTCAGCTCGTCAACAGTCACCATTTACTCACACCCCTAGGTACCACCAGCCAATAAACACGAGGACTGCAACAGCAGCCGCCATAAGCATGAACTTAATCCTCGTGGTGTCGATTATGACTATGGGCTTCGCGGGCACATAGCTCTTGCCCGTAGCCTCCTCCAGCAGGAACGCGGCGTGGTAGTCGTTGTACCCCAGCGACTCCAGCTTTGCCTTTACCTCGGACACCTTCATGCCCTGCTTCAGCCAGGCCCTCACCTCCGCGACCCTTTCAGTGTCGCCGTACGCAAGCTCCTTCATTCACCCACCAAGCAGCCCAAACAATTTTTTCTTCTTCGCCGCCTTTTTCTTCTTCTTAGTCTTCTTCACAGCTTTTTTCTTTCCCTTTTTCACAACCCTCTTCTTCGCTGGATAAGTCCCCCCCGCCTCTTCCTCAATCTTCGACAAGTCCTTCTTTATCGACCCGAGCGACTTCACCATGGTCTTGACTTTCCTGGCGTCGCCACTGCTAATCCTTATCTGGAGCTCCAGCGCCTCGATGCTCCGGTAGAGGTCCGCTATCGCGAGCTGGCCCATCTCCCCGCCCTTCCTCACGCGGTCCGAAATCGAGTCAATCCGCTGCATGAGCGCGCGGTCGCTCAGGTGCTGCTGCTCCATCTCGCGCTCGAGGCTCAGCTCCCCCTCCCGCACGTCCTCAATGTGCCTCGTCAGCCCCGCCACTTTCTTCTGCACAGCCTCAAGGTCCTTCTTGCTCTTCGCCTTCCCGATGTCCGCCTCTATCTTCTTGAGCTTCTGGCCCAGCGTGTAGTAAGAGCTCTTAATCTCGACGTGCATCTCGGCCGCAATCTTTGAGTCTTGCTCGTCCAGCTCGTGCCTCAGCTCGCTCACGTACTGCTTAATGGCCTTCACCACTTTCTGGGTGTCCGCCTTGCCCTGCAGCGCCTTGAGTATCTTTTTTTGGTTCGTCTTCATTTTCTCGATGAGCGCGAGCCGGTTCTTCTTCTGCTTCGCCTCTGTCAGCATCAGCCTCCTCGCGAGCAGCGCCACGGAATTGTGCAGCTCCAGCACGTCCATCTCAGTGACCGTGTCCCCGCGCTCAATCAATTCCTCGAGCTCGGACACCTTTATCGCGACGCTGACCAGCTCGAGCCCGAAGTCCCGGTACGCCGCCTTGTTCGACGCGAACTCCTTGCTCATCGTGGAGTGTACAGAGTCCATGCCGCCCTTCACTTCCTTGATTTGCGCCGCCAGCTCCTTGACGTCCTTCGCCTGCTTGGCCTCCATCTTCCTCCGCATCTCGCCCATCTCGGCCGACAGTGAAGCGTACGCGCCCTTCAGGCCCTCGAGCTCGACCTCCCTCTTGGCCAGCTCCTCGGCCAGGCTCCTGAATTCGTCGTCGTACACACTTGCGGTCTCCACGACCTGCCTCGTCACAGCCTCCTTCTCTTTTTTCGGCGAGGACACAATCTTTTTCGTGGGCTTGGGCACAATCCTGCTCAGGAAGCCAAACCTCTTGGGCTTCGTCACCCGCATCCTGTTGACTTCCTTGCCGAACGAGATGGCTAGGTCGATTATCTCAGCCGCCTTCTCCTCGTTCTCGTGCTCCAGCGCGTACACCAATTCGCCGCGCTTGTCCTTGAGCTTGTCGAGGTACTTCGGGAGATAGCCCTTTTCCTTCATCTTCGCAATCTTCTTTTCCATTGCCTCGGTTGCGTCGTCGAACTGCCTTAAAGGCGCTTCATTAGCCATTTTTTATCACCACGTACGGGGGGCTCAACGGGTTTGCGGGGTAGATGAGCTCAATCATGCCGCGCGACTCGAACATCCCAATCCACTCGTCCAGCAGATGCCGCTTCACGCCCAGGGCCTTCTGCAGCTCCGGAAGGCTCATCTTTTTTTCCCGCCTCACCATCATGAGGAACTCGTCGGCCGTCGTTTCAATTCTTTTTTCCATTACAGCACCACCCCCCTCCAGGAGCTGAGGGAGCGCACGCCAAGCGCGTTGTACAGCACCAGCCAATTACCAGCTAAATCAAAGCGAATATAAAACACTTTCCCGCCCAGGCCGGCCACGCCTTCCTTCAAATACCACCTGTCGTCCACGCCGCCAAACCCGCCATCGCCATCAACGTCCGCGAACGCATAGTCATAATTCGTGTCGTTGTCAGTGTCCGCCACCACGAAATTAATCCCGCCCGCCGTGCCGTACTTTTTTGTCCCGGCGAACGTCTCATTCCACCCCGGGCTCGCGCCAAGCGAAACATTGTACTTGTCGAACACAACGTAAAGCTTGTCCGGCCCGTCGAACCCGATGCGCTGTGTGTAGTTGCTCGGCGCACTGGAGTAATCAATAGATAATTGGTTCTGCGCGTCAATCGTTATGTTCACACTGCCGCCGCCGGTAAAGTTAACGAAGCACACGTAACTCGTGCCCTGGCTCGTGTACTTGGCCCCGGTGTCGGCCGTGTCAATTATTATCCTTGTCTCAACGCTGCCAGCAAGGTCAAGCGGGCACGACGAGTAGTTGACTTCCCCCATGGTGTTGTTCACCAGCAAGTAACTCCCGGAGTGGCCCAATGTAAACGAACTGCCGTCCCGCACGTAGTCCACTCCCCTGCCTGCCAGCCACAGCTTCGTCGCCAGCGACGACGAGTTAGTCGCGTCAATGCTTGCGTTATGCAGCGTCGCGCTCTCGTACAGCGCCAGAAAACTGCCCCACGTCGCGACCGCAGTGTCCAGCCCGCCCGCGCTCGACTCTTCAGTAATTATCGTGTGCGCCCCTCTTTCTACTGCCGGGAACTCGCTTGCAACGTCAGCCGCGATGCTCCCGGTAACAACTTCCCGTGCTGCCACGAAGTGGGGGTATACGTCCCGTTCCGGCCTCTCCAGCAAGTAATAGTGCGCGGTCAGCATAAAGAACCCAAGCAGGAGGGCAATCAGCAGCGAGAAAACATAACCCCTCCTCATTTCCCCACCACCATCGTCGCTATCCCGAACGGGTTAGCACTGCTGTTCGTCTTGAAGGCAAGGCTCATCGAGTACGCCTTTTCCTTGATTGCCCCCCTCTTGCCAGTGGCGGCATAAGTGGGCGAGAGCGAGCTGTTGTACACAGTAAGCGTGACCTGTGACTTCATGACCAAATTGTAATTGGCCATAGCCGAAACCGCCTTTCCCTTCGCGCGGCCCTGCTTCCCGTTCTCCAGGTGCATGGTCATTTCGTTGAACGTGCCGTCGTGCTTCATTAGGTAGAGCGCGCTTTCGCCCACCTTGTAGTTCCCCACCTCCACAACGACGGAGCGCGGGATGTTCCCCAAAGTAATCATGAGCACCATAAGGATTAGGAACGTGATGGCCACGGCTATCGAGATGTCTATGCTCATGTAAAACCCCCGGGGCCCCTGGCGCCTACCTGCGCTCGAAGTCCGCCCCACTACCGTTCCTCCCATATGCTCATCAACAGCTTGCTGCGGGTGTTGTTGTAGTACACGAGCCGCTCGAACGACACTACTGTGTCAGCCTTTGCCAACTCCCCCCCAGCGGATAGCATTGTTGTGCCGTTTAGCATGTTCAGTTTCAGCGAATAGTTCCATCCCGGCCGCAGTGTATCCCGCACTTCTGCGTTGCTCTGGCTAAAGAACCAGTCGACAGGGCCTTTCTCCAGCTTGTACGGCTCTTCAGTGAAGTTGTCGCCATAGCACAGGTAGTCCAGGCCAGCAATCGCCCTGAGGCTCATGGAGTCCACTTTTTCCTTTGCCTGGATTGCACTCCCGACCCAAAGCGCCATAAGTGTTATCACCAGCATCACAATCATGAAGACCGTGTACGCGGTGAACAAGTCAATGGTGAAGACCTGGCCCCTCACTGCCCCCACACCCCCACTGTGCCGTTGGAGTTTGTCACGTGGTTTGTCCCGTTGCCCGCGTCGAACGCGCCAATTTCCGGCGCCATGGAATACGCAATGCCGTAGCTGTCCACCTCGCCCAGGTCCACAATGTCCACCTCTACAACGCCGCCCCCGTACTCAACATTGTACTCTCTCCCCCGTATCTTCTCCGGCAGCTCGAAAGTCGAGTAATAGCCGTCGCCCCCGAAGTAAGCGGCGTCAATTGCCCCCGCAACCCTTTCTGCGTAAAACCTCGCCTCGTAGTTCTGGTTCTGCCACGGGAGTAAGGCCCCAAACTGGACAAATATGTACGCGGTGAATATGGCGTAAATCAGCATCGCCACCACGACCGTCCCAATGAACTCGAAAGTGATTTGCCCCCTCATCGCACTACTTCCATGCCTCGATGACGTAGTCCGTTCCGCCGAGCGAGAGTACGCCGGTCTCTGACGCATCCTCCATTATCCCCCCGGGCCCGCTGTCCTCCACGCACGACGCCCCGGGCGCGGACACGAAGAAGTCCGTCGCGATATTTTCAGTGGACTCGTCGCCCGCCGGTGTGACCGTGGTCTCCCTGCCGTCCGACACCACTCTCAGGTTGTCCCCGTCCAGATAGAAGTACGACTCCTCGTACACCTGGTACTCCCTGCCGCCGACAGTGCACACGTACGACCCAGTGAGCGGGAAGGCGCCGGCAGAAGGCGTCGGGCTTGCGGTCGGTGCTTCCAAGCCGGGCAGTTCAACCTCCGGCATCCCAATGGCCGGCACTTCAAATGGGGGGGTTATCCCTGTCCTCTCCACCACTATAACAGAGAGCGCGACGAGCGCTGCCACGGCAAGCAATACCACTGCTATGACAATCAGCGGCTTCCACAAGCCAGGCTGCTTCACAGTCATCTTCTTCCTCGTCTCCTCAAGGGCCACAATGCTCTTGTCAAGCTCGTCCATTTTCATCACGGTGCGCAAGTTATGTTGAGGTTCACGTTGTCGAACTCAAAGTCCGCGCCCTCGTTGTTGTCCCAGTCCCTGACCCTTCCGCCGAGTTCTACGTAGTAGTCCCCGGCCGCGGTAATCAGGCTCGACACGTCAATCGCTTCCGAGCCGCTCTGGTCGTTGGGGTTCTGGTCGTACAGTATGTCCGCGTACGCGTCGTCGTTGCCGCCGCCGACCTGCGTGCCGAGGTACGTCATTGTCGTGCTGTTCCCGAACCGTGCCTTGACCCAAACGTCGTCGTTGTTGTCCAGGCCATTGTCGTCAACAATCCAGTCAAAGTACAGCGTCGCGGTCCCGCCGCTGGCTATTTCGCTGTACATGGCGCTCGTCACGTTTAGCTCGACGGCGTACGCCCCGCTGCCGTGGCCATCGTTGTTGCACACGTTGCCGCCGTACGCAGTGTTGTCGCCGATACTCACACGCTGCATATCCGCCGCGTTCACGCCGGTGTTTACCTCGCCAGCAGTCGGGTCAGTCGAGTCCACGTACTGCTCTCCGTTGAAGAACACGCATGTGCTCCCGGTGTCGTACACGTTCCATGCCCAGTCCCAGCCGTCGCTCGCGCCGGTGATTCCAAACGTATTCGCGGTCGTGTTCAGCCCGCTGGTGAACTCAATTGGCTGCGGCTTGTCCGCGCCCAGCTCCCACAGGTCAATGGTGAACGGGCACGCAGATACAGTCGTGTCCACAGTGAACCAGCGCGTCGCTGAAGCGCCCATGTTGCCTGACGAGTCATTGGCGTAGAACGTGACGTTGTGG
Organism: Candidatus Iainarchaeum sp.; assembly: GCA_023129115.1. GTDB lineage: Archaea > B1Sed10-29 > B1Sed10-29 > WALL01 > WALL01 > WALL01. The sequence goes on along the minus strand of JAGMCR010000003.1, from coordinate 11,238 downwards.
CCCGTTTCTGCCAAGCCGCTCGCGTTGTAGTACCATGCCGTGCCGCTGCCTGACATCGTGACGTTGGCCGCGCCGTCGAGCGAGTACCCCGCCCAGCTGCCGCTCTCGTCGAGCGTGATGTTCATCCACACCCAGGTCGTGGTGTATGTCGCATTGAGTGGCGACACTATTGTTATGACCGGCGGCGTGGTGTCAGCAATAGTGATGTTGAAGCTGGTCGAGTTCGAGAGAATGTTGCCGTTCGAGTCATTGGCGTAGAACGTGACCATGTGCGGGCCGAGGGACACTGACACATTGGAAGAGGTTGCATACCGTCCTCCAGGCATCGTGACGTTGGCCGCGCCGTCGAGCGAGTACCACACGTAGTCCATCAGCGCGTTGGAGCTGACGTTGAACCAGACCCAGCTTTGGTTGTACTCCGGATCCAGCGGCGACTCTATGGTGAGCCTCTTGATTGCCTCGCCATAGCAGACCGTGAGGTAAGTCCAGTCGACGTGTGACTCGTGTGCCGACGAGGCTTGCGACAGGTAGTATATCCTCGTGCTTAGGAACAGCACTTCGCCCGGCGTGTCGGGCACCTCGCCCTTCGAGAGCGTGCAAATGTCAAGCGCTTCCTGGCCAGGGTTCTGGTACGCCGGCAGCTGGCATACTGTGGCGCCCCACCCGTTGTTCATCTGCCACTGCAGGATGGGGTCTATCTGCGAGTCTGACTCGTAGTGCTCCCACCCCTGCGACATGTTGTGTATCACAAAGCCCCCGGCATCAGGGTTGATGGCGAACTCGAAAGTGACGTCAATGAAGCTGAGCTGGTCCTCCACTATCTGCATTTCGTTGGCATATACGTTGTTGCTCGTGCTGATTTCAGCCATGACGTCATGGTAAGTGCTGTTGTATGCCCAGAGCATGGTCAGGTTGAAGCACCACGGCTCGAGCCCAAAGTCGGTGGTGAACCACTCCTCGTCCCACCCGGACTTGCCGTCCGACGAGACGCACAGCACTTTGACGTGGTGGGGGCCGTTGGTGGGGAACATGCTGACGTTGCCGGATACCGTGGTAAGGGCTGAGCCGTCGAGCGAGTACCCGCACCAGCTGGGGGTCATGTTCACAGTATACTCGAGGTCGACAGGGATTTCTGTGTAAGTGCTGTTGGTCGGCTCTATTATTTCCACAAGCAGCCCGCCCTGGATGCCGCCGGGCGGGGTGACCGGGCCCAGCGAAATAACAGTGATGTAGACGACATCCTCCACCTCGCCATCGGTCGCGTCTACGGTGCCGGTGTAAACGCCCGCGCTCGTGTTCACTGGGAGTGTGATGGTCACGGTGGTGGTGTTCTGGGCGTCTGCGCCAAGGTAGAGCGAGGTTGTCCCGAGGGAGAGCCAGTCCGCGATTTCCCCGTTGGGGGTGAGCGTCAGGGTGCGTGGCGAGCCGTCCAGCTCGGTTGCGGTGAGTGTGAACGAGTCAACGCTCCCAGCAATCATTGTGGTGGTGTAGGACTGCGGCTCGAGGAGGAAGGTCTGCTCGTACGGCCCGATTATGACGTATCCCGCCGCGGTCTTCCTGACCATGAACCGGAAGTTGCCGTTGCTGTCGGGCCACGTGCCGCGGACCTCGCCCTCTGTCCCAACAAAGATGTGCGTCTTTTCCCCGGTTTGGGTGTAGAGCGCGAGGTTGATTTCTTCGCCGCCGCTCTCGGTGGGGTGGCCAATATAGCTCTCGCTCCATTCTACCCCACCCGGCAGGAACACGGTCACGACCTGTTTTGCGCCGGGCGACTGGTAATAGACATAGTCCGCTGTCTTGGCGAGCGTGTTTACCGCAAGGTCTCCCTGGAGCACGCGCGTGGACTCGCTTGTGTTGGTGAATATGTAATACCCTGCGGGAAGTATCAAAAGCAATATAAATGCCAGCAGTAAAATGAACTCTGTGGCTGCCTGCCCGCGCATGACTCAATAAAAGGGTATATAATATATAAGTATAAGCGTTGGCGGAAAAGCGCCGCGAGTGATACAGGATGCCCCCGTTCAAGACAGGACTCAAGGAATTCAACAAAATCGTTCCAGGCTTGCCCTCGCCGTCTGCCGTGCTGGTCCAGGGCGCGCCGGGCGCAGGCAAGACAGCTTTCTCGCTTTCGCTGATGGGCACCACCGAAAAAGTGAAGCGCGTCGTCGTGCTGACGAACAACACGCCGGACGAGATAACGACGGGAATGTCCGGCGGCAAGAGCAATTTCGAGGCAGTGTTCATCGACTGCTACTCGTGGCTCAGCGGCGGAAAGGCCGCGGTCGACTCGCTCGCCAACCTGAGCAAAATCACTTTCCTTATCGAGGACGCCCTGGAGGAGGGCTCCATTGTGCTGTTCGACTCGCTCACGCCGCTCGTGCTCTACAGCGCCGAAGAGGAAATCGAGCGCTTCATGCAGCAAGTAATCGCAATAACAAAGGCCAAGCAGTCAATCATCCTGTTCACGCTGGACCTCGGGACCTACCACAGCGACGCAGAGAACACTTTCCGCTCGCTGTGCGACGGCGTCATCCACCTCGACCCCGCGAAGGGCATGCGCATCCTCAAGATGCGGGGCACCTCCACTCCGGCAAAAGACTTTTTCTACGAAATCAGCGACGGCGGCTTCCGCTTGAGGGCGAAGTAATCCTTTTATAGGTAGTGGGAGTTACCTCCCTTGGTGGTATAATGGTTGATAGAGTCCCCACTGGGATAGAGGGCCTTGACGAGATGCTCGGCGGCGGCTTCCTCAAGAAGAGGCACGTGATGGTCGTCGGCGGGCCCGGGACAGGAAAAACGACTTTCGGGCTGGAGTTCCTTTACCGCGGGGCGCTGCTTGGCGACAAGGGCCTCATGGTCCTGCTCGAGGAAAAGCCGGAGAAGCTAATCGAGAACATGTCCCAGGGCCTTGACTGGAAGCTGCAGGAGCAGGTTGACAACGGCAGCATAGTCCTGGTGTCGGTAGACTGCTTCAACTGGGAGCGCTTGAGCGACACGCTCCAGGCCTACGTCACGCGCCACAACGTGAATCGCGTGGTAATCGACACCCTCACACTGCTGAAGATGAACACCGAGGACCCGTTTGAGTTCAGGCGCAACATAGTTGGCCTGATTGGGTTTCTGGAGGGCCTTGACTGCACGGTCCTCTTCACCGCGGAAGCGCCTTATGCAACGCGCGAGGGCGCGGAATACTCGCTTGAGGAGTTCATGGTTGACGGCGTCATTTCGCTCTACAACATCCCAATCAAGAACGAGCGCCGCCGTGCATTGGAAGTCGTGAAGATGCGTGGCGTCCGGCACTCGAACGCAATGTACCCCTTCAAAATAACCAAGTCCGGAATTGTTGTCTACCGGGAGGAGATAATCTGAAGACCGCCTGCTACCAGTACAACCTTGGCGTAAAGCTGGACATGAAGAAGCTGGCGAAGGTAGAGTCCCTCAAGCAGGTCGGCAAGCTCGGGCTAATGGAGGCCAGGCTTGGCGACGTGGTGGTGCAGGTCTTCGCGAATGGCGAGATGAGGGCGTTCGCGCCGGGCCAGGAACTGGACAAGCTCCAGGCCGCGCTTGTGGCGTCGAGCGTGAAGATAATGGAAATCATCGCCAGCATAAAGAAGGCGGGCTACAGCATTGACGAGCAGGCCGTGATGTCGGCCGGGCAGGTAATGCCGTTCGACTACCTCGCGCCGGAGGGCGTGCGCCCGAGCTTCAAAGGAGTGAGCGTTGACCTGCTCAGGGAGGTGGCCTACGCGCCCTACGAGGTGGCGCAGCAGTTCCAGCTGGAGCGCAACGAGGTCCAGGCCGGCGAGAACGCCGGGCGGAGGATTGTCAAGCAGACGCAGCCGAAGGACGTCAAGAGCCTCAACAAGTCACTCGTCTTGTTCATGGCCGACTCCGGGGTCGGCGTCGCGTCGTTCAAGGAGGAAAAAGTTGAGAAGAGCACTTACCCCGCGCAGATTCTGCGGCTCGAGGAGAGCGCGTTCGCGGCGGGGATGCCAGTCATCAACGCGGCCTACTGCCACTTCGTGCGCGGGCTTTTGCGGGGCGCGTACGTCGCGTTTTACGAGCTAGAGAACGTCGACGTCAAGGAAGAGAACTGCTGGGGTCGGGGGGACGACTATTGCCAGTTCAGGGCAGTGGTTTACCCAAAATAATTAATAATGCCCTGCACCTAGTCAATAACAATGCCCCGCCCTAGGAGGAATGCTTTGTGGTTGAAATGAAGATAAGGACAGGCATTCCCGGGCTCGACGACGTCCTTGCCGGCGGGTTCCCCGCAAAGTCGACGGTTCTTCTTGAGGCTCCGCCCGGGACTGGCAAGACAACTTTTTGCAGGCAGTTCGCGAAAGAGGGCATGCTGGAAAACCAGCGGTGTGTCTACGTCGTGACGTCGGAGCCTGTGGCCCAAACCATTGCCGGGCTCGAGGCGCTCGGCGTGAAGGACCTGGACAAAATTTGCTTCATCGACGGGTACTCATGGCGGGTTTCCGGCGAGATTCCAGAGCAGCCGGCCAACGTGCACGTGATGCAGTCGCTGACCGAGCTGAACGAGCTGACGCGGCTGCTGAAGAAAGAGATTAGCGGCTTTGGCGGCGGGGCGCGAATCGTGATTGACTCTATTTCTGATATGCTGCTCTACGCAGAGTCGCCGAGCGTGTTCAAGTTCCTCCAGCTTTTTGTGGGGATGGTGAAGGGCTCGCAGGCCGCGGCGGTCGTGGTCCTCGAGGAGGGCCTGCACGAGCCGAGGCACGTGGCGACCATCAGCTACATCTGCGACGGGACAATCCACTTCAGGCTCGAGGGGAACAAGCGCGGCATCTATGTGAAGAGGATGTTCAACACAGTGCACCCACTCAAGTGGATTCCGTTCTCGCTTGGGGCGGCTGGCGTCGAGATAAAAGTGTCGGACTTCTTCGCGTAATCCTTATAAGCGCATAGTGCCTTATGGGGCTCGTGGTTCTCTTGGAGGTACAGGCAACAGGGCTCGTGCTGACTTTCGTGGTAGTGTTTTCCCTAATCCTTGCCCTGATAGTCGTCAACCTCTGGCAGAGGAGGGTGGAGGACGAGGCCCGGGCCCACGAGCGCGTACTGAGGAAGGCGCTGCAGAGGCTCAGGAAAAAGGAGGCAGAGGACTCCGCGCACGCAAAAGAGCTCGAGAAGACAAAGGAAGCGCTCCTGCACGCGATGGACGACTTGACCGACTCTTATGAGCGGCTGAAGGACCTGGACGAGATGAAGTCGGACTTCGTGACGAACGTGTCGCACGAGCTGAGGACACCCCTCACAACACTTGGGCTGGGCTTCGACCTGCTGGAGAAGGAGAAAAACCCGGCCAAGAAAAAGGAAATTCTTGAGATGCTGTACCGGAACATCCGGCGGCTGCAGGCCACGGTCGACGCAATCCTGGACTTTTCGGTCATTGAGGCGGGCAAGGCAGTGGTAGAGAACAAGCGGGTGGACCTGCGCGCCCTGATTCTCGAGATTGCCGACGGCGAGAGGCCGAAGGCCAAGGTCAAGGGGATTGCCCTCAAGGCCGAGGTGCCAAAGGGCTTTTACGTGCGGGGGGACAAGAGGTGGCTCACCCGCGCAATTACGAACCTCGTGGGAAACGCCGTCAAGTTCACGGACAAGGGCTATGTCCGCATTTCCGCGAAAAAGCAAAAGGATTATATCCTCGTAAGCATTAAGGACACTGGGAGGGGCATCAGGAAGAAAGACCTCTCCAAAATATTCGACAAGTTCATCAAGCTGGAGACACACGTCCCCGGCTCCGGCGTTGGCCTGTGGGCCAGCAAGAAAGTGATTGAGGAGCACGGGGGCAAGATTTGGATTGAGAGCCAGAGGGGGAAGGGCACCACGGCCTTTTTCACCCTGCCGGCTGTGAGGAAAAAGAAATGAGCAGGATTTTACTGGTTGAGGACGAGCCGGACGAGGCCAAGTCCATGAAAATGGTGCTCGAGAAAGCGGGCCACACCGTTGACGTGGCGAAGGACGGCAAGGAAGCCCTCGACAGGCTTGGGCGCGCGGACCTCGTGGTGCTGGACATAATACTGCCGCGGCTCCACGGCGACGCCGTCCTCAAGGAAATGAAGAAGAGGGGCATCGACAAGCCAGTGGTTGTCGTGACGGCGGTGTCGCGCGAGGTCGGCGTCGAGGCAGACCTGAAGAAGATAACGCCCGGCCTTGTCTTCCTACAGAAGCCATTTTCTTCGGAAGAGCTTGTCGGCGCGGTCGCCAGCCTCAGTTAAAGTAAAGTATTTTAATGTGCAACGAAGTAGTTGAATCGGTGAGAACATGGAGCGTGTACCAACAGGCATTGAAGGCCTCGACAACATGATTGAGGGGGGCTTCCCGCGCGGCAGGACCGTGCTTTTGAGCGGCGGCTGCGGCACAGGCAAGTCAATCTTCGGGATGCAGTTCCTTTACCAGGGCGCTGCCCTCCACGGCGAGCCCGGGCTCTACGTCACTGTTGACGAGCGGCCCGAATTGACGAGGCAGGACATGCTTCGGTTCGGGTGGGACATCAAAAAGCTCGAGGACGAGGGCAAGCTAGTCATCCTCGACCTGACCGGCACCAAGACCGGCGTCCAGAGCGAGGAAAAGTATTCCATGAGCTCTGCCATGGACATCGACCGCCTCGTGCTAAAGATTATGCAGACCGCGGGAGAAATCGGCGCGCGCCGGCTCGTAATCGACTCGGTGCCGGCCCTGGGCATCAGGATGAAGGACGAGATGGAAGTCCGGAACATGATTCTGAAGCTCACGTACATGATTCGCAAGAGCGACTTGACAGCGGTCCTCATCTCTGAAATACCGGAGCAGACCATGGGCGCGGGGCCAATGAAATTCTCGAAGTACGGCGTCGAGGAATACGTTGCCGACTCGGTCATCCTCCTGCACTACATTGGCATGGGCACTGACACGAACCGCACCCTTTACATCCGCAAGATGCGCGGCACCAAGCACGTCGAGGACATAATCCCACTCCAGATAAGCACGACCGGCATCAAGCTAGTGAACCCGGAAGAAGCGTTCAGTGTCTAGCGCCTGAAACTCAGAACAACCGCAAATCCGTTGGGATTCACGGTACAGCACGTTAGGCTTGGGTGGCACCAATTGGTGCCACCCAGAGACATTCATCTTTGACTCTAGAATTCCCTCTCGACAATATAATCAACCAGCGCCTTCAGCTCCTGCGCTGCCGGCCCGTCCTGCAGCTTGAGCGTGGGGAACAATTTCGTGGCCGTGTCGGCGTAGCCCTTTGCCGCGCCAATCGCGTAGTCGATGCTGCCGCGCTCCTTCATCAGCCCGAGCACGTACTCCACTTCCTTTTTTGTCTTGTCGGCGCGGTCCTTGTTCATTATCGCCACGACTTTTTTCTTTTCGGCTTTTGTGCAGCTCTTCATCAAGTGAATCAGAATAAGCGTCCTCTTGCCCTCGTAGATGTCGCCCGCGATTTCCTTGCCGTACTTCTTGCCCGCCGTCAGGTTCAGTATGTCGTCCTGCAGCTGGAAGGCCCTGCCGAGCGCGTCCCCGAAGTCATGGATTGCCTGCAGGTTCCCCGCGCCCGCAATCAATGCGCCGAACTGGATGGGCGCAATTGTGGTGTACCACGCGGTCTTCTTGTAAATCATGGTGTAATAGTCCTCTTCCGAAACGTCCCACTCCTTGTTGTGCACCCACGAGAGCTCCATGGTCTGGCCCTCGACGACGCGGGTCACCATCTCGGCCATCTTTGCCTTGATGGCCTTGTCCTTCTCGTCGCCCATGATTTCGCTGTTCCGGTCAAGCGCCTCCCACATCTTTATGTGCAATGCGTCCCCCGCGTTAATCGCGAGCGGAATCCCGTGCAAATGGTGCAGGCACGGCTTGCCCCTGCGCTCGTCGCTCTCGTCCTCGATGTCGTCATGAATCAAGACCCAGTTCTGGAACAGCTCCAGTCCCGCGGCAGTGATTATTGACTGCGACGTGTCCCGCCCATAGGCCTCGGTGGCAATCATTACGAGCGCCGGCCGCAATCCCTTGGCTGGCCGCTGCGGGTAGTCGCGCATCATCTCGTACAGGAAAGCGGGCTCGCCGTCGCCGATGAACTCCAGCACTTTTTCCATTACAGGGGCCTTGCGCCTCTCCAGTATTTCCTTGACGTCCATCTTCATCCCTCCAGCCTCAGCCGCTTTGCGACGAACTCTTTGTCGAGCGAGAGCAGGAACGGCGCGAGCCGTGGGCCGCGCTTCTTCCCCAGCAAGACCAAGTACCCCGCCTCGAATAATTCCTTTGGCTGCATGCCAAGTTCCTCTGTCACTGCTTTTATTCTTTCCGCAAGCCCGTCCGCTGACTTTGCATTCTCCACTTCTGCAGCAACCATCGCGAGCGCCTTCTTCTGCCTGTCGCTCAGCTCAACAGCCGGCATTTCCTCGAGCACATTGACCTTGACTTCCTCGGGCGCGTACTTCTCGACCCAGCTCTTCGCGAGCTTGAGCCGCAGCTCAACCCTCGCCTGGTCTTCCGGGGTAAGCGCCTTCGGCAAGTGGCCAGTCCTCTGCATTATGCCGATTGCCTGCCCCAAGTCACCCGCGATTTGCGTGATGCTCGCGCAGAACCCGAACGGTGGCTGCACCCGCTCCACCGGGCTGCCAATTTGGCTGAGCCCGTAAATTGCTTCCGCGTTTTCCTTCTCGCGCTCGGTGTCCACTTTTTCCTTGCCGAAGTAGACGCGCTCGACCTTGTCGTAATAGCTGTAGTAATTCAGGACGCCCATGTCAAACGGGACTTCAATCGCGTGGTTGATCTTGGCTGTGTAGATGTACCTAACGATTTCCGGCTCATACACTTCGAGCAGGTCGCTGACAGTGAACACGTTTCCCTCGGACGAGCTCATTTTTTCCTTTTGCCCCTTGGCGTAGATGAACTCGTACATCGGCCCGATGGGCGGGTCGTGGCCGAACACCTCGAGGCTTATCCTCGTGCCGGTGTCCCAGCTGCCGCCAGCCGCGTGGTGGTCCTTGCCGCTGCTCTCGAAGTCAACGCCGTAGTGCTTCCACCGCTGCGCCCAGCACACGCGCCACGGCATTTTTGCCAGGCCCTTCTCGCGGAAGTCGAACTCCCCGCTGCCTCCGCACTCGCACGTGTACTTCAGGCTGTAATCGCCCAGGTATTCAACCGTTGTAGTGTCCTTCCAGCACTTCTTGCAGTACACCCGCACCGGCATCCAGTCCTCTGGGTACGGCTCCTTGCGGTAGTCGTCCAAAATGCCTTTTATCACGCCTTTTTTCTCGAGCGCGGTCTTCATCTCTTCAGCGAACTCGCACTTGCCGTACTGCTCGCTCATCTTTACGTAGCTGGCGTGCACGCCGCACTTCTCGTTTTCCTCGACGAGCTTTGACGCGAAGTGCTCTGAATAGCTTTCGTGGCACCCCCACGGGTCCGGCGTCTTTGACACGGGCATGCCGATGTACTGCCCCCACTCCGCGCTGATGCCCTTAGGGACCTTGCGGAAGCGGTCGAAGTCGTCCCAGACGTACTGGTACCTCGCCTTCACGCCTTTCTTCAGCAGGGCCTTGTACACGAATTCCTGGCTCATGACCTCCCGGAAGTTCCCTGCGTGGACTATGCCGCTGGGGGTTATGCCTGACTCTACGACATACTCGCCCTTGCCAGGGCTTTTCTTCACTATTTGTTCCGCGTATTGGTCCGCCCAATGCATTTTATCACCGGAGCGGGCCCGAGGGGATTCGAACCCCCGACACCTAGGTTAAAAGCTTCACCTCCGGCGGGGACAGAATCCCCACCAGATCTAGTGCTCTAGCCAGACTGAGCTACGGGCCCACACACAAATTTTTAACGGCTTCTGTTTTTATTAGTGCTCCTCCATTTCAGGTATTTTTTCTTGTTTTTTGGGTTTGATGTCCCAATAGTTTTCATTCACCTTTGTATTTGTTCTTCACCTCGTATTGCTACAGAATAGCAAATTGACCAATTGGGGTTTTTTGGGTTATATGCCCACATGCTTGGCCTGAGCCCCAGCCCCGCATCAGTTCAGACATTCCGTTGGCAAGTGGCTTTGACGTTGTGGCTGTCTAATCCTCTTCCTCAATCCGCTTTATCTGCTCAAGCAGCCCTTTGTGATTGAGTATGCGGTACCTGAAGTCGCCAGGCGTTTGGCTGAAGCCCCTGTCCTTGATTATTTGGTTGCTGCGGAGCGTCGGGTTAATAACGACAAGACGAACATTCTCTTTGTGCAATTTTTTTAGCAACAAATCCATGGCCCCGCTTCCAACGCCAAGCCCCATCATCTTCTTTGGGAGGACTGGCTCATGAAAAAACTCGTCAATGAAAGCGACTTTCTGGTTCCATTTCAGGGAAGCCGACTCAATTAATTTCCTTTCCCCCCGCGTCCCCAAACCCTCGTTGAAGTCCTTGGCAGTCCCAACAAGCACGGTTATGGGCGGGACCGCTGTCACGTTTTCTTTTTTTCCGTTTGTCCACTGGAAGCGTACGTCGTACCGCTTAATCGTAATCCCAGGAATCCACAGATCGTGTCCTGTGACGTCGTAGTCCTTGGGCCAGTCCTTTTCCACAAGCTTGAGGCGCTGCTTCAGTTTCACGCGGCCCTTTTTCTTGAGGCGCGGCTTATAGTCAATCGCCAATCGCTTCCCTTCCGTTCATGTAAGGCCTAATCGCCTTCGGCAGCTTGACAACGCCGTCCGCGTAATTGTTCTCAATCAGCGCGACCATCGCCCTCGACGTCGCAATCGCCGTGCTGTTCAAGGTGTGCACCAGCCGCGTCTCCCCCCCGCGCTTGCCGTACTTGATGTTGAGCCGCCTCGCCTGGTAGTCAGTGCAGTTCGAGCAGCTCACTGCCTCTGCGTACTTGCCCTGCCGCGGCGACCACACCTCGAGGTCGTACTTCTTCGCGGCCATGGTCCCGATGTCTCCAGTGCAGACGTTCACTATTCTATAGGGCAGCTCGAGCTGCTGGAACAAGTCCTCCGCGTTACCAATCAAGCGCTCGTGCCAGTTCCACGACTCGCCCGGCTTCGAGAAGACGACTTGCTCGACCTTGTTGAACTGGTGCACCCGGAACAGGCCACGCGTGTCCACGCCATGCGAGCCAATCTCGCGGCGGAAGTTCACGCTTATCCCCGCGAGCTTCAGCGGCAATACCTCTTCCGGAATAACGTCGCCCATGAACATCGCCACGAGCGGGTGCTCGCTCGTCGCAATCAAGTAATTGTCCTCGCC
>JAGMCR010000002.1 GCA_023129115.1 Candidatus Iainarchaeum sp. | reverse complement strand
TCTTGCGCTTGGTTGTCTTGCGCTTCGTGGTTGTCTTCCTGGTTGTCTTGCGCTTGGTTGTCTTCTTGCGCGTTGCGGTTTTCCTCCGAGTTGTTTTCCTTGCTGCCATTACACATACCTCCTATAATAATTACTTAAACCAAATTATCCGATGGTCAGTATATAAATGTTTCTATTGTTTTGCGTAAAAACCGGGATTATTCAAGAAAGAGAACAGTTTTGGTTCTTCACAAAACATTTCGTACATTGTTTTTTGTTTCGTGTAGAACGGGCAGTTTTGCTCTCCCGGCTCTGCAAATGCCATGGAAAAGCCCGTGTAGTGGGGGTTTTCGACCCACCCAGTGGTGAGCTCGTAGTATGCGGCGCCTTGTTTTTCGACGAACGGGCCGTAGTCGGCAGAAAATTCTGGTGAAACAAAGTTTGACATGACGAGTGTTTTGTTTGACGGGTTAATTGTAACGTGGCCGAAGTCGGGGGGGACAATAACTTTGTCTCCTTTGTCCGCGCGGTAGACCAAAACTTTTTCCTGGTCCTGAAAAAGATAGTGTGCCTCGCCCTCGATGACTTCGTAGATTTCTGTGTAAGTGTGCTCGCCCTTCAGCGGATGGAAGTGGCCTTTGGTCTTGGTGAACTCGACGCCGTAGACCGCGGGGGGGATGACTGTTATGTCGTAGCGCACATTGTGCTCCTCCATCAGTGCGGTGTGCTCGGGGAGGTGCACGCTGCGGTACATGTAGTAAGCCTCTTCCGGCCCGGTGGCGCTGGGGTCGTGCAGCACGGGCCGCATGTCCTCGAGCGAGCGTATCTCTGGAGTGAGCTTTTCGCCCATGAAGTAAAGGGCTTTTTCGCTGTCAGACCATTCCCACGGCATAATGCATCACTTGTGCTTTTTTTTGTACTCCTTGTACGAATAGGCCACCACTGCGAGGACGAGGAAGAGCAGGATGGCCATTGGGGCGAGCATTGAGCCGCCTACCAGGCCCCAGAGCAGGAAGGCCGCCCCACTAATCATGAAGGCCTTGCCGCCGAACTCGTGCGTCTTTTTCCACACCCTGTCGTCGGCGAGTGCCCACGGCGTGCGGAAGCCGATGAAGTAGTTGCGCTTGACGTCCGGCATTATGTAGCCGAGGTAGATGAAGAGGCCGCCGAGCATGAAGGGCATGACGAAGTTCATCTCGACCCTGGTGCCGAGCGCCGACAAGAGGATGACCGCGTGGATGGCCGCCATGAACGCGATGAACACGAAGCGGAACCCGAACCCGTGCTTTTCGTAGAAGTCGAGCACGTTCTTTTTCCTGACCGCGATTTTCGGTATCGCGAAGAACATGCCATATACGAAGAGCGCGGCGATGGGGGTGATGAACACTGTCCACGGGTCGCCGTATCCGTCTACTTGCCCCTCGGCGTTCCAGTGCATGGGGACTTTGTCGGGCATACCGGGCAGTAAAACAATTGCCGACACGAACATTGCCGCGACGAGCGCCAGAGTTATGTATTCTTTTTTGTCCATTGCAATCACTTTTCCATTGGCCCCGTCTCCACGACGTCAACGACCATGGCATCGGAAAACTCGTTCCACTTGCCCTTGCGCGTCTTGTGCCTATGCAGCCGCTCCCTGGTCTCGTGCGTGCTCTTCTTCACCGCGTTGAGCACGCGGCGCTTGAAATTCTTTGCCACGGGCGTCTTGCCGTCAAGCGCCAGCTTCTTGTCGAGGAACCCATTCCGTATCATGAGCCTCGCGAGCACGCCAAGGCGGTGCCGGTCAAGGCTCTGCAAATCGGACTGGAACTCTTGCTTGCCGACAATCTTCCACGGCATATAGTCATAAAGGCCCTTTATATATTCCGACCCGACCATGACCTCCATGTGCAAGTCCTTGTTGTGCTTCCACTCGCCCCCGCCGCGCTTTGCCTCGAGGAAGAGCTTCCGCGACATGTCAAGCGTGACGTCGTGGTCCTCGCCATAGACACTGGAGTTGTTTGTGACGTACAGGTTGACCTTGATGCCCTTTTTCTTCAGGTCGTTGATTAGGCGGCGCGTCGCATTAATCCTGTCGCCTATTCTGCCGGCGGGGATGAACGGGTCGTTCAATGGCTCGTTCGTGTCCCTGCCGGGCGCGCCGCCGACTTCGGCGGCAGTGGTCTTCGTCTCGCCCAGCACAAAGTGCGTGAGCCACTGGTCCACGTCGCCCGTGCGCATCAGCGGCGGCAGGTGGCTGTTCCTCGTCATCACAAAGAAGTTGGCCTCGTCAAGGCCCTCGGCCTTTATGTGCGCCTCATCGACCGTCCCGGGAATGTCCACCCTGTCCACGAGGCAGCGCATGTTCTTGTGCCACACCGCGTCCTCCGCGGCCCGCGTCGGCCTGCCGCGCCTGGTGGGGACGTTTTCGAAAAACCTTCCCCTGCCATCGAACAATTCCGCGTCTTCTTTGGACGTCAGCCCTATTAGCGAGTAGTACATGCCGCGCTCGGGCTGGATGAAGTATTTGGCGTGCGCCAGGAGGATGTCGTCCCCGAAGAGGCCGGCCCACTCGCCTTCCACAAGCAGGTCGTCCAGGTCGTCCGTCGAGTGCGCGGTCTTGCCGCCGAGGCTGACCGCATTGAAAATGTCCAGGCTTTTCCTGAACTTCCCCCCCTCCTTCAGGTAAGTCAGTCTCGTGCCGACGTGCATTGATGGGTAGCCCGTCTCCTGGGTGAACCTCTCCCCGAGCTGCGTCTTGTCCGCCTTCTTCTTTTCGCCGAAGTAAATCACGTCCGAGGCAATGCTCGTCGTCGGCAGGCCCTTCTCGACATTGCTGCCGTGCAGCACGAACCGCGTCTTGAACTCCGGCATAAGGAGGACACGCTGCTGTGCAGGGCGCTTCTTTTCTTCTTTGGTGAGGTCGAAGTGAATCCTGCTCGAGTTGAACGCGATGTACGCGTACTGCTTCGGCACGAGGACTTCGGCTATGTAGTAATTGCTGGGGTGGTCCCCGTACCTTGCACTGACGCGAATCCACACCTGCTTCCGGGCGACTTCGGCGAATTCCCTCAGCAGGTAGTCCAGCTCGTGCTCCGCCCTGTCCCTGAGCTCGCGCGGGCCGAAGCGGTGCTCGGTCGGGTCCCACGCAATCTTCAGCGTGTTCGCCACCTGCCTCTGGACGTTGGGGTCGGAGTCAAGCGTTGGGAATCCCTCGTGCATGACCTGCCCCCTCGAGCGCGCCGGGGGCTGCGCGTAATAGTAGTAGTTCCCGCGCCCGTCGCCGTCCGGGCTCGTCTCGGGGTGGCGCGCCCACTTGTACCGCTCGCTCTTGGACGCCATCTTTTTTATCTCGGCGACCGACAGCGGGCGATGCGACTGCTTCCTCGCAAGCTTTTGCAGCTCCGGGACAGGCATCTCAACAATCTTTGCGTTGGCCAGGACGTACTCGTAGACACTATGCGCGCTCGCCCTCTTGCCCTTCGGGGGCATAACCCGCTTGCCCTTTGGGGATAATCCGTCAGACACATGGCTCACTTATACTTGCTCAATAGCGATTAATAACTATAGCCGGGAGGCCTCTTGCTTCAGCTCTTTTGCTTTTCTTGCGGACATCTTGGCGCATGACTTCAGCTTGGCTTCACTGAGCCCACGCAATTGCTTGATTGTAACAATGTTTGCCTTCAGCAACCGCTCGCGGCTAAGGCTGTCGAGTGACTGGAGGATGGTCACCGGGTAAAGCTTTTGCCTGTCGATTAGTTCCTCGAGGCTGCCCTTCACTGGATAGTTCCAGCCCAAGAGCTTCAGCCCGCGGCACTGTGAGTAGTCAATCAAGTCGCCGGTGAATTTCGTGTTGGTGACGAGCCACGGCTCGGTAAACTTTTCCTTTCCCTCTGTGAGGTCCAGGAACCGCGCAAAAGTGTAGAGCCCGGTCTGCACGTGGCACCGCACGCCGGGGCGGTTGTGGAACTTGCACTCCACCATCGCGCGCTCGCCCGGCTTCATCGCGACGACGTCGACCTCGTGCTTGACGCAACGGCCGTGGAGGATTTGGCCGGTCTGGCACTCATAGCCCATTATAGTAAAGAGTGCGGAAGTGTATTGCTCAAACGCGTACCCCGCGGGGCCGAGGCGGAACATTGCCTGCTTGAGGTCGAACCTGCTCGCGAGGGCTGGCCGCTCCTTGTTCAGGAGCTTGAACGTCATGGCAAAGATTTTTTTGGTGGTCATGCCTGGCCTGACGCGGGAAGCAATGTTTTTCACGATTTTGTCTGCGATGTCTTCGCCTGCGCCCGCACGCATGAGCGCGTGATGCACTTTTGACGGGTCGAATGCCTCGACTTCTCCCGACGCTTTTACGATGAGGACTTTTCGCATGACTAGCGCTACTGCGTGGTAGTAAAAAAGGGTTTCGGCTCCTAGGCCTCGGCAATCGTGACCGTTGTCATTGTCACCGGCTCGACAGGCGTGTCGTTCGCGCCTGTCTCGACCGCGCCAATCGCGTCGAGCACGTCCATTCCCTCGACGACCGCGCCGAAGACTGCGTGGTGGTTGTCGAGCCACGGCGTGGGGGCGAGGGTGATGAAGAACTGTGAGCCACCTGTGTTGGGGCCGGCGTTCGCCATTGAGAGCACGCCTTTGGCGTCGTGCTTTAGCTCGGCGTGGAACTCGTCGTCAATCTTGTAGCCCGGGCCGCCGGTGCCGTCGCCATTGGGGTCGCCAGTTTGGACCATAAAGTCTTTGATGACGCGGTGGAACACGAGCCCGTCGTAAAAGCCTTTTTGGGCGAGGTCGATAAAGTTCTTCGTCGTCTTCGGGGCGCGCTGCTCGTAGAGCTCGAGCTTCATCGTGCCCATGCTCGTCTCAATTATGGCAAATCGGTTCATTTCATCACCTTCTGGAATCCATTCGCTTACGCCTAGCTCGTCATCTGCTGTGGGGGTTGCCGTGGCCTCCCCTTGGGGGGTATCGCCAGTATCCGCGGCTGACTCCCCTGGGGGGGTATCGCCAGAATCGGCGATACCCCCCGATTCTGCACCTCCGTTTGCTCCCGGTGTTGCTTCGGCACAGCGTATCGTGCGGCTGGTCACGGCAAGCTTGGTGGTGCCGGGCGGGCAGTCCGCGACGTGGGTTGAGTTCTGCCTGCACGTGGCCCCCGCGGCGCACGCGTAGTGCACCAGCTCTGTTTCTTCGACGCAGCCCGCCAAGAGGGCGAGCAGCAGGATTGAAAGCAGGACCAGCCTCATGAACGCGTTAATAGGAAGAAGTGGTTTAAAAGCATAAGGCTTTTTGGAAGCAAATCGCTAATCGGCCTCTGGGGGGGCAGTAGCACCGGCCTCTGGGGGGGCGCCGATTGGCGCCCCCCAAGTCCTTGCCAGTTGGCTTTATTGTGCCCCCAAGTCCACTGGGGAAGCGTAAAGCTTTTTTATATGAAGTGAATAAGGTGTTGGTATGGCAAAGAAAAAGCCCAGAAAAAAGGCAAAGCCGAGGCAGAGCTACGGGAAGCCAGGTGCTGTGCCCACGGCGCTGCAGACGCTGCTTTTGTTAGTCGCTGCGGCGACGTACGCGTGGTTCGGCGTGAACCTGCTGCTGAACCCCGCACTCCTGCTCGACCGGGTGTTCGCAACAGTGATAGTCCTGTGGGGAGTTGCCCTGGTCGTGGTGGGCGGGTTCTACCTGTACAAGCGGAAGTGACCCAATGCAAACTTGCCCAAAATGCGGGAAAAAAGTCGAGGACGCGGGCATCAAGCGCTGCATGTGGTGCGGAAAGGCATTTGGCTGCCTCTACTGCTCGATGGACGCCGGGCGGTTCTGCTCTGACGAGTGCAAGCAAAAAGGCGGGGCGTAGGGGGGCGGCACTTTATTATACTCCCTTATCCCTAGTTGGGGGTAGGTGTTCTTTCATGAAGAGGCTTGCCATTCTAATTATTGCAGTGCTGCTCGCCGGGTGCGTGACGCCGTTCACGTCCAGCGAGGGGAGTTACCAGAACAGGCTTTACTGGGTCGCGAACGAGGCGCCGAGCGGGTCGGCGTTCATAATGTTTGCCGACGTCAACAAATTGAGTGCCAACCCCGTCGTGATTGACAAGATGGGCGTCCCGGCCGAGATGGCGGCGTTCGGCCTGGCGGTCAAGTCGCTGCGGGCCATTGCCATCAGTGACATGAGGGACGGGCCGGAGACAATGATTGTCGAGGGCGCTTTTGACTTGAGCGGCATAATCCCGATTGTTACGCAAAGGATTTCGCAGGCGGGCGGAGAAAAGTCTGTGGAAGAGACGTACGGCGGGTACGTAATCAAGTCCACGGGCGGGCCGTCATACTTCACGAAGGACAACAGAGTATACCTCGCCGAGCCAAGCAACCTGAAGAAAATAATTGACGTTAAGAACGGCGGGGCCAATGCGGTGAATGACTTCGAAGGCATTTTGTCGAGGCTGCCGGACGGCGACTTCCTGATGGCGAGCCAGAAGATGGATGAGGGGGAGGACAGCCCGGAAAAAATGGGCATCTCTGCCACAGTCGAGGGCAACATCGCGCACACCACGTTCATCGGCAAGTTCGCGGACGCCGCGGCCGCGCAGGCGATGAAGGGAAAGGCCAAGGAAGAGCTCGGCGGGGAAGGCGTCGAAATAAAGTCCGTCACGGTCGATGGCGCGTACGTCATCGTTGTCGCGGACATGGACCTAACGAAGAGTGCGGGCCCGTTCGGCGAGATGGGCGCCCCGCCCAACCCGGAGCACGAGGGCATGGAGATCCGGGAGTGCATGGACAGCGCGCACTGGGAGTGCGAGGAAATGAACTGGGAGTGCCAGGACCTCGTCGACGACAAGTGCAAAGAGCTCAGCTGGGAGTGCGAGGACCAGATGCATGAGTGCTACGACCCGTACGAGTGGGACGACCGCATGAGGGAGTGCGTCGACGACTATTACTACGAGGACTTGATGCGCGACTGCTGGCCAGAGGACTGGGAAGACCGCATGGACGACTGCTACGACAATGAGTACTACGACGCCAAGCAGCGCGGGTGCTGGGAAGAGTGCGAGGACATCAAGTACGACGTGGACTGCTCGGACATCTGGGAGGAGTACAACTCAAAGGCTGAAGCGGAGTGCAACGACATCCGGGAAGAGTACAACGCCAAAGCCGAAGCCGAGTGCGACGAGCTCGCGGAGAAGTCAGTGCACGTGAACGAGACAACGAACGAGACTTACTACACGGACTATGACTGCTCTGACATCTGGAACGAGTATGACTCGCAAGCCAATTCGGACTGCAATGAGGTGTGGGACGACTACAATGCAAAGGGGAACTCGGAGTGCGACGAGCTGAACAAGGGCTTTGACCGCAAGGTCGAGGACTGCAACGACGACGCGCGGGCGTGCTCGAAGCGGTGGGACGAAGAGGCACAGGACAAGTGGAGGGAGTGCGAGCGCAAGATAAACGAGGAAATTGAGTCGTCGGGCAGGGACTGCCAGGAAAAAATCGAGGACGAGTGGACCCAAAAGCGCCGCGAGTGCGAGCGCGAAATCCAGGACGACTTAGAGCACAAGCAGCGGGAGTGCGAGCGGAACATTGACAAGAGCTGCTGGGACGAGGTCAACCGGTGCTACGAAGAGGCAATGCAAGAGTGCCAGCCCAAGATTGACGAGTGCTACGACAGGAAGTACGAGGAGTGTGCGGGCGAGGCAGGCGTCAAGGGGTACGAGCACGCGAAGCCCGTGCCGGTCCGCACTGTAACCACGGAGCGCGTGAGAAAAGTCTCTGACTACGACGAAACCTATTCAGAGCCCACCGAAGAAGAGAAGCCCGCGGAGAACTACGGCCCGCCCGGGATCTAAAAGCGCTCTCTTGGCTGTGGCGGCTTCGGGTGGGTCCTTTGCTCGAGCGTTTCGACGCGCTTCTCGAGCTCTTCCAGTTTCTTTGCTATTTCTTCAATATTTGCCATTAGCTCATCTCCTGGCTTTCCTCGAACAAGCCGTCCTCACAGTCCCGGAGTGAGTCCTCAAACGTATAAAGCCCCCCATCCGTGAACTCTTCGCAGAACTCCTTGACGACGCATTCATTGGTAGTGTTGTCCATCCAGGCCAGTTCCCTGCATTCCCAGACCGGGGGGAATTGCTGTGTCGTGTCGTTGGATGGGGTGATGGTTGGGGCTGCCCCGGCCACTTCAGGGCCAGCGCCCACTTCGACGCATCCGACAAGCGCGAGCATGGCAACAACCAAAAAGAGTGCGAAGCGCTTCATGCGTTGGACTACTCCACAAGAGTTTATTACTTTTTCGCATCACCACAACTATTTTAAGGGCTTAGCGCTAATTATAGCAAGGGTTTTTACCATTAGGGCAGTACTAGTGCTGGAGGACGGAAGTGTCTGGGAAGGCAAGGGCTTTGGCGCCCTCGCCACTGTTTCTGGAGAAGTAGTGTTCAACACCGGCATGGTGGGGTATACAGAATCAATTACAGACCCGTCCTACCACGGGCAAATCCTGTGCCAGACCTATCCATTGATAGGCAACTACGGCGTGGCCAGCAAGGACTTCGAGTCCGCCAGGCCGCGCATCCAGGGCCACGCCATAAGCGAGCTCTGCACAGAGCCGTCCCACGCCACGTCAGAAAAAACACTGGACGCGTGGCTCAAGGATAGCGGGGTCCCCGGAATCAGCGGCATCGACACGCGCGCGCTCACGAAGCGGCTGCGGGTCCACGGCGTAATGCTCGGCATTCTCCAGACGTACGATGGGCGGGCGGACATCAAGGCACTCCGCGAAGAGGCCAAGTACATCCCCGACCCAAACACAAGGGACCTCGTCTCCGAGGTAACTGTGGCGGAACCTAAAGGATACGGCGACGGGGACAAGACCGTGGTGCTCATTGACTGCGGCGCCAAGGAAAACATCGTGCGCTCGCTCGTGAAGCGCGGCGCGAGAGTGGTGCGCGTGCCCGCGGGCACGGGCCACCGGGAAATAATGAAGCACGACCCCGGCGGGGTAGTGGTATCGAACGGCCCCGGCGACCCCAAGCAGTGCAGGGACACCATCAAGGCAGTGCAGGGGCTCATGGGCGAGGAAATTCCGCTGTTCGGCATCTGCCTCGGGAGCCAGATGCTCGCGCTCGCGTCGGGGGCGGACACTTACAAGCTCAAGTTTGGCCACCGGAGCCAGAACCAGCCCTGCCTCGAGGAGGGGACGAAGCGCGCCTACATCACGACGCAGAACCACGGCTTTGCCGTGGACGCCGACTCGCTGCCGAGCGAGTGGCGCGTGTGGTTCACGAACGCGAACGACGGGACGAACGAGGGAATAACCCACAGGAGCAAGCCCTGGATGAGCGTGCAGTTCCACCCCGAGGCAAGGCCCGGGCCAGTGGACACCGAGTTCTTGTTCGACAGGTTCCTGGAGGGAGTGGAATGAAGAAAGTTTTGCTCCTCGGGAGCGGCGCGCTGAAGATTGGGGAGGCCGGCGAGTTCGACTACTCGGGCAGCCAGGCCATCAAGGCATTGAAGGAAGAGGGCATCGAGGTCGTGCTCGTGAACCCCAACATCGCGACGGTCCAGACGTCGAGGGGGCTGGCGGACAGGGTTTACTTCCTTCCGGTGACGCCGGAGTTCGTCGAGAAAGTGATTGAAAAGGAAAAGCCGGGGGGCGTGCTGCTGTCGTTCGGCGGGCAGACCGCGCTGAACTGTGGGGTCGAGCTGTGGAAAAAAGGCGTGCTGGAGAAGCACGGCGTGAAAGTGCTCGGGACGCCGGTGGAGACAATTATTAACACCGAGGACCGGGAATTGTTCAACCAGCGGCTCGCCGAGGTCGGGCTGAAGGCCGCGCGCGGGATTGCCGTGGAGGGTGTCGAGGGCGGCGTCGCGGCGGCAAAAGAGATTGGCTACCCAGTCATGGCAAGAGTTGCGTACGCGCTCGGGGGCAGGGGAAGCGGAATGGTGCGGGACGAAAAAGAGCTGCGGGAGAAGCTCGGGGAAGCGTTCACGTGCGCGCCCCAGGTATTGATTGAGGAATACCTCGGGGGCTGGAAAGAGATTGAGTATGAAGTGGTGCGCGACGCGGAAGACAATTGCATCACTGTGTGCAACATGGAGAACTTCGACCCCATGGGGATTCATACAGGGGAGAGCATCGTGGTCGCGCCGTCGCAGACCTTGACGAACGGCGAGTACCACATGCTAAGGGAAATTTCGATTCGCGCGATTCGGCACATCGGGATTGTGGGGGAGGGCAACATCCAGTTCGCGCTCAACCCCGAGAACGGGGACTACAGGATTATCGAGGTGAACGCGCGCTTGTCGAGGAGCTCGGCGCTCGCGAGCAAGGCGACTGGCTACCCGCTCGCGTTTGTCGCGGCGAAGCTGGGGCTGGGGTATTCCCTGCCGGAGCTGAAGAACTCGGTGACGCAGAGCACGACGGCGTGCTTCGAGCCGGCGCTGGACTACGTTGTGGTCAAGATTCCGCGGTGGGACCTGAAGAAGTTCCGGCGCGTGTCGACGCGGATTGGCACCGAGATGAAGTCCGTTGGGGAAGTGATGGCGATTGGCCGGACTTTCGAGGAGGCGCTGCAGAAGGCGGCGAGGATTCTGCAGGTTGGGATGTACGGCGTGGTGTGCAACGAGAACTATTCGTTCACGAGCGTGGAGAAGGAGCTGGAGCACCCGTCTGACGAGCGCTTGTTCGGCGTGGCAGAGGCACTCCGCAAGGGCAGGTCTATTGATGAGATCCACGGGCTGTCGAAGATTGACAAGTGGTTCCTTTACAAGATAAAGAACCTGGTTGGCCTTGAGGCGAGCCTGGCCCGGTACAAGCTCGGCGAAATCACGAGGGAATTGTTCATCGAGGCGAAGCAGAAGGGCTTTTCCGACAAGCAAATCGCGATTATCACGGGAGAGAGCGAGGCTGCGGTGAGGGAGAGGAGGCTCTTCCTGGGCGTGCGGCCCGTGGTGAAGCAGATTGACACGCTTGCGGCCGAGTACCCGGCGAAGACCAATTATCTTTACCTGACGTACAGCGGGACAGAGGACGACGTCGAGTTCGGCGGCGAGGGCAAGGTCATGGTGCTTGGCTCGGGGCCGTACAGCATCGGGTCGTCCGTGGAGTTCGACTGGTGCTGTGTGAGCGCGGTGCAGGCGCTGAAGAAGATGGGGCACACGACGCTGATGGTGAACTACAACCCCGAGACGGTTTCGACTGACTATGACACGTGCGACAAGCTGTATTTTGACGAGCTGAGCTTCGAGCGCGTGATGGACATTTACGAAAAGGAAAGGCCGCGCGGCGTGCTCTTGTCGATGGGCGGCCAGATACCGAACAACATTGCGCTGAAGTGCCACGAGGCGGGGATGAAGATTCTCGGGACTTCGCCCGAGGACATTGACCGCGCCGAGGACAGGTACAAGTTCTCGCGGCTGTTGGACGGGCTTGGCGTGGACCAGCCGCAGTGGAAGGAATTGAAGAGCGTCGGCGAGGCGAAGGGCTTCGCGGACAGTGTCGGGTATCCCGTGCTGGTGCGGCCCTCCTACGTGCTTAGCGGCGCGGCGATGACCGTGGTGTTCGACGAGGGGGACCTCGACAAGTATTTGGCGAGGGCGTCCATGGTGTCGCGGGAGCACCCAGTCGTGATAAGCAAGTTCATCATGAACGCGAAGGAAATTGAGATGGACGCTGTTGCCAAGGACGGCAAAATTGTGACGTCTGCAATCACGGAGCACATCGAGAACGCGGGCGTGCATTCGGGCGACGCGACAATGGTGCTCCCGCCGCAGAAGACTTACATCGAGACCGTGAGGAGGATACGGAGGACGGGAGAAAAAATCGCTTCGGCGCTGAACATCACGGGCCCGTTCAACATCCAGTTCATCGCGAAGGACAACGACATCAAGGTGATTGAGTGCAACCTGCGGGCGTCGCGGAGCTTCCCGTTCGTGTCCAAGGTGACGGGCGTGAACTTCGTGGAGCTGGCGACGAGGGCGATGCTGGGCGAGGAAGTGAAGAACTGCAAGTCAACGCTTGACTTGGATTACGTCGGCGTGAAGGCGCCGCAGTTCTCGTTCTCGAGGCTGAAGGGCGCGGACCCCGTGTCGGGCGTGGAGATGGCCTCGACTGGAGAGGTCGGGTGCCTTGGCGAGGACGTGTGCGAGGCGTTTTTGAAGTCGTTGCTGTCGACGGGGTATTCGCTGCCAAAGGAAAACATTTTGGTGAGCATCGGCGGGGACGAGAACAAGCACCGGTTCCTCAAGTACGCGGCGAGGCTTAAGGCAATGGGCTTCAACATTTTCGCGACTGAGCACACGAGCGAGTTTTTGACGGGGCACGGAGTGGAGAACACATTGATTTACAAGGCGCACGAGCACAAGAAGCCGAACACAATGGACTACATCAAGGAAGGCAAAATCGAGCTTGTGATGTCGATTCCAAATCCCCTGAAAAAGAACAGCTTTGACAGCGCTTATCTGCTGCGGAGGACTGCGGCGGACTTTTCTGTGCCGCTGTTCACTAACCTCCAGATTGCGAAGCTCTTTGTGAAGGCAATGGAGAGCAGCTCGGAACTCGAGATAAAGCACTGGGGCGAGTACCTCTAGGACAATTCTTTTGCTGCCTCGGCGGCGTAGCCTTGGGCTATGTCCCCGAGCTCTTCGGGGCCGACCCAGTTCTCGCGGTTCGCGGTTTTGTACGTGCCGAGGCAGGCGTCGTATGGCTGGAGGTTGGGGAGCCAGCACGAGTCGTACGCGGCGAGCCACTTCCCGATTTTGATGGATACGTCGGTGTAGCCCAGGTCAATGGCGCACCGCTGGGCCGAGCCGTAATACGCTTTTGTCAGCGGGAAGTTGTCCGCCTGGTTCTCGAGCGCCCGCTCGATGCCCCACTTGATGCACGCGTGGTACTGCCCGTTGCGCCTGAAGCAGTCGGTCATCAAGTATATTTCCGCGGCAGTAAGCGGGTCGTACTCTTTTTCGCAGGAATAGGTGAAGGGGGTTGGGGTTGGGGCGGGAGTCGGGATTGCCGTGGGCGTTGGTGTTGAGAATGGAGTTGGGATTGGCACGTCAATTGTTGGTGCGGGCGTCGGCTTGACCCCAATCAAATCGAGCGGGAGCCCTTCCGAGACTTCGACGCATCCCGCGAGGAGGAGCAGTGCGAACAGCAGGGCGAGCTTCATTTTATATCTCCGTATGCCTAAGCCTAATGCCGTGGGGATATAAAAGAACGTGCTATCGCTTGGGCTTGTCCACCACGATTCTCCGCAGCAGGGGCAGGCTGAGCACGCCGAAGGGCAGCGAAAAAAAGATTGCGAGTGGGAGCAGGCCCTTGAGGGCTTTTCTGCCGAAGCCGGTGTCCAGCCATCGGTTGACTAGGGAGGCAAGGATTACCACGACGACCGCGGCTGTGAGCAGGGTGGTGGGCAGCGCTCCACGGATGCCAAGCAGTTTGTATAGTGGGTAAGTAATAACGGCGCCGAGGAGGGTGGTACACACGACGTTGACTAGCGCGAGTATGTACACACCGTTTTTCTTGGGGGTGGCCGAAATGATGAACTTGGCGATGCGGGACTCTTTTGCCCTGGCTATTTTTTCCTTCATCAGTTTTTTGAATTCCATGCGGCACCTATTTCTTCAAGGCGTAGCCCATGCCAATCGTGTAGATTGGCATTGCGAGGTAGCGGAGCCCAATGTCGGTGAAGTACTGGGCGACTGTCATCGGGAAAAAGCCCGCGTAGACCAGCACCAGGTCAATGGCGAGGCTTATCACAAGCCACGTGGCGCCGAGCAGGAGGCCTTCGTTCACAAAGTTTTTCTTGACTGTCCTGAAGTACTTCACCGCGAGGATTACGCCGACGAGCAAGCCGGCCACTACCATAATGGTCTTGAAGAAGGTCTGGGGAATCAGGAAGTTGCCGCTCGCGTCGACGAAGAGGAACCCCACGAGGAACGGGACGAGCCAGAGCACGAGCCCGTACAAGACTATGTTGGCGTACTTGTTCTTGAAGCACATGGCTCCAAGAAACGCGGTTCATGTATAAAAACAGTGGGGGGGTCAGTTGATCCTGCGGATTGTGCAGGAGTGGCTTAGGATGTGGCCGGTTTTGTCGGCCTCGATTTTTAGGTTGCTGAGGCGGTAGGTGTGGGCGAGGCTGGTGATAATGCCTTGCTCGTCTGTCTCAAGCGGCGTCACCAGCTTGTACTTGTCTTCCGTCAGCTGGGAGCAGTAGTGGTTGTCAATGTCTTCTTTCAGCTTTTTGCCCATGTAGCAATTCATTTCGCGGGTGGTTTTGCCGTCGTACGTGAAGTTGTACGGGCCTACCCTAATTGTCGCGGGCATCTTGAGCACGCCTTCTGTGGCTGTCCACTTGAATTGGTCCAGGTTGTCGATTACGCAGCCGATTTTGTGCGGCAGGGGGGTGGGCGTGGGCGTGACGGCCTTTGGGGCCCGTACAGGGGTGGGGGCAGGGGTTGGGGTTGACTGCTCGGGGGGCTCGATCCCGAGCTCGGCGCACCCGGCCAGCAGCGCAAGGACTACAACTGAAAGCACGGCAAGGTGATTCACGTCCATCGCTAGCTTCAACTCGCCAGGGGTATAAAAAAGGGGTGGCAGGTTTTTTTCAGTTCGTCATCCTCATGATGACGAACACGACGAGGACTAGGGCTATGACCCACCAGTAGCTACTGGCCCATTTCTTGAGGTCGTGCAGCAGGAGCGAGCCGCCCACGTGGCTAAGGTCTTGCTTGAGGCTTGGCGGCGGGGCCACGTAGTCTTCCTTTTCCGGCATCAAAGCCTGTTATGGGGAAGGAGTTTATATCTGCATTGGTCCCCACCCCTAGCACAGGATGCAGGGGATTGACCCCTGGTCGTTGAGCAGCAAGAGCAGCCCGAGTATGGCCAGCGCGACCACTATCCACATGATGATTGCGGCGCCTTCAGGTATTTCGGCCCCCATGCCCCCCTAAACGTGCCGGGGGAATAAAAGGATTTGGGGGGGAGCGCTGCCGCTATGGCATCCTGGGAAACTAGCCTAAGAAAGAGTTTAAACTTTCTTTACCTTAACTGCCCTGGGCCCTTTCGGGCTGTCCTCGGTGTCGAACTCGACTTTGTCGCCCTCGTTCAAGTTGGTGCCTTCTTCGATGTCGTTTGTGTGAACGAAGATGTCTTTTCCGTCTTCCTTTTCAATGAAGCCGAATCCTTTGGTCGTGTTAAACCATTTTACTGTACCGTTCATTTAAATTCCTCTAATAAAGTATTGGGCTATTAGAGAACCAGTAGGGTATATAAAGGCATAACATAGAAGGGCTGCTTAGGAAGGCTTTTATGCCAATTCCCCAAGAAAAAGTGGATGCGGGGGGGTTGGCCCCCGGGGTTTAAGCCTTTTAGTCGTCACGCTTTGGCTTGTGCTTGGCGTAGCACTCCCTGCAGTAGACCGGCCTGCCCTCAGTTGGCTTGAAGGGCAAGTCGCATTCTTGTCCGCAGTCGGCGCAAACCGCCTTGTACGTCTGTCGGGAGCCGCCGTAGCCGCCTCCCCCGCCGTAACCGCCGCCTCCGCCTCTGGAGCCGCCGCCACTCTTGTGGCCGCCTCCGCCTCTGTGGCCGCCGTGACCGCCACCTCTGTCGTTATACATCTATTTCGCCTCTTAAACCGGGCAGGCATACCGCCAGCCGGACAAAGCCTTATTGCAGCAGAGGGGGTATAAAAGGGTGCTGGGGGAGCGCCCGCCAAGCCCCCTCAAAGATATGAATTATTATCCGTAACTATTAAATACTAGTTAATGAATAATAATCCATATCCTTTATGGATAATAATTTAAAAGGAGGTGATGTATTCATGCCAAGAGGAGACGGAACAGGCCCCGCTGGAAGGGGGCCCAGGACAGGAAGAAGCCTCGGGTACTGCGCGGGATTCAACGCGCCCGGCTTCGCCAACCCCAGCCCGGGAATGGGCTTGGGAATGGGCTGGGGCAGAGGAAGGGGCTTTGGCCGTGGAATGCGCTTTTGGGGCCCAGCGCCGCAGCCGGTCGAGCTCTCGAAAGAGCAGCAACTGGGCATACTTGAACAGGAAAAGACGGCGCTCGAGCAGGAGCTCGACGCGATAAAAAAGCTGGTTAAGGAGCTGAAGTGAAAATGCCAAGGCCGAGGAAGAGGAGGATTGTCGGTGGCGTCCCGGGAGTGAACTACTTCAAGCCGCGGGGCGTGCCGGCAATGGAACTGGAGGAGCTGGTACTTACTGTTGAGGAATACGAGGCACTGCGCCTCGCGGACCTGGAGGGGCTCTCCCAGGAAAAGGCGGCGAAAAAAATGGGCGTCTCGCAGCCCACGTTCAACCGCCTCCTCTCCTCGGCGAGGCACAAGATTAGCAAAGCGATTATTGGGGGAAAAGCAATTCGAATCGAAGGAGGGAATTACATGATCCAAGGAAGAGGCAGGATGGGCGGCCGCGCGCTAGGCCCTGGCGGCGAGTGCGTGTGCCCCAAGTGCGGCGCCAAAGCCCCGCACCAGCTCGGCGTGCCGTGCTACGAAATAAAGTGCCCCAAATGCGGCACGAGAATGACTAGGTGAAAAAATGAAAATAGCGATAGCTTCAACAGGAAAAGAATTGTCTTCGGAAATGAGCTTCCCGTTCGGGAGGTGCCAGTTCTTCGTCGTCGCCGAGGTGGAGGGCGGTGAAGTAAAGCTGGTGAAGGCAATCGAGAACACTGCCCAGGCACAGCGCGGCGGCGCAGGAATCATGGCGTCCCAGCTAATCGGCGACGAGAAAGTCGACGCAGTCGTGGCGGGCGCGTTTGGCCCGAGGGCTTTTGGTGTCCTCAGCGAGCTTGGCGTGAAGATGTTCATTGGCGTGGAAGGCACTGTCGAGGAGAACGCGAAAAAGCTTGCCGCTGGCGAGCTCAAGGAAGTGGCTTCCCCTGGCCCCATGGGAATGAGCCCTGGCACTGGGGGGGGGTTCGGCGGGAGAGGAAGGTAAAATGCCAGAAGGCACGCCACGCACCGACGAGGAAAGAGAACAGAGGCATAGAGAGGTTTACGGGGACGAGGACATCCCGGAGGAGCGCGGGAAGAGCCCCACTGGCGAGGGCGCTACCGCTGCCAGAAAGGAAACGTGGGTGGTTTGGGTTAAGGCCGTGCTGGTCATAGCCATTTTTTATTTTCTGTGGGTGATTCTAAAGCGAGGGGGAGTGTTGTGAACAGGCTGGAAAAAGGCCAGAATGCTTCCGCTGTAACAGCCGGCATCACCCTGCTGCGCGCGGCGCTGCAGGGGGCGGCTGGCTTCTTGACCGGCAGCACCGCTTTGCTTACGCTGGCCGTGGAGTCACTTTCGGACGTGTTCACGTCTGCTTCTTCGTGGTTTGGGCTCAAGATTGCACAGCGCAAGCCAGACGAAAAGTTTCCTTACGGCTACTACAAGGCGGAGTCGCTGACCTCCTTGGTAATCTCACTATTTATTCTCTATGCGGCTTTTCACTTCTTTTTCGAGGGGTACGAACGGCTTTTCAGTCCCATGGAGATAACAAGTGTTGGGATTGGTGCGGCGGCGGCGCTTGTCTCCATTGTTGTCTCGTTTGCACTGCACAACTACCTCAAAAAAATTGCGGGAGAAACAAATTCCCTGGCAGTGAAGGCAAACGCGGACGACAAGCTGAACGACGTGTTTTCTTCTTCTCTCGTGCTGGTCGCGGTTTTTTCGGGAGCCGTAGGCTTGCCATGGCTTGAGGGGGCAGTGACGCTCCTCGTGGCATTGCTTGTCCTGAGGACCGGCCTCGAAAACGCGCGGGACAGCCTCTTCGCTTTGATGGACGTCAGCCCGGACAAGCGGGTTGAGAGAAGAATAAGGGGAGTGATTTCGTCGTTCAAGGAAGTCAAGCACCTTAAGCACCTCAAGCTAAGGAAGGCCGGGCCGTTTGTACTCGGTGAGGTAGAGGTCGAGGTGGCCGGCTCCATTGACGTGAAGAGGGCGCATGCTGTCACGGAAAAAATCCAGAAAAAGGCGGCGGCGCAAGTCCCTTCACTGGAGTCGTTCATAATTCACGTCGAGCCCCACAAAAAAGACACTCTTGTGCTTGCAATCCCCCTGGCAGAGAAAAAGGGGGTGAAGTCCAGAGTCCTTGGCCACGTGGGCAGGGCAAAGCACTTTGCCCTCGTCAAGATTTCTAAAGGCAAGGCCCTTAGCCCGATTATTGTGGAAAACCCGTACTGGGATGAAAAGTCAATGACCGGCCTGCGGGCCGCCAACCTGATTGCGGACAGGGGGGCGGACGCTGTCGTTGTCAAGAACATTGGCGAAATAGCTTTCCACACCCTCCGCGACAAGTTTGTCGAAATCTACCGGACCAGGGGGAATACTGCAGAAGAAGTTGTAAAGCTGTTTACAGAAGGAAAGCTTGAGTTGCTCACCGAGCCGACAAAGAAGGCGGGAAGGGCAAGGAAGTGAAGCTTTTGGTTGTACTGCTTGCACTGCTGTTGTGCGGGTGTGCGGAAAAAACGGAAGTGGAAAAGATGCCGGCGAGTAATGTGACACTCATAAACGTCGTGTACGACAACTACCAGTACGGCCCGGACACAAAAACCGGCTGGGGGTTCGGCTGCGTCGTCCAGGCCAATGAAACAATCCTGTTCGACACGGGCGGGGACGGCCCCACGCTCCTGGCGAACATGGAGGCAATGGGCATAAGCCCGGAGGAAATCGAGATAGTCGTCCTTTCCCATATACACGGCGACCACACGGGGGGCCTGGACGGCTTCCTTGGCGAAAACAGCAACGTGAAAGTTTACGTCCCCGCTTCTTTTCCAGAATCTTTCAAGGAAAGCGTGAGGGCCAGGGGCGCTGAAGTTGTTGGAGTAACCGGCTACACAAAAATAAGTGGCGGGGTTTACACGACGGGCGAGCTAGGCACGTCGATAAAAGAGCAGTCCCTGCTTGTCGAGACTGACAAGGGAATAACGGTCATAACTGGATGCGCACACCCCGGCATAGCCCACATAGTGGAAAAAGCAAAAGAATCGAGCGGCAAAGACATCTACCTTGTTATGGGCGGGTTCCACCTTGGCGGGGAAAGTGATGAAGAGATTGGCTCTATTCTCTCGGGCTTCAGGGGGCTCGGCGTCAAGAGGGTTGCGCCCTGCCACTGCACAGGCGACCGGGCAATCTATCTCTTCGGGCAGGAGTACGGCAAGGACTTCATAAAAAGCGGCACCGGAAAAATAATCGAGGCGTGAAAATGCGGATAGCAGTCACCGGCGGCAAGGGCGGCACGGGCAAGTCCATGGTAGCAACTGCGCTCGCCCACGAGCTCGGCAAGCGGCACAAGGTATTGCTGATGGACATGGACGTGGACTGCCCGAACGACCATTTGATACTCAACATCAAGAGGAAGAAGGCTCTTGACGTCAGGCAAATGATTCCAGTGCTCGACAAGAAAAAGTGCATAAAGTGCGGGAGGTGCGCGGAAGTGTGCCGCGAGAACGCGGTCGCCCACGTCAAGGGCCAGCACCCGATTTTTGTGCTGGACCAGTGCATCGGGTGCAAGGCGTGCATGATTGCGTGCCCCGTGGGCGCGATTTCCGCGGGCGAGCGCGTGAGCGGCCACGTTTACACGGGCAATGGCCTCGTGTCGGGCGAGATAGTCCCAACCCAGAAGGAGGGCTCGCCCGTCGTCAACGCGGTGAAGGAGTTCGAGAGTGGCGAGGGCTACGACTTTGTGGTTGTCGACACCGCCGCGGGCACGCATTGCACTGTAATAGCTGCTTTGCTCGGGTGCGACGTCGCGCTCGCGGTGACAGAGCCCACGCCGCTGGGCGCGTGCGACCTCGGGCTCATCCTGGACCTGCTGAACGTGCTCAAGGTCCCCGGCAAAATCGTGCTGAACCGCGCGGGGATAGGGGACCGCTCGACAGTGGACGCGACAGCGAAAGAAAAGGGCTTCGATGTCTTTGCCGAGGTCCCGTACTCAAAAGAAATAATGAAGCAGTACACCCGCGGCGAGCCCGTCACGCACGAGGCAATCAAGAAAATGGCGGAAAAGCTGGAGGCGATGGAGTGAACACTGTGTACGGGCCTGTCCCGTCGTGGCGGCTCGGCGCTTCGCTCGGCATCGACCCCGTGTGCATGAACGCGTGCACTTTTGACTGCGTGTACTGCCAGCTCGGCCCCACTGCCGTGAAGACTATGGAAAGGAAAAAGTTTGTGGAGGCGGCCGATGTCGAGGCACAGCTAAGGGAAGCGCTTGGCAAAACAACGCCGGACACAGTCACTTTCTCGGGCATGGGCGAGCCGACGCTCGCTTTGAACCTGGGGGAAATTGCCGGGGCCGTGAAAAAAATAACTAACATCCGAATGGCGATACTAACGAACTCGTCGCTCCTCCACCTTGCCGAAGTGCGCGGGGGCCTGAAGGAATTTGACATTGTCATGGCAAAGCTTGACGCGCCGGGCCAGGGACTGTTCGAAAAAATCAACCGGCCCGTGCCCGGGATTACTTTCGAAAAAGTCCTTGGCGGAATCAAGGCGCTGCGCCGGGAGTTCAGCGGGAGGCTCGCGCTCCAGATAATGTTCATCGAGCAGAACAAGCACTGTGCTGGTGAACTGGCTTCGCTCGCCAGGGAACTGGAGCCCGATGAAGTATTCGTCGACACGCCGCTCCGGCCGTGCGCATGCCCGCCCCTGCCGGGGGAAGAGATGGAAAAGATAAAGAAAGAGTTCGCGGGGTTGAAAGTTTCCATGGTCTATGACGCGGAAAAGCCCCGGGCCACCCCGCTTGACCTGCACGAGACGCGGGCGAGGAGGCCTGTCCAATGAAGCTCAACGTCTTGTCCGGCAAGGGGGGCGTGGGCAAGAGCAGCATCGCGGCGTCGCTCGCCGTGCTTTTGGCCCGCGAGAGGAAAGTCGTGGCCGTGGACTGCGACGTGGACGCGCCGAACCTGGGGCTGTGCCTTGGCCTGCACAGGGAGGACTTCGATGGCAAGCCCGTGAGCACGGGCGAGAAAGCAAGATTATTGCCCGACAAGTGCATCAAGTGCCACAAGTGCGTGGACACGTGCGTTTTTTCCGCGATTTCGTGGGACGACGGCCCGGTGTTCAACGATTTGCTGTGCGAGGGGTGCGGCGCGTGCCAATTGGTGTGCCCAGTGGACGCCATCGAGCTGGAGCCCGTGGAGAACGGCTGGGTCGGCACCGCGGAAAAGGATTTTCCAGTGGTGGGTGGGTGGCTCAAGATGGGCCAGTCCGGCTCGGGGGACATTGTTGCTCTTGTCAAGGAACGCGCTGAGAAAGTCCCGCACGACGTCATGGTGATTGACTCCGCGGCGGGGATTGGCTGCCCGGTGATTGCGTCCGTGGTCGGGAGCGACTACGTAATTGCGGTGACGGAGCCGACGCCTTCCGCGCTGTCGGACCTGAAGCGCGCGCTGCAGGTGGTGCGCCACTTCGGGATTCCGTGCGGCCTGGTGATTAACCGCGCCGACCTGAACCCCGGGTTCACAGAAAAAATCAAAAAGTGGTCGAGCAAAAACAGCTTAAGAGTCCTCGCAGAAATACCTTACGACAGGGCTTTTGTCGAGGCCATTGTCCAGCTCACCCCCCCGGTTGTCTATAAGCCGGGGCTTGAGCCATTGTTCCAGGATTTGCTGGCACTGGTTTTTGAAGACTTGGGGCATTCATAGCATTCAGGGCAGAACATTCTAAGGGTGCGTGAGGCCGGGGTAGCATATTTTCTTTGCCTCTGCCACATTGTCGACTACAAAACCAACTACTATTTTGTCGCCCTCTCTGCCAATTGTATAAGCCGCCCTGATGTTCACGTTTTTATTTGCGAGCTTTTCAGTGCACTCCAAGAGCTGGCCGGGCTTGTCTTCCAGTGACGCTGTTATTACTTCGTTCTCTGCAAACTTGAAGCCTTCTTTTTCAAGGACTTCAACTGTCTTGTCAGGGTCATCAGTAATAATCCTGATTTGCCCCTCCTTGCCGCACACTTCAGTTGAAACAGCCTTAATGTTTATGTCTGCGCCTGCAATTGCCCTAAAGACGTCGCGCATTGCGCCTATTCTGTCAGTGACAGAAACAACAAACTCTTTCATAGGATGCACCTGGATTGTTTTTGTGCCCCATCCATAAAAAGCTTGTCATTTTGTGGCGCTGGACCGCTGTTTTCTGGGAGAATATTTATATCTCTCGCGTCCTAAGGCTGTTGGGGCTTGTTTGCCCCCGCGGCTGGCATAAATCTGCCCCCCCAGGTGTTTGAGTGACTGAAAAAATTGCTGAAGAAGTACGTGGCTGCAAAAAGTGTGGCCTTTGGGAGACAAGGACCAACGCGGTCCCCGGCGAGGGAAACCCCAATGCTAGAATCATGTTCGTCGGCGAGGCGCCGGGCCGGAACGAGGACTTGAGGGGAAAGCCATTCATTGGCGCCGCGGGCAAAGTCTTTGACAGGATGCTTGCGGCCGCGGGCCTGGAGAGGAGCGAGGTCTTCGTCACGAACATATTGAAGTGCAGGCCGCCGGGCAACAGGGACCCACTCCCAGAAGAAATCAAGGCATGCACCCCTTACCTGGACAGGCAAATCAAGGCAATCAAGCCGGAAGTGGTTTGCACGCTCGGGAACTTCGCGACGGCATACGCCATGGAAAAGTTTGGCATGAGGCCGCAGAGGATTGGGCTGGTCCACGGCCAGGCCTTCCGCGTGGACACGCTGGAGCACCATTTTACAATAGTTCCGATGTACCACCCCGCCACCGTGACCTACAACCCCGGAATGGAAAGCGTTTTGGTCGGTGACTGCGAAGTGCTTTCCAGAACAAAACCGAAAACAGTTTAAATAATCACTAAGAAAACTAGTGGGTATGGCCATGAAAAAGCTTTTTTTCGCACTGCTGCTTTTTTCACTGTTCTTTGTTCCTGCAGTGGCTGCTGAAAAGACGTGTGTTGTGTACTTCACGGGCGTGGGCTGCCCGCACTGCTCCAGGGCAGACCCGGTTGTCCTCGAGGAGTTCGTGGGGGACTATCCCGACCTGGTGGTTATTGAGTACGAGATATACCGAAAGCAGTCCAACGCCATCATATTCTACGGGTACAGCTCTGTTTACGGCTCCGGCTATGGCATCCCAACCCTTGTCTTTGGGGCAGGCGACGTCATTATTGGGGACACGCCCCTCATCAGGGACGCCCCCGGCGCGATTGAGGGCCACGCCGGGAACCTGTGCCCCCTCCTTTCCGGCACCGTCAGCTTCGAGGAGCTTAATCTCTCCACAATCGATGGCCACCCAACTATCTGGGCTAACGGCCGCGTGGCCTTCGGCAGGTTCAATGGCTCTGCCACGAGCGAGTTATTGAAGGGCCTGCTTTTCGAGGAAGACTTAGTGGCTGCGCTGGAAGGAGTTGACTACGCGGTTGCGGAGCCGGTCCC
The DNA here is from genome assembly GCA_023129115.1 of Candidatus Iainarchaeum sp. GTDB lineage: Archaea > B1Sed10-29 > B1Sed10-29 > WALL01 > WALL01 > WALL01. The sequence continues at coordinate 119,421 of JAGMCR010000002.1, read as the reverse complement.
CATTCCACTTTCGGGGAAGAGTGTCGAGTTTGGCAACGCCGTCGCCATCAACGGCTCTTACCTGCAGTGGAACGGCCCGGGCATCGGCGGTGAAGCCAACGCAACAATTATCGGCGGTGAAGATGGCGAGGGGCCGGCGGCCGACCTCACGATTGCGAAGATACTGGGGCTCGCTGCCGTGGACGCTGTCAATCCCTGCGCGCTTGCGGTGCTCAGCCTTATGCTGATTGCAATCATCACCTACAACCCGAAAAACAAGCGCAACGTCCTGCTGGCGGGCGTGGCGTTCACGGTGTCTGTCTTTGTCATGTACCTTATTTATGGCCTGATAATAATCCGGTTCTTCCAGCTTATCCAGGCGCTGACCTCGATAAGGCTTATCCTGTACAAAGTCCTTGGCCTCGCCGCAATAATACTCGGCATCCTTAACCTCAAGGACTTCTTCTGGTACACGCCGGGTGGCTTGGGGACGGAGATGCCGATGTCGCTGAGGCCTATCGTGAAGAAAATCATTTCGGGCGTGACTTCTCCGAGGGGCGCGTTCGTTGTGGGCGCGTTCGTGACTGTTTTCCTGCTGCCGTGCACGATTGGGCCGTACGTGATTGCGGGCGGCATCCTGTCCGCCATGGAACTCCTGAAGACAATTCCCTGGCTCATGCTCTACAACGCGATTTTCGTGCTCCCGATGCTTGTGATAACCGGCGTCGTTTACCAGGGCATGGCTTCTGTGGAGAACGTGTCGGAGTGGAAGGACAAGAACATCAAGTACCTCCACCTAGTGGCCGGGGCAATAATCCTGCTCCTCGGCGTGGCAATGGTCGCGGGCTTTGTTTAGGGGCCCCTAAAAATCCATAAAGCATTTAGGCCTCGCCGGAGGAATGCTTAAATATCCTGCCTTCGAGGTAGGGCTAGTTGGTGAACACTATGAAGTATAATGGTTATTGCAATACAATTGGGGGGGCCGTGGTTTTTTTGCTGTTGCTTGTGGCCAGCGCGAGCGCGTGGGTCCCCACGAACTGCGGCGGGGACATTCCCTGCGACTGCGGGGCAGGGGCCATCGACCTTAATGAAAGCAGGGTCTTCAACGCGTCTGACAACCTGACCAACTGCGACAACGGGCTCATTGTTTCCGCAGCGAACGTCGTGCTTGACTGTGACGGCTATGGAATCGTGGGCGGAGACGCGAACACCGGCATCACGGTGATGGCGGACAACGTCACAGTAAAGAATTGCTGTATATCAGAATATGCGACCGGTATCCAGTTGTCCAATGTGGACGACAACACTATGGAAGACAACAACATCACGAACAACACTCAATCAGGCATTAGGATGACAAACTCTAGTGGCAACACAGTGGGCGGCGGGAAAATCATGTACAACAACCGGATTAATGGTTTGGGCCATGCAGGCGTTTTGCTGGAGGGCAACTCCACGGGCAACACCATAACCGGGGTGTACCTCCACGACAACACACGCTGCGCCGTCAATATGCAGGACGGCAGCGACAGCACCCTGCTGGACGGGAACCACATTGACAACAACGGCGGCAGCCAATACCTGGTTTACATGATTGAGTCTGACCACGTGACAATAAAAAACAACAACATCACTGACGGCTCGGGCTATGGCATATACATGACTACAAGCAGGAGGGGGTGCTACAACGCCACGATAAGGAACAACAACATCAGCGGCAACACAGATTATGGCGTGTACGGAAATGACATTGAAGATGCCGTCTTCAGGGGGAACGACGTCAACTGGAACGAGATTGGGCTCTACCTGGTTGACACGGATGACTTGCTGATAAACAACAACGACTTCAGGAACAACACCATTTACGGCGTGTACATGGACACTGTCGGCAACTCGGGAGAGGCCGAGGTGAAGGACAGCGGGTTCTACGGCAACGGGGAGGGAATGCGCATCGTGAGCACGAGCCTCATCCTGCGGGACAGTGACTTCACGGACAACCAGGGGAGGGCGGTAACTGGCCTTTACCTGATTTCCAGCACTGTTGACATGTACAACGGCAACTTCGAGAACAACGGGAAGTACGGCTTGTACGAGGGCGGCATGGAAAAGAGCGTGTACTGGAGGATAACCGACGACATTGTCTGCAGGAACAACAACATTGCGATTGGGGACGGCTGGGTATCGACGCTCGGCGGGAGCATGACTGCGACGAGCTGCACCGTGACGATTGGTGGGGAAGAAGTCAACTTTACGGGCGACGAGACGGGCTACCTGCAGGATACCCTGGGCATCCCGGCTGGCGGCAACCAGACAGTGAACACCACGAGCTTCTCGACGGAAGTGCATTCCACCAATGGCTATAACGCGACCTTGACCATCAAGACGTACGACGACGTGCCGAGCGGTGTCTCGGGGTATTCACTGACGAAGCTGGGGACATGGGTTGAGTTCAACACGACTGGCGAGGCCGGGAACATGTCTTGGGTGATAATCAAGATTTACTACACGGACGCGGAAGTCACTGCCGCCGGCCTGCAGGAGAGCTCGCTGGCGATTGAGTACTACAACGCGACTTCGGACACGTGGGAGACGTTCGACCCACCGAACGGCGGGGTGAACACCACTGCGAACTACGTGTGGGCGAACTCGACGCACTTCTCTGGCTACGGCGTGTTTGGGTCTCCCCCACCGGCGGCGCCTGCCCCGGCGCCCTCGAAGAGCACTCCCACACGCGGGTCTTCTGACACCCCATCGGCAGGGCCTGCACCGTCGTACGGCTACGAGACCGAGTTCTCGTTTGACGCGACGGCGGAAGAGTTGCTTGAATTGATGCAGACCGATGAAAATGTCCAGAGCGCTCTGGAGGACGCGGGCGTGAGTAGGGAGGATTTCGAGGGGATTGCAGCGTTGTCTGGGCAAGTGTCACAGCACTTTACTGCCACGATAGAGGTTGACCACGTGAGTGGGAGTGAGTCCGAGCTCACCCTGGTGATTGATTACACCGGCGAGGAGGGCCTGGAGGGCGAGATTGTTGTAATCGACATACCCAAGTCGTTCGCCTCGAGCGCTTCGAGCATTTCGGTTGACGCGGGCGGGGCCACGGTTGTAGTCACAAACTCGGACCCCGTGTTCACAATTGTGTTTGGCGAGTTCGCTGCGGGCACGGAGAAAGTTGTTCGCTTCACGACGGAGAGTTACGTGAACCGGAACAATGTCAGGAGTGAAGTGACCGCGCCGGTCTTGTTCACACAAGGCTACGCGGAAGTGCCTCTGGCAACGCCGCCGGCGCCGGTTTCAACGCCAGAGCCAACGGTGGAGCCGACTCCGGAACCGACACTGAAGCCCGAGGCAGCGGCAATCGTGCCACCGGCAGAGGGGGCGGGGCTGCCGCTGTGGCTGCTGGGAGTGGTAGTCGTCATTGGCGCGGCGGCGCTGTTTTACTGGACCAGGAAAAAGTAGGGGGCAGGCGGACTAAAACAAAACCGCGAGCGCAAGCGAGCCCTTACCCACTCACCTGGGGGATGCACGCCAGCTCAGTGGGGGGCTGTGCCCCCCAAGGGGCTGTGGTGCGGGGGAAGCGTTATCTAAAACTGGTGGGGATAGCGCTATTTTTGGACTGCTTTTTTGACGAGTGTGATAAATTCTTTAGCGTCTTTTATTGCTTGCTCTGCTTCTTCGTGAGTGCAATTGCCTCCGCTGTACTGGACTTTGTGGCGGTCAAGACGGTAATTGTCAAGTATTTCGATGGATTGGCTGATTTCTTGTCCAGGGTACTTTTCGCGAAGGTACTGTACCATGCAGTAGTGGCTTCTTTCTTTTACCCCGTCCCTGAAAAGCAACGCTCTTGCGGCGTGGAACATGGCGTTGTACGACATTAAGAAAGATACGTCGGGGAATTCTGATTTGAGGACCCCTACAGCGCGACCGAGGTAGTGCTCTGCTTGCCCTACTGAATTTTCTACTTGTTCTGCTTCTTTCTTGGTTTTCTTTAGCTTTCCTTCTTCAAAGCATTCTGCCGCTGTTTTCATTTCATCACTAGTCCCGTGCCGTAAAGCACAACATGATTTTTCGCGACCGATTCCTTGAATTCCTTGCTGGCCTTTCGCCATTCGGCAAGTGAATAAACGCCTAGTGTCACATCCTTTTTCAGCGACCTGATTGCCTTCATCGGCTTCTTCTTGTTGGGAGAAATAATAAGAATATCCAAATCGCTTTTTTCATCGTATTCCCCAGTAACGTGGCTGCCGTAAAGAATTATTGACTTTGTTTCAGGGTTTTCTTTCAATGTTTTCTCAACGAACTTGACTTCGTTTAGTAGGGCAAGGGAGTAAAATTGTTTCAGCTTCTTGACACGGGGTAGGGAATTATCTAGCGAATAGAACGAGGCATTTGCGGCCTTTTTCTTCTTTAGTATTCCATCATTTGCGTACATCTCGAGGTAGGTGTTTGCTGTTTGGGGGCTTACCCCAAGCTGTCGGGACAACTTGTTTATGTATATCTGCGATGTCGGGCTCTCCAAAAAGTATTCCAGGATTTTCCATCCCCTGAACTTTTCCCACTGCTTCAACATATGGTATATCATATAATCATATGATATATAATACTTTCGGTTAAAGCCGTGGGATTTCACCCTCAAGAGTAGAGTGCAGGGGAAGGGATTATAACGCCTTAAACTAAGGCGGCACGTTAGGCTTGGGAATCTAGCGATTCCCAGAGACAAAAACCGCGAGCGCAAGCGAGCCCTTACCCACTCACCTGGGGGGATGCACGCCAGCTCAGTGGGGGGCTGCGCCCCCCAAGGGGCTGAGTGCAGGGGGAGAGATTCGAACTCTCGAAGGCACTAAGCCAATGGATATCTCCGAGAGACGGGCGGATTTTCCATCTACCGCTTGAGTCCATCCCATTTGGCCGCTTTGGTACCCCTGCACTGTGGAGAAAGAGTTTGTATTCTTTACTATTTATTCTTTTTCCAAGTGCTTTGGCCAATTAAGCAATCGCTGAAGAAATCACGGGTAAATTCATGCCGCTCATCAACCAAGTAGTACAGGCCTTGGTTTATGCCTGTGGAGCCACGCCGCAAAAAGTAAATGATTGCCTTCATGTTGGCGTCCTTTGCGTTCTCAATTGCCGGAATAAAGTCACTGTCCCCCGTAACCAAAATGGCCTTGTCTATCCTCTTGTCCCAAGCCAAAGAAACCAGGTCAACCGAGAACTTCACGTCCACGCCCTTCTGTGTTATGTGCCAGCAAGGAGTCAAAAAATGCCCGACCTTATAACCATGGCATTGCTTGAACTCTCGCTTCAAGCACTTGCCCTTGCGCACAGTAAAACTCGGCAAGCCCTCCAGCCAATTGAAAAACCTTTGCTTCTCGCTCAATTGATCCCGGTCATCCTGCGTCGGGGGATTGTTCTGGTAAGGGTCAGCATCGTAAACGTAAGTCCTAAAACGCTTAGCCCCTTCCAAGCCGCACATTTTGTCACACAGTTTCGCGTAATCAACTTTATTCTCGAAAACAAAGCGATTGGTTTTGGGCTCCCTAGCAAAAGATTGTAACCCAAAGTGGCCAAGCACCCTCGTTAAGTAGCCTTAATCTATGAATACTGCTGCTTTATCTGCCAATTATCCTCTCCCCCCAGGTACCATCATCGGTTCACCCAATGGGTGAACCAACGACAGCGGATATACCAATACCATTAGGCACAAAACTCATTATTAAAGGTTGCTACAGCCATATAAAAAGGGCCAGCAGTCACCCGAACAACGCGATGCCGCTCGCGACACTGTCTTCCTCGCTCTTGATTGCCTTCGAGACGTTGTCGAACTCGTTGCCTTCCACGCGGGACACTCCATCAACCAAGACCTCGGCCTCGTGCGCCTCAAAGAACTCGTCAGGCGCGTCCACGTACAAAAAGTACTGGTCGATGTCGAACCCGAGCCCACGGCCAGCCCGCAAGGTATAGCCATTCCTCGCCCAGTGGTCGGCCGCGACCGCCTGGCGAATGACCGTGACCTTCACCGAATCCACCTTGTAAATCTTGACTGTCATAGCAAATCCCTCGCAGTATTATTCTATAAGCAGTATATAAAAGAACCTTTTCCGTCAACGCTTTTCCACTGTTCAGGGGTTGAGCAGGCAAGCGAAGCCCCTGTAGCAGGAAAAGGGTTGTCATAGGTAGGCGGCAACCAGCCAAAACAAGAGCACGAACCACAAAAACCCCAAATTCCGCACAGTCGAAAAAACGCCCATTATCATTGCGCCCAGGTACAGCGGGAAGAAGATGAAGGGGACTGTCAGGAGCCAGAATACTCCCTGCACAACGCCGTCCTGCATCGAGGCCTTCCGGGAATAAAACGACGACAGGTTGTGCATCGCGTTCGACGCGTCGCGGGACGAGGGGAAGCAATGGGCAGCAATCGACAGGGCCAGATAGTACAGGACGAGGACCTGGAACCACGACTGCCACGGCGAGCGGTACGAAAGCCCGACTGTCCCAGTCTTCGCGAGGTAAAGGAAAAGGATTACCGCGAGCGTGCCGAACAGGAACGGCGCCGACGAAATCAAGTACCCCCGGATGCCCGGGACTTCCTCGTGCGTGATGGCTGCTTCTTTCTCCCCCCAGAAGCGCCCGCCGGTCACGCGCGAGCCCATGAAAATGCTCATGACGAAGTGGCTCAGCTCGTGGAACACGACGCCTGGGAACAGCACGATGTTCCAGTTCAGGGACTCCTTTAGGATGTACGTCACGCGCACGGGCATTGGAGGAAAAAAAGAAAACCAGCTATAAAAAGTCTACCCTGCCGAGCACCCGGAGTGGGCCCGGCTTCGCGTTGTGCGCGATAATGCCTGTTCCGTCAAGCGCCCACTCCTTTTCCGAAGAAATCTTGTTTCCGTCAAGGTGCACTCCGCCCCACTGCAAGCCCAGGCACAAGTGCAGGTCGTGCGGCAGTTCCTTCGCCAGCGGCGAAATAGTCGGGCGCACCTCGAATTCTTTTGCCGTTGGAATGGGCTCGGCGGAAAGCAAGGTGCCGCGCGGCACGTCTTCCACGGACACGCCTTTCAGCGAGAGGCCAACGCGGTCGTTTGGCTCCGCGGCCTTGAAGTTCTTGTCTTGTTTTTGTATGGATTTCACGGTGGCTTCCTTGCCGGACGGGTAGGCAGTCAGCTTGTCGTATACCGCGAGCGAGCCCCTTTGGACTAGGCCAAGCACGACGGTGCCAACGCTTTTCACGTCGAACGAAGCGTCGACCAGGACTTTAGTCGGGCCGTCAACCGGAGGAATGGAAAAGTTTTTGATTTCCTCGCGGATTGCTGTTTCGTCGTCGGGCACCCTGGCCCAGGACGACAGGGAAGTGCTTTTTGTGATTGCGTCGAGCGTGCCGAGGTCCGCGTCATCGGAAACCGCGAAGAAGCCGGGCTTCTGCAGCAGGCCGAGGAGCACGATTGTCTCGCCGAGCGCGGCGCCGGCCAGCGCGGGGGTGTAGTGCACGACTGCGGCGCTGGACATCATTGCAGGCATTATTAGTGAATGGATTTTTTCGGGGTACATCGCGGGGGCGGCGTAGGAAAAAACTCCTTCGCTGCTGGAGTGGCTCGCGAGCAATACGTCTGTCTCGGAAGACTTTTTCCCGAGTGGGACCCACTGGCCGTAGAAAGCAATGTTTAGGTTCACGCGCCGGCCACCCATTTTATCGCGAGCATGAACGCGAGGCCGACGAGGAACAAGGCGAAGTGCTTCACAGCCTTCTGGTTGTCTTTTTCCTTGTGCAGCTCCGGGACCAAGTCAGACATCGCAATGTAGATGAAGCCCCCCGCCGCGAATGGGAGGAGGGGCATGGGGTCAAAAGACATGGCGAGGAAAACGCCGGCGAGCCCGCCGACGACGCACGTGAGCTGGGACACAAAGTTGTACAGCAAAGCTTTTTTCTTTTCCATTCCCCCATAGACGAGGATGCCGAAGTCGCCCAGTTCCTGGGGGATTTCGTGCGCGATTATCAAGAATGTGGTGACAATGCCGAACGGGATTGACACAAGGAAGGACGCGGCGATGACGAGGCCGTCAATGAAGTTGTGGACTCCATCGCCGACGAGGATAAGATAAGTGAACGGGTGGACCTTGCACTTGCCCTCGTGGCAGTGGTGCCAGTATAGAAAGCGCTCCATTATGAAAAAGAGGCAGAACCCGGCGATGACGAGGAGGAAAGCGAAGTCCACTGGCAGCCCTTCGAGCGACTCGGCGATTAAGTGGAAGAACGCTCCGCCGATGAGCGCGCCGGCCGAGAACGCGACGAGGAACATGAGGAGTTTCTTGAGTGTCTTTGGCTTCAGCGCGAGCCCAAACGCGCCGGCGAACGCGACGAGGCCGTCCAAGAGAGTGGCGAGCAATACCCAGTAAATTACTTCCATGGGGATTAATTCGGCGGCGGTGCTTATAAATATGGCTGTGCAGTAATTATTGGTATGGCTGTGGAGAAGCCCAAAGCGGCTGCAGAGCCCAAGAAGTACGAGGTGCCGGAAGGCCCCCGCAAGGGAAAGGCGCCCGTGGACCATGTGCTGGCGAACGCGTTCATGGAAGCAAACGCGCGGCTGGACTTGGGAATAAAGGCAGTGCACCGGAAGGCCTTGCTTAACGTAAAGAACCCCAGGACAGCGGGCGGCGTCGAGCTGACGGGGATTGGCTACGTCGATGTGCCCAAAGTGTCGAAGAACATTTTGACGCAGAAGGGCGGGAAGGACGTCCTGACGCAGAGCGTTGAGGCCGATGGCCTGTTGACTGCGTCGCCGACCTTGAGGAAGCGGATTTATGCGGCGCAGAGGCTTTACCCGGAAGAGGTGGATGACATAAGGCACAAGGTGGACGCCGCGATTATGCGGCAGCACAAGGAAGCAAGCCGCAGCGAGGACGTACTGAACGGCGAGTGGACCGACCACTACATTCGCATGGACTTGAGCGAGTCGAACATCATTGGCTTCGTGCACGCGCTGCACGCTGGGGGGCTCAACTACAACAAGGGCATCGAGGCGGGGCAGCAGACAATCCTGTTCGACAACATTAACGCGCCCGGCGGTGGATTGATTACGCCGGAGGACGTTTTGGCCGAGAACGAAATGCTGAGGGAGTTTGTGAACGGCCACGTTGAGGAGGGGAGCTACAAGATTGTTTCTGAGGACCGGCTCCAGCAAGTGTTCGACAGTTTGATGAAATTGGCGAAGAAGAAGCGCAAGGGAAAGTGCGCGGACTTCGACGCATTGCTTTACATCGCGAAGCTTGGGGGAAAGGAAGAGTTCGCGGGAAAGTTTGCGGGAAAGCACGGCGTCGAAAAAGAAAAGGTCTTGAAGGTGCTTGCGGGGCTGCCGGACTTTGGGGCCACGCACGCGTTTGTGTCGCTGCCGGAGAAGGAGAGGCTTGGCGGCAAAATAATCGACGCCAAGAGCCAGCAGAGCGAGACGCGGGACAAGCTCGAGGAGTACGGCATGGGCCACTTGGCGGACAATATTTCGCTTCATCTTTACGATTTGCCGGACTACATGGGCGTTCACTCGAGGCACTTCGAGGTGATGCTTAGCCCCAAGGACCATTCCCCGGACGAAGTGGCGGACGCGCAGATACAGATTCTCGCGCAGGGCAAGAGGGGCCTGGGGGACGTGAAGCGCCTTGAGAAGGAGGCAAAGGCTGCGGAGAGGGTGGTGGAGAAGCAGCCGCTGGTGGCGGACGAGTCGTTTGAATTACACCAGTTCATCCGGATGGCGGAGGCTTACCCCAAGGTCCTGAACAGGGCGAGGGAAAATATTGACGTCACTGCACTGCCGCAGTACATGCACGAGCTCATGGAGGCGCATGAGTTCGCGAAGGACGAGCTGGGGGTTGAGGGCATGAGGGACCCGCGGTACCGGGTCGCGGTTAAGCTCGCGAACGGCATAGTCAGGGACATCCTGAACTGGGCGAACGTGAAGATTAAGCCGCCGGCAGCGCCTGAAGGGCTGGTGCCGAAGAGGAAATAACGCTGTTTTTTTAAAGGCTGCGCCTCATAACCATCTATTAATGGCAAAAGGATTGGGGGAGATAAAGTCTAGGATAAGCCGGATAAAAACGCAGTGGAAGTCCTACAAGAGCAACAGAAGGCGGCCTTCCGCTGGCAAGCTGGCCAGGCTGTGCGGTGAAACTGCTGACCGGATTGGCAATTACCTCAAGAACAGGGAAAAATACACGCCAATAAGGCATAGGGGAACGGGAAGCGAATTCGATTTGGGGGCAGGGATTCATGACTTGAGGGCGCCACTGAACAAGATAAAGGGGTTAGCGGGACTGGCAAGGGATAATATCGCTATTGAAGGTTGGGAAGACGGGGTAGAAGGTGGCTTTGACGACATAGACAATGTCCTTGCCAACTACAAAAAGCCATTTAATCCAGTAGAGACAAACCTGCATGGCCTCTTGAACAAAATCGTGAGAAACGAAAAAAGGATGAGAATAGACTTGGATATTGGCGCATTGCCCCAAACCGCCGAGGTGGCCTCCCACAAAATTGAGTCCCTCGTGAAGAACATTATCGATAACGCCGCCGACAACTTCAAAGACAATAAAATAGAGGACCCGTTCGTCCATATTTCTGGCGAAAAAGACAATGGGTACTTCGTGCTGCACATCCGGGACAATGGGACCGGAGTCCCAAAATTCATGAAGGACACGCTGTTCAATAAGTATGTCACCGGCAGGGAAAAGGGCACGGGCGTCGGCACACACCTCGTTAAGCAGGCGGTTGAACTGCACCACCCCAATGCAGATAATGTGCTGAGAGAAGGGCACTTGTGGTTCGAGCCCGCGAACCCGGGTGCAGAGTTCCCTGGAACCATTTTTCACATCAGGATACCCTTGAAATACGAGCCAAAGCCATCGCTGGAAGACGGGCCAAAGCCATGATTTGGGTGGCGCGGGGCAACTAGACGCCGAGGGCGAGGGCAAGCACGGCGTAAGTGACTATTCCGAACAATAGCCCCAGCGACGCGTGGCTGAAGCCGCCGTACTTCTGGGCGAGGGGGAGGAGCTCGTCTATCGAGACGAACACCATCGCGCCCGCGGCGAACGCGAGCATCAATGGGTTGAGCGCGGGCCACGCGCTGAACAGGAAGAGGCCGATGGCGGCGCCGGCCGGCTCGGCGAGCGCCGAGACGAGGGCGAGCTTGTAGAGCAGCTTCTTTTTGCCCATGAGGACGAGCGGGACGCCGAGCGCGAACTCTTCGGGAATGTTGTGGATGGCGATTGCGATGGCGACGAGTATGCCGGCGAGTGGGTTGACGACGAACGCTGTGGCCATGGCGAATCCCTCGGGAAAGTCGTGTATGATTATGCCGAACGTGACGAGGTAGCCGGTCTTCATGGCGGCGCCCATTTTGCCTGCTTCCTTGATGAAGTGCATGTGGGGGAGGAAGTAGTCGAAGAGCCAGACGATTCCGAAGCCGGCGGAGAACGCGGCGAGGACGAGCATGCCGGGCGCGAGGGCCATGGCCATTGGCATGAGCTCGAGGAAGCTGATTGCAATCATGACGCCGCTCGAGAAGCCGATGCCGATGGAAATCAGCGTCTTGTTTTTCTTGATGACGGTTGCTAGCCAAACGCCTATGAACGTGGTCAGGCCGGACAGGGTTGCGAGTGTGATTATCTCTAGCATTGCAAATGCCGTTAATCCACCGATATTTTTATAACCAATCGCTTGCCTAGTGAATGGCATGCGGAAAGCGTGGTTAAGGCATCTGGGCAACGCGATGATTGCCGCGATATTCATCCAGCTCGCTGGCGTGCTGGTGGCGATTGAGCTTTACCCGGGATACGACTTTTTTGGGCAGATGCTTAGCGCGCTGGGGGTGTGGGGCGTCTCGTTTTACTCGGCGCTCGTGTTCAACACGGTGGTCGTGGTTGGGGGCGTGGTGTTCGCGGCGTGGTTTTATTCCGTGGCGCCGGGGAAGGCGGCGAAACTGGCGGGCGTGGGGGCGGGGTTGTCCCTGGCGCTCCTTGGCGTCTTTCCCATGGACCACTGGCTGCATGTCCCGGCAACGCTCCTGTGGTTCGTGTGCATGCCTGTTGCCGTGACGCTTTTCTCGATAAAAGCAAAAAAGCTGCCGGCAGTGTACAGGGCGTTCGGGCTCGTGGCCGCCTTGCTGGCAATCGCGACGCTTGCCTCCACGGGGAGTGCATACGGGCCGTTCGTGCAGAAGATAACAGTGATGGCGACGAATGTGCTGTGGCCGCTATTGATTGTGGAAAAGCTGCAGCCGCGCTGACAGGGGCTCGCTTTTTGCAATAACCTATTTAAGTGCTGGGTGTGATAAAGTATTCAGGTGGTTTGATGGCCAAGAAAGGCGGTTCCGGGAAGAAAAAAAGCTCCAAGAAGCGTGGCACAAAAGTCGTTGGGAGCAACTTGGGGAGGAGAATCCAAGTAGGGGAGAATAAGGACTATATTGTGCCCTACAAGGGAAAAGACCTTGAAAAATGGGGGGCAGAGCGGGCTACCGAAAAAGAGGCGGGAGCCATCAAGCAAACCACCATAAAGCAATTCAAAAAAACTATTCTAGAGGAACTGCATAAAGAGGTCGACGAGTTAGTAGAAAAAAACAAGCTAACTGAAGCAAAAATGAAGGAACTCCACGCAAAAAGTGATATAGCACTGAAGACCTGGTCGGAGCAACAGGCTGCGTACAAAATGGCCAAGCCGCAGGACATCAGGAACATTGAAGAGCGCAAGATACGGACCACTGTCCACGAAGACCCCGCGGGATACCTCTGGAACATTAACCACATAATCGAACAGCTTGACGTTCTTGAGGACATGCACAAAACGAAAGCCCGGCTGGAAGAAAAGGCGGAGGAGCAGCGGGTTATAATGCGTAAGGCGGAGGCTGACAATTATAATCCAGTGCTGAGGGCAGGTAGGCGCGGAGGTATACGGCTGCCAACAAAAAGGGAAAAATGGGAGAGAACGATGACGCAAAAAAGCGACTATGGGGGGGAAATAATTGGCGTCCAGCTTAACATTCAGGAGTTGATGGACAGGATGCTTTGGCCCACAGAAGACAACCTGGAAATTAAGAGAATAACAAAGAGGGACGGCGGCGTGGAAGTAGCGACGTCAGTGAAGGCCGCCATGGACGAGCTCCACGATAGGCTCAGCTACGGTAAGAATTTGATGGGCGGCGCCGGCATCGAGGAATTTAAGGCATTCACCAAGGGGCGCGAGCATTTCACAAAAGAATTGAAGAGCTACATCAAAGACCAAACAAAAGCAATCATCAAGCTCCGCAAGGAAGGCGGAGAGGCAGCTCTCAGTTAAGCCGCCGCCGGACTTTCTCGCTTGTTAGCTCGCGAATCGCGTCCGCGGCAATCCACCGCGCGGAACGCGAGTCGATTTTCTTTATTTCTTTCGCTGCGGCAACGGCTTTTTTGTTCAGCGCTTTGTTTCTTTTGCCGATTTGGCGGAGCGCCCAGTTCACCGCTTTTTTGACGTAGTTCCTTTCGTCTGTGGAGTACTTCTTGATGAGCGGAAAGAACTGCTCGAACTTTTTGTCGCCCGCTTTCTTGTCGTGCACGGCGAGGGACGCGAGGAGCGCGAACGCGGCGCGGCGCACGAACTCTTCGTCGCGCCTCGCCCACTCCCGCACTTTTTTGTACGCGAACGGGGCCTTGCCGAACAAGCAGCCGCAGCACTGGTCGCAAACGTCCCACGAGTCAAAGCATTTTGCCCAGCGCCCCATCTGGGCCTCCGTGACTTTGGCGGGGTCATCAATGAAGCAAGCGAGCAGGCGCGCCTCGTGGTTCCCGGTCTTCCACAGTTCCTGGGCGAGCCTGTGGTCTGGCCCGATTTGTTTGGCGAGTGCACGGATTTTTGGGACTGGCACGCCAAACGCGTCAGTGGTGTTGATGCCGAACCGCGCCATTCCCTCGCGGTTCTTTTTGGTGCCTAGGGGCTTTAGCTGCTTGAGGAGTTGTGCGGCAGTGGGCATGCGAACGCCTACTTCTTGGAGAGCTTCCGTATCATGCCCTTGATTTCCTCGAGGTCTTTCTGCATGTCCGCGATTTCGTGCTCTGCCTTCTTGTTGATTAAGTGGTCGTGCTCTTCTTTTTTCCTGTCCCTCTTCGCAGACCGGTTCTGGCTCATGAGGATTACCGGGGCCTGTATCGCGGCGAGGCAGGAGAGGGTTAGGTTGAGGAGTATGAAGGGGTACGGGTCGAACGCGCCGGCGGTGCCGACGAGCCAGAGGTTCAGGCCAACCCACACCGATAGGTAGAAGAAAAAAAGTAGTATGAAGGACCAGCTGCCGCCGACTTCTGCGACGAGGTCTGCGATTTTTTCTCCGCGCGTGCGCTTGTGGAACGGGTGGTACTCGGTCACGTACACTGTTTTGTGCATGGCGTCGACCTCAATCTTTGTCTTTGCGGTCGGGTCGTGTGGAGTGACGTCAATTATTTTTGTCTTTGCGGGAGGGGTGGCGGCTGCCATGAAATAAAAACAGCGGCGCAGAATAAAAACGTTTCTAAAAGAACAATAATTTTAGGCCTGAAATGATTACGAACAGAATAAACAGGCGTTTTACCCACAAGTCGCCTTTTTTTAACACGACGTGGGCGCCGATGTAGCCACCAACCGCCATGCCTATGAGCAAGACAATCCCGACTTCATAGTCGATGATTCCATAGAGCGCGAATATCACCAATGAGGATATGGAGAGGACAAACCAGGGGATGATGCCGGTGGCAAGCACCTCAATCATTGTAAACCCGAGGAAGTACGTGAGGGCATAGAATATCATGGGCCCTGTTCCCTGGCCAAAAAATCCTCCAAAAATCATGATGAGGAAATAAATCAGTAAACCCAGCGCGGCCTTGGACTTGGGCACTTTGCTTCGCTTGACGCCAATGTTTTGTTTCAAGAATATGAACGGCAGGAGGACAAGCAGGAAGACGCCAACAATTTGCTGGAGGATATTCGGGTCAACAGCCAACAAGATGTTTGCGCCAATTAAGGAACCCACCAAACTAATGGCTGCGAGGATAGGGACGTATTTCCAGAGTATTTTTTTGGCTTTCCAGAACTTGAAGAAGGCAGTGGTCATTTGGCCGAGGGTGCCGAACCTGTCAGTTGCTATTGCGACTTGGGGGGGAAGGCCGAGAAAGATGAGGGACGGGACTGAGATTAAGCCGCCAGCCCCAAGTGCTGAATCAAAAAAGCCCGCGGCCACTCCGGCGAGTAAAACCAACAACAATGTAATCTCGGGCATTCCATAAATGATGACTCGAAGTTCTATAAATAGTTTGGTGCGGAATCCAGCACTGGATGATAAGGGCCTCGGGGGGGGCCTTGCATTCCCATCCAATTGTTTCAGGAGACACCATAGAAGCTTATGCGCTATACGAATTCTATTGTCGAGGGCGGCTTTGGGGTTAGGTCGTACAGGACCCTGACGACTTCCGGCAGCTCAGACGTAATCTTTTGCTCTATTGCCTTTAGCTTTTCCCAGGGCAGCTGCGTTGGGGTTGCGGTTCGCGCGTCAATGCTTTCCACGCACCTTACCACGATTATTTCGCCAAACGCCCTCTTCCCTTCCCTCATTCCCGTGGCCCTGTCGCTCATGAGCACCGCGAAATACTGGAATGCGTTTGAGTCCTTGAGCTCTTCCTCAACTATTTTTGTCGCCTTCCTGGCCAGCCCCACTCTTTCGGGCGTTACCTCCCCAATCACCCTGGCGGCCAGTGCAGGGCCGGGGAAGGGAATCCTCGTGAAGACGTCTTCTGGCATTCCAAGCGCTTTCCCAAGCTCCCTCACGCCGTCCTTCCTCAGCTCAATGAGTGGCTCAAGGACCTTGTAGCCATATTCCTTCTCGGTGTCAATCCCAAGCTGCTCCAGGACGTTGTGCTGCCTCTTTATTCCCGCCACTGTCTCGTCAACGTCAGTGAGTATGGTGCCCTGCAGAAGGGTCTTTGCCCCGCTTTCCCTGACAAGCCTGCTGAAAACGTTTGCATAAAAACTGTTGGTGATTGCATTCCTTTTTTCCTCGGGGTCTTCCAGCCCCTTCAGGGCACTGAAGAACTCTTCCTGCGCCTCGAGCACATTGACTTCTATCCCGAGCCCTGCAAAGCAGTCCACGACTTGCTTGGCCTCGCCCTCCCTCATCAGCCCACTGTTGACAAAATAAGTCTTCAGCCTGTCGCCGATTGCCTTGTGGCCAAGCACTGTAACAACTGAACTGTCCACTCCCCCGGACAGGGCATTGATTGCAACGCCGCCCCCAACGGCATCAGAAATCATTTTTGTTTTTTCTGTTATGAATCTTTGATAGTCCATAAACGCACCCCGCTCAAGCAGTTACGCGGTTAAAATATAAAAAGCCTCGGGAGGGCGGCTCGACTAGGTCAAGTGTCCCCGTTTAATTTGGTTTTAGCTTGTTGAAATCCACTAATTTGGAGTATTTCTGGGGTAGTGAAGCATTAGTGCTTTTCGCGGTCTTGTGGAACTCCTCGTCAAACGTGTGGAACGTGAGCTTGTCGTTTTCAATCTGCGCGAGGGCCACGCAGTCGGTGTAGATGAGCTTGTCGTTTCGGTCCTGGAAATATGACCCGGCAATCAGGTCATAGACTTTTAGGTGCATTTTGTTGAACTCTTCGGTTGGCTCATAAAACTCAATGTCTGGGCGCTCTTTCCTCAGGACATCCTCCAGTGACTTGATTAAGGCTACTCCAAATACGTTTAGTCGGCTCATGGCTGCGCTGATGTCCTTTTGGTTTTCGCAGGTCCGGAATTCAGAGTAGACGAGGTCTATGAAGCCTTCTAGATTTGGGTTGTTTTTCTTGAGTTTTTCGAGGGCTTGGACAACGAGCTTGCCGAAGAGCAGGGAGTTCCTCTCGGCCGTGATTTTTCTTATTTCCGTTACCGACTTCGCGAGCGACTTGTTGTACTTCCGTTGTATGGTTGCCTTGCTTTCCGTGAACACGTTAAGGAGGACGAGCAGCTCGTCTAGGTTCTTGACTGTTTTGACTGATGTCTTGTGGGAGTAGTCAAACGGGTTCGCTACTGCAATGACCACGTTCGAGTCTATGGAGTTCATTAAGCTACTCCCGCTACCCCGAACACGCTTTGCTTGATTTCAATGCTTCGCTCTTCACGGGTCTTGTCTGTGAAGCTCGTGATGAACGCGATATTGTCGTAAAGCGTTTCGGGCTCGACTGTGCCGCGGCGAATCGCTTCTAGCTCCAGGAGAAGGAAAAACAAGAAAGCGTGAAGTAGTTCCACTCTTTCGTCTTGGTTCTTTTCAATTGCTTTCAGTATCTCGTCGCATAGCGTTCCAGCGACGTAAACCGCTTGGTCTATGACCATGAGTGCTTCGATGTCTTTTGCTTCAAGCATGTTCTCGGATATGAAGTCCCTGAGCGCGACTAGGGTGGGCGTTGTTTTTGATATTGATAGCTTAAATATTTCTAGTTTGTCTTTTTGGCTTAGCCGTTCGTACTTAACCTTTAGGTCTTTCAGCAAGTTGTTTATCTTGGCGTTTTTGTCAAGGTTCGCGAGCTCTTTTTTGGCTCTCTCGAACTCGGACATGCTGGAGTCTTTGGGGAGGTACGCAATTAACTCGGTTATCAATTCTTCTTTCTCTGCGTGTGTGAGCATGTCAAGCTCTTCAAAGAGCTTTTCGACGGTCTTGGCCTTGCGGTTCCTCCGCAAGTAGGTGTAGCCCTGTGTTAAGGGGCTTTGGATTGAGAAGATAGCACGACTTAATTCTGGTGAGTAAGTGTTCAGTACGTACTGCGAATCCATAACTGCGCCAACCATCTCTCTGTTCACCCTCTAAGCCATACAAATGAACCGGCTATATAAATAAATTGCCCTCTACTGGCTTTATGCACGCCTCTATTAATAAAGTTGGCTCTACACCCCCTAACCCGCTCAAGGCAATTCACTAGCTTCGTACCGGTATTGTAAGGGTCGGTCCTCATGCCCCCGAGGCTCTGCTCAAAGGACTATTTATAGACTGGTGCGGAATAAAGCTCAGACGGGTAGGTGGATTAGAGGATAACCCCCGAGTTATCATCCGAAGAGAAATCTCACTATTAAACCAGGTGTTTTTAATCCATATGCCCCTATGCCTATTTGGATTATCGTTAACACTATAAGAGCTATTGTCAATATGATAATAAGGTTTTGCATATTCTTACTGAATTCCAGATTTTTTAAGGCCATAATACTTTCATGCTGTCTTGTAAATCCATTAATCAATTCATGTAGTTCCGTAATTTTCGCAGTGATTCCTTCTTTCAATCCATTGAACAAGTCAATTTGTTTGTCGGGGGCTCTCTCATCTTTAAGGCTTTTAAATTCAAATTTATCAGGAATCATTTTGTATCTTACATACTCTGTTGCAAAGCGTTCAAAGGGAAAAATACTCTTAAGAACAGATTTTCTGGTTTCTATAGCTTTACTAAATCTATTTTGTTGTATCTGAGATATTTCCCTCGACACGGTTGAATTAAGCGTTCCTACCATCTCTTCTTGAACTTTAATCCACCTGTTAATGGCCACTAAATCAAAGGAACAGAAATTAAGGGTTTCTTCAATGGAAGCATCAATATCGGGATACATATTATTCGATGTGGTCTTTCTGTTGGCAAATATCAGATAATTCTCAAACTTGGCGTTTCTTTTGGATTCAAGACAAAACAGGTAGTTTTTGTACTTAAAAGAATCCCACGGCCCGATATATGTGCTGAAACACTGAAAGAATCCATGGTTTTTATCGCCCCAATCCAAAATTTGGCCATCTTCGTTAGGATAATCCAAAGAAAACAAATCGATTGAGGGTACTACCGAGATGCTCTCATCAGACAATTCAAAAAAATATCCTGTGAAATACTTTTTTAAGAAATCAATAGCTTCCTTGTGCAAGTCTTTTCTAACTTGATAAATTTGATTCTCTTTCTGATGAGGGGGGCCATATATCTGGGTGTATTTGCCCCTAGGTGTCTCAACTGGTTTCCTAATCTCTTTGTGGTAGCTATAAATAACATCGTTTATCTTTTTGCTTAGTTTATCATTTAGATGTACTTGAATCTGAAGAATCACGGTAGATGGCAAAACTTTGTAAATTGAGATATGGATGTGCCGAATATGATCTCCGAGATCGTGAAATACACAATTAGACAAAATTTTGCCTTTGAGTTTTTTTGTAACTACATACGGTAAATTTATTGTATTTCTCTCGAAGAGTTTTAGATGACTGGTTGAAAGAATGTCCTTATATCTCAATTGAGATTCAGATGCCACTGAAGCTTTAGCATACAGCTTGTCAAGCCCATGGATAAGTTTTTGGATTCTTTCCAGAGGAACTATCTCCAGAAGAATAAAGGAATGATACTTTATTTTTTGTTTATCTTTCAGAAAGCAATGTTCATTTTGGGATCTAACAAATGAATCGCGTTGATTCTTATGCGCTGTTTTTGATGCTTTCTTTGTGTTTTTCATATTATCCCAACTGCGACTTAACCCTCTCCATCGGTTCTGTGGGATGGTGCAATCTTAGGGTATAATTTAAAAATGCTGAACGCCATCATAACAAATAAACTAACAAACGAAAAGCTGATATGCCCCAAATAGAACATTGTTAAACTATCCAAACTAAAAATTGTTCCTATCGCAAATAGGATTATGCCCACATAAACTACAGCGAGCAGGATTCTTTTGAATTCGAGTAATCCATCAGCCATTATTGTCATTTCCTGATTCTTTTCTTTCTTCGGGTGATACTTCTCTCCATGCTTGTCAAAATGTTCGTTATCATCTCCCGGACCCAAATAAAACTTTTCTTCGTTTGCTTTTCCATAGTTCCATATCGCCAATTCATTCAAGTAAACAGCGGCCATCCAACAAAAAGCAATTAGCCAGCCCATAGTAGTTAAGATGTTGGTCATTGACGATGAAAAAGTAACAAAACTAATGAAATGTGGAGAACCATTTGTTATTAGAATATCCACTACCGGTTCCATCTGTCCAATTAAGATTGAGGCAAGCGTGAAGATACAGGATATAAGGAAGATTATTAAAGCAATGCCAACCGCTCTCCAGTGTTCCTCTAAAAAATCGATCAAATCAAACAAACTAAATCCTCCTCTATTATGTATCTTCTTGCCACAGTGAGCATATATAAACTTCCCTCATGCAAAAAAGGCAGAGGCTCCTTGACGTGGTAATGGAGCCTCGGGAGGGAATAAATCGCACGGGTCTAGAGCCTGGGCCCAAAGAGTGCCTTTTTATAGGCGTTCGGCGTATCCTCCTGCTGGAGGTCTTTTGATGAGGAAATCATTATTGGTTTTGCTGTTAGTGCTTGCAGTTACGATGGGCTGCGTCCAGGGAGCAGGCGAGGGGGCAGAGGGGGCAAAGGCACCCGCGGCTCCGGTGAATGAAGTAACGGCCAGGGAAGCATTTGACATGGCTTACGAGCGCGCGTCAGCCGAGTTCGGTGACGTGCACCTCCGCGATATAGGGGCTGGAGGAACCGTTGTCGGGCACAAGAAAGGCCACGCGGCGGTTGAGGACGGCAGGAGCGATACGTGGATAGTGACATTCGAGAAAAAGCAGTCTGACAACACGTTCACGCTCGTCTTCGCGGTCATAAACAAAGGCGAGCTGCTCTCAGGTGGGTTCGGGTGCTACGAGGGCAAAGACGCGATGGAGATAAGCGAGGGCAGCTGGGAAGAACACGCCGGGAAAAGACTGGCGGATACGTCCAAGTGGAACATTGATAGCCCGGAAGCCGTTGAAATAGCAAAGCAACAAACTGGTTTGGAAGGCCTGGGGGCAATGTCGGTCACGGCAGATTACAATTACCTGGTCGCTGATTATCCGGTTTATGACATAAGGCTGGGCCCTGTCAGCGGCGAAGGGGGGAAAGGACTGGTGGCGTACATAGACATGAACGACGGCTCTGTCCTAAAAACAGGCGAGATAAGCTGGCGCTGAAAAGCAAGAGCCCCGGAAACACAGCGAGATTAGAGCCTAAGGGGGGCCAAGTCGTGTGGCTCTAGATTCTGCGCCGAAGGCGCCAAGCGGGGAGGGCGTTGCAGCTGGACGTTGGCTTAAGGCCAACGTCGGGGGACGCGCGGGGGTGCCCCCCTTGCTTTCCAGAAAGCTCCGCGGAAACGAGGTGCCTGTTATTTGCTCTTGTACCCGAACTCTTTCTGGAGAGCCTTGATGGCAGCGGTGTACGTTACTGGTTTGTTTGTTAAATGGGCAACATCCTCATCCCACTTTGAATAAATCTTCTTGGCGTTTACGAATATCCTGTCAATATCAAAGCATTCATTTGCTTCGGCCAACTTTTTTCTTAGCAGGGCTTTGTTCACCTTGTAACCATTTTGCAGGAGAGTGTAGACATCATAATAATCCCGGGGCTGGTTCCGGGTTATCAGTGCCCTCACTTTTTCAGCTACAAGTTCTTCAGGTGCCAGTGTCTTAACCTTGAATTGTGGAATAGATTCATAGAAGTGCGGCACTACTTCTGCTTTTGGTTTCTTGTGAACCGATGCTTTGCTGTTCACGTCAAGAACCACGTAGCTGTTCTTGGAGAAATCGCTTTTGTAGAATACTTTTAGGCGGAAGAAGTTTTGTGTCTGGTTATCAAACTCGTGACGAGTGAAAATGCTTTTGTTTTCTCCCAGTACTTCCAGCACTTCCTTTTTTACTTTTTTTAAGTCGCCAGTGCACGTGAAGTCCAGGTCCTCACTGAGGCGCGTGTGATTGAGGAATATCTTGTTCAATGCAGTGCCGCCTTTGAAGCAAATGCCACTAATGTCCCTGAGCAAATACAGCAGCAGCGTCAGGAAATAATCCTTTTCCAGGTAGATTAAGTTGAACCCCATTTTTCCGGCAACGTGCTTTAGTTCTGCCGTGTTCATCAACGAGATTTCAGCCATTCCTCAACCCCCTTCTTTGGCATTATCCGGAAAGGATGCTTCCCGATTTTCCTCTTCACGAAGCCCTTCATGCTTGCTGGCCTCACCCTCTTGAACAGGATAATGAACCCAAAAATCTTTTTCTTTCCTTGCTTGTTCGTGCAAGCCACTTCTACCTGCGTGGGAATCTGGTCTATCAACCCCCAGTAATGTGCTGCAGCCATCCCCCTAATGAAGTAGTTCTCCCCGTTAAAGATTTCATCAATAATCACGAGGGGGTGCTCTGCCCAGAAGCCCCCGAACGCTTTCACTGGGACAAGGAAATACTTGCTTCTGTTCAGCTTCACGATTCTTTCTTTTTTCTTAAGCCTGTGCAGGTAGACGTTCATCTCGTTCTCGCTCTTGAAAAATCGCCTCACGTCGCTCCTCGTGAAAAAATACTTTTCCTTCAGCTCGAGAAACGAGACCATCTCCAACTCCTTACCCGAAAGACCCTTCATTGATTACACCCAAATTAACAATATGTTAATATTACAGTAACAATACTATTTAAGGGTTTTGGTCCTAGCCGCAGAGGTACAGAGCCTGCGCCCCCAGAACGGGGCACACAGGCCATTTCCCAAGAAGCTCCCGCGGAAATGATGTGCGTCACTTTTTCTTGAGCCGCCTCCAAATGCCAAGCACGAAGTTGAACCTTGGGACTTCTTCCATGTACTGCTTGTACTCATCGCCCCACTTCAACACGTTAAGTTTTTCGCCTTCCACGCAAGCAAAATAGCAGCCTATAGTAAGTAAAATGGTGCCGATCACTGACAAAACATTGAAAGGAACGTGGTTGCTTGAGAACACTGTGAGGGAAACAAAAAACATGAAAAAACCAATATTTTCAGGGTGCCGCATAACTCCATAAAGCCCATTTCTCGTGAGCACGGTAGTCTCAGATGCATATCGTGGTGTTGTCCCCCCATTCATCACCCTTGAGCAAGCGCTGTATAATATCAACCCCATAGCCAGAATACCAAAAATAACTGCTAAACCAATTAGTACTGGGGGAAAGACAAACGCTGGCAGCTTCGTAAGTGGTTCCAGCATTGGCATGCCTGTTGCCTTTGCTAGTCCACTAATAAAGCAGAGCATGCCCCCGCCTATCATGGGAATAATCGTTATCCAAGGGTTTGAATACTTGCCATGCTGAAGGCCGCGCTTATGAAGTTCTCGTACCGCTTCCTCTGAGGTTATTTTTCCGGCCTTCTTTTTCTCGGCCAAGTCTCTTAACAAGCCTTCTTCCCTCAATCCATACCACCTCTTTTTTCTCCAAGTTAAATGTTTTCCTAACCAGATAATAACCCTTACCCATATCCTCTTTAATAAACTTCAAGTCCCCCATGCGATTTTGGATTCGCCTGGGAGGGTTCTTCAAGAAGCTTCCGCGGAAAGGGGGTGTCTAAACCAGGCCAATCAAGCCCTGAAATCCAAAAAACACAGTTTTTGGCTCTGTTCTCACCAGTGTTTTAATGCGGTTTGTTCGGTTGAAAAGCTTGGGGAAGGTTTATAATGCGGCAGTGCATTAATGGGGGCTATGGGCAAGAATCCAGCGCTGTTCGTGCTTTTTGGGGCACTACTTGTGTTCGGGTTAGTCCTTACCAGCGGCTGCACCCAATCCGGCGAGGAGATTCCGGAGGAAGAGCTCACGTTCACCGTGCTTCCCAAGCTTCCTGATGCCAGAGCCGGCGTTCCTTATCCCCCACACCCTTTCTGTGAGCCAGACTCTGCAAGGTCCGGCGCGACATGCGGGGGGCTTGCAGGAGAGACGACAAACCCCATTGGAGGCAATCCGCCGTATTTCTTCACTGTTGAATTCGGCGCAGGTTTCGTGCCGACTGGGATGGCGCTGGAGCTCAACGGGCTCTTGAGGGGCACGCCGATAACTGAGGGAACCTACACGTTCGGAGTATGCGCCAATGACGGCACAACAGAAAAATGCCAGAGCACTACTGTAATAGTGAAGCCTGAAAAAGAACCGACTCCCACTCCAACAGCAACGCCAACTTCCACTCCAACACCAACCCCTACTCCAACAGCAATCCTGGATGTAACAGCCGACGTAAAGGTCACCTCCCTGACGTGCACCTTTACCAACGAGGATAAATATGGCTGGGCCGACATACAGATAACTTCTGCAGGGACTGCGACCGGGCCGGTTGGCAGCAGCCTTACGCCCCCATATGTGTGGCCCGAGGATGCTGTGGACTGTGGCGCATGGACAGTCACAAGCGAGTATGGCGTGGAACGCTGCATCCGCAACAAAGGCGATGCAGAAACCACTTCTTGGACCCACACAACTCCGGTCATGTACATCATTACTTCAGCTTTCAAAACAATGCACGTAGACGCCAGCATCTTTGTTGATGGGGTCGCTATGGGATACGACGAGCGGAAGGTACAGTGTGGATAGGGGTAATGTCTAGCACGAGGGCACAAAGATGATAAGAACAGTGGCGTGCGGTTAGGATTTATGGCTTTTTTGAGGCGTTAATAGATAGAAGCCTCGGGAGGGCTGCTTGGCTAGGCTAAGGAGTACCCCACCATTATATTCCGGAAGACTAAATTATAAATGTGTTTTCGAGGGATGTAGTATACCGGTGAGAAAAATGCAAAAACCGTTTCTTCAATGGCAGTCCGCCATTTCCCCCCAGCAAGTATTTTCTGACGTGGTCAGACTGAGCGAGATTCAAACCGACGGCAGTGACGCCTACTGGCTGGAAATGCGGCCGGCCGAAGGCGGGCGTTGCGTAGTAGTCTCCAAAAACAGGGGGGACGTCACCCCCCCTGGTTTCAGCGCCAGGAACAGGGTTCACGAGTACGGTGGAGGAGCGTACGCGGTTTTTGGGGGGAATGTTTACTTCTCCAACTTCCAGGACCAACGCATTTACCATCAACCCCCAAGCTCTTCTGCAGCCAGGCCCCTCACCCCCCCAACAAACAAAGACGGGTCCTTGGGTAAGTATGCCTCGCTCACAGTAAGCCCTGACGGAAAAAGCCTTTTGTTTGTCTACGAAAAAGAGTGCGGAGACAAGGAAAACGAGAATCTTCTAGCCGTGCTGGACGCGCGTTCTGAAAAAGCGGTGGAGCCCCGCATCGTTGCCCGGGGCAGCGATTTCTATGCTAGTCCTGTCTTTTCGCCTTCGGGAAAATACGTGGCGTGGCTCCAGTGGAACCATCCCAACATGCCGTGGGATGGCACGGAGTTAATGATGGGCAAGTGGAGGAAGGACAGCGTCCGTGACGTAAAAAAAGTGGAGGGGGGGAAAGACTGCGCTATTTGCCTGCCCCGCTTCAACCAAGAGGACAAGCTGTATTATGCCAAGGACAGGGTGGCGGAAGACCCTTTTTCGCCTGAGAATTGGTGGAACCTGTACGCTTGGGACGGCGAAGTGAATAGGATTACCTGTGAACAAGCCGAGTTCGGCAGGCCGTTGTGGGCCTTCGGGCAGAGCACTTACGACTTCCTTCCCGACGGCAGGATAGTAGCCGTGATGACCAAAGAAGGAACAGAGCACTTGGTATTTGTTGACCCTGAAGACAAATCTGTGTCACGCGTGGAAACAGGTCTGAACACGTACCACCACCTGAAAACAGACAAGGAAGGCAGCATATTTTTCGTTGGGGCCAGCAGTACCAGCGTTGCCAGCGTGTACGCCTTTGGCATGGAGTCCAAGAAGCTGGATGTGTTAAGGGAGGGTTCTTCGCTGGAAATGAAGCCGGAAGACGTTTCCCTCCCCCAGTTCATAACTTACTCCACTGGAGGCGGAGAACAGGCACACGCCTTTTTTTACCCCCCTAAAAACAGCGGATACCTGCCCATGGAGGGAGAAAAACCGCCGTTGTTGGTAGTGGCGCATGGAGGCCCCACGAGCAATACCCACGCCTCGTTTTCCTTTGTCACGCAATTCTGGACTTCGTCCGGCTTTGCCGTGGTGGACGTGGACTACCGGGGAAGCACGGGCTACGGCAGGAAGTACAGGGACAAGCTCCCATCCTCCTGGGGCGTGGTTGACGCCGAGGACGTGGCCAACGCCGTGAAGCACTTGATAAAAAAGGGACAAGTAGATGGGTCCAGGGTTGCCATCAGGGGAGGGAGTGCAGGAGGGTACCTAGTGCAAAGGATGATGACCCAGTATCCTGACTTGTTTGCAGTGGGAGCTAGTTACTACGGCATCGGCAACCTAATCACTTTAGAAGAACAAATTCACAAATTCGAGTCACGGTACATTGAAAACCTGGTGGGAACAACACTTTCCAAGGGAAGAGAGGTGTTCAAAGACCGTTCTCCCATTTATCACTTGGAAGCGTTGAAAAACCCCATGATTCTTTTCCAGGGTAGTGATGACAAGGTTGTCACCCCCGAGTGCTCCAGGGAAGTGGTTCGGGCACTGGAAGAAAAAGGAGTGAGGCACGAATACGTGGAATACGAAGGCGAAACACACGGCTTTAGGGTCAAGAAAAACGAAGTGGATGCACTGGCCCGGGAGTCCAACTTTTACCACCAAGTGCTAGGAGACTCCAAATAGAAGTGTTCCAAGCTCGGAAAATTGTGTCAGGCTTTTGCTGCTAATCAACTTGCAAGACACTTTGGCGCAGGCTCTACTACCATAGAATGAGAGCCTCGGGAGGGATTCAGCTGAAACTCAGCTGGCACGTTAGGCTTTGGGGCACAAGGCCCCAAGAGACAGATTAGTACAGGATTACTGAGGGGGTGAGGCTTCCCAGGGTATGACGTACATCCCGCAGGATACCGGACATCCCCCACAGGATGTTCGGTTGTTGTTCGTCTGGGCCAGGGGGAGCTGCGCTCCCCCTAAGGACGCTGAGATGGAGCCTTGGGAGGGATTCACTTCTTGGAGCCCATCAATCGGTGTCGCACGAAATGTAAAACTCTGCGTACACGGGGTAATGGTCTGACACGCTTTTTGCTTGCGTGCTGTCCAGCCCAAGCTCTTTGTCGAACAAGTACACTCCGTAGCTTGAGTAGTCCTCACGCGTTCGTGGCGTGATGGCTATCCTGTCGTACGTGCAGTCGGACGCGCCCACTGTGGTATCGTCTTCGTTGGAAACGATTATGTCCAGCCCGGGCAAGAGGGAGGAAAGCGTTTTTTCGTCGAGGTAAGAGCAGTCGGCATTGAAGTCGCCCAGGATTATGTAGTCCTCGTCTTCAGTGACCGCGCCGGCAAGCGCTTTTATCTCGCTGGCGGTGCGCCCCTTCTCCGGCTTCACGTGCGTGTTCACGAGGAAAAAATCAAACTCTCCTGCCCTGAACTTTGCGACGAACGGCGGGCGCTCGAACACGGTGTCGTTGACGAGGTACGAAAAGTTTTCGAACGAGATTGTTTCTGTGTTGTAGACAAAGGCGTACTGCTCTTTTGACGACGTGGAGCCGAGCCGCTCGCTTATTACGTACGCGTAGGAGTGGTTGCGTGAGTTGATTTCGCTGACGAAGCGCGGGACAGTGGTCTCGCTTGCGTCGCGGACCTCTTGGATGGCGACGATGTCAAACCGTGTGGCTATGCCCACGAGCGAGTCCACGGCTTCCGGGTCGCCCATTTTTGCTTGCCCGAAGACTTGTATGTTGAACGTCGCGATTGAGACAGTGGGGCCAGAGCACTGGCCGGCTGGTGGAGAAGGCGTGCCAATGCAGCCAACAAGCAAGAGCAGCAGTATGGGCAGGGCAACGCGCTTCATTGCACAGCCAACGAAAAGAAGGTTAATAAACCCCGCGCGTGCCGAACCGCCCAGTGGGGGGGCTGCGCCCCCCAGGACGCTGAGCCCCGGGAGGGCGGCTTGGCCACGTCAAGGAGCATTTTTTCATTGGTTTGTTTTCAGCCACTTCAAGATGTTATCCTTCCCGCAAAGCAACAGAGGGGGTTCTGACTTGTGTTTTTTGGAAAACTCTTCAAGGCTTTTTGTTTCCCTTTGCGGTGGTTTCTCTGAGTAGCAGACATTTACCGGCTTTATCTTTGTTCCTTCTTTTATTATGAAATCGACTTCAAACTTGTTTGAGTAGTATTGAATTTCTTTTCTTCGCCGAACCAGCTCTATTGCAACCGCGTTCTCGGCTTTTCTTCCCCAGTCCGGACTAAACGACTTTGATACAGCTCCCTGCAGCCCAAGGTCATAAGCATAGTACTTGCGGGGCTTTTCAAGCGCTTTTTTCATGGAGTACGAAAAATACGGTACTTGGAAAACCACTAATGCGTCCTCAAGATATGACAGGTACTGCCTAAGCGCGTCAAAAGAGAGATGTGTCATTGCCCGAAGCTTATTGTAGCTGAAGCGCTTTCCAGAATTTGTCAGTAAGTAAACGGCAAGCGTTCTTAATGTTGGCACGTCTCTCACGTCGTGCCTAGCCACTATATCCCTCATGATGGCAGTGTCAAAATACTCTTCCAGCATCCTCCTGCGCTTGCGCTCGTTTTTTTCCAGTACAACCGCTGGATAGCCCCCAATCTCAAGGTACTCCTTGAGCCCCGCTTTTGGTTTTGCACGCCTAAACTCGCTAAAGGAAAACGGCAATACCAGAAAGCCTATCCCCCTCCCCCCAAGAGAAGTGGAGAACTCTGAACTCAAGAGTTTCGCAGAAGATCCAGTGACAAAAACCTTGAACCGTTTCCTGTCCACTGCTCCGCGGACCCAGCGCTCCCAGCCTTTAACGTTCTGGACTTCGTCAAGGAAAACGAAGCGAGGCCACTTCCCATGCACTTTTTTGAATTCTACAACGATTTCTTCTATGAATTCCGTGCGCAGGTTCCCGGCAAGAGCAGGCTCCTCAAAGTTCACGTACAAGCAAGATTTCTTCCCGTGCTTCTTTGACAGCTTTGACAGCAGCTGCATGCAAACAAATGTTTTCCCGGCTCGCCGCGGGCCAAAAAAATAAAGCGCTTCGCTGCCTTTAAAGAACTCCATTGCCTCTGCGGTCACGTCCCTGGGAATACCGGTTTCTGGCTTTTCCTTCCAGTAATTCCATTGCTCCACAACCTTCCAGAGTCCTAGCTCCATGCTTAATCGGTGTTTGAACTATTATATAAAGGTGTACGATATATCGTAAACCTTTATAAACAGGCATGTAAACCGGTGCGGAATTGAGCGGGGGCTCCTTGACGTGGTCTGAGAGCCTCGGGAGGGAACAGCTCGTACGGCTATAAATCCTGCGGCTAGGAAGTTCCGCGGAAATGAAGCGTGAGAACTAAGGTCCATACACAGTTGAAACAACAGAAAGCGCTGAAGTGCTACAGGTTTAAGAGCTATTTTCTACACGGCCCTTATGCCACTTTCGGGACATAATTCGTTGCAAGCCTTGCGGTTCACAACCTCTCAAACCTACAGCGCCCTATAGTACGCATTTCTAATATTTAAGCTTTGCGTTGCCCACCTCCCCCGGAAAGCCCCGGGAGGGATTGGGCCTAAACGCC
Source organism: Candidatus Iainarchaeum sp. (assembly GCA_023129115.1). Taxonomy (GTDB): domain Archaea; phylum B1Sed10-29; class B1Sed10-29; order WALL01; family WALL01; genus WALL01. The sequence continues at coordinate 90,049 of JAGMCR010000002.1, read as the reverse complement.
TTCCAGAAGCGCCAGTTCCCTGCCTATCTCGGAAAGCTCTTTTTTTAGCTTTGGTGTGTCCCTGACTGGTGCGCCTTTGGGGGGCGCCATCCAGTAATCCCCAAGCCCGCTAAGGCTTGACAGCACGCCACCGGCCTCGGTCCCCCTGAATAATGGCGCGAGCCTCTTCGCGTCCTCCACGTTCCTAACAACCATGAACCCCAATGACTCAAGGTGCTCAAGGCGTTCCAGCCAAGAGCCATACTCCTGCATCATGCTCCTGAACCTCTTGGTCTCCGGGATTGTGTGCTTTAGCTTCCCGTCTGTCCAGGAACGATATTCAAGCAGTTTCTCCGGCGTTGCCTTTGAGAGCTCTGGATAAGCATTCAAGAATTTGGTGATGTCAGCAGGGTCCGCGCCTGGAAAGCCCACCTTGACCAAATCCTTGTTTTTCAGCATTGCCACGTACTCCATAACACTCTTGCCACGAATTTTTTGTATGTACTCCGCCCTAAGCCCCTTGGCTTTCTCCAGGCTCCGAAGCACTTCCCCATGCTTTTTCACGTAATCGCCATCAAGCGGCTTTACCGAGCCCGCTTCCTCGAGCAATGCATGGATGGACGCCTTCCTTTTCCCCAACTTTTTCTTTTGCCTTTTTGCTTCTTCCTCAAGCCCAACAAATTCCGTGTATACCACGGCCATGCCCTCTACCTCTGAAAGAATCTCCCGTACCTTGGCAAAATGGCCGTGGACCGCCTTGTCATAGGCGCGGGCGAACACACGGCCCTCCTTGTCCTTGATGTCCCCTTTTTTGTATGAGCCATCGACTTGCTTGAAAAACTGCGCCATCCTCTTGAAAATCTTCTGCTGGCTCATGGCATGCTTTCTTCTGACAACAATGTCCGCACTCATCAGCCTCTTGCCCCTCTCAACGCCCGCCTCTATCCTATCGACGAAATCCATTTGGGCGCCGTAGTACTGGCTGATTAGCAACAGCCTTTGCCCCCCGTACCCAGAAACGGCTTTCTCCGCATCCTCAAGCCGTGTGACAAGCTCTTGTGTATGCATAAGAGTAAACAATTTTAGTCAAAAGAAGTATAAAAGAGCTCGGGGGAGAACAGCTCGTATGGCTCTAGAGCCTGCGCCCAAAATCAGCCACACCCAAGTCATTTCCGGGGAAGCTTCCGCGGAAAGGGGGTGTGTTACACTGGAACGAGTTCTGAAAGAATGATAACCACATCCACAACAACAACCACGACGTATGCCTCATAAACTTTTTGCTTGTGCTTGAATGATTTGATGTTCCGTACTTGTAACGCCAGCCAGAATAAAGGCACGCCCGCCAGTAGCGCAAGTTTCCCCAAGAACCCCTCCATAACAGCAAACAACAACACGGCTACAGAAAGCGTGCCAAAGAAGTAAAACATCCACTTTGATTTGTCCGGTCCCAAGGCCAATGCAGTGGTCCTATCACCCCTCTTTTTGTCTTCACGCATTTGATATATTTGGGTCAATGGAACCCCAGCCATGAACGCCAGGAACATTCCCACGCACACGACCCCGGCCTTGGCAGTCAAGACTGGTGACGCGAGTACCCAACCCCCAAGAAACATGAGCACCCCGTAACCCACGCCACTACAAATGGCGTCTGCCAGTGGCACCGACTTGAGCCTGAACCAAGGATGTGAATAAGCAACGCTAACAACGAAAGATGCGGAAGCCAAATAGAAAAATTCATGGGACACCAGCAAGGCGGCGAGCACACCAAATACCATCAGCGCGAGCGACAAGTAATATGTTTGCTTAGTTGTTTTGGGTGGGTTGTCCAGCCACCCCACATTTCCACCGTCCCTGTCGAAGTAAGAGTTGAACGCCAGTGTTCCCCCGTTCATACAGACAACGATGACAAAGAAACCTAACAAGACCTCAAGAGAGACAGTGTTGCCGCCGGCGAGCACGAACCCCGTCAAGACTTGCAGTGCGACAAGTGGCCACGACAGCGGCCGCAAGTGAAGCAAGAAACCACCAAAGCCCAAACAACCTCACTTCCTGCGATCCGCGGCAAACCCCGGCTTTCCACTAATCGTATGACCCACCCATTCGCTTAAGTCTCTTTTAACTATTTTCTCGATTTTCCTTAGTTCTGGCTCATAAAACTCAACAAAAGACTTTGTTGTCGGGTAGCCGACAAGCTCTGAAAATCCTTTTCCAGCCACTTTTTTGTTGTTCACTTTTCCCGTTACTTTTAACGGCCCCTCCCAGTAGTTGATTGGCCCAAAAATTATTTCCTGTTCTTTCATTAAGGGGCTCACCACGAGGTCAATTCTTTTTGACGGGACTTGAATCCTCCATGAAAGGGGATACTTGGCGCCAGTTCTCTTGCTCTCCCATACCTGGCCTAATGGGGTTAGTGATAAGTCACTGGCGTGGGCGACCCTTCCGTTCGCGTACGAAATGCTCGCGAGATAAGTCTTCTTTTTCTTGTCGCCATACTCAAAGCAAACCATTTCCGTGTTGTTGTCCAATTGGATTGAAAACCAGCTCCACTTGTCCTTCGAGTACGGGACGTCGGCCCACTGGTGGTCCATCCAGGACTTGCCTTTTACCTTGATTCGCTTGCCGTTGACAGTGACGTATCCCTCTGTCTCGAGGTTTGTCAGCGAGTAGTAAAACGTTTGCTTTGAATTCAAGTCAATGAACCCGCGCCCGCCCTCAAGCAGCGGCTTCTTGGTCGAGCTCAAGGTCAAGTCAAAGAACTCGGACTTGATTCTATACTTGAACCCGTCAATCTCCTCGATTTCGTAATTCAGGTAGCCGCCCAAAGAGGGGTGGGAGTAATTCACGAAAAACAAGGGCTTTGAAAAGCTGTCCCTCGAGAGTATGCTCAGGGGCTGCACGCTTGAATAAAACACGTTGTCCTTGATGTCAGACAAAAGGGAGTGGGCGAAATAAGCGTTTTTGAGTGGAATCTTTTTCAAAAAAGGAAGTTTCACTTCTTTGGGCTTTGCCTTGAACAGGCAGTCCATGAAGGCATACCCATTGCCATTCCCGTCCTTCAGGTGCCCGTTAAAGTACCACCACTCAATAACGTTGTCATGGGCGGCACCGTCCCGCGGGAAAACTATTTTTTTGTACTTCATTTTTTCACACCTTCGTAACAAAACCGCCTTGTTTTAGGGCTTCAATCAACGAGACTACGGAGTACGCGGCCCTCGTCACGCCCATGCTCCGCCTGTCGACGTCAGTGCCGACCGCGTACAGCCCATCGACCGGCAGCTTGACCCCGCTGAAGAAATTGTCTTTTGCGTTGGCTGCCTGCTCGGCAACCAGCACTTGGTAATGGGTCATCTCGATGTGTTCCCTTATGCCCGGGAACACTTCCTCGACTACTTTGACATAGTCGTCAATGTTGTCGTCGGTCACCTGCTCATCTTCCGCGAGCACGAAGCCGAAGCCCACCAAGTGCTTCCCCGTCGGGGCGAGTGCAGAATCAAAATTGGATGTTGGGACGGCCCAGCAAGGCTTTTTTGTTTCGGTCCAAAGCTCTGTCCCAACTTCTGCGAAGTATTTTTTATTTAGCCCGAGCCACAGCGTCAGCGTCCTCGCTTGCTTCAAGCCCCTGAATTTTTGGATGTACTCTTGGGGCAGTTCCACCAAGCCGGGAAGGAGCTTGTTCGGTCCAGCGTAAACCACTACCTTCGTGGCGTACTCGCCTTTGTCCGTGGCGACACCAGAAACACGCCCGCCACTGACCACGATTTTGGTTGCTTCTTCGCTCTTGTGAATCCCGGCGTTCTTCGGGAGGGACTGCAATACAGAGTTAACAATAGTTTGGATCCCCCCACGCGGATAGTAATGGGTCTTCCCGTTTTCAACCAAAATCTCTTTTATTTTTTCCGCTTTTGTCTTGTTTTTGCTCCTTCCCCCGGAAAGGATTCGGCTCACGGGCGTTTCCTCCATGCAAACGCCCGTCAAAAACAGGCACATGCAATCAATGAACTGCAGCGCCCTTCCCGAGAGCTCATGGCCCGCCGTGTAATCAGACACCACTTTATCCCCCAAGCCTTTGCCAGAGGCATAGTCTGCCAACAACTTGAACATCACCTGGACAATGATGAGCCTGTCTTCGACTGAGAACGGTGGGAACGATAGCCAAGCCGGAATCGTCCAAGGGAAAGCGTATAACTTGCCGTCAAACCGCAGGAAATATTTTCTGCTCTCAATGAACTTCGGCACCACGTCAAAATACTTGTCTATCAGCAATTGGGTTGGCCCATTCCCCCGCCCAGTAATCACATGCGGCCCGGTGTCGACCACGAAGCCGTCAACGTCGTAAGACCTGCACGCGCCACCAACTTTGTCTTCCTTCTCGAGCATTAGCACACTCTTTCCTTCCTTGGCAAGCGCAAGGCCCGCGAGCAGCCCGCTTATGCCACACCCCACAACAATTGCGTCGTATTTTTCCATAACATCACTTCTCCAGCTTGCTCATGTGGTCCGAAAGGGTGGCGGACAAGTCCTTGATTATGCGCTTTCTTTTCTCCACTTTTTCGTTTAGCTCCAGGTTGAACAAGTATTTCTTGTATTTCGCGAACACTTGGTTCAGGTTCGTGACGGCGTCTTGCAGCTCTTTGTCGGCCTCGAACTGCGCCAGCTGGAAGACCAGGGGGAACAGCGTCCCGAGGTTGTCCTCGTACTCGGCAATGTATTTTTCCCTCTGCCTCTCGAACTCTTTCACACCCTTCTTGGTGAGTGAGTAAAAGACCTGCTTTCCCTTCCTAGCCTCCTGGCACAGCAGGCCATCTTCCTCAAACCTCCCCAGCAGCGGGTAAATCGAGCCAAAGCTCGGCTTCCACCGCCCGTCTGTGGCAGCGCTTATGCTCTTGGCAACATCACTGCCTGAAATGGAACCCTGTTTGGCCATGTACAAGACATAAATTTTCAGCAAGCCCCTAGCAAACAAGTTCATAACAAAACCTTTTAATATCGGTACCGATATATCTAACATGTTATAGTTTATAAACGTGACTGAATGCGCCCCACGGCAATATTTTAAGCGTTATTGTAGGGAATGGACGGGTTTTTTAGTGACAGCGGGACAATACTTCAGCGAGGAATGCCACAACCTGATAAATTTATTGGCCCAAACCCCACAAACCCCTAGGAAGCTTATGCGCAAGTCCGGCCTCATGCTTGGGGTGAAGCGGGCTCTGCTACCGTAGGGTCAGAGCCTCGGGAGCGCCTGAAACTCAGGACAACCGCAAATCCGTTGGGATTCACGGTACAGCACGTTAGGCTTGGGAATCTGCGATTCCCAGAGACAAAAACCGCGAGCGGAAGCGAGCTCTTACCCACTCACCTGGGGGGGCGCTTCCCGGGGTAGTGGGGGGCTGCGCCCCCCAGGACGCTGAGCCTCGGGAGCGCCTGAAACTCAGGCGGCACGTTAGACGAGGGCGGCGCAAGGCCGCCCGGCAGCAGCTAGTACAGTATTACTGAGGGGACTCTTCCCGTGGACTGGACGTTGACTTGTGTCAACGTCATGGGCTTCGTGGGGGGCTGCGCCCCCCAGGACGCTGAGCCTCGGGAGGGAACAGCTCGTACGGCTATAGAGCCTGCACCGCTTTTTGCCCCTCACACACCTCATTTCCGCGGAACTTCCTAGGAAATGACCTGTCTATCATGGATACCATCCCGCGGTGTATACTGCGTAACTACACTCATCAACCATTTTTAAGGTTAGCCCACGGCTTTGCACATAACTCTAAGAGGGATAAAAAGGTTTTTATTTTAGAACTGAGTCATTTGTTGTTATGTCTAAAATGGACCAAATCTTGGAAAAAGTAAGGCGGCTGCGTGTTTTTCCCGGCGAGGCAGAAGATGCACTCGTAAAAGAAGTCGAGAGGCTCAGGAAGAAAAAAGAGGTTATTGCGTACAATGCGGAGCCAGTGAAAAAAGCGAGCTTAATAAGTTGGGTTGCGGGCCAAAACCAGGGGATGGAAATTGGCAGGTACAACTTCAGAGCCGCCGATAACTCCATTAATCTAAGCCTAGAAGACATCGAGGACTTCCGCAAGGCTACGGGCATAGCTACTCCAACTCCCCAAGAAATCATCCAAAAACAAGGCAAGAGGTTAGGGCTGCCAAACAAAACAATTGACCTCGCAATTGATATACTTAATGAAGACAAAAAACAAAACCCGTCAACACGAAGAGAAGACATAGTCCAAGCAGCCAGTGCAATCAAAACAGCGTGTGAGGCCCACGACCTTGGAATAACCGCGTTCGAAGTCGAGCGCCAAAGCCGCGCAACCAAAGAAACAATTCACCTAAACAAGAAACGCATGAAAAAACTCGAAAAGCATAAACACCATTTTGAATGAGGTTTATCCTGCCCATCGCAAGGGCTTCTGCTCAAAGTTCTATAAATAGTTTGGTGCAGGCTCTACTACCGTAGGGTCAGAGCCCCGGGAGGACAGCTTGACCAGGTCAAGTATCCCCCTCTAATTCACCTCGAGTGTGTCGTTAGAGTTCATGAGAATTACGTACCCTCTGCCTCTTTTCATGTAGTCCAGGGATTGGTCGTACTCATCGGGGATGGAGCTATCATAAATTTCCCACTCCCCAGCGTAGAGTTCATCTATTCTGTTGTAGCTCCCGTCGATTGAGCTCAACGCACTGGCGATTGCCTCCGTCTCGCCTGGCCAAGCGAGCCAATTCCAGCCCTCATAAAGCGAGATATTGATTGGCGCCACGTCCGTGCCGCTGAACTCAATTGTGTCGGCCTGGTTCATATGAATGCGATAAGACCTGCCCCCCTCAATGTTGCTTAACGTCATGGAATAGCCAATTGCAGCTACGTCGTAAATCCGCCACGACTTGTTGTTAGCGATGTAATCATCTATCCGGTCATAACTACCACTAATTGAAGAGAACACGTTGGCCACAGTCTTGTTCGCCGGAAGCTTCGGGAACGAAAACTGGTTCCAACCCTGAATCAAACTCATTTTGTCCTTGTCTTCCACACTAGACAAAGTAAATGCTCCGTTACCGCTGACCCACTTCACCACCAAATACGCTTCCTGACTCGCCGAAAAGTTGTAGGTAATGCTTTCTGTGCCGCCGGTCGCAGCAGTTGTCGAATTGTCCAGTATCTGTGGCTGGCCGTACTGGTCAGGAGTATTGTTGTAAAGGTAGAGGTCGTAGTCCGCGCCGCTTGGCACCACCAGCGTGAAATCAATTTCCTTGTCTCCCGGCGAAACTTCGCGGGCCCACACCTTCTTGTCAGTCAATCCCGAGCCAAAAGTATCTGACTCAATGTCCCCAAGCGTGTGGTTGAAGATAACCGCTTCGATTGCCGCGTCGGCAGCGACTACTCCATAGCCTTCATAGATGTCTTTAGAACCACGGTTGGTTTCGTTGGTCTCCCAAGCCGTCATCGAAATAACCATTTTTACCCACAACGGGTCAGTAGAAGAGTTGTAAGTCCAACTCCCCTTCGCCTCAGCAATCAAGGCAGCTATCGCGGATACGTGGGGGACAGCCATGGAAGTACCGTACGCATAGATGGAGTCATTAGTGTATTCTTCAGAGAAACTTTCGCATGTAGTTAGGCCTGTGTTCGTCACACACTCAGCGTCGTTTGTGTCGAGTGTTAAAACAGGGTATTTTTCATAAGTGAACCAGCTTGACCCACCGGGAGCAACAACATCGGGCCATTTTTCAGAGCCTTCACTTGAGTTCCCGTAATTACTGTAATCCGCCACGTCTCCATCGCTGTCAATCGCCCCCACAGCAAGCACTTCAGGATACCTAGCAGGGTAGTCGATAACACCGTTATCATTACCTGTTGCTGCAACGGGCAGAACCCCTTTGTCTATCGTGTTACTAATGACTTTTGATTCAATAGGGTCAGCGGTTGTCCCACCCAAACTAATGGAAACCACTTTAACGCCATCTGATTCAGAATTAGACCCAATCCAATCATAGGCATTATTCATAGTCCATAAATGAGCTATGTCATTATCATCTGGCACAACTTTCACGGAAACAAGCTCGCTACCTGGTGCCAGTCCCCTCATGAGGTTATAACTATCCCCCACCGATTCAATAGGTGTACTCATTTGCGCGAAATAGGCTTCATCAGTGCTGTTATGTGCATTGCCACTCTCTGCGCTAACGTAAAACTTGTACTGGATTTCACTGGTTTCTGTGAATGAGTTGGTGGTTAAGGTTAAGGGGTCTGAATCGGAAGTTTCGTCCCCAATAACACCGTTTGGTAGCCCTGTAGAGTTGGTTACTTTTATTGTGTAATTGTCCTGCCCGTCAGCCGCCTCCCAATTAAGGGTTCCGTCAATGGAATGGGTGTTATCATCAGTATCCACTGAAAAATAGCCACCCCATACTTCTCCGCCTTCGCCCGTAAACCGGCTATGAATCATAATGTTCACTGTGGCTACTCCACTAGAACCACCCACCTGCGTCCCAGACCCCACAATAATCCCCGCAATACTCGTTCCATGGCCCACGTTGTCATGCAGTGTCTGACCAATAGTAGTGCATCCTGCAGGATTGCAGTCCATCCAGTTTTTTATTTTGCCTTGTAAATCTGCGTGGGAGTCATCTACGCCACTATCCATTACTGTGACTACTTCCCCGCTACCATTGTAGCCATAGGTTTCCCAAACTAGAGGTCGAACACGAACTACTTTTGCTGTGCGGTATATCTTCAGTGATCTAGTTACACGGGGGTCACTCACGATAACTACATGTGGATTGGCTGCTGCATACTCAGTTATTTTGGTTGGTTGTATCCTAACTGTTAAAGCGTAAATCAATGAGAAATCGTAAACAACCTCCCCACCCATATCTCTAACCAGTTTTTTGTCTTCTTCTGTTGGTTTGTGGTCAAAAGCAACAGTGAATAGTTCTTTTGTAGCGCCCTCTAAGTAAACACCGTTCTGCATGGAATCCGCAACCTTGTCCCTATTCTTGTCATAGCCTTCAAAACCAACCAAACTAACCACTTTGTGGGGCTCAATTGCATTGCCTTCTAAAGGTGCGGTTGCTACCATCATACCTGTAATCGCGCTGGGCTGTTCTTCAGTAGTATTCCTTTCGAGAAGAAGATAACCATCATAGCAGCAACAACCACCCATGCACATACCTTCTTCAAAGCAAGGTATTGGCAGTGGGTCACCTTCGTTTACTGGTGGAGAAACAGGACACGGAGCAAACGCATAAACCCCAACAATTAAGAGTAGGATAAAAACCACCACTATAACTGAGCCCTTAGATGCATCTAACATTCGCTTCATTGAAGAACACCCCGACTCAAACAAAAAGCGCTTGCAGAATAAATACATATCGTCCAAACGTTTAAACAAATGCCGATTTAGGCATTTTTGATTATAGGGTCCTGAGGCCACCCACCACTGGGATAGCTTTTTCATACATCAAAAACAACCAAGGCAGGATAAAGAGTATAACACATATCAGCCAATTTGGAATCCCAAGGAAATTTTTTAGTCTGATGAATTTTACTTTTTCCGAAGCGAACACAATCAGCGAGAACAAAAAAGTCTGTACCAACGCAATTATGAAAATGATTGCTATGTTGCTCGTGCTAGTGAACGCGCCGGGGAAATAAGGAGAGAAGTTAAACAATGTCAAGAATGCGAAGAGTGCGCATAGATTAATAGTAATAAAATCAACTGTTAGCGTCGCTTTCTTCTTGTCTGATTTGATTTCTATGGGAGTGTATTGAAGTCCAGTGTAAAATAATCCGAGTAGAAGAGCGGGGACAACACTAAATGGGATTGTTAAAAGTGGTGTGGAGAGACCTTTTATTATCTGGGGTTCAACAAAGAAAAATACCAACGATAGTACTGCAACAATCACAAGTGATCTGAAAGCAACTTTTTTGTTATCTGGCGATTTTTTAGACTTAGATATAGAAACTTTTTTGTGGCGGACAACCAATCCCATTAGGATTACTAAGGCGGCCGCTATGATTATTGGAACCCATAGTGCCATAATGTTCGGCATCAGCAAAACATCAACTAAAGTATCAGTCATCAGCAATCCGCTCCTTAGCCAAAAAAGCAGTCCTCAAATAAAAACCTATGTTTAAACGTGAACTAAGGCCAAATCCATTTTCTATCACTAAAAGGAGGCCAACTTCCGAATCCCAATTTTTTCGTAATGCAGAACCCTCATCAGGGTCAGTATTCACCCCCGAGCTTCACACAACCCCTACTTTCTGAATAATTAGAATCCTAATTACACAATGGTCAATCACTAGCAACGCCTTAGAATCCGCACCGAAAACTGCCCCATTAATACAAGAGAGAATACAACATTCTCAAATCCGAATTTTTTCGTAATGTGGATTCCTGAACAGGGGGAGAAAACACTTCTGATGCGCTCCCGATGAGCTACTTGGCAGCTATTGAATTCCTAAAAAATCAGTTGAACCAAGGCCAGGAACGCGAGAATTTGAGCGCTGAACCACTCAATATATACAACAACCTCAAACGAAAAGGTTAATGATTCTCTGCTTGGATGGCAACCAACCGCTCCAATAGAAGCGCTTTTATCCTGTCGTCTTTGATGAGCTCGTTCATCAATGCATCGGCTTCCTTGTGCTTGTCATCAGCCTCTAGCGCTGTTGCGAGGTCGAGCGCACTGCCACACCTGCAACAGTATTTACTAGCAGGAGAATTAGTCTCCTTGCACCTGGGACAAGCCCTAGGCACGAAACGCTCCTTGCGAGCGTCCTCGGGTGGCTTCACGCCGTAAATGCTTAGCAGGGCATCGTCCACGTCCCGCCCCAACAAGTGGACGTACACAGCCGCCATCTCGCTACTTTGAGCCCAACCAAAGAACTCCTTCATTTGGGCTTCTGTGAGCTTGTTCGCGAGCGACGTGGCCCGGGCGTGGCGGAAACCGTGCGGATTAACACGCTTCGTAATGCCTGCCTTCTTAGCAAGCCTCCTTAACAGCACGTTAGCGGTCGAGTAGTTGATGCCCGTCCCATCCAAGGAGCAAAACAAGTGCCCTTTCCTTGTGGGGTGGTTGTCGAGCCACAACGCGATTGCCGGAGCCGCGGAAATCACCCTCACGCGCCTGTCACCGGTCTTCCCAGTCACTCGCAAGATTGAGCCGTGCTCGTCAAACCTCACGCTCTTTACCTGCAACGTCAGCAGCTCGCTTATTCGGCAGCCACTCTCGTACAACGTGAGGACAAAAGCTTTGTCGCGCGGGTTCGTACACGCTTCAACTAAAGCACGCACGTCTTCCTCGGTCAGCAATTCCTCGGGCAGCATGTGGTTGCCGTTCTTCATCCCTGTTTTTACCCACGAAACAACCTTTGGATACTCTTCTCCACCGTTCAGCCACTTGTAAAACGATTTCAGAATGACTTTGTAGTCGTGCTTCGTCCACTCCTTGTACGCGGTTGACTCAAGCCAAGAGAGCAAGCGAATGATGTCGTGCTTGTCCGCCTTGTTAAAGGGCTTTCCAAGTTGGGTTCCGAGGTTGCGGAGAGTACTCACGTACTTAAGGCACCGCTTTTCCGACAAGCCACGGGCAACGGCCTCGGCGTGGAACTCAAGAATCAGCCGCTTGTTGGCTTTACATAGGTCAAGCGATTGCCTAACCCGCTCAAGGCAATTCACTAGCTTCGTGCCGGTGTTGTAAGGGTCAGTCCTCATGCCTCCGAGGCTCTGCTCAAAGGACTATTTATAGACTGGTGCGGAATTGAGCAGGGGCTCCTTGACGCAGTAATGGAGCCTCGGGAGGGAATTGAACCCCAACCGAAACGTTTTTATTGCACGGAAGCTTGTTTGCTTTCGGTGAATTATCATGGTTAATGTCAAAAAATCTGCTTTGCTAATGCTACACTGGCAAAACGGTGTGGCCCACCCCAAAGGCGTTTGGGGCAAGATGCTGTACCCCCAAATCAAGAAGAACAAGTCAATACCCAAGGCGAAGAAGGCGCTTTCCGCAGCCCGAAGGAAGAAGATGCTGACCGTCTTCGTCAACATCGCGTGGAGACCAGGCTATCCTGAAATGCCCAAGAACCAGTACTACCCCCTCATGCAGGGAGCCAAAGACGCGAACAAAGCTTTGGTGGGCAGCTGGGATGCCAAGGTCATCAAGGAGCTCGAGCCCAAGAAAGACGATGTAATCGTCATCAACTACGGCTCTGACGGCTTCGAGGGAACCGACCTCGATTTAGTACTGCGTTCGGCCGGAGTCGACCACGTATATATCAGCGGGCAGTGCACCGAGCACGTCATCGCAACGACTGTTAAGCGCGCGGCCAACAAGGGATACAACGTGACCCTTCTGAAGGACGCGACCAGCGGCTTCACCGACAGCAACTACGACGCGATGATGGACATACTGCCGCTGTACGCAAAGATGACCACCTCGGACAAGTTCGCGAAGTCGCTTTAGCAAAGGCAAGTGCACAAAAAAAAGAATGATTTAGCTTGCGCTCTGGCACCAGAGATACAGAGCCTCGGGAGGGAACAAGTCGTACGGCTGTAGAGCCTACACGGGTTTTTGCCCCTCACACACCTCATTTCCGCGGAAGTTCCTAGGAAATGACCTGTCTATCGTGGATACCATCCCGCGGTGTATATTGCGTAACTACATTCATCAATCATTTTTAAGGTTAGCCCGCGGCCACTGTATTTTCCCATCAGTTCCTTGTTTTGCCTCATGAACTTCAGGTACTTGTCAGCAGCGTTGTCCCGGTTGAATCGACAGCCCCATCCAACGGCGATGGCTCCGTCCCATAACGGGAAGAATCTGGGAGCCATCATGTGGAGTGCTTTGGCAACGCTGACTGGGCTGACCATCTTTTTCTTCTGTTTCCTCGTTTTGATGGACGTGGCCTCAAGTAAATCGTTGAATAGCTTCTTGATTGTTGTTTCATCCTTTGCTGTGAAGCTTGCGATTTTTCGCTTCCTAAACTTTGCCAGTAGTGGCTTGTTCTTCTTGATAGCTTTATCGAACTTAGTGAAGTTGAGTCTTCCGTAGCGGTAGAACCCCTGGTTCCAAACGAGTAGTAGCACGCTAATGGCATCGGCGAGAGTGAATCCCTTGCCTTTCTTGGCCCATGCCTCGTTCACGAGCTTTGTAGTGATTTTGTATATTGAATCCCTCTCCTCGCGCTTTCTGAACTCTTTGGAGGCTGCGCGTATTTGCGCAAAAGTCAGTTCAGATACACTAATTTTCTTCAAACGAATCTCTCCATTTTTTTTTAATCACTTAGGAAGGTACTTCTTAAAGAGCCCCCAATTATTCTCCCATTTTTTGTAGTCTGATTCCATAGTCTTCATCCAAAAGCGGCGTTCCCAGTTTTTGGTTCCGTGTGCCCCGTGTTCAACACATGCTTTTCCCATTTTTTTCTTTGTTGTTATCCAATAACGTGGGGATTCGTTTTCTTCGGGAGTCCCCAAGTACACTAAAACCACGTACTCGTTACTTTTTGCTTTTGTCCACTCTTCTTCAGTGTAGCGAAGAATGAAGGAGTCGGAACGATTTGGGTGACAGGACTTTACTTGGATATAGCCAATTTCACTTCCATCTTTCTGCGCAATCAAAATATCATCGTCAGAAAAGTTCTCGGGGAGCAATGCATTGGGTATTCCACGTTTAGATAGTTCAGCCGCGACGTATAACTCGCCTGCGTGACCGCCCAGGTTTTTGATCCATTGAGGTGTTCTTGCCATTGTTAGAATGTTGTGCGGGATTCTTTAAAAAACGGGGTGGGGCTTTTACACTATATTGAGGGTCTGCACATAAAAGAGTTATTTGAGCAGCTTTACCTCTTTTCCTTCTTTTATAAGGTGTACCATCAGCTCGTAAAGGTCCTCGTGTGAAGACTCCAGGGCGCTGGCGAGGTGTTGGACGTGCTCGTTGTACTTGTCCTCGTCCAAACCGAGTTCCCCTAGGATTGCTTTCTCTTCGTCTGTGAGCATAGCGTCTGCCTTCGCCTCGGCTTCGGGCGTGCGACCGGATGGAATTCCCCGAGTATAAAAATTCTTGAGCCGCGCAGCTTCCTCCTGCAGTTCTTCTTCAGAAAGTTTTTGCGAACTCGCCCTTTTCAGGTCGCGGGTTATCCTCTTCAGCTCATGGAACACTTCACCCCTAAGGCGAGAATCCTGTGGGTAAATTATCTTAAACCCACTTCCCCACGGCCCAATCCTGCCGCTTTGTTCCTTGTCCTTCGTTTCTTCCCAAATAGTTGTTGCTTGTTCAACCAGCTCGTTAGCACGCTTCATACTCCGCGCAACCAAGTGTCCTGGACGGCTGGTCTTAACGTAAGGTAGCTCCCGCTGCTTCTCACCAAAAGCAAAGAGTGCCCTAATCGCTTTTTGTGTCTTAGTCTTCTTTTCAGGGATGATATCTCCAGGCACGCTAGAATATTGTGTGGGGTTCTTTAATAACTTTGGCAGGACCAAGGAGCACCTCTTTTTTGCGGATACTTTTAAATAGCGCGGGTTTGATAACCTATTTCAGAGGGTGATTTTCAGTGAAACAAGCTATTCCTTTACCAATAATCGTTACTAAAGAGGATAAGTGGTTTGTGGCTTCTTGCCCTGTTCTTGACGTGGCCACACAAGGAAAAACCGAGAAAGAGGTAAAGGAAAATATGGCGGAATTGGTTAACGAGTATATGAAAGACCCGGACACACCCAAGCCCACACCCTAAAAACAATGATGTCGGTTTCTGTTTCATTGAGTAGCATACCCATTTCTTTGCCGGAGGTTGCCCATCATGGCAGGGCTTCGCCAGCTGTCAAGGCGTAAGGTCGAGGGCATACTCAAGGACAATGGCCTCAAGAAAGCCAGGTCCAGCAAGCACATCACTTACAAGAAACAAGTGTCAAAGAAAAAAGTGTTGACAACGTGAGTGCCGCACCACACAACCATAACTGTTTTTGTGATAAAGCACATAATCAAGCAGACTGGAAAGCCAAAAGAAGAATTCTATTAAGCGTCCTCCAGTTTCCGCGGATTTCCTAGGAAATTCAAGGAGTTAGGGCTGCAACGAAAGCGTTATAGGCAATCATCAACAATTTTATGGTGCAGGCTCTACTACCGTAGGGTCAGAGCCTCGGGAGGGAATTGAACCCCCGACCTGCAGTTTACGAGACTGCCGCTCTACCGGCTGAGCTACCGAGGCGTGAATGAACATTTTCGTTTAAGTATTTAAAAAGCTATTTGCAGGCTTCGAGGTAGCGGCGCCTTATTTCGCTCCAGAGCTCGCGGCCCTTGTCCGTCTGCATGCGTGGCTCGGTCGACTCGAAGAATTCCTCTAGGTCCTCGCTCGTGCGCTTGTCGCGCGTGTACTCCAGTGCCTGCAGCAGCATCTCGACTTTGTCCAGGTCGTGCACGAGCCTGGCCCCGGGCGTTTTGTTTTCGAAGTACTCGAGCCACAGGGAATACATTTCGGGCTGGGGCTCGAAGAGCTTCTTGGCCGCCGCTTTTTCTTGTTCCGCTTTTTCGGCGCTTGGAATCTCCTGGTCTTTTTCGTTGGCGCGGACCGCCACGTCGCCCGTGATTACTTCGGGCAGGTCGTGCACGAGGGCCATGCCGACGCAGCGGAGAGTATTTTGCTTGCAGTAGTGCAGCGCCATCACCGCCACGCGGTACGCGTGGTCCGTGACGGTCTCGGGGTTTTCGACGCCGCGGAGCGCCCAACCCGTGCGCGGCACTTCCTTCAGCTTCCCGACCTCCGAAAAAAAGTCCAGGTCTTTCACTGTTTCGCCCCGAAGAATTTTTTTAGTAATTGGTCGAGTGGGTGGCTGCTCTCGACAGAAAGGATTTCTTTTGTTTCTCCCCGCTTCCTGACGGTTACGTTGCCGTGCTTGGTCCTCCTCCACGACAGCTCTGGGGTGCGGATGCCGATTTCGTTGTCCTTGTAGTAGTTGATTGTGACGTTGCCGCTCTCGTGCGGGACTCCAACGCTGGCGTGCCCGCTTTTTGGGTTTTCCGTGAGCTCGGCGGTTATTCCTTGCGAGCGGAGCAGGCCGACGAGTGCCCCGGCCTGCTGGAAGCAGTCGCCCACGCCCCAGTGGCCGTACGCGGAAATCAACGGCACTTCAATGCTTTTGTTGTCGTACCGCATTTTTTTCTGGACGTGCATTGCCAACGAGAGCAGCTTTTGCTCGAGTGGTGCCTTGGGGCGGACAATCTCGTCCGCAAAATGCTTGAACTCGTGGTGGTTTATCCCACCAAGCTTTTCCTCGGGTGTTTTGGGCATAGCCATTGTTTTGAAGCCACGGCAATAAAAGCTTTTTAAAGAAAGGGTTGCAAAAATTGATACATGATTAGGAAGAGGGTCAGGACAAAGCCTTTGCCAGAGGGATGGCACCACGAAGACCACCCCGAGATTCCCCGGCTCATCTATAAAAATGAAACCACTGGGGAGCGGGGCTTCATAGAGTCAAAGAAAGAGCGTTACTCGGAAACGGCGAGGGCTCTGGAAGCACTGATAAACGGAAAAAACCCTTTCGAGGGCCTCGTAAAGAAAGCGAGCGTTTAGTACGCCTCGACTTCCCGCACGGGAATGCCGAGCGACTTTATTTCCTCTATTTCTTTTTCTGCCATTTTGCCGCGCTTGAGCACAGCGATTTCCTTTACTTTCTCGCGCTGGGCAATCAACGGGATTTTTTCCTTGAGCGAGCCCCACTCGTTGTAAATCTTTGAGCGCCTGCCGATTGAGTGCAGGGTTTCGTCGATTTCCTTCAATAGCGCTTCCTTGTCGTCCATCTCCGCCTGCATCTCCAACGCCGTCAAGCCAGAGGATTGGTCGATTAAGTAGACAACGACTGCGAGGGACGACTGGCCCGCGGCCTCGAGGAGGAACGACTTTTTCCACTCCAGGCCCGTGAGGACAGGGATTAGGACAGGGCTAGGCAAGCGCGTACACCGCCTCGCGCTTCTCAATTACTTCGCCCGACTCGCGCAGGATTTCGAGCACCGTCCGCACAAGCCCCTCTTCCTCGCCGCACGCCGACGCGATTTCCGCCAAAGGTTTTTCCCGGGCACCCAAGGCAGAAACAATCTTGCTGCCCACGGTGTCAACGGCGTCGCGCGTGGTGATGTAGACTTTTTTGTCGAATCCGCGCACGCTCACTACGCCGCCGCTCTTGACCTCGTTTTTGAGTTTGGAGAGAATGTCCCTGGCCTGGTCAAGCGACTGGGTCACCAGGTATTTTTGCTGGCCCAGCGGGCTGGTGGCCTTCTTTGGCTGGCTGGAAATGAACGAGTAGTAGTCGCGGGAAATGGAGTAAACGCCGTTGTCCTTGTACTTGCCGCCCTCGTAGAACTGGACAGCGCCCTTCTTCACGAGCTTGCCGAGTGCCTTTTGCTCGGGGTCGGAGAGGATTGAGCGGACCTTGTCCTTGGTGCGCTGCGCGAACTTGACCTCGTTCAATTTTTTGAGGACCGAGAGCTCGTCGTCGGCAACGGCGTGGGCCTTGCGGACTCCGGCTAATTCGTTGTCCAAGAGCTCAAAGGACAGGGCGTCCCCTTCATTGACCGAGAGGGCTTTGGCTACGTCCTCTGGGATGGATACCCATAGCTCCCTGCCGCGCTGCTCGACTCTTGGCACGCCATTGTTATTTGCGGGAAAGAATATAATCATTGCCGCCATATCCTTATATATTCCTAATGACTGGTATAAGGGGACGGTGTTGTTTTATGAAGCGTGGGCAAGGCTCTCTTGAATACCTTATGATTCTCGCCGCTATCCTGGCAATCGGGGTAGTAATTGTTTTGGTGCTGAACTCATTGATGGGTGCGCCAACAGAAGAGGCAGTAATCAAGGCAGACATCACTGCCCTCGCCCTCAAGGGCATCAACGTAATTGGGTACGACGAGCCGTACAACCCAAGGGACCCCATGGGCACGGCACCAACAAAGCTCGAGATAGGCGGGCAAGACTACTTTTTTGACGTTTCGGCGCCGCCCTCCGACGCCGAAGAAGTCGGCGAAATCCATGACGCGAGCGGGGACACCTACAAGGTCTACCACTCCTTCCCGCCCGCCGGAGGAGGCGGTGGGGGCAGGACCAGAAAGTTCCACATAGACAAGAAGCCCGTGTGCGGCGACGGCACGTGCAACACTGGAGAGGACAAGGAGAGCTGCCCCGGGGACTGCGGAGAGGCCGACGAAGAATTCTGCGGCAACCACGTGTGCGGCGACGACGAGGACTGCGAGATTTGCGCCAAGGACTGCGGGCCGTGCGCGGTGGAGCACTGCGGCGACGGGGAGTGCGGCGACGAAGAGGACTGCACCACGTGCCCGGAGGACTGCGGCGACTGCCCTGGAGAGTTCTGTGGCAACGGAGTGTGCAGCGCGGCGGCAGAAGAGTACTGCAGCACGTGCCCGGAGGACTGCGGCGAGTGCGGGGAAGAGCACTGCGGCGACGGGGTGTGCGACACCGAGGGCGGAGAGGACTGCGACTCATGCGTGGCGGACTGCGGGGCGTGCGTCACGGACTACTGCGGGGACGGCATGTGCAATGGCTTCGAGACCTGCGAGAGCTGCGAGGACGATTGTGGCCCGTGCTGCATCAACGACTGCTCCCCGGAGGGCAGCAAGCGGTGCACGAGCGGCTTCACGGCGTACGAGGTGTGCGGCGACTACGACGAGGACGACTGCCTTGAGTGGGGCGGCGAGACCGACTGCGGCACCGGAAAGGACTGCAGCGGCGGCGTGTGCGTCGCAGATGACTGCAGCGACCAGTGCACTCCGAAAGGCGCGAAGGAATGCGTTCCCGATACAAATGCATACTATGTGTGCGGCGACTACGACGAAGACATTTGCTACGAGTGGGGGCCCGCTGTTTACTGCGGGGAAGGAGAAGTGTGCGAGGGCGGCGCGTGCGTGGAAGAGTGCACGAGCGAGTGCACCAACGGCGCGAAGAGGTGCGAGGCCGAGGCCACTGGCTACTCCGTGTGCGCCGACTACAATGACGACGGGTGCTATGAGTGGGGGGACACAACTTTCTGTGGGAGCGGCGAGACTTGCGTGGACGGAGCGTGCGTGTCCTCCACGGCGTGCCAGACCGACTGCACGAAGGGCGACGGCATCTGCCACGCGGAGTGCGAGTCTGTGTGCAAGAACTTCTACAAGGAGTGCGACGGGAAGGCCAAGGACGCGAGGGTGTGCTCCGGCGGCCTGGCGATAACGTGCTGCGGCACTCTGGCAGAGAACTGTGTGGAGAGTAAGAAGGACTGCGATGCGGGGTACTGTGTCCCGTGCGAGGACGAGTGCACTGCCAACAAGTGCGTGAACCTCACGCACCTGAACCTCTGCATGGACATTGACGAGGACGGCTGCAAGGAGTGGGCACAGCTGAGCGTGTGCGGCGAGAATTACAAGTGCATAGACGGCGAGTGCGTGTACCAGGCGACGCCATGCGAGGACGCGTGCACGCTGAACACGAAGAAGTGCGTCGGCGACAGCTATGTAGTGTGCGCCGACAGCGACAGTGACGGCTGCACGGACTGGGGCGGCACGCAAACGGCGTGCGGGATGGGCCAAGTGTGCTCCTCGGGCGAGTGCATTTACCCAGACGCGTGCACGAGCTGTGTGTACGGCAAGAGTGGCGTGTACGTCGACAGCGGGCTGGGCTTCATCTGTGACGCGAGTGGGGAAATCAGGAGCTGCAAAGAGGACGCGGCGTGCTGGGAGTTCCCGCCCGGGGGCGGGCCAATGCTGCACTGGACATGCTACGACAATGCCACCGGGTGCGACGAGGACTACTGCACAGGCATAGGGTGCGACAGTGATGCTGACTGTGACCCGGGCTACACGTGTGTCCAATCAAAATGTACGTCGCAGTGTGAGGCGTGCCTGAAGCAAACGGGGACGCCGGCGTGGCTGACGTCTGACTACGGAGAGCCGTGGAAGTGCGGTAACACGGCTTGCGACATAATCATGGAAGCCGGGGACTGCTGGGTCGGGACAGAATGTTATGACTCCACAACCGGCGGCTGCGGGACTGGCTGGTGCGACTGCGACTATGACCCTGGATGCATCACATGCAGTGAGTCGAGGGACTATTATCCCAATATACCGATTGCATACTACAAGTATGATACTACCAGTGGACCTGTCACGATGTGCCTGCAAGGGGCTACATGTGCTGCCCTATTCGGCAATATGGCCAGCGCCTGTAACGCGGACCCCAGCCTCGAGTGCTACGACACCATAAGCACGGGCTGTGGATACGACCACTGCGGCGGAAGCTGCAAGGAGGAGCCTTGCCAGGACGAGTGCTCAGTGGGCGAGAGAGGCTGTGCCAGCCAAACCGTAACTACGGTGTGCGGCGACTACAATGACGACGGCTGCTATGAGTGGGCGATAGGAGCAACATGCCGGGCGGGCGAGAAATGCCTGAACGGCCAATGCGTGGAAGACTGCAGTGACGAGTGCACGCTTAACGACCCAAGGTACTGCAACCCTACCAAAACTGGTTACAGTGCGTGCGGGGACTTTGACGCGGACTCGTGCCTTGAGCCGGGGTTCGTGGACTGCACGGTGAACACCGAGACTTGTGCCAATCCCACGTGCATGCCGATAGGGGGCTGCTGGTATATGCTCGAGGAGTGTTCCTGCTCGTGGGGCAGCCAGTGCCAGGGCCTTGACATGACGCAGTGCTACGACCCAATAGGCGGGGCTGCGGCGTGCGGGAAGTGGATGCCGTGCATCGACGACGCGTGCTGCCCCATAGAAGCGTGCTGGGCCTGAGCCCTAACCCACCCCCAAGGGTTATATAGTTATTTTCAGTAGTGATAACCTAGGGTGGCAAGCATGAAAAAGGCACAGGGTTCTCTCGAATATTTACTAATACTGGCGGCTATTCTCGCGATTGCCGTAGTCGTCGTGGTTGTTGCGAACACCCTAATGGCTGCGCCGAAGACGGCGGCTGTTGTTGAAGAAGACAAGTACACGTTCGCCACGAACGGGGTGGAGCTCGTGTCTTACTCCGCGCCCTTCAGTGCCGACGACCCTGGCTCGCTGCCGGCCGAGCTGGTAAAGGGAGGGGACAGCCACGTATTGAGCCTGGACAGCATTCCCGGCACTGCCAAGCGCGTGGGCTCGCTTACTGACGCGAGCGGCGAAAAGCACGACGTCTACATAGGGGGGAGCAGCTACTATGTCGAGGGCGTCAGCGGCGAAATGGAGCCAGAGGAGTGCAGTGACAATGACGGGGACGGCTACGGCGACCCGGCCTCTGGTGAATGCACTTACCCGCAGAAAGACTGCGACGACAGTGACTCAGCAGTGCACCCCGGCGCGACAGAAGTATGCACGGACGAAAAGGACAATGACTGCGACGGCAAAATCGACTGCGCAGACACAGAAGACTGCAGCACGCACCCGGCGTGCGAAGTGCCCGTCGACAACGACGACGATGGATACACGAGCGACGTGGACTGCGACGACACGGACCCAGCAATCAACCCCGGCGCTGCGGAGGGCATGGGGGCGGGAGAAACGTGCTTCGACGGGAAGGACAATGACTGCGACGGCGACACGGACTGCGACGATTCGGAGTGTGGTGTCGAAATCAGTGGGATGTGCCACTTGCTTATTGGCGAGTGTGGGTACGAGATAACAACTGGCGGGTACTACACGCTTTCGAGCAACCTGGCGTGCACTGCGGGGGACGGCGTTAGGTTTGGGGGCGGGTCCAGCGGCGCGACGCTGAACTGCAACAACAAGCAGCTGAGTGGCTCTGGCGGGGGGAATGGGATATATGTGACGGGTGGCGCCGCCAATGCCCGGATAAAGAATTGCGTGGTTACGTCGTTCAACTACGGCGTGTACATCCAGGGGAACAATGCCCGGGTGGAGGACAGCAATTTCGCGAACAACCAAATCGGTGCTTACGTGACGGGTGCAGTGGGCCCACAGTTCATGCACAACTCGTTCACGATGCATAATATTTATGGCATCCGGCTGGAAAGCGTGCCAAATTTCCGGCTGGACGACAATGACATCATGAACTCCGGGAACGCCGGCGTCGTGATTGGAGCGGGGAGTAGTGGTGGGACACTGCGCCTCAACAACATAGACCACAACCAAATGGGCGTGGAGGACCGC
Source organism: Candidatus Iainarchaeum sp. (assembly GCA_023129115.1). Lineage (GTDB taxonomy): Archaea > B1Sed10-29 > B1Sed10-29 > WALL01 > WALL01 > WALL01. Next base: position 67,933 of record JAGMCR010000002.1, on the reverse strand, counting down.
GCCGGCGGCAACACGTACAGTGACAACGTACTGCAGAGCAACTGGTACGGCATCTTTATCGGTGGCCCGCCGAATACGCTGAACAACAATAGGGTCTGCAGCAGTGGCGCGTGGGACTCGTGGGACTTTGACTGCACTGGCACGCAAATGGGCTCATCGAACACGTACACGTCTGCCAAGTGCACGGTGCCGCAGTCGGGGACCTGCCCCTAACTCCTCGGCAAGCCACAGCCGGGGGCTTTTTTATTCAGCCCTTCGTAACGGATAGTGTGCAGAGTCTTTGTGTCAAGTGCAAGGGGACTCGGTTTTTGTGCGGCAAGCCAGTGTGCCCGCGCGTGGAGAAGGCCAAGGCGCTCGGGAAATTGAAGCCTATTAAAAAAGAGGTTTCCGGCGAGTCGCCGAGCGTGTTTGTGGGGAGGTACGGCTACCCACGCGTGCAGGCGGGGCCCATGATTTCGCCTTATGGGCACGTGAGCGACTCGCCCGAGGAGTGGTACGGCACGCCCCTTGAGAAGCTCGTGGAGATGCGGTACCGCTTGGTGCGGACGAAGGAGCCGCTTTCTGTCTACGCGACTAATCCTTCTCGCGATTTAATGGAGATGCAGGACATTTCGATGAGCGTGCGCGCCGTGGACACCGAAGCAACGTTCTCGCGGGTAAGCGCGATGCCTTCTTTTGACTCGACGAGCGCGCCGTTCGGCCAGACCGGTGTGCTCGAAAAGTTCCGGACCACGGAGAACGCGAGGATTCCGCGAAAAGTCGACGCCGTCGTGAGCGACGAATTGAAGGCGGCGGAGCAAATCCAGAAAATGTACGACAAGGACGTGGCGGTCAGCCAGTTGTCCAAGATTATGTCGGTTGGGTTGCTTGGGATTGACAAGAAAATGGTGCCGACGCGGTGGAGCATCACTGCGACGGACGACACGATTGGCAAGCAGATGATTGAGGAAGTGAAAGAGTTCCGGGAGCTGGACGAGCACTTGCTGTTCGCGAGCACGTACCTCGGGAACCATTTTGAAGTATTACTAGTCCCGGGGAATTGGTGTTTCGAGAACGTGGAGGCGTGGATGCCGGGGAACATTTGGCTGGACAGCACGGCGGACCCCGAGTTCGCGAGGGACTGGGAGCCGTACGAGGGCCGGAAGAAGTACGCGGACAGCGTTACGGGCGCGTATTACGCGGCGCGGCTCGGGGTATTGGAGCACTTGAAGAAAATCAAGCGGCAGGCGGGCGTGATTGTGTTCAGGGAGATTACTCCGGATTATTGGACGCCGGTTGGGGTTTGGGTAATACGCGAAACAGTCAGGAATACAATAACCACCAAACCAACGAAGTTTGCCACTTTGAAAGAGATGTTGGAAGAGATAAGCACGAGAACGCCCCTGAAACACGGTTGGGAGCCACATTCAGAATTATTGCATCGCTTCAGGTCTCGCGAAGTAATGAGGAAATACCTCGTCAATGCGTAGGCTTTTCTTTATTTAAGGGGATTTACCACTACAAAATCGATAGCTTTGTGAATATGTAGTGGTAAACGGTGGTGGGGGATTTTGTCACTGACGACAATGCATTGTACGAGGCCGCGTTCTCAGAAATGAAAACAAAACTGTTGGAAGAGCTTGTTTAGGTGTATTTCTTGATAAAAATTTCCCAGGCCTTTTCTTCGTCGCCGCCGGCTTCCTTCAAGCACTCCTCGTCAATCTCTTTCCTTGCTTTCCTGACCATCTGCACTGCCTCTTCCCTCACCTTCATAGAAGCCTCGTAGTCCCGCACAATAAACGCAATCGCGTGCCTGACCGCGTCGCTCCGGCTCCTGTAGCTCCCTTTTTCCACGAGCTCGTCAAGCCTCTCAAGCATCTGCCTCCCAATTTTGATGGGAGGCAAAACAGCAGTCTTCGCCATATCCATTGTTATATGCAAACGCATATAAATAGTTTTTGAGCAAAAGCTTTTTATACACCATTTGTAATAACATTGTGTGATGAAAAATGGATGAAATCGGGCGCTTGGCAAGACAGGGCAGGTTTTTCATCACGCGTCATGCCCTGAAGCGGCTGAAGGAACGGAATTTCACGCAGAGTGACGTCAAGAATGCTTTGGTGAAAGGTGTTTCATTCCCGGATTCGCAGGACGGCAGCAAGGTCCGGACCGTGTGCAAGCTGGGCCAGAAGTGTTTGACGTTGAGTGTGCTCGTGAAAAAAGTGTTGGTCATCAAGAGTTGTTGGGAAAGCAAGAGATGGGAAAGGGAGGCTTATGAAAAAGAAGTGGAGTGAGAAATGCCCCGTGTGCAACGGTGAATTGGTTAGTTCCAAAACCACGGTTGATTTTTACGACGGGAAAGTTATTTTGAGGGACGTGGAAGTCCAGTATTGCCCTAAGTGCAAGCAGGAGCTTTTCACACCTGAGCAGATGAAGAAGGTTGACAAGTTGATGGAGGGAATTCACCTGCAGCAAGTGAGCCTGCGGAGGCACTTGAGCGAGAGCGGCAGGTCGCTTGTTCTCCGGATTCCGGCTGACATAGCCAGGACACTCCACCTCACGAAGGCCACTGAAGTAGAGTTGCGGGTGAAGGACCCCAAAGAATTCGTCGTGGAAGTCGTTGCGTAGGTGTCGTGTAATGCGAGAATACACGCCGAGTGCCGCCAGCAGTTGCTTGGAGGCAAACAAAGAGTGGGGGGAGTACCCGAAGAAGCACGCCCTCAAAGACTGGAGTGACGCGAGGGACTTGTTTGAGTTTTGAGCAGGGAAGTGTTCAGGAAGTATGTTACTTCTTGGCGTGGGACTTGGGAATGACTTTTGGCTTTGATACTTTTGGCTTCCAGCCGCCGCTGACGTTTGCCTTGCCGACTTCCTTCAGCGTGCCGACGAATGCCTTGTGGAACGCCTGGCTGTGGCCGTACAATCCGTGCTTTTTCGCCCGGGCATAAATCCGGTCCAAGTGCCCCTCAATTTGGGGGCTCCAGTTTTGATAGGGGCCCTCGGCCATTTTGGGCATTTTTTCCTTGACGTCCGCATGCTTTTCGTTGAACTTTTCCTCGAGGTCTTTGTCGCTCCAGTAGTTTATGCCGCTCTCAATTTTTGGCGTCCTCTGGAAGAGGTCGTTGAACATAACCGCTGCCTTCCTGAAGTGTGGGTCGTTTTCCTTTCCCTCCGCAGTCATGCCATTCAGGGCATGGTAAAACATCTCATTCACACTCATGCTGCGGGGCCTGTCCGCCATCTTGCCGAGCGAAGCCATGCGCTCCAGGACCTCCTCGACAAAAGGCTCCTGTTTCTTGTCGCGTTCGGCCTCGTGCAGCATGTCGATTATGTGCAATGTAAGGAACCTGTTTTCCATTTCCCGGCGCTCGTCTTTCTCCACCAAAACCACCTGAATAATTATTGCCCGCGGGGTTTAAAAGCTTTCTCGGCAAGCCGTAACTACTGGCTTTTATATGCTAATGGAGTATAATTAGTGGGGAGCAATGTTCTTTTCGCACGAGCGGCCACGGCCGCACCAGAAAGAGATGATAGGCGACGTCTACAAGTGCGTCAGCGAGCGGAAGCACTTGCTTGTGCACGCCCCGACGGGAATTGGCAAGACGGCTGCCGTTCTTTCCCCGGCGATTACTTATGCATTAGAGGAAAATAAAGCCGTTTTTTTCCTTACGCCAAAAATCAGCCAGCACAAAATCGCTGTCGACGAAATAAAGGCGCTCGCCGAGAAAAACAAGCTGCAGTTCACGGCCGCGGATATTGTGGGCAGGAAGTACACTTGCGTCGACCCGATTCTTGAGGCAGCAGACCACCACAGCTTTTACGAAATTTGTGCGAGGCGCAGGAAGAACGAGGCGTGCCAGTATTATAATAATGCGAAGGGGAACACAAAGCGGCAGAAGGACGCCGCGGGACTGGCGCTGCAAAAGATAATGGAAAACTATGGCACGGTCAAGAGCAACAACGAGCTCGTCCAGGAATGCGCCGAGTTCAAGTACGGCGGGAAAAAGCACGCGCTCTGCGCGTACGAGACCGCAATGCAAATCGCGAGGCAGAGCAGCGTCATCGTGTGCGACTATTTTCACGTGCTGTACCCCCACATCGCCGGGGCGTTCATGAAAAAAGTCGGCAAAAAGCTCGAGGACTCCATAATCATTGTTGACGAGGCACAGAACGCAAGCGAGAGGATAAGGAGCATACTCAGCCACTCGCTGGCGCCGTTCACGCTCAAGAGGGCGATAAAAGAAGCAGGGTTGCTGAAGTCGCCACTGAAGAAAAAGCTTGAGAAATTGAAGCGCGATACCGAGGCACTCGCGAAGAAAGAGCCGCAAGTGATTAAGCAAAATGCCTTGCCAACATGGGACGAGGACGACCTTGAGGAATTGAAGGCGCTCGGCAATGACTATTTGGAGACCACAAACAGGATGCGGTCGGCGTGCCTCGCGATTCACTCGTTCCTCTCGATGTGGCCCGTCGAGTCACAGGAGTATTTGCGCATGAGCAACGCGCGGGGAGTGCACCACAACTGCATGGACGCGGGAGTCGCCACGGGGGGCATCCTTAAGGAAGCGCACTCGGTAATTGCGATGAGCGGGACATTAACGCCACTCGAGATGTACAAGGACTTGCTTGGGTTCGAGGAGGAGAGGACCGAAATGCGGCAGTACGAGTCGCCGTTCCCGAGGGAGAACCGGGTTAACATTATTAGCGATTCCGTGACGACGAGGTACGCGAAGCGGAGCGACGAGCAGTACCAGAAGATTGCCGGCGAAGTAACGAAAGTAGTGGACACGGTGCCTGGGAATGTTGCTGTTTTCTTCCCGTCGTACCGCGTGATGAGGGAAGTCTTGTTCAATTTCAAGCCCAACAAGCCCGTTTACTCGCAGAAGGAGAGGAGCACGCCAACACAGGCGGCGCAGTTGCTCGCGCAGTTCCGGGAGAGCAGGCACTTCGGGGCCGTGTTGTGCGCGGTGGCCGGGGGGTCTTTCGCAGAAGGCATCGACTATCCCGGGAGGGACTTGATGGCTGCCGTGGTCGTGGGGGTGCCGCTCGCGGAGTGGGGGCTCGAGACGCAGGCGCTGGTCGAGTACTACGAGTACAAGTTCGGCGCGGGGTGGAACTACGGGTACTTGTACCCCGCGATGAACAGGGCGATTCAGGCCGCGGGAAGGGTAATCCGGAACGAGGACGACCGGGGCGCGATTGTGTTCCTGGACGAGCGGTTCAAGTGGGCGAATTACGCCAAGTGCTTCCCCCAGGACATGGACTTGGTGCTGACGAGGGACCCAGCGTACTGCGTGGGCGAGTTCTTCAAGCAATAAGGCTTTTAAACCGCTGATGGTTATTCTGCTGCAATGAGGAAAATAGAGGTGGCTGTGCCCAAGGGCAAGGGCAAATGGGTCGCCTTCCGCGCGGAAAAGGCCGGCGCAAGCGACGTCATAATTCTGGAGTCGCACGGCCCCGGCATCAACCGCGAACTCGTCTCAATAACGGCCAAGGAAAGCGCCGTGGACGCGATAATCAAGAGCATTTCGGAGTACGAGGACAAGAAGCACATCCAGCCCGACATACGGATTTGGAAGGCCGAGGAGCCCTTCGCGCAGGTCGAGAAAGAGGGGAAGGAAGAGAGGCGGGTCCCGGTCGAGGAATTAAAGGCGCATGCGTACGAGTCATCGTCAATAGACATGACGTACATCATTCTCTGCGTGCTGTCGGGATTGCTGGCCGCGTTTGGCTTGCTGCAGGACAGCCCCATCGTGGTCATCGGCGCCATGATAATCGCGCCATTGCTGAGGCCAATCACTACGTCGTCGCTCGGGACAGTCACGGGCGACGTGCTGATGTTCTGGCGCGGCGCGTCCGCGCTTACAATCGGGCTGCTGCTCTCGTGCATAGTCGTGTTCTTTTCCATGTTCCTGCTGCCGGCGAGCCAGCCGTCCCCAATCCTGCTTGGGATTAGCCAGCTCAGCCTGCTCACGATAGGCGTCGCGTTCATCTCGGGGATAATCGCTGCGGTCTCGCTCCTGACGGACCTGAACGAGGCCCTGGCCGGCGTCGCCATTGCGGTGTCGCTGATGCCACCGGTCGCGGCGCTTTCCATCAACGTGTTCTTCGCGTTCTTTGGAATCGTCGACTTCACGGTCGCCGCAACAACTCTCCTCGTGCTGCTCGTCAACATAATCAGCATCGACATCGGGAGCGCCGTCGTGTTCTACGCGTACGGCGTGGCGCCGAAAAAGCAGGAAAAGAAGTTTTTCTCGACGCACCTCAAGGTCGCCGCCCTCATGCTGTTCATGCTGAGCATACCGTTCGTCTACACGAGCCTCATCTCCTACGAGCAGTCGCAGATTGAGACCATAATCACTGCAACGGTGGCGGCCGAGGCCGCGAGTGTGGGCGGTGAAGTGGAGCAGCTGGACATAAGGTACAGCCCCCTCAGGGTCGACCTAAAGATTGTTTCGTTCATCACGCCGCCGGAGGGGTTCCGCGACCGCTTGAAGCAGCGCATAGAGAGAGACCTCAGCCAGGAAGTCTCGCTGAAGCTCTTTTACGTCAAAGCCGAACCAATATAACACTTAAATACCCTAACTGCGTTATAGATGCGGATGGTGTTTTGCGGGCTCTGCAAAAAAGCTAAGGAGCCGAAACAAAATTGGTTTATCCAGGAGCACGGCGCTGATTCTCCCGTCAACAAGTTCAAGATTTGTGACGAGTGCGCGGCACTGCTAATGAGGGGAATGGCAAAAAAGGTCATGGGCGTCAGGGAGGGCCAGATGCTCCCAAGCCCGCTAATCATAAGCAGGACCGGCGTGATTGACGAGATAATCCTGAACAACGAAAACGCGCTTGACATCACCATTGCCATCGACATAGGCAAGGCCCGCCGCTGGGTCGAAAAAGAAATCGAGGACAGCGAGTGAATTCACCCTACTTCTAGGTAAGCCCTGGCTTCCTGCTCGCCATCGATGAGGTTGTCCACCTTGGCTGTTACCTTGTAGGTCCCAGGCGTCGCGTCGGGACCAACGGTCACGGCGAACTCGAACTCCCTCTTCGCCTTGGAGCCGATGATGGGCTCGGTCCTCACGGGGTCAGTGACGGTAAGCACCACGCTCTCCGGCACTATTTGGATGGTGACGCCGGCCGCGTCTTCCTCGCCCGTGTTTACGACGACGACCGTCAGCACAGTGGCCTGGCCCGGGCTTATCTCGGTGTCTTTGAACTGCAGCGACACCGGCGGCTGGTTCAGCACGCCCATCGCCAGGTAGACGAGGGCAAACAGCACGATAAGGCCCACCAGCGCAACCCCAATTTTTTTTACGTCGAAATTCAGTTTTGGCATGCTCATGCTCTCACCAAAGTCAAGGTCTTCCATTATCCCCACTTCCTGATTGCCTCGTCAAGCTCCTTCGAATAATTGCGAATGCTCCTGCCCTGGACCACGGCGTCGAGTGCGTCGCGGGCGGCCTTTGCCCCGGCGCGCGTGCCCCACGGATGGCCATGTATTCCGCCGCCCATTTGTATGATGACTTCGTTGCCGAATATCTTGTAGAGCGCGGGGACATGCAGCGGGTTGAGGCCGCCGGAGGCGACGGGCATCACGGGCCTTATGCCGTGGTACTTTTCCTTGCACGCCGCGATGTTCTCAAGGACCTCCCGCTTGTCCTCGCCCATTTTCCCGACCGCCGTGCCGACGTGCAATTGGTCCACGCCAATGGTGCGGGAAATAGTGCAAATCACTGGCATGGACATGCCGTGGTACGGCAGCTTTGTTATGGCGGCGTGGCCCGCGCGGTGCGCGTGGATTATGCGGCCCCGGGAATGGTCGCGCAGGGTCTGCAGCGCGCCCCAGCCCTCGGTAAGAATGTCAATCATGACGTACTCGTTGCGCAGGTCGGCCGCCATGTTAGTGCGCTTCAGCATCTCGAAGGTCTCGGCAGTGACGTTGAACATGTATCCCTTGCGCTCGCCCGTCTCTTTTTCGGCGCGGCGCTTGTATTTCACAGTCGTTTCAATCCGCTTCTTGGCGCGGTTGAACGACTGGCCGCTCAGGTTCTCGTCGTCCTTCACGACGTCGCACCCGCCGACCCATGCCTCGTACGCGACCTTGGCGTGGTCCGCGGTGCGCAGGCCAAGCTTGGGCTTTACGATTGTGCCCACGAGCGGCGTTTTTTTGCCGAACGTTTTTTGGACGCCCTTGATGCCGAACTTGGGGCCCTTGAAGGACTTGGCCAATTTTTTCGGGAGGCGGAGGCCGTTCATGCGGAGGTAGCGGACTTCCTTGAGCCCGTAGATATTCCCGGCGACGCTGCTCAGGATGTTGGGCATGTTGTTTTCCTCGAACAGTTCGGGGGGGTAGGCGATGCTTATGTCCATGCCGCGCCCGCTCTTCTTGATTTTGTAGACCCGGGCTGCCAATTTTTTCATGTAGGGCTTCTCGGTCGTGAGCTCTGTCCATGTGCCGGTCGAGCTTTCTGCAGCGATTCCTCCGGCGAGCCACTTTGGCTTGACGCCCCTCACGCCCTCGGCGTAAAAGTCGCAGGTCATTTCGCTGCGGCTGGGCTTGTGGCGCGTGTCTACGTAGTCCTCGTAGCGCATCGGTGGGCATAACTCGCCGGGGGTATTTAAAAGCACCGGCGCGGTAACATGAGTGATGCTGTCGCTCGCGCTGCTGATTGTGCCGGGGCTTGTGCTGTATTCGCGGATGAGGAAAGAGTTTTCGCTGGCCGAGCTCGTGGCCGCGTCCATCGCGCTCTCGATGGTTGTGCTGCCGTTCGCCGCGATGTTGGCGAGGCCAATGGGCCTTGCGCCAGTAGTTCCACTCGGGTTTTTTGTCGCCTACCTGCTCTACCGAAAGGGCGGGAGGCTAACGATTGGGAAAAGGGACAAAATGGCGCTCGCGGTTGGGCTTGTGTTTGCATTGCTGGTCGCGCTGGTGCTCTTGCAGTACGCCGGGCCCGCGGTGCACCCGACGCACGCGGGAGACGCGGTGTGGCACATGTCGAACGCGGAGTGGTACAGGCTGTCGCCGCAGTTCCCGCCAGAGGACAGCTACACGCCGGGGCACACAATCAATGGCAACTGGCTGTTCACCGTGCTGCTCGGCGAGGCCGGGATGGCGGCGATTCCGCTGGCCGCGCTGGCGCTGTTTTTGTCGGTCTATCTCGTTGGCGAAAAGCTGTTCAGGAGCGGCATGCGGGCCGGCGCGCTGTTCATGCTCCTGGCGGGCGGGAGCTGGGTGCTCGGCACCGGGTTCCAGGAAATAATCTTTGCGCCGCTGGGGTTCAAGTTCGACCCCACGCTGCTGTTCTTCTTTTTGCCGCAGCCGCAGGCGATTGGACTCGGCTTGATGGCGTTCGCGCTGTTCCTTTTCCTCAAGAAGCAGGATAAGCTGTTGGGAGTGACGCTTGCGGTGCTGGCCGGCTATCACTTGCAGACCGCGGCAGTGCTGGTCGGTGCCATTCTCCTGCACCACGCAATCAACAGGAAAAAGCCTAGGTTCCTGCCGTGGATGGCGCTAGGGATTCCGTTCCTGCTCCCGCTCCTGTCGGTGAGCGGAAGCCACATGGCGTTCGGGTTTCGGCCCGAGGCATTGCCGACGATTGCATTGACAGTGCTGCCGCTCGGTGCGCTGGCGTGGCGGAACAGGAAGACGGAGCTGCTCGCATTGCTTTCGTGGCTGGGGATTGCATTGGCATTGTTCGTGGCGATTCCACTGACGCAGAACGGGTACAGGTTTTTGGTTTACGCGGCATTGCCGCTCGCGGTGCTCGCGAGCCCTCGTCTGGACAATGCGCCACGCGTGCTCATCGCCGGGCTGCTGTGCATTTCGTCGGTCGCGCTTGTTGGCGTGTACACTGGAAACCAATACGGGCAGGCGGCGCCTTCGGAGCTGGCGGCGCTGGAGTGGGCGAGGGAAAACACGCCGCAGGACGCGATTTTCCTTGAGGAGTGGTCTTTGTTCCCGCGCGTGCCGTATTTGGCGCACCGGAGGATTCTTTACGGCGGGCACTACGGCGTGCAGTACCACGGGCTTGACAATCGGGGGGTGGTGAAGCAAATCACCGGCGAGAGTGACGGAGGGCGATTGCGGGAGCTGTTGCTGGAGAACAATGTCGACTACGTTTTTGTTGGGGAGCGCGAGAAAAAGCTGGGGTTTTACCCGGCGCTCGCGCAGTTCGAGGAAGTTTATCCTGGCGTTATCCGAGTTTCCTGAGCTTCATTGCGACGGGGAAGAGCATGGCTGCTGCGCCGCCGAAGACGAGCCCGTACTGCACGCTGCCGAAGAAGGCGAGGCACGCGACTGTCACCATTATTGAGGCCATCCTGCCGGAGTTGAGCCAGAACTCGCGCACGAGCATGCCTTCCTCAATGGTCTTGGCTGACTCTGTTATGAGTGTCCACGTGAACGGCCACTTTATGCTGTCGACGAAGCGGCTGGCGCCCATCGCAACCGCCCAGAAGAGCAGGGAGTCAGCGAATCCGGCGGCGGCGAGGGCTATGCCGCTGAAGACCATGACCGGCGTTATGTATCTCCCGCGGTTGCCGTCCTTGTCGCTTTTCTTGCCCAGGAACAATGCGCTAACCGCTCCAGCGAGCGCGAGGTAGGCAAAGAACGCGCCGAACTCCACGACGCCGGTGACGAACTGGAGCGTCACGACCATGGGAATAATCCATGACGCGCCGTGGGCGAAGCCCTCGAGGAAAATGATTTCCTGGACGCGCTTGTTGGACTTAAGTGCGGGGAAGAGGTCTATGCGCCTGCGCTTTTCGCCGAGGCCCCGGGCAAGGTAAATTGTGGGCAGCATCGCGAGGAAGCCGGCGGCAAACGCCCAGTGGAACCCGTACTGGCTCGCGATTACCCCCGCGGCGACCGGGGCGATTATGTTCACAAATAAGCCCGCGCCCATCACAATGCTGTTGGTGAACGCACGGTTGTGCTTCGTCGTCTGTTTTTCGACGAGTGAGTTGTAGACGACCCAAAAGTCAGTCATGATGAACGAGTAAATTATGGCGACAAGGAAGAGGTGGAAGTGGTGGGAGACCTGAGTGACGGCGAGGAAAGTCAGGGCGCGGGTGCCAAGCCCGAGGGTGAGGTAGTTCTTGATTTTCCAGTTCCTCGTGAACAACATAACGAAGAGAGCAGACGAGAAAAACGCCGCGAAGAACAGCATGACGTCGAGGTAGGAGTAGCCGAGTGACACTAGGTAGGGCACGAAGAGCGTCCAGCCGAGGCCGACTGCCGCTGTGAACGCTGCGTTGAGTGCGACTAGCTTTTTTATCGCCATATCGGTCACTTCCCGTTGCGCTTCCGCGCTTTTTCGAGGGCCTTGGTCTTTTGGGCGATGTTCTTGGCGTGGTCAGAAATGCGCTCCAGGATGTGGATTACGCCGGGGTAAGCCTGGCCAGCGGCTGGCTTGCACAGGCCCTCACACATGCGGCCCATGTGCGCGGAGTGGAGCCGCGGCATGAACGAGTCCACGGTCTCCTCGATGCGGACGACTTCGTCGCAGGCGCCGCGGTCGTACTTTTCGATGAGCGACACTGCTTTTTCGAAGCTCTCGAACGATAGCGAGTGTATTTTTTCCAGGTCTTTCTTCGCGTGGGCCGAGAACTTGGTGTCCTCGTCAATCAACCGCTGCGCGACGCCGCCAAGGTGCATCGCCAGGTCGCCGACACGCTCTATCTCGTTGGTCATTCTGGAGTAGGCGGCGACGCGCTGGGCGTCGTACTTGCTGAGCTCGCGGCGGGACGACTTGATAAGGGCGTTGGTGATTTCTTTCTGGAGGTGGTTCACGAGGTTCTCGAGCTTCTGGACCTCGCGGATTTTCTTTTCGTTGCGCTCGAACATTGTGGCGTATCCCTTGTCGAGCATCTTGAGGACGATTTTGCCCTGGCGGAGCAGCTCTTTCTCCACCAGTTCCAGCGCGACGAACGGCTCTCCCGCGTGCTCCTTGAGGTGGACGGCGCGGTGCTCTTCTGCTTCTTCGCTTTGTGGGATTAGCCGCATGAGCATAGCGCTGAAGGGCTTTATGAGCAGCAGCGCGGCGACTGCCGTGACCACATTGAAGATTGTGTGGGCGTTCGCGATTTGCATGGCGGTTGAGCCGGCGGTCGCAGCCGCTACCTGGGCGAGTAGCCCCATGAATGGAATGAACAGCAATGCGCCTAGTGCGTTGAACATTAAGTGGCCGATTGCCGCGCGCTTCGAGTTGCGGCCGAGGCGTGTGGACGCAAGCATTACGGTGACGGTGGTGCCGACGTTGGCGCCGATTATCATTGGGATTGCCTGGCCGATGTTCAGGAGCCCTTGCATTCCCATGAGGACTATGAGGCTCGTGGTGACGCTGCTGGACTGGACAATGCCAGTGAATATTGCTGCCAGCGCGAGGGCGTACAGGGGATTGTCGAGCAGCATCAGGCTGCTCGCGATGCCGGGGTCGGACTTTATTGGGGCGATGCCCTGGCCCATGAAGTCGAGGCCGAGGAAGAGTATGCCGAGGCTGAACAGTGCGTTGCCGATGAATCGGTTCCGCCCCTTGGTGAATGTCGAGAGGAGGAAGCCGATTATTATGAAGAAGGGCGCGAGGGCCGTGGCCTTGAGCGCGACGATTTGGGCGGTGATGGTGGTGCCGATGTTGGCGCCGAACATTATGCCGAGGGACTGCACGAAGCTCAGGAGCCCGGCGTCCACGAGGCTCACGACGATGACTGTGGTGGCGCTGCTGGACTGGATTACCATGGTGACGAGCATTCCCACGAAGGCGCCGCTCCACGGGTTGGCGGCCGCCTTCTGGAGGTACTCGCTTGCCTTGCTGCCCGCGAACTTTTGGAGGTCGCCACTAAGCGTGATTATCCCGTACAGGAATAGGGATAGGCCTAATGCAAATGGGACAATGGAATCAAACACCGAATATAATTTCGGGAGCGGCATATAAAAACCCAGCCGCCGTAGGGAGGGGCTATGTATCCCAAGGGCTCGACGCGGCGGGAGAAGAGCCTCATGAAGGGGCTGGCAGCGACGGCTTTTTTGGTACTGCTGGTGACTGTGACTGGGCTGGCCATTGGCGAGGCCACTGTCGAGTTTTTGGCGTCGGTGATTGCGCTGCTCTTCGTCGTGGTCGTGGCGATGGAGGCAGTGGTGCTGCGGATTCTGCTGCGGAACAAGGGCTGGCTTTAAAAACACTCGTTTTCATATCCTCCAAAAGGTGGTTAATTTCCGTTATTTGGTAACTTCTGCACTGCCTTACGTGAATTCCAGGCCGCACCTCGGCCACTTAATCGGCAGTCTGCTGCCGCCGGACATTTACACGCGCTATTTGAGTCTGCAGGGCCACGAAGTGATTTACATCTGCGGGACCGACGAGCACGGCACTGCGACGGAACTGGCCGCCGAGAAGGCCGGCGTCACGCCGGAAAAGTGGTGCGAGGAATACCACGCGCTGCACAAGGTGGACTACGAGTGGTTTGATATAGAATTCACTAACTTCGGGCGGACTTCCAGCCCGTCAAACCACGAGCTCACCCAATACATATTCAAGAAGAACTACGACGCGGGAAACGTCTTCGAGCAAGAAGTCGAGCAGCTGTATTGTGACAAATGCAAGCGGTTCCTGCCGGACAGGTACGTCAAGGGACTGTGCCCAAAGTGCGGCGAAGAGACCAACGCGGACCAGTGCGACTCGTGCGGCAAGCTGCAGGAGCCAAAGGAATTGAAGGAGCCGAAGTGTGTTGTGTGCGGCGGTGGGGCCGTGCTGCGCACGAGCAAGCACTTGTTCCTTGACCTGCCGAAGTTCGCGCCGGAGCTGAAGGAGTGGCTTGGCACCAAAAAGTTTTGGGCGCCCAACGTGCTTAACTGGGCGGTCTCGCTCGTCGGCGACCTGAAGCCGCGGTGCATTACCCGCGATTTGAAGTGGGGCGTGAAAGTGCCGCTCAAGGGCTACGAGGACAAGATTCTGTATGTGTGGTTTGACGCACCTGTGGCATATATAGCTATAACAAAAGACGCGCCGGGCGAAACCGGTAAGCACTGGCACGACTGGTGGACCGCGGAAGACGTGCGGCTCGTGCACTTCCTTGGCAAGGACAACATCCCGTTCCACACGATTATTTTTCCAGCCATGCTAATGGGCACGAAGGAGTTCATCCTGCCATACAACGTCGTCGGGGCAGAGTACCTTAACTACGAGGGCAGGAAGTTCTCGAAGAGCAGGGGCGTTGGCGTGACTCTGGAGGACTGCCAGTCCCTGCCGTTCACGGCGTCGCAGTGGCGGTACGCACTAATCCAAATGGCTCCGGAGACGCACGACTCGGACTTCACATGGGAGCAGTTCCAAAAAAGCGTTAATGAATTGGCGGACGTCGTTGGGAACTTCGTGCACCGGACGCTCGTGCTCAACAAGAAGTACTTCGATGGAGTGCCCGAGCACGGGGAATGGACCGCGAAGGACAAGGAATTAATCGAAAAAATCAAGGCGGCGCCGGCGAGTGTGGCGGAGGAATTGGAGAAGGCGCACTTGCGCGAGGCGCTGAAGCGCGCTGTTGCATTGGTCCGGGACGGCAACGCGTACTTGAACGAGCAGGAGCCGTGGAAGAACGAGGCCGTGCGGGCGAACACGCTGTACCTTTCGCTTGCAGTGTGCCGGTCCGCAAGCATTCTTTTGGAGCCGTTCATCCCGGGTGACGCAAAGAAGATTCGTGCGCTGCTTGGCGAGAAAGAGTTGCGTTGGGAAGACGCTGCGGAGATTACGGTTAATGGCCCATTGGGCGAGTCAAAGCCGCTGTTCACGAAGCTGGACGGCGTTAAGGATTACGAGGAGCGCTTCGGCGGAAAAAAAGAGGAAGTGAGTTACGTGAAATACGAGGACTTCAAAAAAATGGACTTAAGAATTGCTGAGGTAAAGAGCGCGGAGCGCGTTGAAAAGAGCGACAAGCTTTACAAGGTCGTGCTCGACGTTGGTGAGTTGGGAGAGCGGACGGTTATGGCTGGGCTTGCAGAGAATTATGCACCCAAAGCGCTCCAGGGCAAAAAAGTGTTGTATCTCGCTAACCTCGAACCAAAGAAACTCCGCGGTGTTGAATCACAGGGGATGATTCTGGCTGCTGGGCCGGACTGGCAAGTGCTTGTTCCTGACAAGGACGCAAAGCCAGGCAGCGTGATTGAATGAAAGAAATCACTTCAGAACAAGATTTTGCTGGAGTGCCTGGGGAAGAAAACGTGAAGAAGGTCTTCGAGTTTGTGAAAATGAACAACATGGACGCGAAACTCATTGCGCATCCGGATCATCCAATAACAAACCTACAGTCACACCTTGACCTTTACAGCGGCTCTGCCGACAACGTGCTTAAGTGCTTGTGTTTTGTTTCCAGGGGGCGGCCTTTAGTGGTTATTGCTTCTGGTGAAGTGCGCATCAGCATGAAAAAGCTCCAAAGAACTGCTCATTTCAAGGAAGTGCGGATGGCGAGGCGTGATGAACTCCAGGACTTATTCGGCAGACTGCCGGGGGGAGTAGACGCCTTGACTGTGCCGCCGGATATTCCGGTGTTCATCGACGAGAAGCTCTTGGAAAAAGAGTGGGTCGTTGGCTCGGCGGGCTCGCCGTGTGTGGGCTTGAAGCTGGCCCCGTCCGAAATTACGAAGTTTTCGCATGGAACAGTGGTCGACGTTGCCGAAGATAAGTAATTAAATACTGGTTTTGTGTTTGATGAGGTTATGCCATGCGGTGGATGCGGAACAAAGAAAAAGCCGGCCAAAAAAGCGGCAAAGAAAAAGAAGAAGAAATAGCCGCCGCTTGCCGGCTGCTGGAGCGGCATTACGGTGGGTTGAAAGCCGTTGTAAAACACTGGACTCCTTTTCAAACAGTGGTAGCTACTGCGTTGTCCGCCCGAACCAGGGACGTCAACACTGCCAAAGCCGCGAAGCAATTGTTTGCCAACTACCCAACAGCAAAGAAACTGGCAAAGGCCTCTGTGGCTGAGGTCGAGAAGCTAATTAAACCGGTTGGGATGTACAAGACCAAGGCAAGGAATGTTATTGGGCTGGCGAAACGCGTGGAAAAGACCGGAATACCCAAAACAATCAGTGGCCTGGTCGAACTGCCTGGCGTTGGGAGGAAAACCGCGAACTGCACTCTTGTTTACGCGTTCGGGATTCCGGCGATGTGCGTGGACACTCACGTGCACAGGATTAGCAATTTGCTTGGCTGGGTGGAAACGAAGACTCCGGAGCAGACAGAGCGTGCACTCCGCGCCATCGTCCCAAAAAAGTATTGGCTCGGCATCAATGACTGGCTCGTGAAGCACGGCCAGCGAGTCTGCCCGGCGAATCGGCCGAAGTGCGGGGAGTGCTTTTTGAACAAACTGTGCGCGTACGGCAAACTGGTTGTTTAAACATAGCCTTTTATACGTGTTAAGACATAAGCTATAGTATGGGGGGAACTTCTAAAGGGAAGGGGAGCACTTCTATGGTAGACAAAAAGATTGAAGAATGCAAGTCATGCGGCTCGACTGCGCTTTATCCGATTGCCAGCAGGGGAAAGGAATACCTCATTTGCGACGAATGCGGCAAGGTGCACAGGATAAAGTAAAGTTATTTATGCGTCCTCGGCGTCTTTTTTTTCATGAGACCAATCCTTGCCGTGCTTCTTGCGGCAATGCTTGTTGGGTGCCTTACTCCACCAACAGCAGACATCAATGCAGGCCTAGGCGGAGCTGACGACAAGCGCATGTGCACAATCGACGCGGACTGCGTCGCAGAGCAGTGCTGCCACCCAACCAGCTCGGTGAACACTTTGAACGCCCCGAACTGCACTGACGTCGCCTGTACCCTGGACTGCAGGCCAAACACTGTGGACTGCGGGCAGGGCTATTTCGCGTGCGCGAGTGGCCAGTGCGTGGTCATGTTCTACCCGTCTTGAGGATGAGGCGCTTCAAGAGCTCGGCTGGGACAGTGGAGTGGCCAACCAACGGGTTGTACTCCATTATGTCGGCAGCGACAATTTTTCGCTTGCTTATTTTTGTCCATAGGTCGCGGAATTGCATGCCGCTCGGGACCGGCGTGCCCGTGGGCACTGCGGAGAGCACGTCCACGTCAATGCTTACGTAGCACTTGCCCTTCACTGGCCTCAGCTTCTTGGCTACTGCCCACTCTTCCTTGCTGCCGGCGCGCGCGCCCACGATTTCGACGTCCTTGACGACTTCCATCACGCGGCGGTTCACGCACGTGTGGCTATTGGGGTAGCCGTTGAAGTCATCAAGCAGGTCTAGGTGCGCGTCGTAGCACACGTAGCCGAACTTTTCGAGCTCGGCGAGCGCGGAAACGATGGGGAGAGTGATAGAATGGTCTCCGCCGAGTGTAATAATTGGGGCTTTTGTCTCGTCGCGGATTTCGCGCACCGCTTCCACGACTCGGTCAAAAGTGTCTTCGGGCGAGCCGTGCACCACGTCCACGTCGCCGGCGTCATAGAGCTTCACGTCGCCGAGGTCCCCGATGCCCTTTTCGTGGCCTGCGACGAACAAGTCGAAGTCCTCGCGGATGCGTGACGGGGCAAGGCGCGCGCCTGGCAGGCCGGTGCACGTGCCGTCGAACGGCACTCCAAGCAGGACTACCTCGGCCTCGCTTAATTCGTAGAGGTTTTCCCATATCAATCGGTTTTTGCGGAGCATGGGGTGGTTTTTAGCAGCATGATTTAAATACCAGTTGTATGTACAATGTAAATACATGCAGCAGAGCTATACAATCCGCCTTGACCCTGTTTTCAAGAAGGAGTTTGAAGAATTAGTAGAGCAGAGTAAACTGTACTCCAATGTTTCCGAGGCAGTGCGTGACGCAATGAGGGAAAAAGCGATTCAGCTGCGTATGAGGAGATGGGATGCAGTAGCAAAGAAGTGGGCTGATAGGCTCAAGAAAGAGGGTGTTACTCTCGAGGACTTGGAGAGGGCGATGTTTGACAAGGACTACAAGGACAAACTTGCTGAGGAGTTCGACCGGGAAAAGGGCTTCATATAAACTGTTCGGGCGTCATCACGGTTATTAGGTCACTCACTTTTTGGAAGTCTTTGGTGTCCCACGTTATTATTGCGTCGGCCTTTGACTTTAACGCTAGCTGAACATGCCGAGCGTCGGAGTAATGGATGCCTTTTGCATTAGATATCGTTTTGGCCTTTAGGCTGTCTTCTCTTGTAAGTTCAACGTATTCAATAATGTTTTCAGCAGCAAAGTCTTGAATCCAATTAGAACAATGGGGCTTAACTCCTTCAAGCTCTTTCGTCATCCAGTCAGAGATTATGAGTGTATGCTTTTCTTCTTCGCACACAGAAAGAAATCTTCTAACTCTCTCTTCCATGAATTCATAGTTTTTCCCGAACTCGCCAGTGACCAGGCTAATCGGCACGTTGGTGTCTATGTACAGGCGCACAACTCTCTCCCCATGGGGGTTAAGGCGCTTGCAGTATAAAATTGTTAGCGTTCGAGGACAAGAAACACTTTCTTTTTCTTTGGGTTGTCTGGGTTGTCTATCGCGAGCTCGGCCTTGAAGCCCTCGCGGGCGAATGCCTTCGCGGTCTTCATGGCGTCTTCTTCTGACTCGGGGTAGAACTGGAACACTGCTTTTGCGGAGTACTTCAGCACGCGGCTCACTTCTTTGGCGGCGGCGCGGTAGTCCTCGACCCACTGCAGCGTGGAAATGGAGACGGCGGCGTCGAAGGAATGGTCGGGAAAGGGGATTTCCTCGAACGAGCCCACGGAACACGCTAGTTTTCTTTCGTTGGCCCTCTCGACCATTTCTTGGTTGGGGTCGATGCCGACGACGTCGAAGCCAGTGTCCGCAAGCACTTGGGTGGAGTAGCCGGTGCCGCAGCCAATGTCGATGACTCGGCCGGAGTCGATTCCCAACAATTCGATTGCCCGGAGCGTGAGCTGTTCCTGCATTCGCTTCATGCCAGGGGACTCGTATTCCCCGGGGCGGAACTCAAAGCCGGGCTGGTGCTCGGGGCGTGTTTTTTTCATCAGTAGAACCTCACGAGCCTGCCGACTTTCTTGGCGTGGTTCACGCTGTACCTCAGCAGCGCCATCCCCAGGACGAGGTAGGCCACCACCATTACAGCTGACCCGGCCATGAGCACCGGGCTGAAGGAGTGCACGCGCAGCATTTGGAACAGGAACGTGGACGGCAGGAAGTGGCTGACGAACTGGATTGGCACGGGCAGCATCGTGATTGGGTAAAACACGCCACTCAACAGCACGATTATGTCTGTGATGACCCACGCGAGGCGTGTGGCGCCTTCCCCAACGCGAACAGTTGTCGCAAGAATGAGGACGCCAATCACGCACCCCCACACCGCCATTATTACAATTGTAAGCACAAAGAGCCACAGCGGCTGGTAGCTGAACCCAAACGCCAGCCACGCCACGACCAGCGACACCAGGAACGTGACCGAGCCGGAAAGCAGGCCCAGCATGCTGTTCCCGATTACGTATTCCTTGAGGTGGAACGGCGCGACCCAGGTCTGGCGCATGGTCTCGTTCCAGTAGTCAAGGAGGAACCCCATATTCACTGACTGCTGGAAGACCGTGGTTATGCGCCAGGTTATTGACGCCGCGAGAATGTAATTAATCACTGTGGGGTCGGCCGAAAACGTCTTTATCAACAGCCCAAACGCGACCAAAAACATTAGGGGCCAGAACAATACCTCGGCGAATATGTACATCTTCTGTTTCCAGAAGTTGGCGATAAGCCGGTAAGCAAAGGCCTTCACGGTATTAAAATTCGTGCCACTCACCCCCAAGGCTTTGGCCGGTCAGTGACAAGAAGACTTCTTCCAGCATGGGCTTCCTGACCTTGAGGTTGGTGAACATAAACCCTTTTTTCAGCAGCCCGCCAATGACTGGCTGGAGGCTTTTTTCTGAAGACGATACCTTGGCCACGAGCCTGTCCTTGCCGACGAAGACGTCGAGGACGCCCTTCTGCCGCCGCACAATTGCCTCGGCTTTTTTTGCTTGCTTGAGGGTGATTTCGATGACGTCATAGTCCCTCGCCAGGCGCTTCAGCTTTTTTGGGGTGTCCAGCGCGTATAGCTTGCCCTTGCTTATCAGCGCTATTCGGTTGCAAAGGTCGTTCGCCTCCTGCATGTAATGCGTGGTGAGCAAAACCGTGGTGCCCTCGTCGCGCTGGACCTGCCTGAAGACATTCCGTACGTTCATCGCCGCGTCGACATCGAGCCCAACCGTCAGCTCGTCCACCAGCAAGAGCTTGGGGTTGTGCAAGAGGCCTTTCATGAGCGAGAGCTTCTGGGTCATCCCGGAGGAATAGGTGCCGGCCCGCGAATCGATTTCCGAAAGCCGAAGCGTTTGGGCGAGCTCGTCAATTCGCTTGTCAATTTCGTGGTCACTCATATCATACAAGTAACCGAAGAACCTCAAGTTTTCACGGCCGGTCATGAAATAAATGAATCTCGCGAAGCCGAAGCACGTGCCAGTCATTTCCTTGACACTGTACCAGTCTGTGGCCACGTCCTTCCCAAAAATCTTTATGTTGCCACTCGTCGAAGAAATAAGCCCGGTAATCATGTTTATGAGCGTGCTTTTTCCAGCGCCGTTTGGGCCCAAGAGCCCAAAGATTTCGCCTTTGTCGACCTCGAAAGAAACGCCGTCCAGTGCTTTTACGCGGCCGCTTGGATCGTCATAGACCTTGACTACGTTCCTTGCCTTGATTGCGTGCATCAAAACCAATTAAGAAAAGGGGGTATTTAACTCATTTCCCGCGCGAACCTATTTCTGCTTGCTTTGGTATTCCTTTATCAGCTCGGAATATTTGCCCCTTAGCGAAAACACCAGGGGTTTCCTAAAGAGAAAGAATTTGTGCTCCATGGCTATCTCCCCGTTTTTTATTGCTTCATTAACTTGGGTTCTGACTTCCAGGGAAGTCAAGTGAAAAAAGAGCTTTGCCGATGGCCCCGGGCCAACCCCCTCCTCCTCGATAGCGCTTGTAATCGCGTCGATGTGCCTCCCATCAACACTCTTCAGCTTGAAGGTCTTGGAGAACTTTTTCTTGCCAGTAGTATCTTTCTCATACTCCATTTGGTGTATTGTAACACTAATCCTATTTTTCTTGAACTGCCTTCTTACCCGAAATTTCTCCACAGTCTCACCGCTAGCATTATGCAACTCAAATCTAATAAAGGTTTGGGCTCATTTCCTCGTAATCATTTTCTGGCCCATGACGTCCATGTACTCGACTTCTGCGCCCGTTTCCACGGCGATGTCCGTTGGCTTCTTCATCTCGAACGTCTCGTACGTCTCCATGTCCATGAGCTGGATGTTGTCGCCGAGGTCCGCGATGACCTGGCCCTTGCGGCGGTCAACCATCGGAATCTCGCAGTTGGCGTCCATGGGCTTGAGCAATTGCTTTTTCGAGCCGTCAAAAACACCGATTGCCGTCACCCGCGCCTTGGCGGCGCCGTGCTTCCCGGGCTTCGACGTCTGGATGTCGACTACCTTGCACGGCACGTCGTCAATAAGCACGTACTTTCCTTTTTTCAGGTCCTTGACCATTCCAATTGTCTTTCCAGCCATGTGATTACCCCTCGTTGGCTTGGATTACTCCTAACTCAAATAAAAGGCTTTAGTCTAATACATCGTCAAGAAAATCACAATGCTTATAAACAAAAAACCCCAATTAATATTTACCATATTCGCTGCCGTTCCCCGGCTTATTTGGGCCGCCAGGAACGGTAGTTAAACTATGTGGGAGAGGAAATAAATGGAGAGGATTGGAGTCTTTATCGATAATGCCTATTTTGAAAAGGCATGCCGTAACCTGGGGGTCCCTCGAGTAGATTACCTGCAGTTTTCAGAAGAACTCTGTAGAAAACAAGGGGGGAAAAGGTTTAGGACGTATGTCTACGATTGCATGCCGTTCCAGAGTAACCCACCGACTGAAAAAGAAAGAGAGAGGTACTCAAAAAAATACAAGTTCAGGAAGAAACTGGAGAGATTACCAAAGTTCGTGACCCGATGGGGCCACCTCAAGAAAACAAGCCAACAAGACAAGCCCTTTCAACAGAAGGGGGTGGACATCCTTCTTGCCATAGACCTTGTCAAGCTGAGCTGGACAGGAAAAATCGACACAGCAGTCCTTGTTAGCGGTGACAGCGACTACGCCCCAGCAGTGGGGCAAGCAAAAGAAGCAAATGTCCTGACAATATTGTATTACGACGGGAACACCTATGTGCACGACGAACTGTTTGACCTATCCGACGACAGAGAAGAAATAACAAAAGAGCTTTTGGAAAAATGCGGGTTGGATGTCACTTCTTGCTTGTCAGCCCGAGGTGCCACGCGACCGGCAGGCCGGCGATAATGACCAGCCAAAACGAAATCAGGCGGTCAATGAGCGTGACTGCACCCGCAGTTACCGTGTTAATCGCAGTGCTCGAATAAATAATTATCATTGTCGCCTCAAGCGTGCCCGGCGGCAGCGGCAGCGAGGCCACAATATTTGCAATCACGTAGACCGCCGCGATTACGGCAATCGGGACGTTCACGCCGAACGCCAGAAAAAGCACGTACGCGCGGGATATCTCCAGGGCCCAATACAAAAGCGACGCAAGGATTGCCTTGACTATGACGCGCTTCTTCGCGATGCGCGCCGCGGAGTCGTAATAATTCGCGAGCGAGTCGTCCATCTTGTCCCGGTAGTACGAGACCAGGGGGAACTTCTCGGACAAGTGTTGGTACTTGTCAATCAAGCCCACAATCCACTTGGCCTTGATTTTGCGGCGGAGCGTGACGTAGACCAGGGCGGCCATCACGCCCGTGGTGAAGAAGAACGAGAGCACGAGGAGCAGGACCGTATGGCCGGGGACGTTGAGGTAATAGAACGCGTAGAAGATGGCGAGGACCGTGATTATGGAGAACGCGGTCATGTCAGCGATTTTCTCGATGACGACCGTGGCGAGGCCCGTGCTGGTGCGCGCGCCGTGCCGCTTCTTCAGTAAATACGCGCGGAGCGGCTCGCCGCCCATTCGCGAGCTGGGCGTGATGTTGTTCAAGGCAGTGCCCGCCAGCGTCATCAGGAGCACGCTGCCGAACCCGGCCTTGTGGCCCGTGGCCTTGATGAAGATTGACCACCGGTACGCCATGGCGGCCATTACCAGGAGCTGCAGGCCCAGCGCCAGCAAAAGGAATTCTGGCCTCATCGCAGAGAGCTGTGCCCACATCTCTGCCGGCCCGAGCACCCAGACGATTACCGCGAACACGAGGAGCCCGACGAAAAACGTTGAAAAAAGCTGCTTTTTCTGCACAATGGTTAAATAGAGTTTAACCTTTTTTAACTTGATGCCACTAGTGGACTGCCACTGCCACCTCGAGGACAAGCGGTTCGAGAAGGACCGCGAGGAAGTCATCGAGCGGAACAAGAAGGCAGTGGACTTCGTTGTTAATTCGGGAGTCGATTTCTCGGGAAACACTGCCACGCTCGAGATGCACCACGAGCACCCCGCGTTCATCAAGGCCTCGCTCGGGCTCGCGCCGCCGCTCGCGGCAAAGATGGGCGACAAAGACGTCGACAACTTTATTGAGTTGATTAAAGAGCACCGCGACGACATCACCGCAATCGGCGAGGTCGGGCTGGACTACCACTGGACCCCCGCCGGCAAGGGCAGGGAAAGGCAGAAAGAAGTGTTCAAGAAGTTCATCGCGCTGGCAGAGGAGCTGAAGAAGCCGCTGGTGGTCCACTGCCGCGACGCAATGCCAGACTTATTGAAAATTATTGGCAAAAAGCGCCCTGACAGGGTGATGATGCACCACTTTTCTGGCAGCGGGGAAGAGGCGCAGGAGTGCCTGGACCACGGCTTTTATATAAGCCTGTGCACGGGGAGCAAGGACAAAAGGCTTATTAAGCTGCTTCCTCTAGAATATACCTTAGTCGAGACAGACAGCCCCTATAATTGTCCAATGAGGGGCAAGCGCAACGAGCCGTTCTTCGTTCGTGATATTGTTGCTTTGGTGTCGACCTTGAAAGAAGTCGATGCGACGGATTACATCTTTGAGAACGCACTGCGTTTTTTTGCTGTCCCGGCCAGAACCGTGTAGGCGGCGATTATTATTGTATTTGAAGAAGTGAGGAGCAAGCTTGGCTTGCACAGGATTACCCACAAGCATATTGGCGTGCTCGTGGACGGGCCAAACATTCTACGGAAGGAGTTCAACGTCAACCTGTTCGACATGAAGAACAAGCTCAAGCCATACGGCCAGGTCAAGGTCTGCAAAGTTTTTCTGGACCAGTACGCGCCAGACAAGCTGATAGAGGCCGTGACCAACCAGGGGTTCGAGCCCGTGATAACGAGCACTGACGTGGACGTGACCATGGCCGTCGAGGCCATCGACCTCGTGTACAACTCGTCCATCGACATACTCGCGCTCATGACGAGGGACGCGGACTTCCAGCCCGTGCTCCAGAAGGCAAAGCTCAAGGGCAAGGAGACCATCGTGCTCGGCGTCGAGCCGGGGTTTTCCACTGCCCTCAGGAACACGGCCGACAAAGTGATTATGATTGGAAGGATAGACGGTGAGTGAAAAGTGAACATACCGCTTGGCGCCCAGGAAATCGCCGGCAAGGCCCTGTCGGGAGAGGCGGTCCGCGACATAATCTCGTTCATGGACGCCAACAAGACGGGCTACTTCTGCGTCACAACTAGCGGGGAGCGCGGCCTCGAGGACGGCTTGCTCGTCATTGAGTCCGGCGGCATCCTCGGCGCGCACTACGCGTACCTCGCGTTCGGCAAGGAGCACGCC
Organism: Candidatus Iainarchaeum sp.; assembly: GCA_023129115.1. Lineage (GTDB taxonomy): Archaea > B1Sed10-29 > B1Sed10-29 > WALL01 > WALL01 > WALL01. The sequence goes on along the minus strand of JAGMCR010000002.1, from coordinate 43,167 downwards.
GCTGGCGAGGCCCTTAAGCGCGTGGTCAACGCCATCGTCGCAAAGAATGGCGTGTACGACTCGTACACCCTCACGGCGCAGCAGCTCGAGCTGCTCAAGATATTCAACGAGAACATCCTGCTGCTGGAGCGGATTCCGCTCCGGTCGTTCGAGGGCATGGTCCCGGTCGCGTATTCCGAGGAGTTCGAGAGGCAGGAATTGGCTGCCTTGCCCAAGAAGCCCAAGAGCGTGCTCGCGGAGCACGGGCTCGAGGAAATCAGGATAGACAATTACGCCGACATAAAGGCAAGCGTCGAGTCGGCTGTGCCGGCGGCGGGGGCGGCCGACAAGGTCGCGGACAAGGTCAAGGGCTACCTCTCGGGGGAAAAGCCCAAGGAGCCCGTGCCGCCGCGCGAGGAGCCGACCGAAAAGCCGCTGGTCGAGGACATGAAGCCGCCGGAAAAGGTGGAGGCGCTGGTCGACAAAGAGCTGGACACCGAGACCACACAGGAGCTTGAGGAGCTCAACCAGCAGGCCGAAAAGCTAAAGAAACTGCTTCTGAAGGAGACATGAACCGATGAGACTCAAGCCGTGGAACATTGATTGGGTGGTGAGGAACACCTTTCGCAAGCTCATTGGCAAGAAGAGCCTGGAGGACGAGCGGCAGGAGAGGATGGCTCTGCTGCGGGAGATGCTTTACCCGGGCGAGACGCGGTTCGTCAAGCCGGCGATGACGGGGCAGTACTTCAGCAAGCTGGCGGACGACTTCACGCTTTCCTCAATCGTGCTCGCGAACAGGGACGGCTCCGTGGTAGCCGAGAGCGGGAGGAAGGACATCCAGCCCGAGAAAAGCATTTACGATTCGGTCCTCAAGGAGATCCCTGACGCGAAATACTTATTAATAAAGGGCGAGAAAAGCACTCATGTAGTCTGCCCCGACAACGGCTCGCTCGTTGTTGTCGAGGCAATGGGCAATGTCTCGCCCATTGAGATGAGGGCGCTCATGCGCAAGATACACAAGGGAGACAATTCATGACGCGGATTATCGCGATTGCGTCGGGCAAGGGCGGGGTCGGGAAGACTTCCCTAGCCGCAAACCTCGGCGTCGCGCTCGCCAAGATGGGCAAGAGAGTCCTTGTGGTCGACACTGACCTGCAGATGGCCAACCTCGGGCTCATGCTCGGCATGGAGGGCAGGCCAATCACGCTCCAGGACGTGCTCGCGGGAGAGGCGTCGCTGGCGGACGCGATTTATGACGGGCCTGGCGGCATTAGGTTCGTGCCGGCGGGGCTTTCCATCGAGAAGTTCAGGCGCGTGGACGACGAGAAATTGGCTGACGTCATCAAGGAGCTGGCGGAGCAGGCCGACATAGTCCTGCTAGACACCGCGGCCGGGATTGGGAACGACGTGCTTGCCAGCCTGCACGGCGCGACCGAAGTGCTTGTGGTGACGATGGCGGAGTCCATTGCCGTCGCGGATGCACTGAAGCTAATCATGATTGCCGAGCGGAGGCTCGGCCTCGACATCACTGGCGTGGTCGTCGAGATGTACAAGGACATGAAGCAGGAAATGACTTCCAAGGAAATCCAGAAGGCGCTCCAGACCGAGGTGCTTGCGGTGATTCCAGAGGACCCACAGTTCCGCGAGTGCTCGCTGGAGGGCACGCCCGTGGTGCTGAAGCACCCGACTTCGCTCGGGGGCACGGCGGTAATCAACCTGGCTGCCAAGCTGATTGGGGCTCCGCCGCCCATGATTGAGGCGAAGAAGCCGGGGCTGCTTGACGCGATTCTGGGGCTGCTGAGGCCGAAGAAGAGGCGGGACTTGACGGGCACGAAGAAGGCGCCGAAGCAAGAGAAGCCGAAGCCCGCGCCGAAGAAGGAAGAGGCAAAGCCACCCGCGCCAGCTCCGAAAGAAGAAGCCAAGCCCCCCGCACCGAAGCCGCCCGCAGCAAAGGCTCCAACCCCCGCGGCCAAGGCTCCAGCCGAAGCAGCAAAGGCTCCAACCCCCGCGGCCAAGGCCCCAACCGGAGCAGCTAAGGCTCCAACCGGGGCAACCCCAACTCCTGCAGCTAAGGCTCCAACCGGGGCAACCCCAACTCCTGCAGCTAAGGCTCCAACCGGGGGGACGCCAACCACTGCAGCTAAGACTCCAACCGGGGGGACGCCAACTGGCGTCCCCCCCAGTTCTTCTGGGACAGGTTCTCCTGGGGCTAGTGCTCCCGGGGCCAGTTCTCCGGGGACAGGTCCTGCTGGGGCCAGTCTTTTGGGGGGAGTTTCCAAGGAAAAACGGGCTGAGGACCAGAAAGCTTAATATTACCTCCGCCCATAATCAATGTCGAGGTGTTTTTTTATGGCGAATGACAGGCCTTTTGACTTTTTGAACGACTCGTTGAACAAGACAGTGCTTGTTCGGCTCAAGGGCAGCCGCGAGCTGAGGGGCGCACTCAAGGCGTTCGACGTGCACATGAACCTCGTGCTGGACGACGCTGAAGAGCTGGAGGACGACAAAGTCCTCAAGAAGATTGGGTCGATGCTCGTTAGGGGCGACAACATAGTCTTTATAAGCCCCTGAGACAGTCGGATTTAAAAAGAGATTTATGGAAATAGTTACCCACGGGCCTGTAGCTCAGTCCGGAAGAGTACCCCCTTGGCGTGGGGGAAGTCGCGCGTTCGAATCGCGCCAGGTCCACTGTAACACTTTTATAAAGAAACGATAGAAATACGACGCAATGGGCTCGTGGTCTAGCCTGGTTAGGACGTCTCCTTGACGTGGAGAAGCTCGTCGGTTCGAATCCGACCGGGCCCATTTTTTAAGTAATACAGTTTTACTGAGGGGGGGTGCTTCCCATTTCGGCGATTTCGTATCGCCTTATTTCGGAAATCGCCAGAAATAAGGGAATTGCGATTCCCGAAAGGGTAGCGGGGGGAGCTGCGCTCCCCCCAAGACGCTGCTAGGGTGGCGGAATCCGGTTAACGCGCCGGCCTTGAGAGCCGGTGGGCTTCGGCCCGTGCAGGTTCAAATCCTGCCCCTAGCGCTCGACCCTTTTTCTGTTACAGCCACTTCGCTTGCCTGCTCAGCGGCTGCTCGGTAGAAAAGCGTCGATGGAAAATGCCGCCGGGAGGCCTTGCGCCTCCCTCGTCTAACGTGCCGCCTGAGTTTCAGGCGTTATGACACTGCCCCTAGCGCTTTTATTCATAAACGATACATATTTAAACCATAAACGATACATAATACACACATCAAATGGTTGGTGGCCTGTAATGAATGTTATTTTAAGAGGAAGGACAAAGCAAATTTTGGAGGATATGGTTGAGGAAGGCTATGCAAACACATTGTCAGAAGCAATTAGATTAGCTATAATAAATTTCGGGGAAAGCCATGCCAATGAAGAAGGACTAGTCGCCAGAAAACTCGATAGAATCGATAAAAAAATAAAACAAGGAAAAAGAAAACTATTGACTGCTGAAGAAGCGCTTGGGCCATATGTAAAACACTTGAAATGAGTGTCATGTACACAGAAAGATTCGATCAAGACTGGCCGAAATACTTCCGAAAACTAGATAATCAAACAAAAGAACGGATTGCCAAGAAAATCAAAAATATTCTTGAACACCCGCGCAAAAGGCACCTCAAAAAAGGAGCCAGATTCTTCGTGAACGAAACAGGACAACACAGAATTGTTTACAGAATATTCGAGCTAAACAAAACAGTAAGATTCTACTTCGTTGGAAAACACAAAGACTACGAAAAGTGGTACAACCAATTTTTTTGACAACCGGCGGTCTAAACCGTTTTAATAACGCTTGCCTCCAGCGCTCGACCCCTTCTTTGGAAAAGAAAACTTTGTATACGAGGTAAGACATATCTTGCCTCATGCCTGATATTAGCGTTACCCGAATGAGTTCGAAGGGCCAGATTGTTATCCCCAGCGACATGCGCGCGGGCTTCAGGGAGGGGGAGAAGTTCGTCGTCATCAGGAGCGGGGACAAGTTCATTCTCAAGAGCGTTAGCGACTTCGGCGAGAACATAGGAGAAGACCTGCGCTTCGCCGAGCGCACGGAAGAAGCGCTCAAGCGCTACGAAAAAGGCCGCTTCAAAAAAGTGAGTGGCGGAGAGTTTTTGAAAGAGCTTGAAAAATGGTGACTGTTGGGTCTGACTCTGTTTTTAAAAAACGGGCCAAGAAGATAAGGGACAACGCCCTGAAAGAAAAGGTGAAAAAACAGGTCGCCAGGATTGTGCGGGACCCCACAATCGGGGAGCCAATGCGCTTCTCACGAAAAAACACGAGAGAAGTTTACATTGCGCCCTTCAGGCTGTCCTGCCTATGCCTCAAAAGCCAGGACACGATAGTCTTCCTTGACTTGTACCACAAAGACGGACAGTGAGGGAAAATGCTGACCAAGCCGTTCCAACTAAAGCCTGTCCAAGACGCGCAGTATTACGCTTACTGGCACCCCCAACATGTTGGCAGCGTCAGCTAGATTGCCAGAAGTCCCAAAATCGCCTAAGTCCAACTTGAATTTTCTCCTCAATTTTTTGTCGGCGGCCTCCAGCAGCCCGGGCTCGCTGTAAAGCAGCATGAACAGGTCAGCAATGTCCTTGGACTTCTTGAACCGGTCCCCCCGCTCTCCAGTGGAATCCAGCTTCATCTCAGCCATTATTTTCTCGCTTGGGACCAGGACTTTGGTGCCATTCACTTTAATCCATTTTGATTCCCCTTCAAACACTTTTTCCAACAAAGGCAAGTCCATCACTCTTTTGTCGACGTGCCGTGGGGCTGCAACATCAACATAAACAACACACAAGTCATACTGCGGGACTTTGGTTGCCTCTGCACTATTCATCTCCTTGCCAGTAAGCCTGTGGACAAACTTTGCCCACCTGAAAGTCGAGTGCGGCCTGAACCCCTCCCCCTCAATCAGTTCCCGGATTTTCTTAAACGATACCTTCTCCGGGTCAAAGAAAATGTCGATGTCCCTAGAGCCAATGTGCTCAACCCCCTTTTCTTTCAAGAGGTAGTGGACTGCCCAGCCGCCCATGAGGCCAATACTGCTTTTTTGCTTCACGTGCCTGAACAGCTCTGCCAGGCACTTGTTTGAGTACTCCGCCATAATCCCGTCGATCATTCCACTGCCCCTTCAATCATCTTTGCCTGCTCTTCCCCAAGGCCCCCAATCGAAACCAGGTCAGCCAGAACGAGGCCCAGCGGCGCTATCCTGAAGCCGTGAATGTTCCTGGACAAGTTGAAGTAGTAATCTTCTTGGACTGGAAGCAGGAACAGGTTCGCCTCGTCCTCAAAAGCAGGCCTGGCCCCTTTCCTGGCCAGTTCCTCCCCCCATTTTCCAATGTCTTTTTTTCGGGCATAGGCGTGGACTTTTTCTGTCTTTACATAGGGGTGGAGCACTTCGCCAGCAGCAAACGCAGTAAGCGAATAATCCAATTTGATGCTCTTGAGCACCTTTATCTTGTCTGCCATGCCCCCCACCACAAAGAAGCACTTTTTCTCCTTGGCCTTTAATGGAAACGTGTATGCCAGCTGCTGCACCAGTGCGTGGGCATTCATTGCCGTGAACTCCCGGGCCTCGGTCTTCATCAAATACCCTGCCCCCAAAAGCTGGTTGACAAAGTCATAAGTGCTCGGGTACGTCAGGCCGCCAAACTTCGTGCAAAGCTCGTGGATAGACCACTGCTTGCCCCTGTTCTCCAGAATCCACAGTACTATGCCCTGCCTCTTCTCGGTCAGCTTAATCATGGCATTATACATAACATGTATAATATATAAAGGTTGCCTATAACGCCAAAAACCAATCAATTGGCCGAAAAACCAATCATGGGCCTGTTTGGTGCTACCCGCCCCTGCCTTGCCCCCTTATGAAATAGGCTGGTAAATCGACTTCAAAGTCGAAAAGTCAACTCCGTATACTGGTTTGCCCCTAGCGCTCCAATCCTTGTTTATTCTCACAGCCCCTAAAGCCATGTATGGGTCTCAAAATAAGACATGGCAACGAAGAGCAGCTGAGGAAAGACATTACTAATTTCGCGAAATTCACGAAGCCGGTTTACATCCACAGCAAGGAAATCAGGACGCATATCGACCTTAAAGAAGCGCAGGAGCTATGCGACTTGATGGATGAGATCTCCACTGCAAGCAGCAAGCATTACGAGGAAAACTATCTGGGCGATCAGGACTATACAGAAAACAAGGATAAAGTGTACAAGCTCTTGAAGACTAGTTCTAAGTACTGTTTGAATTACTTGGTAACATTAATTGGTGAGGGCGGTGGCATACTCAAACAGGATTTCGTGGACAGGTTGCACAATCTGCAGGGACTGCCGCAAGTCCGGAGCGTGCTGGAGCAGCTCAAAGACCCGTCACAGCAAGAATAAGCGCTCCAGTTTTTCTTTGGAAAAGAAAACTTTGTATATGAGGTAAGACATATCTTGCCTCATGCCTGATATTAGCGTTACCCAGATGAGTTCCAAGGGCCAGATTGTTATCCCCAGCGACATGCGCGCGGGCTTCAGGGAGGGGGAGAAGTTCGTCGTCATCAGGAGCGGGGACAAGTTCATTCTCAAGAGCGTTAGCGACTTCGGCGAGAACATAGGAGAAGACCTGCGCTTCGCCGAGCGCACGGAAGAAGCGCTCAAGCGCTACGAAAAAGGCCGCTTCAAAAAAGTGAGTGGCGAAGAGTTTTTGAAAGAGCTTGAAAAATGGTGACTGTTGGGTCTGACTCTGTTTTTGAAAAACGGGCCAAGAAGATAAGGGACAACGCCCTGAAAGAAAAGGTGAAAAAACAGGTCGCCAGGATTGTGCGGGACCCCAGTGTTGGAAAGCCAATGCGCTTCTCACGAAAAAACACGGGGGAAGTTTACATTGCGCCCTTCAAGCTGTCCTGCCTATGCCTCAAAAGCCAGGACACGATAGTCTTCCTTGACTTGTACCACAAAGACGGACAGTGAGGGAAAGCACTACGCGCCATTAATCAAGAAGCACTTGGACTCATTGCTCAAGGATTACTCACTTTCAGTATCTCGAAAACTCGGTTAATGTCGTCGCGGAAGACGACTCCCGCGAGTTCTTCTTCGCTGATTACGGGCATTGCCTCGAGCCCGTTGCGCATCATTGAGTGCATTACTGCGGTCACCGAGTCCGTGACTTCCGCGGCGCGCACCCTGTTCGCGATTTCCTTTAGGCTCGTGTTCTTCCACTTCGACTTCGGGACGTGCCGGATGTCGTAGAGGCTCACCAGTTCCATGTGCTTGCCGATTGTGGTGAACACCACCAGCGACCGCGACTTAATCATTTCCTCAATCGCCTTGTCCAATTTGGTGGCTGGCTTCAGGACTAAATAGTTCGCGCGCACGATGCGCTTCAGTGGGAAGTGCGCCAATAATTTGTTGGACAAGGCGTATTCTAATTCCGAGACCGCGCCAAGGTAGACGAAGATAGAGATGACCAACAAGAGTATGTTGTACGTGAACAAGGCGTAGATGAACAGGAAAAAAGTGATTACGGTCGAGACCGTGGTCGCGATTCTGGTCGCGTTCACGTAGTCCGTCACCATCGCCAGTGCGGAGCGGAAGACGCGGCCGCCGTCCAGGGGAATAGCGGGCACGAACAGGTTGAAAGTGCCCAGCAGCCAGTTCAGCCAGAACGTGCTCGACCACAGGGTGGTCGCGAGCGGGACAGTGATGGCGCCGCCCACCGCCGCGTTCCAGTCCGCCCACCCCAGCAGGAACGGAAGGCCGAAGAGCTGGGTGGCCAGCGCAATCAAGGTGCACAATAAAAAGTTGAACAGGGGGCCTGCAATCGCCATCTTGAACTCGGAATACGGCTTGATTTGCACCTCGTCCATCGCGGCCATGCCGCCGATTGGCAGGAGCACGATTTTCTTGACGTTGATGCCGTTCAATTTGCCGATTATGGAGTGGGAGAGCTCGTGGAGCGTGATTGAGGCGAAGAGCACCAATAAAATCACGAGGAAGCTCACGTCAAGAATCAGGAAGAGCAGCACGAACAGGATGAACGATATGTGGAGCTCAATGTCTATGCCCATGACGTTGAATATCTTGAAGTTGCTCTTCATCAAGCCATTGTTACCCACGGGCGCCTTATTAAGCATTATGCCCGCCAGGGCACCGAAACCCTTTTAAATCGCCAATACGTCCATGGGTATGGCAAGGTTTAATAATAATTGCGGACATAATGTCACTGCACAGTAGTTACAAGGTGTTGATATGCCCCGTATCCTAAAACGAATGTTCAGCTTGGAAGGCCGCGCAGAGAGGCACAGGAGAAAGCATGGCCTCCTGCCAGAGATGGAAAACATCCACACCATGACCAATAAAATGATGGTGGCTTCGGGGGCAGAGCCATTGGTGCTGGTGCCTGGCGCAAGGGAGTGGCTCCCCACGGACGTGGTCAAAAAGCCGGACCGCTTCAGAATCGTTTCTTTCTTCAAGAAAGGCGGCCTCAAGAATTACAGGCAGTACGTCGTGAACAAAGCGGAGTACCAGAAGCAAGAGAAAAAGATTGACCAGAAGGTCGCCAAGCTGGTGAAGAACCACAAGCTGCTTGAGTTCATGACAGAGAGGAAGGCGACTGACGAGGCGCCGAGCCCGTACACGGCACAGTCCATTAATGGCACAAAGGTTCAGCTGCGGACCATCGCGAAAATGGACTCGGGTGCTTTCCAGGGCATCGCGCAGCACTTGGCGAACATCGCCTCGTTCCAGAACAACGTCAGGAACATGGCGTCGGTAAAGAATTACATGCGGGACCAAAAGGCCCTGCGGACGGACCTCACGCAGCAGAGAAAGGTCTTGCGCGGGCGCAAGTCGACGCAGACCGGCGAGAGGGGGCTCGAGCTGGCAGACCGGGTGAGGATGCTGAGCCACCAAATCAAGATAATCGACGAAAACATTTACGACGCGAAGTCGCTGCTCGACGAGCACGTTGAGGCGCTGGAGGAGTACAAGGACTTCACGCTCAACGAGGCCGCGCAGCGGGGCGGCACGCTTGAGCTTTTGAACGGCTTGTTCAAGGAAAAGGACGGCAGCATAAAGCGGCTTGGGCCGGAGATGCGGCGCGACATAATCAAGACCATGCAGAACTACCACACGATGCGCTCGACCATGAACCAGCGCGCCGGCCTCCACGTTCAGAAGGTGGAGCGGAGCGCCGACAACCTCATTGACTTCCTGGACACTGTGTCGCAGTCCGGCGGCAGGATTGGGTACCACAAGACTTACAGGCACAACCAGAGGCAGAACGAGGCAATGACCGCAGAGCTGGAGAACATTAGGGGCGCCGCGACACTTATCTCGCATACCCTGGCCGAGTCCGCCAGGCAGGTCCGCAGGACGCACAACAATGCAGTGAAGGCGAACAAGGCCATCAGGCAGATACAGAAAAAGCTGCCTGCGCCGGGCGCTCCTGGCAGGAAGGGGTACGAGATGTCCGTGGATGCCGCGCTGGCCACCCTGAAGGAGGGGATGGACCAGCTCACTGCGTTCAGCAGCCACAAGGACATTTCCAGGGAAGGGCTCAACGATGCTGTCGGGCACTACCAGAAGGTCGTGAGCAACCTCGACGCCATGATGGCGAGGAGCCCGGAGCTGCAGAACGCGCACAGGGACACAATCGCCGACCTGAAGGACACGCTCAACACGGTGGAGGACAAGAAGCTCAAGCACCAAAAAGAACTGGACGGGGCCAAGAAGAACATTGGCGACCTGACGAGGAACCTCACGAGGGGGCTGGACCGGGTGAGCCAGAACATCGCCAAGATGGATGAAATAAGCGCCAGCTATACCATGGACACTGCCGAGAGGGGCCAGTACGCGGACCTCAAGAGGGACGCGCTGGACGGGAACCAGACGGCGCTCCAGGGCATGTACGACCTCCTGAACACGGTGATTAACCGCCCGTGAGATTGAGATGAATGAGTGCAATGCGCCAGCCACCGCAATGAATACTTAAAAACACCAAAAAACATAATTGCAACAACGGGTTGCCGGCAGTGTTTGAATGCCAAGGATTCGGGAGCTCTTCAAGAAGAAAGTGAAGACAATTTACGAGCTTCAGGAAGTAAGGTACAAAAAGCAGAAAAAGATTGAGGCAAAGGGCATCAAGAAGACCTACAAGCCCAAGTGGAAGGACCGGAAAAGCCTCATGAAGGCGCTGGGCTACACGAGAAAACAGAGGAAGGCCGCTGTCAAGGGCTACCAGAAGGCGATGGCGTCCCAGAAGGTCCGCGTCGACAGGGGCATTGAGTCCCTAAGGCCAACATACATCAAGGTGGTCGAGGGGCGGCATGGCCACCAGGGGAGAAGGCGCAGGGGCCGCGTTGTGCTGGAGGAGGACTACTATAACCAGAGCGGGGCCAAGTTCCAGGAGGCCGAAAACGCAGTCGAGAGGCTCATCCACCGCGCGAGCACGACCGAAGACCACGGGGAAGCCAACTCCATGCTGGAGAGGCTCCAGGATTTACAGAAAGACCACTTCAGCCGGGCCCTCTCATTCACCGAAACGCGGAATATTATGGAGACGCGGAAAAAGTGGGACATTAAGACGTGGGCAAAGACGAGGAAGGACTTTATTGACGCGGGCCTGACACCTACCGGGGTAACTCTTTCGCGCCCACTCAACGAAGAAGTCGGCGCAAGGTACATGATAGCCCACACGCGGGACGGCGAGAGAATACTCTCGGAGCTGGAGACACTCATAACTGATGCCGGGAACAGGCACGAAGAATGGGGGAGGAGAAGGCCGCCAGAAGAAGAAGCAGAGGAGAGGCCACCAAGAAGGCGCAGAAGGCCGGGAGAAGAAGAGCCAACGCGCCCGCCACGGAGGCGGCCGGGAGAGCGGGCGGAAGAAGAGCCGGAGAGGCCACGCAGAAGGCCCGAAGAAGAAGAGCCAACTCCAGCGGAAGAGGAAGAACAGCCAGAAGAGGGCGAGGGCCTCCTCGCCGCCGCGGGAGAAGGCGAAGGCCTTGCCGAGCCGGGCGAGGGCGAGAGGCTACTTGCCGCCGCGGGAGAGGGCGAGGCAGAAGGCGCGAGCAGGTTCGAGGCAATGATTGCAGAGGGCCAGCTCGGCGCCAGGAAACTTGGCGGCGGTGGCGGTGGAGGCGGAGGCGGGGCAGGCGGCGCCGGCGTTCTCTCGCTGATAGTCATAATCATCATAATCCTGTTTTTCCTTTCGCTCGTGTTCGGCTGAAAGGCTTTTATTCCCCACGCGATTAGTGCTTGGCTATGCCAACAGGAAAGTGCGACATCTGCGGCAACACCGGCGAAGTCCGCGTCTGCTGGAAGTGCGGCAAGAAAGTGTGTATGGACCACTTCTCCCCACAGGACGGGCTCTGCAGCAACTGCAAGGGCGCCAAGCCAATGGGCGGGGGCGGCGAGCTCACAATCCCCGACTCCGCGAAGCCCACGACAGTGAAGCCAGGAGATGTACGCAAATGAAATTGATGGACGCCGCGCGGAACGCGGTAGCGCTCGCAAAGCCAAAGAAAAAAGAGCGGCTCCTCGTAGTCACTGACAGGGCAAGCCTGGCAATCGGGAAAGCGATTTACGAGGCTGCAAAACAAAAGTGCAGCGCGGAAATCATCGTGATTAAGCAGACGGGCGGGCACGGCCGCGAGCCGCCGAAGGCAGTGGCTGCGGCGATGAAGAAGGTGGACATTGTCTATTGCCCCACCAAGTACTCATTGACGCACACAAATGCGTCCCGCGCCGCGAAGAAAAGCGGGGCGACCGTGATTACTCTGCCGGGGATAACGAGGGCTGTTTTCTTGCGCGGCGTTGGAGTGGACTACAAAAAAGTGCGGCGGCTCACGAAGCGCGTGGGGGACGGGCTGCACAAGGCGAAGAAGGTCCGCATCGTGGCGAGTGGGACGGACATTGTGATTGACGTGCGGGGGTGCAGGCGCGCGGACGACGGCGGCGACTTCCCCCGCAAGAGCATCCATAATCTTCCGAGCGGCGAGGCCGCGGTGGCGCCCAGAGGCGCGGACGGGTTTTTCACGGCGAAGGACCTGCACTTGACGAAGAAGCAAGTGAAGATTGTGGTGAAGGGCAGGAAAGTTGTGGGCGTCAGCAACTCCCGCCTCAAGCGGCACTTGTGGAAGGTCAGGAACGCGCGGAACATCGCGGAATTGGGGATTGGGACGAATCCCGGCGCAAAGTCGACGGACAACACCCTCGAGGCCGAAAAAGTATTGGGCACGTGCCACATCGCGGTCGGCGACTCGAAGAGCCTGGGCGGCTCGGTGGGCGCGGAAATTCATTGGGACTTCATAATCCGGAAGCCCACGATTTGGTTCGACAACAAGAAAATAATGGACAAGGGGAAGCTGTTATGAGGACGTGGAAGCTCGACACGCTCGCCGAAAAAAAGTGTGACGCTGTGCTCATCCCGAGCAGCGGCGACGCGCCGGACATGAACCTGCAGTACTACTCGGGGATGGACGCGAGGCAGGCGGGCGGCACGGTGCTGTGGAAGGTCGGGCGGGAGCCGATACTGATAACGCGGGACACTAAACAGAAGAGGCGGGCGCGGCTCGTGCCGAAGAAGGGCGAGGACACAGTTTACCGCGAGCTCAAGAAGAGGAGGGCCAAGAAAATCGGCGTGAACATGGATTATTTGCCGGCGAGCGCGGCGAAGAGGATAAGGAAGAAGAGCGGCGCGCGCCTGGTGGACATAAGCAAGGAACTGAAGAAGGTGCGGGCGGTCAAGGAGAGGGGGGAAATAAAGAATATTTCGATGGCGTGCGCAGAAACAAGGGGGGTATTGAAAAAGCTGCCGTTGCTGGGCAGGACGGAAAAAGCAGTTTACGCCGAGCTGGTCTCGGGCTACGCAAAGCGCGGCCTGGCGCTTGCGTTTGACCCGATTGTCGCGGCGGGGAAGAGCACGACACTGATTCACACGCGGCCCACTGCGAAGCGGATTGGGAAAAAAGACACTGTGATTATCGACACTGGGTGCATTGTGGGTGGATACTGCAGTGACATCACGGTCACGCGGTGCGGGTCGCCGGACAAGAGGACGGAAAAGATGCTGCTGGCGGTGTTCGGGGCGAGCAGGCTGGCGCTGCGCGAGGCGCAGCCGGGCATGAAGGCCAAGGAGTTGTACGAACTTGTGAAGAAGGGCTTCGGGAATTATGCGAAGTATTGGCCCTATGGCTTGGGCCACGGCGTTGGGCTTGCGATCCACGAGTCGCCGAGCCTTGGGCCGGAGAGCGATGACGTGCTGGAGGAGGGGATGGTGTTCACGCTTGAGCCGGGGCTGGTCGGCCCGGGCCAAGGGGCGCGGATTGAGTACACCGGGGTTTTGACCAGTAAGGGATTTAAGGCATTGTAGTCATAAGGTGATGCGTATGGGAAACGACAGGGAAAAGAACCTGCAGGCGTTTGTGGCATTGATTGGCGAGGCCATGGACGTATTGGCGGAGAAGCACAAGGACACGAAGCACCCGTGGCCGGACCCGGGGTATGTCAAGAAATTGAAGAAGCGGACTGCCGAGGGGAAGATTCCGCTGATTGTTGAGCCGGGAAGTGAATTGTCGCGGTCGGGAAAGTATAAGACCATGGGCGTGCACGAGCGCCTGACGCGCGGCGGGAGGCAGGTCGGCGAGTTCATCAAGGTGCCAGAGAATTTGTTCCACAGCGACGGCACAATTAACGAGAGAATGGGCGCAATCCTCGTGCACGAGTACTCGCACGCGCTCCAGAACGTGGCGATGGGGGGCGACGACTGATGATGGAAAAGGCCCGGGCGATGGTGCCGATGCGCTACATGGAGGCCGCGAACGCGGAGATAACCCTGAAGGTGGGGCGCGAGATGCACCATATTATGGGGGCCACTCCAAACGACCGCACGAAGGAGGGCAGGATGTACTGGGAGAGGAAGCAGCGGCTGATTAGGAGGTACGGGAAAAAAACTATTGACGCGACTCCGTCGATGGACCCCAAAATCATGGAGTTCCAGGACAGGAGGACGCGCTTTCCAAGCATGATTTTCACGTCACAAAACCCGGAGTTCTTTGAGGAGGGGAAGGTAAAGGCCGAGCCCAAGGAAGAGCACATGAAAACGATTTGGAGTCTTGTGGAGCGGCAGCAGCGGGCGGCTGACAAGGGCGAGGACGTGCCAAAGTCGGTTTACAGGAGCGCGAGACAGAAGTTCTGGGCGAACAAGTTCAAGGGCATCGACCAGTACTACGGGGACATACGCAAGGAAGAAAACAAGGTTCTGGAAAAGTACGGGCTTTCTGGCGAGCCGCATGAGAACACGCCGCTCATAGTCCATTTTTACAAGCGGGAGCTTGGGCACCTGCGCACTATAGCCAACCTCGAGGCGATGAAGGGGAGGCTGAGGAACGAGCGGCTCAGCGGAGCTGACATGATGGCACTCGGCAGCTTTGCCGAGAAGAACAAGCTGGCGGAGGACATAAGGAAGATTGACCACAGGGAGCTGCTTGGGCGCTCGGTCGCGTTCAAGCTGGGCCAGCTGGAGCAGAACCGCATAAATATTAGGGAGGCCGCGGGCATCCTCGGCGGCGAGCTCAAGAGGCTGCACGACACTGGCTACTTCCCGGAGGACAAGCTGGCAGAGATTTGGGAGAAGCAGAAGTACTGGGGAGACAAAAAGAAGCGGGATATGCTCTGGGAGATGAAGAAGCTGGGGCACGAGCACGAGCCCGGGTTCAAGCCAGAAGCGATTGAACGGCAGCTGAAGGGCAAGGACAAAAAAGCCAAAGAGCACGTGAGGGCAATGGGTGGAGCCAAGAAGTTTAAGTAGGGCAGGCACCGGAGTGAGGTAGGGGAAGAGCCTTTGCCAAAGTAGTTATTTGAACGCGTTCCTGATTCTGCGGATGTCCTTCATTGCTTTTTCTTCGGCGATGAATACGTAGAGGAAGAGGACTCCTGCGAAGAACGAGACTATCCCGCCGTAGGCCCTGAAGCCGGCGTCGAGGACGCCGCTGTCCGAGAGGAAGTACATTGCCTCGCGGAACGCGAGGAACATCATTGCTATGGAGAGGTAGATTGGGATTTTGTTCTTTGGGTTCGAGCCGTAGAAGTACGCAGAGACAATGAAGAGCAGGAAGAAGAATGCGGTCCCGAAGGCCTCGATGAGCACGATGTCGACTTGCATTTTTTCATTCCTTTCTGCAGAGGAGGGCGGCACTGAGCTCGTCGTCGGAGCGGCCAACGACTTTTTTGCTGATTAGCTGCATGCCGTACGCAAGCTCTTCGAGCTCTTCCATTGCCTGGGCCTTGTTGAAGACGTTGCAGAACTTGGAGAGGAGGATGTGGCCCCTCGGCTTCAGCACGCGCTTCATTTCATTGATTGCCCTGCGGGCCTCGGTGGCGTGGAGTGTGTCGAGGCAGACCACGAAGTCGAACTCGTTGTCTTCGAAGGGCAGCCGCTCGGCGCTGCCGGCCACGGCATTGTACCCTTTTTTTGCCGCGGTCTTGAGCATGATTGGGTCCTCGTCGATTCCCACGACGTCGAGGATTATGCCTTTTCCGCGGAGGTATTCCTCGAAGAGCGCGGAGCCGATGCCGACGTCGAGGACTTTGCCCTTGAGGTTGACTACCTCGAGCATTGGCAGCATCCCGTCGTATTTGCGGAACTGGCACTCCATTTTCCACGAGTCATAAATCAGGCTTGATATTCCCACGCAAAACTAAACGCAATAAGGGTTTAAAGAGTTTTCGCTTTGCCCCCTCAAAACAATTTTAAACCACTTCGCTCCCAATAACCCCCACGCGCCGTTAGCCCAGCAGCGTCCCGGGGGGCACAGCCCCCCGCCCAGACGAACATCCGGCGGGATGTACGTCATACCCTGGGAAGCGGCCCCCCAGTAAAAGTGGGTAAAAAGCTCGCTTCGCTCGCAGTGCGCCGTTAGTCTAGCCTGGCAGGACCTTGGCTTCCCAAGCCAATAACGGGGGTTCAAATCCCCCACGGCGCACCCCCCTTTTTCTGTTATGGCCACGTTTGAATGCCTCTGGGGGGGTGCCAACCGGCACCCTCCAAGCCTACCTCGCCAGCCCAGGTCTGGGCTGTTCCCCACAAGCGCACTAGGCTTTTCTTTAGAAAAGAAAATCCCAGTCGGCAAAAGAAACTATTTGAACAATACAACTTGTCTCTGGGGGCCTTGTGCCCCCAAACCTAACGTGCCAGCTGAGTTTCAGCTGTTTTCCACGAGCGCACTAGGCTTTTCTTTCCCGAAAGAAAAGCCCAGTCGGCAAAGAACCGGGGGAGCGTCCTGAACTAACTGGGCCTGAACCGAAACCTATTTATAGCTTGTAGTACACATGTACTACAAGGTGTTGTTGTATGGAAACGGTGCAAGTGCGATTGAGTAAGGAATTGTTCCGCCTGTTAGACGCTTCTGTGTCCAAAGGGGTTTACCCCAATAAGTCGGAGGTCGTGCGTGACGCGTTGAGGAAGATGTTCGCTCCCGAGCTCAAGGAAGAAATACTTGCAGAGGCGGTCAGGAGAAGCAGCAGCAAAGACTTTGTCTCGCAGGGAGAGATTGAAAAAGAGTTTGGTTTGTGATGCCTTTCAAGGTAAAGTGGCACAAGAAAGCAAGGAAAGAGCTCCGGGGGCTGCCAAAAAAGGTGGCAAGACAGTTGGTTCTAAAAGCCAGCAAACTAACCGATGACCCAATCCATGATTCTTTCCCGCTTGGGGGGTGCAGCCTTAGGAAAATACGCGGCGGAGAATACCGCGCGATAATCGAGGTAGTATTCAAGAAAAAAGTGGTCAAAGTACTTCTAGTGGACCACAGGAAAAACATATACAAAAAGCTCTTCCGATGACCCAACAAGGCCTTAAAACCCTTCCGGCGCCCTGAACTAGATGGTTATAGCACCCACAAGCGCATTGGGGGGGCTTGTCCCTCCCTTTGTGGTTTACTCCAACAACCATTTGTACAGGGGAACGAAATTGATGATTTTCTTGCCTATTTTTTCTTGTCCCTCTGTACTCCACGTTATAATCATCGAGTTATTGATCCTGAATTTTTTCATTGCTTCGATTAATCCATTTAATTCTCTTTTCTTTGATTTCCCAAGATTGTAGCATACATTAACCAGCTGGAGTTTGTTGCCGGCCCTGAACACAAAGTCAACCTCATTTTGCCCCTTCCAATAATGGACATCATGCCCTCTCCTCTTTAATTCCAAGAACACCAGGTTTTCCATTAATCTTCCTTTATCGGGGCTAAATCTAAAGCCCGCTGCGTTCCTCATCCCTGTATCAATAAGATAGTTCTTCCTGGGCTTTTGTATGGACACAGTTTCTTTCACAGAATAAGAGAAAAATTCTACCTGTGACAACAAGAATGAATTCTCTAAAAGACGGAGATATTCCTTAACTGAGTCATCAGATATACCTAATGCGCCCCCAATTTTATTATAGCTGAGTAGATTGCCTATGTTGGCTGCAGCGAACTGGGCTAAATCGATTAACTTCGATGGCGACTTGATTTTGGCTCCCTTTAGGACATCCCTTAAGAGAATCCCATCATAATATTCTCTCAAAAGCTGTTGTTTCATATTTTTGTCTTTCTCAAGCACGGGGCGAGGAAAACCCCCTTCTCCCAAGTAACTACTAAGATGGTACTTTAGTCTTGATTGGTCCAGATCAAGGTCCTTGAACTCAACTTTGTTGAATTTCAAGAACTCATTAAATGATAAAGGCATTACTGTGAGTTTCAGCATTCTGCCGGTGAGGAGAGTAGACAGGTTGCTGGACAGTAGAGAAGAATTGGATCCTGTCACAAAAAATTTGATGTTCTCTTTTTGATCATATTTTGATTTTAACCAACTTTCCCAGTTAGGAATGGATTGCACCTCATCAAAAAATACATAGATTTTGCCAGTAGGATTTTTTAGTTCTCCATATTTCCCTAAAATATCCCCAAGTCCTTCAATAGAGCGTGGGAATACAGGATCATCAAGATTGACATACAAAATGTTGTTTGGGCTAGTGCCGGCATCAATTAATGATTGGATGGTTTGATGCAACAGAGTTGATTTTCCGCTTCTTCTTACCCCTGTCAAACACACGATTTCTTCTGCCGACACCATCTCATTCAGGGCCTTGATGTAGGTGTTGCGGTTAATCCCCAACTTATTTTTTGGAACTTTTTGAATAACCCACCATTGATTCCATTTTTTCAAAGCCCTTGCAATATCTTCTTCACCCAATCGAGCATGCAGAGGGCCTATGCCTAATCGCATAGTCTTATTTTTATGTCTTATCATTTATATAACTTTCTATTATAATAGGAGGTATATACTCTTATCTTCTACTACACTAGAAAGTTATTTTATTGTTTCTGTTGGAGAATGGCTGTGTTCACTGCGGCATATGCTTAATTGGGCTGCTCTGCCTTTCGTGCATTCCGGAGTCCTAAACTAGAGCTCCCGAGCCCCCACGGCGCACCCCCCTATTTTTATACCACTGGCGTGTTTTCAACAGCATGGCAAAGAAAAAGGCCAAGAAGAAAAAGAAGCCTGCTTCGCGGAAGAAGGCACTGGACCAGGACCTCTTGTTTGTGGGGGCTGTTGCCTTGGTCGCTGCTGGTGCGGTGTACTTGTGGCTCGGCAGTGGCGCGCTTGTCTGGTACGGGATTCCAGCGGTAATCGGCGTCGCCCTGGTCTACGAGGCCTACAAGTAGATGGTCGCGCTGTTCACGCCAATGGCCCACACCCGAATTTCTCCAGACGCGGGCGCGGCCAGGGAGCACGGGTAAGTAACTCCCGGCATCAACACTGTCGGCCCGGAGAATGTGCAGTCCCCCGCGGACGTGCTCATGGCGGACAGGCTCGTTGTGTTCACCACCCCAATGTTCGTTATCTTTAGGAGCGTCGAGTTGTAGTTGTGCACCTGGATGTCGGTGCTGGACTCGGTCATCGCGGGCGACGTGGCCTGGCCAACCACCCAGTAGTAAATCGCGAGCGTCGACAGCAGCGCTATCGCGAGGATTAAGACGAACGCAATTGCGGGGGAAATGCCGCGCATGGGCAAAAAAACGCAGTGCCGGTATAAAAGCGTGCCTCCAGAGGGGCTAAACCGGCCTATGGGGGGGCGCCAATTGGCGCCCCCCTAGTCCTTTCGGTTGGCGGCATCCCCCGTACACGCGAGAGCTATGGGAAAAACGTAAGCCTTTAAACCATTGGGTGAGTAATCCATTCGATGCCGGTTGTCGAGAGCGAGTTCGACCGCGTGATAAGCAAGGACCACATCTACGTCATTGAAAAGGCGGCGCAGGAGGCCGCGGACAGGATTGCGGAAAACCACGCGCTCCCCGAAAAGATTGTGCTCAAGATAAGCGCGAGGCCCCAGCCCGCGGGCACGCACATTGACTACAGCGACTGGAAAATCGTGCTGGACTACAACTCCATGAACCTGCAGAAGGCATTGATTGAAAAGCGGGCGCTGAAGGGCCTGCTGGCCCACGAAATCATGCACATGGCCCAGAAGCTGGACGGCACTGAAAAAGAGGTTATACGGATTTTCACGAAGAGCTTCAGGGAGCGCGGCCTCGGCAGGGACCGGTTCGAGTTCATGAAGGCCCTCGGCATGATAACCAAGGACATTTTCGTGAACGACGCCCTGATAAAAGAAGGGTTTTCCGGCGAGCTCTTCAAGCATTACTTGATAGTCATCCACTCCCGCGTCAAGGACAACGTGCTGCCCTTCAGCGAGCTCACGCAGGATAGGGTCGACGACTTCTTCATCGCCCTCGCCGCCCTGTTCCCTGCCTACGTGCCGTTCTACCGGGCCCAGGAAGGCGAAAGGGGCCAAATAATCAAGTCCAGCATAGAAATGCACTTCGCCGACATCCCCCGCGAGCTCAGCGCCTGCCTGGACAGCATGGAAGCCGCTCTCCTGCAAGCCAGCCTCACGGAAAACGGCATCGAGGCTTTTATTGAGAGCGCGCTGGCGTGCTACTCGCACCTGCTAAGCAGCTAAGAAAGCAAGGATAGAGATTATCCCAAACCCCCACGCAAACCACGAAAAATCGACTTTCTCGGCGAGTTTCAACAGCACTTCAATCGACAAGATGCCGAACACAAACGCGGGCACAAGCGCCAGCAAGTGCTCCGGCACGAGCACGAAGCCCTCGAGGAGGATGAAGGCGTTCGCCGCCAGCACCACGGGCACGCTCATCAGGAAGCTCAGCACGAGCGCTGCGCGGGGGGAGTACTCGCGGGACAAGAGGGCGAACAGGGTTATGCCCGAGCGCGAGACGCCTGGGACCACTGCCAGGCCCTGGAGCAGGCCCGCGAAGACGGCGTCGAGGTCCGTTGCCTTCTCCACTGTCTTGAGGCCGCCTTTTTTCTTGCGCACGAAGAAGCCCGTGGCGATAAGCCCAAGGCCCACCACGAGGTAGAGCACGGGCGAGCCGAACGGGATTTGCTTGATAAGCAGGTACAGGGCGAGGCCGAGCGGGAGGGAGCACGCCGTGGCTATGCCGAGGAAGCGCAACAGCTTTTTGTCGCGCGGCAGGCCCGCTATTTCCTTGCGGAAGTACACGAGCACGGCGAGGACTGTGCCCAGGTGTAGGCAAAGCGCGAGCTGGAGCGGGTCCGCGGCGCCGATGTAGGCCGCGGCGAGCGTGATTATTCCTTCGCTGCTCACGGGCAGCCACTCGAAAATGCCCTGGAGCACGCCAAAGACCAGGTATTCCAGCATCGCTTAACAAAGACGTGTTAGGTATTTAAATGGATGCGCGGTAATTCAAGGCATGGAAGGCGAGGGCATGGCCATGATACTGGCGTTCGTTGGAGTGCTGGTGCTTGTTCTGATTGCGGTCATAGCCTGGCAGCTAATCAAGAAGAAAAGGTCTGTCTATACCTACGCGTACGGCCAAGGGTAAAAGGTTAGGGCGTGTCCTGGTTGGGGGCATACCCCTGCGTGTTGCCACCACTCGGCTGAACAGGCGTGCCACCACTCGGCTGAACAGGCGTGCCACCACTCGGCTGAACAGGCGTTGCCGGAGGAGTCGGCGTGGCGGGCGTGGGCCTGTCAAGCACTTCCTTCCAATGCGGCTTTCTCTTCCACGGCTGCTTCGCCAGGACGGCGGCCATTATCACCACGAGCAGGACAGCAACAGCCACCCAAACAATCCCCATGTCAAAGCCCGCGGCTTCCGGCACCAGAGTCGCAACCGGGGTCGGGGCGGGGGTCGGGGTAGGAGTCGGAGCCGGCGCAGGAGTTGCTGTGGGAGTCGGAGTCGGGAGCAGCAGCGCGGGCGCTTCAGCATAGCCCTTCGCGAACGCCGTGGGCGCGACCAGCGCGTTCTTGACAGTCTGCCTGTTCACGTAGTTGTCGGTGACGAACCGGATTATTTTCTCGGACTGTGGGAGCGTCTTGTCGAAGATTATGGTGAAGACTGGGTCGGACTGTGTCACGACAACTGTCGCGCCACCAGCGTCCACGGAAATGCTGGACGCTGACGAGGCAAACGCCTTGGGTATGTCGATGACGATTATGTGGCCCTCGAGCTCTTCCCCGCCGGTGTACTCGACTGTAACCGTGAGCGCGGAGCCGCCGCCGGCAGTGTGGCTGACCTCCATGGAAAAAGTGCTGTGCCGCGCTACTTCGGCGGAGAGCTCCGCGATTCCCTGGACTTCACTCGCGTCAGAAAGGTCGATGCCCGCGTCCTCGAGCGCGCTCTGGATGTCTTCGTCCGTGCCAATCAAGTCATTGAAGCCTTCTGTGGTATCGGTTGTTGGGGTGAACGTGTCCTCGTAGCCAGCCGGAGGAGCCACTCCGGCGGGTGTGGAGTCAGAAGAGCCGCCACCGCTGGGCGCGCTGACTCTGAAGCCCTGTGTCTTTGTCTTGAACGTCGTGCCGTCAGCTTTTTTCAGGCGAATGACAAGCGTGTAAGAGCCGGCGGTGTTGGGGACGGTTATTGGGACCGAGAACGTCTTTATCACGCCCTCTGTGGCATTGCCGTAGCCCCATCCCGCGCCGCTGGCGGGCGTGAACGTCTGCGAAGTGTCGGTGTCGTTGTAGGTGCCTGTGCCATAGCCAAACATTACAGTGCCACTGCTGGCGTACGCCGATTTGCTGCCGCTTTTGACTACAACGTTGTTGCTGTTTTTTACTTGCCAATAAACTTTTTTGTCCCAGGGCACGAAGTCGCCCTCGTTGAACGTGACAGTGACCGTGATTGTCTTGGTGCCGCCGGACGAGTAACTGGCGCTTAAGCCGCTTATGTTGATGGTTATGGCTTTGGCCGGGCCGGCCATCAGCAAGAGGCCGCAAACGAACGCGACCACAAGGATGGGGCTAACATGCCGTTTCAGCAGTTCACGGAAAGCAATCATCCAGTAACACCTCTCAAGAAAAATCAATGTACCCAAACGCAGAGGCTATATAAATAACTTGCTGGGAAAAACCGGGAAATAAAGCTATAAATCAGAGGAGGGTGTTTAAATATCTGGGTATTGATGTTATAACCAACGACGCATATGTTTAAAGTGTTTGATGACTAGCAATATTGAGTAGTTCGTCCACATTTTTTATCTGTGAAGCTTTATTCTCCCTTATTAGTCTTAAGACTCCGACTGATGGTTCTAACCCAAGTCCGGGAGGAGGCACAAAAATTTGTTTTCTTTGAGCAATAGCATTTTTGACTTGTGACATTGAACCACCACCATCAAGAGCTGTGACCAATAAAAGAGCATTTCCTAAACCCGATGTAATCCTATTTCTTTCAAGTAACGAAATCCGCGTGACATTTTCTGAGGGTGGGTATTCTGAAACAACCAGCCCATTTTCTATTATTTCTGTAATCAAAGACTCGTTTTCTTTTGGATAAATGTTTTCAAGACCGCAACCAAGCACGGCGATGGTGCGTCCATTGGAAGACAAAGCGCCAGCATGTGCAGCAGTATCAATACCCCTCGCTGCACCGCTCACTACAACGTAATCTTTTTCAGCCAATTCTTTAGCGAACTTAAAAGTCCACTCTTTACTTTTTTCTGTTGAAGACCGTGAGCCTACAAACGATATGGCTGGTTTATTTAGATTACTCAATTTACCTTTTGCAAATATTGCGGACGGGGGGCTTGGTATGCCTTTCAATTTAGGAGGAAATCGTTCGTCAAAAAATGAGATGACTGTTATGTTATTATTGGAACAGTAATCAAAATCGGCTCTGGCTTTGTCTAAATCACTCTCAGAGATACTTTTGATTTCTTCGAAGGTTTTTTGTTTGATGAAGCTAAATTTCTCGAGATGCTTGAAATCAACTTTTATTACTTTTTCCCAGCCCCCGAGTTCTGTAGCTAGTTGTATAAGCCGTGTGTTCCCTAGGCCGTTTATTTTTTTTAGGGCCATTAAACTTGCGTACTCTTCTTTTTCCATGCCTTCCGTTTCTCCTCAGAGACATAAGGGGATCTGCAGATTTGTTTGATTCTAGAATACTTAAGCGTTTTATTTAAATCTATCCAATCTGTCTCCTTATTCTTGGCACTCACCCCCAAGCACACACCCACAACGTTTTTCGCGCCTTTTTGGATTAGTAGGTTGGCCATATCTATCAAGGATATCCCGGTAATCGTGAGATTATCTAGTAGCAGAATATTTTTCCCCTTGACATCTTCCAGTATATCCACCGAGCCCTGAATGTTTTCCAGTCTTTCTTTGAAGGTACGAAGTTCGTGCATCTTCTTAATATTCCTATTCCTTCGCAGGATTTGCCGATACTCCAAGTTGACTAGTTTGCAGAAGTTTTTCGCGAGATTCTCCAGATTCTTGTTCTCCCCATTTTTTTCGTGTGTTGGATATAGGGTTAAATAATCAAATTTAACGCTATCTCCTTTGAATCTTAAGTTGTATAGCTCTGATAATTGGGTTAAAAAGAAGTCCTCGGCGTAGCCGTGAAGATAAAGGCCCATTAGTTTTTTGGAGAATTCGTCTTCTTTTTCTTCTGGATAAAAATGATTAATAGCAAAAACCAGGAGCATATTGGGATACGTGGGTTTTGATGTACAAGCCCGTACCACAAACAATTCCGGTTCAGCGAGAGCGATTTTAACCATACACATTAGTTCGCCAGGTGGATATTTAAAGGCTGTGTCTATGACTTGCCGAGGCTCACCTGTTCTTCTTCAACCAAGCCCCTAGCGCTTCCGTGGCATGTTCAATGGTAATTATTTTTGTTTCCAATAGATAATACCTAACAGGACGACAACAACAAATGTCCAAAAATAAATGCCGCCGGTTGCGTTGAGGATACTGCCTAAGGAGGGTAAGGCTGCTGTTCCATTGGGATAAAACAAAACCACCGAAAACATGGCTGCTATAAAGCCACCCAGTGTGGAGATTAGGATATCCCTCGCGTAATTTAACCACTTCATTATAACAGCTATCGAACATATCCACGTCAAACATTAAAAAGCTATGTTTAAATATCTGGGCATTGATGTTATAACCAACGACGCATATGTTTAAAAGCAGTGAATCTTTATGTTTAAAAGCAGTGGGCCTTTTGCCGCCCCGCCCAGACCTCTCCCTGCGGGGGGCACTCGGCGAAATGAATAAAAGGCTGCTGCGCGGAGTTAAAGGCTAGCGAGGGTGTTTCAATGAGCATGGTTTTAACCGGTGGAGCGGGCTTCATCGGCTCGGTATTGTGCGACAGGCTCCTGATGCAGGGAGAGGACGTCATATGCGTGGACGACTTCAATGATTATTACAGTCCTGGCAGGAAGAGGCGGAACATTGCTGGCGCGCTGGAAAACAATGCATTCACTTTGTGCGAGGCGGACGTGCGGGACTATGCAGCCATGGAAAAAGTGTTCGCGGAAAACAATGTCGAAAAAGTCGTGCACCTCGCCGCCCGCGCGGGCGTGAGGCCGTCAATCGCCAACCCCCGGCTGTACGGGGAAGTCAATGTCGGCGGCACTCTCAACATGCTCGAGCTCGCGAGAAGGCACGGCGTGGAAAGCTTTGTGTTCGCGTCGTCCTCGTCCGTGTACGGGAACTGCAGCGACACGCCGTTCTCCGAGTCCATGGCAACGGACACGCCTGTGTCGCCGTACGCGGCGACGAAGAAGGCGGGGGAGGGATTGTGCCACGCTTGCCACCATTTGCACGGCATGGACATCGCGTGCCTCCGGCTCTTCACTGTGTACGGCCCGCGGGGCAGGCCGGACATGGCGCCCTACATCTTCACAGACAGGGTCTACCGGGGGGAAGCGATAAAGAAGTTCGGCGACGGCTCGTCGCAGAGGGACTATACCTATGTCGGCGACATTGTTGATGGGGTGATAAGGGCCATGGGCTTGAAGGGGTTTGAGGTAATCAACCTCGGGAACTCGAGGCCAGTGGCGCTGGACGACTTCATCGCAGTGGTCGAGGAGACAGTGGGCAAAAAGGCGGTTGTCGAGGAATTGCCGATGCAGCCGGGCGACGTCGACGTGACGTGCGCGGACGTGTCGAAGGCCAAGAGGGTTTTGGGCTGGGAGCCCACCACCAATATTAGGGACGGGATGCACAAGTTCTTCGAGTGGTACAAAGAAGAGGTAGTGCAATGACTGTTTCGGTCGTCGTGCCGGTCCTTAACGAGGAAGGGAACATCAAGCCACTGTACAGCGAGCTCAAGGCCGCAATGGGAAAGGGTTTGCTTGAAATAATTTTTGTTGACGACGGGTCGACAGACAATAGCTTCGAGGCAATCAAGGCCCTGCACAAAAAGGACAGGCGCGTGAAGTGCGTCAGGCTGAGGAAGAACTTCGGCCAGAGCGCGGCGTTGCAGGCGGGGTTCGACCACGCGAGGGGCGGCGTGGTCGTCGCGATTGACGCGGACCTGCAGAACGACCCCAGGGACATTCCAAAGCTGCTCGAGAAGCTGGACGGGTTCGACTGCGTCTCCGGCTGGAGGAAAAACAGGAAGGACTCTTTCGGCAAAAAATTGTTCTCGAGAATCGCGTCAGCCATACGCGTGCCGTTCCTCGGCAGCAACGTACACGACTTCGGGTGCACGCTCAAGGCGTACAAGGCCGAGTGCCTGAGGGACCTCAACCTGACGGGCGAGATGCACAGGTACATCCCGCCGCTGCTGCGGTGGAGGGGCTTCCGCGTCACCGAAGTTCCGGTGAACCACCGGCCGAGGCGCAACGGCACGACAAAGTATTCCTACAAGAGGATTTGGAAGGGGTTCATCGACATGCTCAACGTGTGGTTCTGGCAGAAGTACTCGAGCAGGCCGCTGCACATGTTTGGTGGGCTTGGGCTCGTGCTGCTTCTGTTCGGGGTCGTCACGGGCACTTACTCGATTTACATGAAGATATTCCACACCATGGACTTCTCGAGCCACTTCCTGCCCACGATGTCGTTCTTCAGCTTCGTGCTCGGGGTGCAGTTCTTTATTTCGGGGCTGCTGGCGGACGTTGTGCTCAAGACGTATTCTGCGACAGGGAAGCTTAAGGTTTATTACGTGGAAGAAGTGATAAAATGAAAATAATTGTTACCGGCGGGGCCGGCTTCATCGGGAGCAACCTCGCCAACGCGCTCGCGAAGGAGCACGACGTCACGGTTGTGGACAGCCTGTTCCTTGGGGAGTGGGGCAACCTTGACGAGGGCATTGCCCGGGTCGAGGGCGACAGCGGCACTTTCGGCGGCGAGTGCGACGCAATATTCCACTTTGGGAACTACAGCTCCGCGCCGATGCTCGAGGTTGACACAGAACAGCGGCTGGCAAAGACTGTTGCGGACTTTGTGCACGTCCTTGAGCTGGCGGCGAAGAACAATGCCAGGCTCGTCTACGCGAGCACGAGCTCTATCCAGGGGCCCACCACGTTTTACAGCTGCCTTAGGGAGTGCTACGAAGCGCTCGCGAAAGCGTACTACAACGAGAAAAAAGTGTGTTCGGTTGGGCTGCGGTTCTTCAGCGTGTACGGCCCGCACGAGGCGCACAAAAAGCAGTACGCGAACATGCTGACGCAGATAATGCACGAGATTGCGCACGGCAGGAGCCCGGTTATTTACGGCGACGGCACACAGACAAGGGACTTCGTGCACGTGGACGACGTTGTGCGGGCGTGCATTGCCGCGATGGGCGAGGGAAAAGAAGGCGCTTTCGTGTACGAGGTGGGGACGGGCGTGGCGCACTCGTTCAATGACCTGGTCGGGCTAATCAACAGGGGGTTCGGCAAGAGCGTGCCGGCGGAGTACGTGGAGAACCCGCTCCTGAATTACGTGCAGGACACGCTGTGCGAAAACCCGTACCTTGCGCCGACTGTTTCGCTGGAAGACGGGATAAAGAAGCAGATAAGCGACTACTACCCGGGGAGGTGACTGGCCAGTGCGAAGGGTATTGATGCTGAACTACGAATTCCCGCCGCTTGGCGGGGGCGCGGCCAATGCCAATTATTATTTGCTGAAGGGGCTTGCCGGGAAGGGAATCCAAATCGATTTGGTCACGTCTTCCCCGGGCGGCTACAGCGAGGAAAAGTTCTCGGACAGCATCACTGTCTACCGCCTGGATGTCGGGAAAAAAGGCGTGCACTTCTGGACACAGGCAGAAATCCTGCGGTACATGTGGAAGGCGTTCCGGTTCTCGAAAAAATTAATGAAAGAAAAGGAGTACGATTTAGTCCACGCGTGGTTCGGGTTCCCGTGCGGCGTGATGGCGCGGCTGCTGGGCGTCCCATACATAGTCAGCCTGCGGGGGAGTGACGTCCCTGGCTACAACGAGCGGTTCGCGCTGCAGTACGTTTTCCTGAGGCCATTGATAGTCAACGCGTGGGGGCACGCGAGGGCAGTGGTGGCCAATTCCGTGGGCCTAAAGGAGTTGGCGTCGAGGAGCTGGGGTGGAAAAATCAAGATAATCCCAAATGGTGTTGACACAAAGGAATTTAAGCCCGTGCGCTCCAAAAGAAAAAAGCTGCGCGTGCTGTGCGTGTCGCGGCTCATCCGGCGCAAGGGAATTGATTACTTGATTGAGGCGATTGCAAAATTGGACCGCGTGGGGCTGTGTATTGTTGGAGACGGCAACATGGAGAAGGAATTGGGGGGGCTGGCGTCGTGGCTCGGCGCCGCTGGCTGCGTTGAGTTTGTGGGCGCGGTTCCACACGAAAGAATACATAAGTTTTACGAAAAGGCTGATGTTTTTGTGCTGCCGTCGCTTGGCGAGGGCATGAGCAACTCCGTGCTCGAGGCAATGGCGTCGGGGCTGCCGGTCATAGTGACGGACACGGGCGGCACCAAAGAGCTTGTCAACGGCAATGGCTTTGTGGTGCCGATGAGGGACCCGGCGGCGCTGGCAGGCGCAATCAAGAAATATGCCAAAAGCCCAAAACTACTCGAGAGGCACGGGAAAAAGTCCAGAAAGATTGCCAAGTCAATGTCGTGGGAAAACACTGCCGCAGAGTACCTAAGGTATTACGGGGGAGAGAAATGATTAAGGAAACGAAGCAGTTCAAGCGGCGCATGGAGAGGCGGGAAGAAACGCCCAAAACGCTTTTTTTGAGGGCGCTATTCTGGAAGAACAAGTACGCGGTAAAACAACTGCATGTTCTGGACGAGGACTGGGACTACCTCATAGTCCTGGACGCATGCAGGTACGATTACTTCAAAAGCTACAACACCATCCCCGGAAAACTCGAAAAAAGATTTTCTGCCGGGACCCATACAGTGGAGTGGCTGAAGGAAAACTTCAACCGCAACTGCAGCGACGTCGTTTATGTCTCGGCCAATCCCCAGGTCTCTGCGCCAAAGCTGGAGCAGTGGACCGGGGAGGCAAGCCCGTTTTTGCACCTCGAGAACGTGTGGTACGACGCGTGGGACGAAAAAAATGCGACCGTCCTTCCAAAGCAAGTGAACAAAGCCAGCCTGCGGCTCGCGGAAAGCTATCCCGGCAAGAGAATGATTGTGCATTACATGCAGCCGCACATGCCTTTCATTGGAAACCCGCGCATCAAACTGACAAAAGAACAAATCCGTGTATTGTACTCGCCCGACTGGGGCACTATGCTTGGCGATACAATCACGCTCGATGTCCTAAGGGACGCATACGCAGCCAATTTGGTTGAAGTCCTGAAGTACGCTGAAAAACTCGTGAAAAAGCTTGGTGGGAAAACCGTGGTCACATCTGACCACGGCGAGTCTTTCGGCGAGAACGGCATCTACGGCCACGTCCCGGCGATGTACACCCCCAGCTTGATAGAAGTCCCCTGGCTGGAGGTGGAAAACCTGTGATAAGTATCGTGGCCCCGTACGACATGAACCGTGTCTATGGCAACACGCTCAGGCCGGTCATGGAAGCAGAAGGTCTCCTAGCAAACGGCTTTGACGATTTTACCGTACACTGCACCAAAACCAATCCCGGCCTTGGTTTCGAGCAAACAGAAATGCGAAAAGGCCCGCTCTCATTGATCCCACGAAATCTCAGGCCCGATGGCGTGCCTTTTCTTTTTGACATGCCATTAGTACTGAAAGAAAAGTTTGCGCCGGAAGTAACTGCTGTGCACGCACAGAATTATTACAGCGTGCTTGCGGTGGCTAATGGCTTCAAGGGCAAACTAATCCTTGATTATCACTCGCTGAAGTCTTCGGTGCTCAGGGACCTGCACGCAGGTTCGCTCGCGCACCAGTATGTGATTGCACCATTCGTCAAGCGCATCGAGAGAAAAGGGATTGCCCGCGCAGAAAAAATTGTGGTGGCATCCGCGAACATAAAGCGAGAAATGGTGAAGGAACACGATGTTCCCCAAGAAAAGATTGAGGTAGTCAACAACATGCTTGACCCCGCGGCGTTCCCACGGAACCGTTACGAAGCCGAGTTCGAGGTAGGGGTCGTCGGGCCGTTCGCGCACATAAACTGTGAGGCTATGAACGCGCTCCGTTCGATAGCCAATCGCACAAGCGCAAACTTTTCACTGGTGGGCTCGATTTCTTCGGCAGACAAGGCCTTGTTCAACGGCATGGACAACGTCAAAGTCTTGGGCAGGCTCGGCGATAAGGAATACAAAGATTACATGGCATCAATCGGTGCCTTGCTACTGCCGTACGGGCGATACCACCGTGGCGGGGGCTCAAGGAACAAGCTGCTGGAGGCTGCTGCTTGCGGAACCCCCATTATTTCAACAAGAAGCGGTGCCAAAGGTTTTGATGAGAAAAATGCGTTGCTTATGGCAGAAACGCCGCAAGAAATGATTACTTGTATTGAAGAGTTGAAAAATGATGTGGGGGCGCGGAAGAAAATGGGAAAGGGGTTAAGGACTATAATCAAAAGAAATTATAATTATTTCGCAGAAACCAAGAAACTGATTGAAGTATATGAAAGTGTGATGTGAGCAATCAAATGAAAATCTTGATTATCAATGACTATGATTATGAGAAAGGTGGTGCTCAAGTATATGACCATAAACTAAAGAATATGCTTGAAGAACAGGGCTATGAAGTTGTTTACTTCGGTGGAAAAGAAAAGGGGTGGCTTCTTAATTTTTTTTCGAGTGTGTATAGCAGAAAGCACAACAAAGAAATTAATGAGATACTTGACGGTTTTGCCCCAGACGTGGTTTTTGCCCATGCAGTCGGAAGTAACATATCTTCTCAAGTCTTTTCAATGATTCATAAAAGAGATATCCCCATCTGCCTCAAAATGGCAAACTTATCAATATACGACTGGCCGAAAATAACGCTAAAAAAACTATGCTGGGTGGCTCTTGTTCCGCGTACGCTACTGCATCGGTTCATAATTAAGAGATGCGTTGATGTATTCCTTGCCCCATCGGAAACAACTGAAAAATGGCTAAAACAGCAATTGGGCATAACAAAAAACAGAATACGGCTTATCAGAAACCCCTCATTTTTTCCGGCGGCTGAAAAGCCTCGCGTAACCCAAGGCGAGAAAACAATATTATTTGTTGGTAGACTAACAAAAAACAAGGGGGTGGAATATTTAATAAAAGCATTTGAACAGATAAATGGAGCAAGGCTTGAGATTGTCGGGGAAGGTAAAAACATGGACTCACTTGTCAAACTGGTTAAGTCAAAAAATATGGGTGGCAAGGTTTCCTTAATGGGGAATTTGCCAACCGAGAGAGTTAAGGAAGAGTATTACAACGCGTATGCATTCGTGCTACCAAGCATCATTGAGGAAAATTCCCCCCTTACAATAAGAGAAGCCATGAGCCAGGGTACTCCGGTTATAACAACTAACATTGGGGGCCAAGCAGAGCTGGTTCAAGATGGGGAGACTGGGTTTTTGGTTAATCCAAAAAGTTATGCCGATTTAACCGAAAAGATTAAAATAATTCTGAGAGATAATAATCTCCAGAAAAAAATGGCGGAAGAATGCTTGTCCCGCGCTAAAAGGTCTTCTCCAGAAAAACATTTTATTGAAATACAGGATTTACTTGGTTCATTAGCCCAAAAAAAGATTTATTAGATTGGAGAAAAAATATGATTAACAAAATTAAACAAAGTATGCAGAGAAAAGTTTATGAGCATATACTAAAGATATCGCCTAGAGATGCAGTCCTTGATATCGGGTCGGGAAATTCCCCGAATCCACGTTCTGATGTTCTTTGTGATAAATACACTGATTACAATGAAGAAAGAGGGGACCGCCCGTTACGCACTAATGGTCGCGCTTTTTATCAGGCCGATGTATGCAAAAAATTGCCTTTCAAGGACAAAGAATTTGATTACGTTATTGCATCTCAAGTACTGGAGCACGTTGAAAACCCTAAAAATGCCTTAGAAGAAATTATGCGCGTTGGAAAAAGGGGGTATATAGAATGCCCATCGCTTTTTGGGGAACTTTTACGGCCGACTAGAAAACATCACCGGTGGGTTATTCTGAATATAAATAATAAGTTGGTATTTTATGATAAATCTTTAGTTTCAAAACCGGTATTTGGGACTATTTTCGAAAAAGGAAGTTTATTGGACAACATTTTCTTAAGGATGTTTCATATCCAATATAGCGGCATATTCCTAGTAAAGTTTTTTTGGAATGAAAAAATAGATTATATAATTAATCCTAAGGACAAATACTACAAAAAGTTTTTTGAGGAACCATATGACATGAACAAATTGGATGAAGTTACAAATGGGAAACCGAAAACAGTTTATTACGTTATTTTTGAATCTTTGGCTAGATATATGTATAGACTAATTAAATAGCATAACTGGTGATGAAAAATAAAAATTGCATTGATACGTGGGCCCCACCTAAGGCCGAATGGGGTAATCCCCTGGGAATGGGTTAACGCCAATTGCAAAGATATTGATATAACTGCTTTCGAAAGCAACCCAGCAAGATTTGACACGTCTATTCTCAAAATGCCAGTGAAGCAACTTCATTGGCTTGACGGCAAGCTTGACTTATTCAATCAGAAATATGTCCTTTGGAAAGGATTAGAGTTTTTCAGGCTTCCGAAGTCAGTGCTATTGGGCATTGGAAAGATAGTAAATGAATTTGAGGTAGTTCACACAAGTGAAAACTCTAATTTCTTTTCGCTTCAGGCCGCATTGTGGGCACGGCTCAAGGGAAAGAAGTTTGTTTTCTCAGCTGGCCAAAATATCCCTTACCCACTAAAACAAAGAAACTTTTTCACGTGGCATGCCAAAAAGTTTGTTAATGACACTGCATGCGCGATAACAACCACAACCACACTTGGGAAACGGGCGCTTATCCATGAGGGAGTGAACCCTGACAAAATAACGGTTATCCCAAACGCCCTTGATTTTAAATATTTTGATAAAGGCCCAAAAAACAGCGCGAACGTTGGCTTGCCAAAAGAATTAAACAGTACATTTAACATTCTTTTTGTTCATCGGCTGAAGGAACCGAAAGGGGTTTTGTACCTTGTTGCTGCATTCGAAGATTTGGAAAAAAAATATGGGGATATGCGGCTGATAGTTGTTGGAGATAACCATTTGGATGAAGCGTATTACAGAAAGCACATAAAAGCCAACCAAAAAATTTATCATGTAGAAAGCGTCCCAAATACCCAAATACAATATTTATATAACCTAAGTGATGTGGTTGTTTTGCCTAGCCTAGCAATAGCAAATAACGAAGAACAGTTTGGCATGACCCTGCTTGAAGCGATGGCATGTGGTGTTCCAACAATAGTGACTAATGTTGGTGGTTTGCCGTACGTCGCGGAAAAAAATCTAACCAGCCTTGTGATAAATGATAGGTCGGAAAAAGAGATTAAGGAAGCAATTGAACAGCTCTACGAAAACAAAGCATTACGGCAAAGGCTTGGAAAATATTCTTATAAGTACGTCAGGGAAAACTTCAGTAAAGAGGCGATTGGGAAGAGACTATATCGTTTCTACAAAAACATATAAGTGATGGAATGAAGGTTAAAAATAGTGCCAAGGCGCTCTACAGGGACATCGTTGGCCTAGGCAGGTACAACTCTCTTGTACTGAAGAAAGTTTTGATGGCCTGCCCGGTTTGTGAATCAGTTGAAGCCAGAGTATTGCATTACCCCCCGTTCAAGACACCACTCAAGAGATTGCCTGCACACGATAAGTATTTGTGCGAGAACTGCGGGCACGTTTATTCAAAAATCTTTCCTGAAGATATTCTACAAATGGGTAAGATCTACACCTACTGTTACGGGCAAAACACAGAGGCCACACCAAGAAAAGAATCGGAAAAAAGGCTTCAATACGAGCTCATTGAAAAGCTTGGGCGTGGGGGGGCTTATCTGGACTTTTCCTGTGGAAACAATTTTTCTGTGGCTTACGAACTAAGGAAAGAGGGTACGGAAGCATACGCTTGTGAAATACGGGAGGGTTATCCGTATGATGACAAAATATTTTTTCGTTACAATCCAAGAGAGCCATTTACGGAAAAATTTGATGGCATATCGTCTGTAGATGCAATTGAGCACATACAGGGCATACGCCAGGCGTGGCAGTTCTTCAACAAGTCACTGAAAAAGAATGGGTTAATGGCTCACAGCTTTCCAACAACTTTTAAATATGGACACAACCATCATTTTTTCAGAATCCCTTTCCACACTTGTTTGTTCAGTGAAAAATCGCTTCGCCTGTGGAGCAAAAAAATGGGTTTCAAATATCTTGGAGAGGCATCACTCAAGAACTCCGATGTTGGAGTCAGTTACTGGTTCAAAAAAACTGGGGGGCACAAGGGTGATATGCCTAACTGGCGACGTGCATCAGGCAGGTGTTTCAAAGCAACCGGGCCTGAAAAATACTGAGCTGGAGCTGGCCTGATTGGAGATTACTTCGCGGCGGTTGAAGGCAACTGTGTCCTTAAGTCAGCTGAGTTTAGGAACAAAGTCGTCCTTGACATAGGCACAGGTACGGGAAGATTTCTTTTTTCTATAGCGAACCGAATAGAAAACGGTGTCGGGATTGACATATCTGAAGAAATGATTGCTGTCGCGAACTCGAAGCTAAGGGGCATGGAAAAAAAGCAACATTTCATTTTACACGATGGACGCCTCTAACATGCGTTTTAAGGGCGGGCGGTTCGATCTCGTGCTGGCTGTAGGTATTTTCGAGTACGTGAATAGCCTTCCACCTTACCTACAAGAAATTAATCGTGTCTGGGGTGAGGGGGGCAACTTGTGTTCACTGTCCACAACAAGGACTGGTTCTTCAAAAGGGGGCCAAAAGAAAACCTTTATGGGTACAGTAGGGCAGAGCATGGCTTGGGGGGATTAAAGAACGTTCTAAAAGCGGGGGGCTTCAAAATAACTGGCTTCCACGGCACTTTTTTCATGCCCAAGCGGAGCCTTTTCCTTAAAGCCGCTGAGAAACTGGGGGTGGGGTGGCTGGCGCTTGGTGTTATGGTCCACATTGATCGGCTGTTGGATTGCTTCGCTTTTACCAGAAAGAAGACGGGGGGGTTGGTGGTAACTGCTAAAAAAGTGGCTTAGCCCGAGCCATCAGGGATGAGCTGCTTCACACGGCTTAAGTTGATGTTTGCTTTATTCTCAATAATTTCGGCTATCACTAAGTCGTCTTTGTTCGGAACCCTGAAAAGAAAAATGAAAAGCAAGTAAAGCCCGAGATAAAGCACGCCGAATAAGATTAGGGTGAACAAGGAGGAGGCTATGAAAAAGGACAGCAAAAACGGGGGGACGACCGCCAAAGCCGAGGCGCCCACCAGCTTCGCGTAATCCCGCGGGTTGAACCTTATTTCTATAAGCTTTCTTCCCAGTACCAGCATCCCTATATTGATGAAGCACAGCGAAAAGGCAGAAGCAATTCCCGCGCCTAGTATGCCTAACATTGGGATGAGTATGAAGTTTAGCACCAAGTTTATCGAAGCGCCTGCCGCACCAACCAGAACTATCTTTTTTGTCTCCTCGAATACCATCAACAATTGGCATGTCAATCCAACAACCGATAAGACCAAGCCCCCAAAAGAAAGGGCTATCAATACTGGCCACGCCGCGGCATAGGCTTCACCAAAGACAACCCGCATTAGGTTTTCTGAGAAAAAAAGGACGAAAACAAACACGGGGAAAACCAACGCGGCTAACCACCTCTTCGTAGTGTCAAAGATCTTAGCTATTTCTTTTAGTTTTTGTTTGGCGTACAGCTCAGAAGCCACTGGCATAAAAACGGAGGCGAGGGCAGGTACAAACACTGAAAGCATCATGCCTAGCGGGTAAGCCGCATTGTATAGCCCAACAGCACTTTCTTCCAGCATAACCCCTATCATGAACGTATCGCTCCACCCTAAAATCAAGCCCACTGCCGAAGCCAGAAAGAGAGGGAGGGAAAACGAGAGTATACGGTGTTTATCGATTTGGAAGTGGGCTTTTGATCGTAAGACAGGAAAAACCTTGAATTCAAGGATAAGGAGGCCAAGGGCTGCACCCAACAACAAAGCGAGGATGTACGCATAGCTAAGCCCAACAATTGAGCCCCCTGCAAAAACCACTGCAAGGGCAAGGATTAGCTTGCCTACGCCCTTAGAGAACAACTCGGTGAGGACATTGAACTCCACTTTTTTAAATCCGAGGAATGCTTCTGCTAATAGCCTCAACAACACGGTCAAGGGTATGCCAAGAGAAAATATCCGAAGAATAGGGGGAAAGGCTTCGCTGCCAAACACATTAATCGCAATATAGTCTGAAAAGAGGAACAAGACGGCTGCAATGAGAAGGCTGAGCCCCAACGCAATCATGAATGAGAACACAACTATCCCCTTCAGCCTGCTTTCATCTCCTTTGGCGGTGTAATGCGGTATGTAGCGCTTGAGGGCGGATTGCAGGCCTACGAGCGAGAGAACGCTCGCTATGCCCACAGCCATAAAACCAAGTGAGAAAAGCCCAAAATCCGACGGCCCAAGGTAACGTGCAACAACAACTTTGTATATAATGCCAAAAATCATTAAGACAGCACTATTCAAGAAGAACAAACTTGAGCCCCGCACAATGTCCTTCATATTCTTGTTTGCCATCATGACCCCTAGTAGTTAGTAAGATTTTAATCAATATATGCTATAGGTTGTTAGGCGCAGAATTAGCCGCCACAACCCCCCATGAATAAACATGGACATCGTTTTCATCAAGGCGCTTGGTTAATCTCGGTTCATTTTCCACATATCCAAAAAAAGCTTCGTTATCGAGCCGATAAAGGCCAAAATCAGAAACCAGGATATATCCAAATTCATAACTGTCAATCACTTCATCAAGATCTGGTATAGTGGTTATGACATTGATATCACAGTAATGTGCTAGTCGGACATCTTCTTTAACATAAGAGCGGAACCACTTATCATATCCCTTCATTTCAAAGCTAATTGGTGCCAGCCGTTCATCCATTGTTTCTTCGTTAATCTTAGCATACCAGCACAGTGACTGGGAAAATGGGTTTACCATAGCAATACTTGCATTTTTGGGAAGTGCGGTTAAGTCAGGCCCCACAACCGTGTCATAACCAAATCTGAATTTGAGTACAGAATATCCATAAAACCCCCCGGTTTTGTAATCATACAAATCTGGCCGTATGCTTTCCTGTGTGTACTCATCAAGTGGGGATATAAAATTGCTAAATAGCATGGATACCGCAATAACTGCCAGGATAACAGACACGTAACGCAACAATTGATTTGGTTTTCTTTTCGTCAAACGCTTGCATGCGGACACTGCCAGCCAAGCAATTGGGATTGAAAAGAAAAGCAGGAACAATGGGAAAAATGCAGTGGTATATTGTGGGATTAAATAATCTCGGTTTATGTTCTCCACGAATATCAAGTACGGCAAAGCCAAAAAAGGCAAATAGAATAAGATATTTACGCGTAGACCCCGCCATTTTTTAATTGTATACACGGAACCAAGAAGCACTAGGGACAACACAAATACCCAGCTCTCAAATCCGAAGTGATATGCTGCAAACTGGATAAATCCGGTACGCGTTTGTGGCAATGGGTTCCAAACAAGAAATAGGGGTACAAACAGGATTAAACTGGTGCTGAATACTCTTATGAGTTTGTTTTTGGCTTTTTCATTGAGCAGTATGATGTCCAAGAACATCAAAAACAATAACACCACAAACATTACGAAAACTTGGGGATTAACAAAATTCCATACAGACAAAATCACACACAACGAAAAAAACCAGCCGTCTGCCCTAGTCTCCCGATATTTCAAATAAAGAAATATTGACAGGAGAAAGAACATTGTGTGCATCGAATAAAAACGTATGTACGTTGACATGTAAACAGCCCATCCTGAAAACGCCAACAGAATGGCAGCAGCCAAGCCGGCTTCTCTGTTATACACCCGTTTGCCAATGAGATAGATTAGGACAACAGATAAAGACCCGAATATAATCGAGGGGAACCTTGCCGCTATATCTGTAAACCCTAACAGATTGAAAGACAATGCTTGAGAAACCATGAAAGGCACGCCTTTGAAATAAACGGCCCCAGAAGGAAGATGATAATTTATCCCAAGAGAAGGAAGCCAATCCAACACAAACGTGAATATGCCATTTGTTGCCATGTTCGCTCCGACTAGCGGCATTATAAACGAGTCAGGAAGGTTGGAATTGAAATAGATTGATTTCATCCTGATAAAAAACGCGACTGCGAAAAGGCTAATCAGAATAATTGGGGTGTGGCCCAGATTCAATAATTCCTTTTTTAGCATACCGAAAATATTTTTACCGTTAGAAAAAAGAAATCGCTTGAATAGATAGAGTGACAATAAAACGAACGTGAGCATCCATATAAAAAAGAAAAAACCGAGAACATTAAAGCTGTCTATTGTTTTCAATACATCCCAAATAGCTTCCAATCCCAGTGAACCAAAAACCAGGTCCCCTTTTTTCACCAAAAAGATGAACAAGGCATTCAGAAATAAGCTCATTGAGGCCCATCGAAAAAGAGAAATGTTTTTCAACATCATGCGAACGTGACTGAGTATACATTGATTGCCAACTACTTTTTTAGTTGTAGAAGCCAAGTCAGCTGTAACATCTTGTTTCTCAAAAAGATGGAGGATACTAAGAATCACAAGCAACCCCATCAACATAAGCAAAGAAGTTTGAGGCATTGGCTGGAAAAGTGAGAATACCCCTATTAGAAGAAGTCCGCCAAGAAGTGTTGGTTTTGTAACTTTGGTTGCTGGTTTAATCCCTCCATCAAATTTTAGAAATGAGATAACTGCAATTAAATCTATTACATAAACAATGAAGAAAAATTGAGTCATATTAAAAAATGGTACAGATAAGTACCCACCTAACTCTAAAAACAAAAACAAAACAAAAAGTATTGAAAGATTCCTTGCAGTTAGATACAACACCTGCCTGTATCCCTTGAGTGCATTTTTTAATTCTTTAATCTTCCCACCACCTCTTGGGCTGTCCCTTCACCTTAAACTCGATGTACGAAATAAAAATCGCGGCAAGAACCACCAACGCCAGCAGAAAATGCTCCAGCTGGGCGACATAAAAGAAAGACCATTGTGCACCCATGCCAGCGCGCATTGCCTTTACCTCCTGCTCTGAAAACCCGTTTCCGTAAACCCGCAAATCGTCAAGCTTTCCCGTGAAGGCGCGGCTCCCACTGCCCGGACTCCACGTGTTCTGCCCGATGATGTAGTCCCTTCCCGAATTATGGAGCCCTGAAACCGGGCTGGAGTCCACCATTTCCCCATCAACATGCAACAGGGCTTCGCCGTCCCTTACGACCGCCGCTACATAGTGCCATTTATTCTCCGGGAGGCTTCCACCACTAAGCCGGACTGGCTCGCTGCCGCCAACCCAAAACACTGCCTGCCCCCCCCGCCTGGATAAATGGAACCCATCACTCTTGTTGAGGTTGGCATTCGCGAACAAGTACTCGTCTTCCCCGGACGTGGCCGTGGGGTACACCCATATGCTTATTGTGAAGTGGTCTGTCCATGTGACGCCCTCCACCGGCACCCTCACGTAGTCGTCCACGCCGTCGAACTGGAGTGCCAACCCATCGTGGCCCACAGTCCAGCGCGGGGCTCCATGGATTTCGCCGTTGTCCCCCCCTCCAGCGTTATGAGTGATGTTCCCAGCGCCTTCCTCAAACTCAAAACTGAGGAGCATACTGTCGGTGAAGCCAGAATCGCCTAGGCCCAAGAAGCCAAGAAGCCCGGTCAAGCTGGTTGGACTAGTGTCCGTGGCAGGCAAATCAATTTCTATTTCGGTTTGGGCCTCCGGCTCTACTGCTGTGGAATACTCCACGCTAAAAGTGGCTAAACTCTTTTTTTCGAGGGATGGGACAACAAACGCGATTGCAGAGCCATTGTATGTGATGTTGGCGAGGCCCGGGCCTTCCAGGCTGCCTGCAACCACCTCCCCGTCAACCGGCACCGCGCCGCTGACGCCATGCAGGTCAATATCAAAACTGTTGTTGACGGAAACCTCGATAGCCCAACGCTGGGAGCCGTCCACCCACTCTTTTTTCCGGGGCACGCCAACCGTGTACTCCAATTCAGATGTGTTGGAATAAACCGCCAGCGCCTTTGACTCATTCACCCCCAAAAACAGGCTTTGGACCTCTGTGGGGGGCAACTCCTTGCTATAAAGCCGCACCTCGTCAATTGCCCCATTGAACCCCTCAGAGCCACCCACCCAAAAGTCAGCGGTGATTTCGTCAACATTAAAGTCGGGGTTTGGGAGGGTGTCATACACTTCACCGTTGTGGTACGCGATTACTGCTGTGCCGTTGCTCACAAGGGCCACGTGATGCCACTCGCCGTCGTCAATCGCCGGCGATGCACAGAAGGCAGACCCTTCTGTCCCACTGTTCACCCTGAACCGCAAGCCGTGCGAGCAGGACTTCTGCCTCAGCCCTACCCTGAACCCATGCTTATAGACCTCTCCTGCACCAAAAATGTTTTCATAAGTATCCTCCTTGTCATCGATAACGCCATCGTACTTCACCCAAAAAGCGAGTGAAAATGGCTTGCTTGTATTGAGGGCATGCTTGTTCTCTATCTCCACATAGCTGTTTCCGCTAAACTCAAGCGCTTTCCCAAACTTGCCGTTAACCTGCTTGGGCCCATCAGAAGCATTCGGCTTAAGGGCACAGCTTGAGTGGTAACTTGAAAAGTCTTTGGGCTGGCTCTCGTCGAACGACAAACCAACAAGTAATTCAGGCGGTGCGTCAGAAACAATGCGGAGGTCCCCTCCAAAACAATTGCCAGGCATTCCCTCGCACAGCTCGGTGGAGAGCTCCCAGTCAATGGCGTCCAGGTGAAAGACAGGTATCTCCAAAAAGTCCAGGCCCACGAGGCGCCTGAAGAACTGCGTGTCAAGCGTGGACTGCCTGTCAGGGTCCTGCTCAATGGCCCCCAAAGACATGTCAATAAAGTCGCCGTAAAACCCTATCTCAAGTTCTATGGACTCCCCGGCAGCCAGCTCGCCCACTTCATAGTAGCACGTGCCGGGCCCAAGCGACCACCCCTTCACCCAGTCAATTTTGTGCGTCTCGTCAGAATTAACACACGTGCCGTCCACGCGCACGTAGCCCCTTATCCCGGTCAAATTCCGCGCCGAATTGTCGTTCGTGAGCACGATGCGCTTGACCAGTTTTTGCATAGAGGGAGTTGACTGTGCCGAAAAGTTTTGGGACACCCCGGCGATGTTATAGCTGACTCCATTCTCCTCCCACGAAAACTTCCCCGACACTTTGCCCCCCGGGGCGAGCACCACGGTGCCCCAACACTCCGTGCCAGTGCTCGAGGCACAGCTCCCGGCAACAACGTCGCCCGGGAAGCCCGTTTCAGGGGCAAGCACTACTGCTTGCGGGCGGCCCACCGCCTTCGAAGAAACCTTGAACCTGCTCTCGGCAAAG
The DNA here is from genome assembly GCA_023129115.1 of Candidatus Iainarchaeum sp. Taxonomy (GTDB): domain Archaea; phylum B1Sed10-29; class B1Sed10-29; order WALL01; family WALL01; genus WALL01. Next base: position 1,873 of record JAGMCR010000002.1, on the reverse strand, counting down.
ATTCCTCTGCCAACGATTATGTCTTTCGTGTCCGCCTCCCCGCCAAAGCACGTGAACACCGGGATTTTCTCGACAGTGATTTGGACAGAGCCATTGGCGGAAGAATTCGCTGCCTTAATGGAATAAGTCGTGCCGCTGTCACCACTGAGCCACAGCACGCTCCCAGACTGCATGTTGGTGGTTGACTCTCTCACCAGCAGCCCATCAAAAAACGCGTCGCCGGAGGCTTTGTGAGACCGCAGCGTCAGGCGCGCGTCATACGCGTCACCACTGTCCACGGCCTTGGAATAAAATGCCCACGCGTTCGTGCCCTTGATGTTTCCAACAGCGCAGTTCCCCACCTTCTCGCCGCTTCCGTTCACAGTTCTGAAATAAATATTGGCGCCGTCACCGCTTGTCTCAAGGATGTTCGTCTTCATCCACCCCGACACGTTATACGTTGTGTTTGGGAGCACGTCAAAGTCCTGGTACACGCTAGCCTTCGTTGTCTTGCCCGTGCTCGCGAGCAGGAGGCTGTGGCTCCCGATTGCGCCGTCCGAAGAGACCACCCAGTCGCCGTCGCCCTTTGTCCAGTGGCCAAGAGCCCCCTCGAACCCAGGGTTCAAAAGGGAATTTGATTGAAGCAGCTCGCCGTCCTCGTCGTAGAGGAACACGGACGAACTGGAAATGTTGCTGAACACGAGCACGCCCTCGCCGGGCAGGAACGCCTTCGAGTTCACCGCGTACTTCGAGGCGTTGTTGCCGAAGGCGTCCTCCACGCCCTTCAGCCCCGTCAACACCCAATCATAGCCGCCATAATCCTTCACCGGCAAAGCGCCCGAAACAACGGGGTGGTAATACGGCACTTCTGATAGGTTCGCGACCGCCTCAAGGTCCGGCAGGTTGAAGACAGTCACGACTCCATATTCTTTCTTGTTCGTCGGGATTTTAAAATACATTTTATTTGAAGAAGCATGGGTTATGAAAGAAAGGGGGGAACCCTCAACTGTTACTGCGCCAGTACAAACAGTTACTCCGCCCGGAGAATTAATTCCTCCACCCCAGTTGTCAGTTGTTGAACACCCATTAAACAAAGATTTTGTATCGGTTTGAACAGTTATACTGCATGCCCCATCACCACTTGCATTCCCTTCGTTCTTACAAGCCAAAACAAAAGAAACATAATCATCTTTTTCCGTGGAAATTCTATCCACAGCAAAAAAAGCGGGTACTGGCAAGTAGCCCACTCCAACAGAGCCCGTGATGTCACCGTTATTCTCAAGTTCCAGATCCTGCGACATGGTTGTCTTCAGCACAGGTGATAGGCCAAGCGTGGCTGCAAAAACCCCTGAAAAAAGAAGCAACACAATGAATAGGCGCTTAAGCATATGGTCATCAATCCATCCTAACCCGGCAAAAACTATTAAAAAATTAAGTAATGAGCATATTTAAATACTCACCCATATTTCGATGCCAAATCCCGATTTGCTGCTCAGGGGTTCTGCCATCCAAGGATTATGAATTTAACATAGAGGTGCAGTTGGACTAATCCCATTAATTGTGTTTTTTGAGTACTTTTGCACGAATATACACTCCACCGCCAATATTGTTTGGATTGCCCAGCAATCCCATCTCTATTTGTTTGAGATAATAATGCAAGACACGGAAAAAGATTTGCATACCAGTGACTTTCCCAGTCACCGCAAAAACCTTGAGCAGGAATTTCACTGTTTTTTCTTGTGGTGTTAAGTTATTTTTGTCTTTGATTCGCTCATATTGATCGGATGGCCAAAGGAACAAAGAATCATATGTTCGTATTGTTGGTCTCAACATTTTTTCAACTTTGAAATGATTCTGTTCCAACTTTGACTATAAAAGCCCACTGCTAGCTCGG